>NZ_CANNCR010000009.1 GCF_947503125.1 uncultured Metabacillus sp.
GTGGCAAGTTTTTTGCATTTAAAGCCCTTAAATTCAAAGATTATTAACTTTTTTAATATAAAAGTTTTTACAATACGGCAACATTTGAGGGGGGAGTATGTATGAAAGGAATACTTAATAAGTGGAATCAGTTAAGTCTGGTCAAACAAATTATAATCGGTTTAATTATTGGGATTATCCTGGCTTTAACGGTTCCGCAAGCAAAGGCTGTTGTTCTATTTGGAACATTATTTGTCGGTGCGTTAAAAGCCATTGCACCTGTCCTGGTTCTTTTCTTGGTCATGTCGGCCATCGCTCAGCATAAGAGCGGTCTCCGAACAAATATGAAATCTATTATTGTCCTCTACTTGTTAGGGACCTTTTTAGCTGGATTAATTGCAGTTATTGTAAGTTTTATTTTCCCTGTATCGTTAACCCTTGCGAAGGGTGCTGAAGGTGTAACACCTCCTGGCGGTGTTGCAGAGGTTCTTAATACATTATTGCTGAACGTAGTAGATAACCCGGTTAATGCTATTGTTAATGCAAATTATATTGGTATTTTAGCCTGGGCGATTGTCCTTGGTTTGGCTTTAAAAAATGCCACTGATACTACAAAGACGTTGATTTCTAATTTTTCAGATGCTGTCTCAAAGATGGTTACATGGGTTATTAAATTTGCACCATTAGGAATTATGGGGTTAGTATTTGAATCGATTACGACCAATGGATTGGAATCATTAGTAAGCTATGGAAAGCTACTTGCTGTTTTGCTTGGTTGTATGGTGTTTGTAGCGCTGGTTGTCAATCCGGTTATTGTCTTTGTGGCGATCAGACGAAATCCATATCCGCTTGTGTTTAAATGTTTAAAGGAGAGCGGCATTACTGCATTCTTCACGCGCAGCTCAGCTTCAAATATTCCTGTAAATATGAGATTGTGTGAAGATCTCGGTTTGGATAAGGATAGTTATTCTGTATCCATTCCATTAGGAGCCACCATCAATATGGCTGGTGCTGCTGTTACGATTTCTGTATTAACACTTGCAGCAGTTCATACACTTGGCATTCATGTGGATCTTCCTACGGCTATCATTCTAAGCGTACTGGCAGCTGTTTGTGCATGTGGTGCCTCAGGTGTTGCTGGCGGGTCGTTATTACTGATTCCTTTGGCATGCAGCTTATTTGGCATCCCGAATGATGTGGCCATGCAGGTCGTTGGAGTAGGGTTCATCATCGGTGTTTTACAAGATTCATTTGAAACGGCGCTTAACTCTTCTACGGATGTTCTTTTCACAGCAGCAGCTGAATATAAAGAGTGGCGTAAGGAAGGGAAAAAGATTGTTTTTTAAACTTCAAGATTAAGAAATACTTCTCATATTTGAAAAGTAAATCATAAAAAACTGCTGCTGACTTTGTCGACAGCATAGGCAACTCTTTTGTTAAAGAGTTGCTTTTTTAGGTTTTTAAAACTCATCATTTTAAAGAAAAACAGCGAGTAGACCAACAACAAAGACATCGTGAATCGGAACGATTTGTCAGGTTTAACTTTTGAGTAGGAGTTTAAGTGAAATAGCGATTCTTTTTACTTGGACGAAACGTGCAAAATACTTAAAAAAGAAATTTTATGGTAAACTTAGATAAGATTTTGTTCGAAGTGAGGTATTAGATGAGTAAAAGTAAAAAGCACAAGCCCAATAAACTAAAAATAACGTTAAGAGGATTAATCGTCATTTTAGGAGGATTTATAGCAGCTTACGGGCTAGAAGCCGTATTAATCCCGAACAATGTATCTGATGGGGGTGTGACAGGTCTTAGTATCGTTGGCTCACAACTAGTTGGATTACCATTAGGAATTCTTATTGCCGTTTTGAATATCCCGTTTATCTGGTTAGGCTATCAACAAATTGGGAAAAGCTTCGCCATTAATTCGATTATCGGAATCGCATCACTAGCTGTTGGGACAAGCCTCATGCACCATATCCCAGCGATTATTGAAGGGGATACTTTGTTAATTACCGTTGTTGGCGGAATTATCCTTGGTTTTGGGATGGGGTTAGCATTGCGTAATGGCGGAGCATTAGATGGAATTGATATGCTGGCCGTTCTCCTTTCTCGAAAATTACCGTTTGGGACAAGTGATCTCATCCTTTTCTTAAACTTGTTTGTCTTTATTTTCGTTTCAACTGTATTTGGTCTACAAGGGGCCATTCTTTCGGCAATTGCTTACTTTATTGCATCTAAAGTGATCCATATCGTTGAAGAAGGGTTAAGCGGCTCTAAAACATTTAAAATTATTACAAATCAACCCCAATTAATGGTAGAGACCATACGCGATCGTTTAGGTCGTAGTGCAACGTATAAAGAAGCTTACGGTGGTTATTCTCATGAAAAATTTATGGAAATCACATGTGTGATTAACCGCTTAGAAGAAAGTAAAATAAAAGAAATCATTCATGAAATTGACGAATCTGCCTTTGTTACAGTATATGACGTAGCAGAAGTTAAGGGAGGTAATTTCAGAAAGAGAAATATTCATTAGAAAAGTTACAAAAAACCAACCTTTTTCGTTTTGCAGCGGTTAACTGCCACACTTTATGGGAGACTCTTTCCCTAAATCTTTTTATTACATACACTATTGCTATGAAAGAAGGATATCGTATCAGAAAAGATATGGTATCCTTTTTTAAAGTTTAAGAAGTGTAAAATTTTGTACTTAGTTTTAGTGTCTAGCCCCTCTAGGGTCAGCTACTCATGAATTGAAGGCAAAAAACGCCTTCTATTCATGAGCGTCTTATTTGCCCTAGGCTGATCAAGGCGCTTGCGCATTTTTAAGCCTATATTAGGTTGTAAAGTTTTTCCTTGATTTTCCCCCATTGTAAATATTATCACAAAAAATAATCACATTTTCCTATGTAACTTAAAGATTGATCACATTCTAGTAGGTAAGATTCATTTATCCTTTCAGTTGCAGCGTTTTCATCTGTTGTAGTAAACGTTTCCGAATCCATATTTTAATAGGTATTTAGCTGTTCTCTTCTTTATTTTTAGATGATCTTAGCCTGTTGACATACCTTTTTAAATGAATTTTAATTAAAAAGTGATCTGGGGCTTAATATTATAAATGGTTGTTCATAAGCACTTTTATCTATTCAGAACTCTTGCTTAGATGGAGATTCATTTAGCTTTATAACTTAAAAAATGCATGCTTACTTGATCTTAATGTGGGAAAGGAGCATCTCCATGTGAAAAGTATTCAACATCGCTTATTAATCATGCTTCTTATTTTTATCATCCTGCCATACTTTTTATCTGTTTTAATCATTTATAAATATACAAAACATAGTGTTGAACAGCATGAACTCGAAATCAGTGAGGATCAAATGGAGGAATTGTCAGAAGAACTGGAACAATACTTTTATGATCTAAGCAATCTTCCTTATATTATCTATCGGAACCCTGATTTAATCCGAATTTTTACTAACGGGTTTGAGGATTCCATCTATTTAAATCCGATTGCGGTGGAAAAAAGTATTGAGTCTATCTATTTAATGCGGAACGAAATTCGCCAAGTACGTTTTTATATTGATAAAGATAAAGGATCGTTTACTGTTTATAATGCCATGGTCAGTGCTAGAAAATATCAACCTGATTTTTTAGAGCAGACCTTGATTAAAAAGCTTTATCACGCAAACGAACCGTTTATAATTGAACCCCCGCATCGAATTAAAAATTATAATCACGCTGCGATCATTCCCCAATCTGATAAAACAGTGGTTATGAGTATTCATCACAAAATAGAAGATGTGCTTACGAACAAATTTTTAGGTTTTATGACAATAGATTTTGATATAGCTGGATATGTTAGTATTTGTAACAGTCTTATAAAAGAGCATGGAGGTTCTGTTTTACTATTAGATGCAAAAGATCGTGTGATGTATGCAAGTGATCAAACACTTATTGGAAAGCAGATTCCTTCTGAATTACAACCGCGTATTGAAGCGGAGGGAACGAATAATGGTGAAGATATTATCTTTTCAAAAACCTTATCAGAACCACTAAATCAATGGAAATTAGTGAAGATTACCCCTAGCCAATCTTTATTTAAAGAAGTCAGAAAGACTGCTTATACAAACATACTTGTTGGAATAGGAGTAGGATTATTAGGGTTAATCATGATTAGTATTATTACCTACAGAATTACTCGCCCTATTAAACTTCTTAGCCAGAAAGTATTATCAATTGAAGGCGGAAATATGGACGTTCCTTTTGATGACAGCAGAGAAGATGAAATCGGCCATTTAGAAAAACATATGAAGGATATGATGGATCGAATTAACCTTCACATTGATCGTGAATATAAATTGGAAATTGAGAATCGGAAAAATCAATTTAGAGCACTAAAGTCTCAGGTTAATCCACACTTTTTATTTAATGCCTTACAATCTATCGGTGCAGTTGCACTACGATCTCATTCTCCGAAGGTTTACGAATTAGTAACGTCCTTATCCAAAATGATGCGGTACTCCATTCGAGCGGATCAATGGGTATTGATAAGAGATGAAGTAGATTATATAAACGCATATTTATCTCTGCAAAAGGAGCGGTTTGGAGACTCTATTAATGTTTTTATTCATATAAATGAGTCTATTCTGGAAAGGGAAATTCCAAGTATGACTCTTCAGCCGCTTGTAGAAAACTTCTTTAAACACTGTTATGAAGAAGGTTTCTATGATGCTCGTTTACTTATTTATGGAGAAATAAAAGGACAAACTTTGCACCTCGCAGTTGAAAATGACGGAGCTAGCATGACACTCTCTGAGCTTGAAACCTTAAGAGAAAATATTTATACGGCACCTGTAGCAAGCGAGCATATCGGACTGAAAAATATCCATGACCGATTAGTATTAAATTATGGTCAAGGAGCCGGTCTGGAACTAGACACAATGGATGGCAAAGGCTTTTCAGTTCGTATGACAATTCCTCTAGATTCAAAGTTTGCTAGGGATGAAATGGCAGGGAGGGAGAAAGACTATGAAGGTTCTAATTGTTGATGATGAATTCAATGTACGTGATGTCATACGCCAGTTAGGACAATGGGAGAAGTACGGGATTACTGATCTCTTCGAGGCATGTAATGGTGAAGAGGCAAAAAGAATCATCATGAAGGAAAACCCAGAGATGATCCTTACAGATGTGAAGATGCCTGGAATAAGTGGTTTAGAATTAATCGAATGGTTGGATAGCATTTCTTATAATGGAAAAGTCATTTTAATCACAGGGTTTGACGACTATTCGTATATGCGGAAGGCTATTCAGTGCGGCAGCTTTGATTATTTATTGAAACCCATTGAGGCAGATGCATTTAATCATACATTAGCGGAGGCTGTTCGATCCTGGGAAAAGGAAGAAGAGGATCGTCACTACAAAGAATCCTATGAAGATGTTAAAAGACTGCGTATGAATCAGGTCGTCACGGCAGCTTGCGTTGGAGAGCTTTTCAATTCGAATGAATTGGTTTCATATCTTCCACCATCTGAAAAATACGATCTTACCCTTATTTCCTTTTATCAAATGCATCATGCTTATCCATATATTCAGTTACTCGATGATGAGCTTATTATTCAGAAGTTAGGAAACGCATTTGCCCTGCAAACTGATCATAGTCTTTGTCTAGTGATTACGAAACATGGCAAATGGTTAGAAATTGAGGAATGGATTAGTCAGCAATTTGATATACCTGTACGTCTTGTTAACGGTGATCCGATCTCATCATTAACAGAACTTCCAATAGCCTTTCAGTCTCTGCAAAAGGCTTTAGAAGAACAAACTTTCAGATCGATCAACCGCTTAAACGACTTGGATGAAGCCCGTCGGATAAAGGATATTGTTTCCTATGTTGAAAAGTACTACATGGATGAATTAAGTTTGGAAAAACTGTCAAATCGGTTCTTTTTGAGTCGAGAGCATATCTCAAGAAAGTTTAAACAAGAAACAGGTATGCCGCTCTCTAAATACATGATGAACTTAAGAATTAATCAAGCAAAATGCTGGTTAATCGAAACAGAAGAAAGTATTTTTTCCATTTCTACCATGCTCGGTTATCAGGATGAGAAATATTTTTCAAAGCTATTTAAAAAAGTCGTTGGCATGACACCTTTCGAGTACCGAAACAGCGAGAAGAAGCTGCAAATTGGAAGCAGATAATGGAACTCATAATATCCTGAAGTACTGAGGTGAAGCAATGAAAAAGCAATTTGTACTCTTGTATATGGCTGTCATGATGATCTTATTTCTTACGGCATGTCAAACAAAGACAGAGACGGAAACGAAAGAAGCGAAACAGACCAAGGAAAAAATCATCTTAAATGTCAGGAATCCAAAAGTCGAAATTTCCACACAGTTTGAACAAATGGCAAATGCTTATGAAAAGGAAAATCCACATATCGATATTAAGATTCACACCGTTGGCGGGGCAGCGGATGATCTTTCCGATTTGAAGGCGCAAATCGCTTCTGGAACCGGTCCCGACATTTTCACAAACAATGGATATGAAAATGCGAAATTATGGAGTAAATATTTGGAGGATCTTTCTGATCAGCCTTGGGTTGACAAAGCATATAAGGATACATTAACACCAATGAAAATAAACGGTAAAATTTATGGAATGCCATTTAACCTTGAAGGATACGGATTTATTTATAATAAGGATTTATTTAAACAAGCAGGCATTGATGAATTACCAAAAACACTTACTGAATTAATCGCAGCCGCTGAAAAACTGCAGCAGGCTGGGATTATGCCTTTTGCAAATGGATATTATGAAGAGTGGAAATTAGGAGACCAATTAGTAAGTATTGCTTTTGCACAACAAGAAGATCCAGTTGCTTTTATAAATGCTTTAAATCATGGGATAGAAAGGATTGAAACCAATCAAAGGTTTAAAGACGTGATAAATGTATTGGATGTCACGTTAAAATATGGAAACAAAAATCCGCTAACAACGGATTACAACATGGAGTTGAATTTATTTGCCAATGGACAGGCGGCGATCATTCAACAAGGCAACTGGATTCAGCCGTTGATTGATCAGTTAACACCAAATATGAACATCGGGATAATGCCAATCCCAATCAATGATGAACGAAATAATGACTCCTTGGTTGTCGGTGTACCAAATTATTGGGTGATTAACAAACAAACCACGCCAATAAAGAAAAAAGAAGCCAAGAAATTTTTAACCTGGATGGTTACGTCACCACAAGGTAAAACGTATTTAACAGACCATTTTAAATTTATCCCCGCATTTGAAAATATGGAGGCTGACAACTTAGGACCGTTAGCTGATGAAATCATTCACTACTCTAAAGCGGGGAAGACATTTTCAATTAACTGGTTTCACTTTCCTGTTGGAGTAAGAGCTGAATTCAGCTCTGCGATGCAGTTATATGTAGGAAAACAGTTAAATCGAGATCAATTACTCCAAGAGTTCCAGAAATCATGGGAGAATGCTGCAAGCCAATAAGACGAATGTCAATATTTATATCAACAATTAATTGCCTCCTTGCCGGGGCTTTTTTATTGTTCATTTTAAAAAGAAACAAGATCAATTTAAGACTAAAATCCAATCAATATACGCCATATTCATAGCCTAAAGACAAACCTATAATGATAAATGTAAGGCGGGATTTAAACATTAAAACCTCATACCGCACTTATTTGTTTATCCCGCCAACAAATATTAAAGGAGGAAGAAGATGAAACTCAAGAATCTTGTCAAACAAGCAACAGTTGTAACGCTTAGTACAGCTATTTTAGTAGGAGGCGGCGGTCCATTAGCTTTCGCAAAGCAAAGTGAAACGCTGGATCACAAAGAAGATTATGGAATCTCTCATATCACACGTTCAGACATGTATAAAATGATTGAACAACATGGAGATCCAAAATATACGGTGCCACAATTCGATGCCTCAACCATTCAAAATATCCCTTCAGCAAAAAAATACAATGAATTCGGGCAATTGATCGATTTAGATGTGTGGGATACATGGCCATTGCAAAATGCTGATGGAACAGTAGCAGAATATAATGGATACCATATTGTTTTTGGATTAGCTGGTGACCCGAAAAACGGAAGTGACACGTTTATTTATATGTTCTATAAAAAGGTAGGAGAAACATCGCTTGATAGCTGGAAAAACGCCGGAAGAGTGTTTAAAGACAGTGATAAATATGCTCCAAATGATCCATATTTAAAAGATCAAACAGAAGAATGGTCAGGTTCAGCAACCTTAACATCTGATGGAGAAGTCCGTTTATTTTATACAAATCGCGGAGGTTTTGATGCTGAGCAAGAGAAATACGGTAAACAAACCTTAACAACAGCACAAGTGAATGTATCTGAAGTGGATGCAAATACACTTAAAGTCGATGGTGTTGAAGACTTCAAATCAATCTTTGAGGGTGGAGACGGGAAGGTTTATCAAAATGTGAACCAAGCATTCAAAGATGGTAATTTCCTTAATAATCATACGTTGAGAGATCCACACTACATTGAAGAAAAAGGCCGTAAGTATCTTGTATTTGAGGCCAACACCGGAACAGAATACGGATATGAAGGTGAAAAATCCCTTTACAATAAAGCTTATTATGGCGGAAGCACACCATTCTTCCAATCTGAGAAGGAAAAGCTTTTACAAAGTCCTAAAAAGGAATTAGCTACTCTAGCAAATGGTGCAATGGGTATTATTGAAATAAATGATGATTATACAGTGAAAAAAGTAATGAAACCATTGATTGCATCGAACACGGTAACAGATGAAATCGAGCGTCCTAACATCTTTAAAAAGGATGGAAAATGGTACTTATTCACAAGTTCAAGAGGATCAAAGATGACAATTGACGGCATTGATGATCGCGATATTTACTTGTTAGGTTATGTTTCAGATTCATTAACTGGACCATATAAGCCATTAAATGATACAGGAATTGTCTTACATCACGATCTTGATCCTTATGATGTTACTTGGACATATGCACACTTTGCGATTCCGCAAAAGAATAGCGATAATGTGGTTGTCACAAGCTATATGACAAACAGAGGTTACTTCGAGGATCATAAATCTACATTTGCTCCAAGCTTCTTACTTAACATTAAAGGATCAAAAACATCTGTAGTAAAAGATGGCATCCTTGAGCAAGGGCAAATCACGATAAATAAATAATTTACTACTTTATATCCCAAAAAGGGGTCTGTCACCCTTCGATCATGTAAAAAGAAAAAATGTCGGTTATTTAATTGACATTTTTTCTTTTATATTAGAAAGAATTTTTGAAAAGCGTGGTGAGTTACCTTGGATAAAAAAAGAATGAAAAAGAAGGGATACGATCTGTGTTATGTCATCATTGGCTTCTCCATCATTCTAACGGGGGTAATGACATATCCAGCTCATCATTTGATGGAACCAACTGTTGACCATCCTATCAATAATCCTAAAGAGCAAGTTGAGTCATCATATCGAGCCAATTACCATTTCACGACACCTGATAAGTGGAAGAATGACCCTCAGAGGCCCATTTATTTAAATGGAAAGTATCATTACTATTATCTTTATAATCGTGATTACCCAAATGGCAATGGTACAGAATGGCGGCACGCAACTTCAGAGGATTTGGTGCATTGGAAGGATGAGGGGATCGCTATTCCGAAATATACAAATGATAACGGGGATCCGTGGTCAGGGTCAGTCGTACTTGATAAAGATAATACGGCAGGCTTTGGTAAAAACACACTAATTGCCATTGTTACACAGCCCTCCAAGGATGGGGGAAAACAGGAGCAATTTTTATGGTATAGTAAGGACTTTGGAAAAACATTTACTTCCTATCGCGATGAGCCGATTATGGAAAATCCAGGTTCGAAGGATTTTAGAGATCCGAAAATCATATGGGATGAAAGACATCAAAAATGGATTTTGGTTATGGCGGAAGGCACTAAAATAGGGTTTTATGAGTCTCATAACTTAAAAGAGTGGCATTATCTGAGTGGATTTATGACAAAAGATATTGGGCTTGTGGAGTGCCCGGATCTGTTTTTAATGCGCGCGAACAACGGGACATTAAAATGGGTGCTTGGGGTTAGTTCGAATGGAAAATCGCAAGGGAAGCCAAACTCGTATGCCTATTGGACCGGAATGTTCGATGGAAAGGAATTTTTCCCTGATCAAAATGAACCGCAATGGCTGGATTATGGCTTTGATTGGTATGGCGGTGTTACGTTTGAGGATGGAAAAGACAAGGATCCATACAATCAACGCTATGCCTTGGCATGGATGAATAATTGGGATTATGCCCATCATACACCAACCTTAAAAGAAGGCTTTAACGGCATGGATTCAGTTGTTCGGCAAATTGAATTGATGCATGCTGGTGGAAATGAGTATTATTTACGCTCACAACCAATTCATGAATTAACTAACTTAATCACTTCGATTTATTCCTATGATCAGATAGAAGTAGATGGGGAGGTAACGCTTGACGATACAGGTGAGGTCTATCAATTAGAAACAGATATTTTTTGGAAAGATCTTAAAAATGTAGGGTTAAGGCTTAGAGAATCAAAAAATCGTCAGCGGCATGTTGACGTCGGAATTTTCGCAGCAGAACAAAATTCATATGTGAACCGGGCATTTACAAACCACCCTGATAATAGGAATCAATCGACTAAAAGCACAGCGCCATTTGATAGCAGCAAGCGGCAAGCTCACTTAACGATTCTAGTTGATAAAATGAGTGTTGAGGTTTTTGTTAATGATGGAAAGGTCACACATTCAAATTTAATATTCCCCGAAAAAGAAGATAAAGGAATTACCCTTTATACAGAGGGCGGCCGAGCGGTGTTTAAAAATATTAAAATCAAACAACTCGGTTCGATTCGTTGAAATAGAGCTGGTGCATGAACTTGGGAAATCATGCACTTTTTTCATTAAAAAGCAGTGGAGATACAAGGTCTTATTCCACTGCTGAAAACTTTAAAGCTAGCTCTTTCCCAATCTCATACCAATCCCACAAGCTTATTTCAGCTCCAGTATCATAAGGGACGCTTTTTTCGTGGTTAATCTCTTTTATGACATGGTCTAATGTGGATTGAATTTGTTTGTTATTTTTATGAAGAATGCCCTCAGAGTAACCTTGTGCGATGGGCTGCCATTCTTTTACCATGCTTCCATAGTGGACGGATTTTTCATAGTCTTCGAGAAAGAAATAGCAGGTGCTGAGCTTGCTTAATAGACTGTTTCCTTTATCGACATTTTCCTCATATTCAGTTTTAAATAAATGGAGAAGAAGACCTTGAATCTCTTCATATTGTTTTAGGCTTTCAGTATTATCACCTGCAAGACGGTAAAAATTAGCTTGTACCATTTTTATCCTAGCAAACTCTGTTTGATTTCTTTTTTCAAATACGGAAAGCAAGTTTGCAATCCGACCGGCTGCTTCTAAAAAATATGCTTTCGCTTTTTCTTTTTCTCCTAGATAGAATAAGCATCTGGCATAGGCTTCATAATCAGACCATGATTGAGGACCGATTGAATCAAGAAATTGCTTTTTTTGAAGAAGTTTTTTTTCGTTTATTTTTATTTGCTTGCTCATGGTATTAAGGCCTCCTGAAATGAATGGCAGGAAAGAGAGGAGAGCCTCCTTCTTTCCTGCCTTATCTGCTTAAATATTGCGGATAATAATAAAGTCTAAAGAGTCTGTGTCCTTTAAAAGGTTTTCCATGTATTCATCAAGGTTTTGTCCTGGCTCAATGGCCGATTTTGCACTTCTAATTCCACCATACACGACAGAGCTTTTGTATGGTGAACCATTATTGATAATATCTTTTAACATATCATAGGCTTCTTTCTCTTCTTTGCTAATCGTGTTGTTTTGAATGGCTTTCTCAAAGGCATCCATATATCGGCTTTGACTATTGACTGTCAGCCAATCTCTTGCTAGATATAAACGATATTCACCGCCTACATTTGAAGCCAGTCTTGCGCCTTTTCTGCGGCCATCGTTTAGTTTTCCTTTTTCTGAATAGGACCCTTTCGCTTCAATAATGAACGGTTCACCATCTGGTGTCTTCATGATAATGTCTGGTCCTTGGGAAGTGCGAATCGTTTGGTTTATATCGCGCTGTGAATATAAAAGTTTATACCCGAGCTGCTCATAGTACCAGATGGCTGCTTCCATCGCAAAAGCTTCTGCTCGTTTTGAGGCGTCCAAATTTGTTCCCCAACGTTGACGAATTTGCCGGTTAATTTGATTCCGTTGAGCAGCAGTAAGGGTAGATTTTCTGGTTTTCTAACTGTGTAAATTGATGTTTTTCTTTATCGTATACAACTAGTTTTACCTTTTCAAGATCACCATTGGGGATGGCGTCTTTATTGATTGGGAACTTAATGGTTGCATGTTCGACTTTCTGTTCTACCGAAACATCAACAAAGTCTGAAACAGCACCTGGGATGTCTTGAAATAAGGTATATTCAGATACATTTTGCATGGAAACCGCAGATGAGAGGTCACCTTCTCCAGTGACT
Source organism: uncultured Metabacillus sp. (assembly GCF_947503125.1). Classification (GTDB taxonomy): domain Bacteria; phylum Bacillota; class Bacilli; order Bacillales; family Bacillaceae; genus Metabacillus. The sequence continues at coordinate 12,555 of NZ_CANNCR010000009.1, forward strand.
TCAAGAACAGCCCCTGATTTTTTATCAGTAAAAGTTTGTGGATAGCTTTCCAGTCCATCATAAAGTCGGTCACGATCCGAATCTGGCTGCTGCGGGTCTGTGCCGACACGATATTCGCCAGCATCGTCCAAGCCGTCATGATCGCTATCTTTCAGTAAAGGTGAGGTGCCAAATTCCTTTAATTCTAGATGGTCATCTAAGCCATCAGCATCCGAATCCTTTAAAACAGGATCTGTCCCTTGCTTCTGCTCCTCAAGATTTGATAAGCGGTCTTGATCAAGGTCCTCTTCACTATCCTGTGTCCCGTTTTTATCAGTATCTTTTGTAAGAGGTGAGGTATAGAGCTTTAAAATTTCGTAACCATCTAATAAGCCATCTTGATCTGTATCGATTGCATTCTTGTCTGTCCCTAATTTCTCCTCAATTTGATCCATCGCTCCATCCCCGTCAGAATCAAGAAGTTGTTTCGCTCTATCTTTCAGTACTTGAGCATTTGACCATGATTTTTGATAGAAATGAATCGATTGCCCGCGGTTGTTTTTGTTTTCAAAGTCTAAGCCTTTTTCATAATCTTTTTGCGCTTTCTCTAGAAGCTTTTGTTCTTTTTTCGAAAACATGTCTTGATTTTTTTCTAACAGGGATAGTAATTCTTTCGTCACGAGCCTGTTTGCTGCTATCACATTGTCTATGATTGGGTCTTGTATCTCAGAAGTAAGTTGTGGAGATGCTTCAATGATGTTTAGTGCATTTGAACTGTGGTCAAAAAATCTTTAGGACTTAATCGCATTGTTTGTTTCGAAATTCCCGTCAACAGCAGCCTGTAATTCAAAAAGTGCGTATTCCACCCGTTTATGATTTTTTTGTGGAGACTGAGTTTCCGGGATCGCTTCGATTTGTTCCATCGCTTTTTGCATCAGTTGCTTAACGGTTTGGTCAGATTCTTCTGATTGTATTGGCAAGCTTTGCTGTTTGGTGTTTTTTGCATTTGCAAAACTCGGTGAGATCGCAGAAGCAATTAACACCAGCACTAGCAGCCAATGCATGAGAAATTTGTTGTTTCGTTTCATTGTTCTTCCCTCGCTTTCGAATGATTTATAAGTAATTAAACACAACTACCATGTTACCTAAAATCAATTTTCAGCCAAAGGGAATTTTTCACTATTTTTACCATTAAATTACCAATGAGATTAGACATATTGAAATGCTTTTTAATAGGACAATAGAATAGAAAAGGCTTTCTCAATAGGGATAAACCCACTTTGAGAAAGCCTCTATTATTTACGCATTTTGAAGCTCTTTTAAGCGACTGGCCAATTCTTTAAAAAGCTCTTCATTCCGATCATCCAATGCCTTATTGATTTGGCTCTTAAGCAAAGAAATTTCAACGAAAAGATCAACCGTCTTTGCATCTTTCTCAGATTGTTCATATTGTTTGATCGATTGTAATCTAGATGTTTCAATTAACTGTGTATACTTGTAATTAGATTGTTTTCCAAAGAAATGAAGGATAAGATAGACTTTGTCTGAAGGATAGTTCATCAGAGAACCAATCGCTTTTGAAACATCTTCGGTTTTCAAGCTGTTATGATAAAAAAGAAAGCCTGGTTCATCTGAGTGAATGCTTGAAATAATCATCGTTCTTTCTTTTGGATGAATGGCATCTGTAAAGGAAAGATTTCCAAGGATGTGGTGATTTTTTACGATATATTCTAGCAGCCTGCGAGCTTCCGTATTTTTTAGTTGATGATGAGTTAAAAACCATTTGAGAAAATCACTTTTTTTTGCGGAGGATACCCAGTTCATTAAATCCCACCTTATCTCAGCTTTCAATCTTACTATCTATCATACCATGTTCGCTAAGCTGTTGTAAGGAATGAACATTGCTGGGGCTGAAATAAAAACAACTATAGGGAGCACATGGAATGAAAGAACTGTTTTTTGATAAGTTACTTGGCATTAAAACAAGGGGAGAACAATTGAGCTTTAACCAATCCTATCATTATCACCGATATGAGCCGACACCATATGATGCTTTAGAATATTTAGTTGATCACTATGAATTGAAGAGCAGTGATCGTATAATTGATTTCGGGTGCGGCAAGGGAAGGTTAAACTTTTTTATCCATTATCTATTAAATGCTACGGTTATAGGAATTGAGATGAACGAGATTTTCTATCAAGAGGCACTTAAAAATCACTATCAGTATATAAAAAAGACAAAAAAAGCAATGAGAACATTCATTTTTACTGTTGTCTTGCTGAAGAGTACCAAATCCATCCTCTTGATAATCGATTTTATTTTTTTAATCCGTTTTCGATTCAGATTTTTATGAAGGTCATAAATAATATTTTGCTTTCTGTGGAAGATTCAGAGCGGGACATCGAACTGATATTATATTATGTAGCAGCTGATTATATTTATTATTTAGAAAATCATCGCGCTTTTGAATTGAAGCAGGAGGTCAAGCTCCCTGGATTATATGAACATAATCCTAACGAACGATTTTTAATCTATCGATTGATAAGGTAGTTTTACAAAAACATTATAGGAGGAAATTATGCAAAATAAACGTGAACAATGGTCTTCGAAGCTTGGCTTCATTCTTTCCTCTGCTGGAGCTGCCATTGGTCTTGGAGCCATTTGGAAGTTTCCGTATGTAGCTGGGATGAACGGCGGGGCTGCTTTTTTCTTAGTTTTTCTCGCTTTTACGGTTCTTATCGGACTTCCTATGCTAATATCTGAATTTATTATTGGAAGAGGAGCAAAGCAGGAAGCCATCTCCGCGTATAAAAAACTTGCCCCGGACAGCCTTTGGGATAACATTGGAAAGCTTGGGGTCATCGGCTGCTTTTTATTGCTGTCCTTTTATTGTGTGGTTGGGGGATGGGTGTTAGTTTACAGCCTGCTTTCGATCGTTGGCCAAGTAATTCATGCTGGAGCTAATTATCCGGAGCTTTTCGGAAAGGTAACAAGCTCGCCAAGTATTACACTTCTTGGCTTAGCTCTTTATTTACTTATTAATATTATTGTCATTACGTTTGGCATAAAAAATGGCATTGAACGAGCAAGCAAGTATATGATGCCCTTATTATTTCTTTTTTTTATCGTTCTTGTCGCCAGATCATTAACCTTGGATGGGGCAATGGCAGGGGTGGAATTTTTTCTAAAGCCTGATTTCACAAGTGTCACGGGTGACGGCATATTGTATGCACTTGGCCAATCGTTTTTTGCGCTGGCTGTCGGGTTTTCCTGTATGGTTACATATAGTTCATATTTAGATAAATCAGTAAGTATTCCAGCGTCTGCAACCTCTGTTGTGGTGATGAATATTTTTGTTTCTTTGCTTGCCGGACTGGCTATTTTTCCAGCTGTTTTTGCGCTTGGACTTGAGCCGACAGAAGGCCCGGGATTACTCTTTATCGTTCTTCCTACTGTGTTTTCCCAGATCCCATTTGGCGAGTTCTTTTTAAGTCTTTTCTTATTGTTATTTTTATTTGCAACCTTAACCTCCTCCTTCAGCCTATTAGAAATCATTGTTTCTGCTTTTACAGAGGGTGGAAAACGATCAAGAAAGGGCGTTTCATGGGTGGCTGGAGCAGCTGTCTTTTTGGCAGGGATCCCAGCTGCATTATCGATGGGACCGCTAAGTGACTTGCTTATTTTTGAGAAAACGATTTTTGATGCAACTGATTATCTGGTTAGTAATATTTTGCTGCCGCTCGGTAATTTACTGATTGCCGTATTTATTTCGTTTAAAATGAACAAAGCATTAATTAAACAAGAATTTATACTGGCAAACTCGTATCCGCCGCAATTGTTTGCAGTATGGCGGTTCTTAATGAGATGGGTGGTTCCCCTGACAATTGCTATAGTATATCTGCATTCTTTAGGTGTGATTTAATATTAAAAAGTTAATTAAACGTTTGTTTAATCCCATCATGAAAGTATTGTACACTATTAATAAGTGATATTGACCTTAAATAGAGGTGTGAAAAAAGTGAAAACCGTTCTAGTTATTGGTGGCGGCATTACCGGGTTATCTGCCATGTATGAATTGAACAGATGGAAAAAAACTATGCAATCGGATGTAAGGCTTATCCTTGCCGAGGCTTCTTCGGAGCTTGGTGGAAAGATCTGCACTGTAAAAAAACATGAGTTTGTTATGGAAACAGGTGCGGATTCCATCGTTTCACGCAAGGCGAACACAATGTCCTTTATTGAAGATCTAGGTTTGCAATCAGAGGTTGTGTATAATGCGACAGGGCGCTCGTTTATCTACGCTGACGGTCAGTTAAAGCCGATTCCTCCTGATTCAGTATTCGGAATTCCGGCAAGTATTGAGTCATTAGCGAAGTCAACACTTATTTCAGCTGAAGGAAAAGTAGCGGCATTAAAAGATTTTTATATAAAGAATGAAACGTTTACGAAAAACGATTCCATTGGAGAATTTCTTGAATTTTTTCTTGGGAAAGAACTAGTTGAGAAACAAATTGCCCCTGTGCTTTCTGGCGTGTATTCTGGAGATTTAATGGACTTAACCATTGCGTCAACATTGCCATATGTGTTTGACTATAAAGAAATGTATGGCAGCATCATAAAAGGCTTTGAAGTAAATAAGGAGAAATTTCAAAGCAATGGAGAGAGAAAGTTCATTTCTTTTAATAATGGTTTAGGGACGTTGATCGATGCGTATGAAAAAGCACTGGATGATGTTGAAATAGTAAAAAATATAAAGGCAACAGCGATAGAAAAAGTTGAAGAGCGATATCGCGTCTCCTTTATGAATCATGAATCAATAGAAGCTGATTTTATAGTGTTAAGCATTCCACACACAGCTGCAGAAAAATTGATAAATGACACGGATTTAAAGAATGATTTTGCTAATTTGAAAAACAGCTCACTTATCAGTGTGTATGTTGGTTTTGATGTTCCAGATCACCTTCTTCCAGAAGAGGGAACCGGGTTTATTAACGCAAGCAATCATGACCTTTCATGCAATGCCTGTACATGGACAAGCAGAAAATGGGAACATACGTCATCTAACGGAAATTTGTTAGTAAGGCTATATTATAAAAGCAGTCATCCGCTTTTCCCGAGTTTACAAAACATGAGCAAACAAGAGCTCCTTCAAGTGGCACGGACTGATATTCAAAAAAGTCTTGGAATTTCGGCTGAACCGGTTACCAGCGAAGTAACCACTTGGATGGAGAGTATGCCTAATTACCGGAAGACGCATCCCCATACTGTAGATGCGATTGAAGGCAAGCTCGCCGAAAAATATCCAGGAATGATCGTTGCAGGCTGTTCCTATTATGGTGTTGGAATTCCGGATTGTATTGAAAACGGGCAAAGCACAGCAGAAAAGATTATCTCATTACTATAAGAAGATAAGGCGCTCTAACCACCTTTGATGATTGTCAGGAAAGATTTGCTGGTGGTAGGCGTCTTTTTTCGCATTTTAATTGGCTACTACGTCGAATTTCCTTTTTAGTTGCCAATTTATACCTTATGAAAGTGAAAAATAGGACAATTCGCACAATACATTCCCCTTTAATCTAAGTAAAATGGTACGTGATTGGAAGTGTAGGTAATAATTTACAATCATTTTATTTGGAGGAGTGTTTATCATGTTTTTTCTATTTTGGGGATTTTTCGTTTGGCTTGGAGCGACATTGATTTTTCGATTCGGAGGACAATTCTTTTTTCTATATGACCAGCCACTGCTGATGATCATGTCGTATACTTTGGTTGTTCCATTAATCGCTGTTTTAACCTTACCCGTTTATAAATGGAAAAAAGTACATTCGAATCAAAAAATTAAAGCGGCACTCTTTATCGCTTTACCTGGCATGTTAATCGATGCTGTTGTTTTAATTTATTTCCAAAATCTATTTCCAAATCTTGACCCTAATACGGATAAATATTTTGCTTCATGGTTATTGTGGGCTTATTCTCTCATTCTATTATCCGGTTTTATCGAGAAACAAGTTGAGATTGGTGAATAATCCTTGAAAGGAAAATGTGACGAAATCGTGCTGTAACAAATATGATATAACAAAAGCGCCTATTTACAGATAGAAGCATTTCGGCATTATCATACCGGACGAGGGGGATTTCAATGAAAAAAGATCGTAAGCCTCAGTTTGAAACAATGGCCATTCATGCCGGTTATTCTCCAAAAAATCATCATGACAGTTTAACCCCGCCTATCTATCAAACATCCACCTTTACATTCTCGACAATGGAACAAGGAGGAAGAAGGTTTGCTGGTATAGAGGATGGCTATATTTATTCTCGGCTTTCAAATCCAACTGTTGAAGTTTTAGAGGAACGTATGGCTATTTTAGAAGAAGGGGAGGCTGCACTTGCTTTTGGATCAGGTATGGCAGCTGTTTCAGCTACCTTAATCGGATTAACAAAGAAAAATGACCATATTTTATGTTCAAAAGGTTTGTACGGTTGTACGTATGGTTTATTACAATTGCTAAAAGAAAAATATCAGATAAATTACTCTTTTTCAGAATTATCTGCAGCGGATGAGATCTTATCAAATATTCAAGAAAACACAACATGTATTTATATTGAAACACCGATAAATCCAACTATGAAAGTAATCGATTTAGCATTAGTCGCAAGGATTGCCAAAGAAAAGGGGAGTAAGGTGGTTGTCGATAATACATTTTTAACACCTTACTTACAAAAGCCATTAACATTAGGTTGTGATCTTGTCATCCATAGCGGGACGAAATATATTGGCGGGCATGGTGATGTGATCGCAGGAATCATTGTCGGAAGTCAGGAGATCATCGACTATTTAAAACGAACGACGCAGAAGGATATTGGCGGAATCATTTCACCCTTTGATGCGTGGCTATTGCTTCGGGGAATCAAAACGCTTGCGGTGAGGATGGATCGCCATTGTGAAAATGCAGAAAAACTTCATGCCCTTTTGAAAAACCATCCTAAAATTAAGGCTGTCTATTACCCTGGTGACAAAGGACATCCAGATTTTAAAATGATGACCAGACAAATGAAAAAAGGGGGAGGCGTGCTATCCTTTGAAATTGATGGAACATATGAAGATGCCGTAAAATTTGTTAACGCTCTCAAACTTATTCCAATTGCAGTAAGCCTTGGAGATGCGGAAACGTTGATTCAACACCCTGCTTCCATGACACATTCGAGCGTTCCAGAAGAAGCCAGACTAAAAATGGGCATTTCAAATCAATTGTTGCGCTTATCAGTTGGCCTTGAAGCATGGGAGGATATTTGGGAAGATTTAAAGCAAGCGCTGGATTCTCTATAAAAAGTAAACAGAGCTTTTTACACAAGGGTCGGTCCCCTCAAACAGTTGGGGGACTGACCCTTTTTAATAATTTGTAATAAAATCAATAGCTTAACCATACTCTGTGAAAACAGCTTATTTACTAATTGATTATATAAAATTCAGAAAATAACAACGTTTTTAAAGACTCTATTTAATATGCTAATATAGTAAAAGCGTATCCATTACAGGAAATGTATATGATAGTAATGCTAAAAGATTTTTAGATAGGGGTGTTAAGAATGAAAATAATTGAAACTTTTATTAATGGAGCCAATACTTTGCTTTGGTCATATGTTCTGATTATTTTGCTGATAGGTGCAGGTCTTTATTTTACATTTCGCACAAAGTTTGTACAGTTCCGGTTAATTGGAGAAATGTTTAGATTATTAGGCGAAGGAGCTATGGCTGATAAAAAAGGAGTGTCCTCTTTCCAGGCTTTTTGTATAAGCACAGCTTCACGTGTAGGAACCGGGAACCTTGCTGGGGTTGCCATTGCTATTACATTAGGTGGTCCGGGGGCAGTATTCTGGATGTGGCTAATCGCATTAATTGGTTCTGCATCTGCGTTTATTGAGAGTACACTTGCGCAAATTTATAAGGTGAAAGATGGGAATACATTCCGTGGCGGTCCAGCCTACTATATGGAAAGAGCATTAAATGCCCGCTGGATGGGTGTTACATTTGCAATTATTATTTCTTTAACATTTGGTTTGGCATTTAATTCTGTTCAAGCAAATACGATTACAAGTGCCCTTAATGAATCATTTGGTATAAACAAAGTTTTAATAGCGGTTGTTTTGACAGTCATTACGGCAGTCATCATTTTTGGCGGGCTTAAAAGGGTAGCAACAGTATCAGAAATTATTGTTCCTGTTATGGCAGGAGCATATATCTTGATGGCTCTTTATGTCGTGGTTGTGAATTTTTCTGAACTGCCAAGTGTAATCGGTTTAATTTTTACGAGTGCTTTTGGTGCTAATGAAGTAGCAGGCGGGGCGCTGGGCGCTGCGATGATGAATGGAATAAAACGCGGTTTGTTCTCGAATGAGGCTGGAATGGGTAGTGCGCCAAATGCGGCAGCAACAGCTGATGTCAGCCATCCTGTCAAACAAGGACTTATTCAATCTCTTGGTGTATTCGTTGATACACTTTTAATCTGTAGCTCAACAGCATTTATTATTTTATTGTCTGGTCTTTATACGTCAACAGAATCTGACGGTATTGTCCTGACACAGAATGCACTTGAAACCTCAATGGGTTCATGGGCCAGTATATTCTTAGCCCTAATTGTGTTCCTATTTTGCTTTAGTTCAGTTGTCGGGAACTATTACTACGGTGAAACAAACATTGAATTTATCAACACAAATAAAATCTGGCTAAACATTTACCGTATAGCTGTTGTGGCGATGGTTGCATTTGGATCACTTGCATCATTAAGCTTTGTATGGAGTCTTGCGGATTTACTAATGGCGCTAATGGCGATCATCAACTTGATTGCGATTGTACTGCTAGGGAAAATTGCGATTGCAGCTCTCAATGACTATATGAAGCAAAAAGCGAACGGGAAAAACCCAGTCTTCCATGTCTCAAATATTAAAGGACTAAAAAATGTTGAAGCATGGGGCGGTTCTTCTAAACAAGGGAAGAGCAGGGAATAAAGCCTGCCAAATGACAGATTGAAATGAATTAATATTAAAAAAACGTAGCTACTCCAGGTCGAATGGCTAAGGTTTTTTGATTATTTTATGTCGCGAAAAGCATCTTCTAATTGTTTATAGCCTTTTAGATCCTTATTCATTGGATCATCAGTTTCTATCGTCCATTCTCGTTTTTCAGGGGCCAACCCTCCAGTTTGATTTTTAATAAAAGGAGAATAGACATGATAGGTTTTTCCGTCTTTTCGAACTGTATAACCTAAGAAGTAATGTTGATCCTGACCCTCTTCTTCAAAAATACCGATATCTTCTATACCATATTTGGTAATAAGTGGTTGGAAGGAATCTTGTAACTCATTAATAATTTGCTCTCTCGGTAAAAAATCCATATTAGTATCTCCTTTCAAATGTTCCTTCTTTTAATATGTGTTCATTTTTTGTTGTTAATCATTTTAAATTGAAATAGTTGATTTGGTTACCTGAGCGATTAAATGAGACTCATTTAAACCTTAGTGGAGACTGTCTCAAGAGACAGCCTCTACTAATTATTTGATAGAAGAAGGACCAACTAACGTTTCTGGGGAATGACCAAGAATTAATAAGGAGATCTTTGCATATCCAATCTTTTTATAATGGGAAAGAAACTTATTAATTCGGTCGAAATTTTCATCATCCCTTAGCTTTTGAACTTCTTTCTTATACAAGCGTAGTACAGAGCCATAAACAAAGCTAGGAGTGTAATGTTCAGCATCTTCATCCATTATTAGGCAACCCATATATTGATAGTTGAATTGCAATGCCCGTGTTAAGTTTACAACATGCATTAGTTTTTGAAAGAGTGTAGGAAAGTCTTTCTTTAATGTCTGAAGAGCATCGTTGGTCGATGTTAATTCAGCCTGACTCGTTACCAGCATCATTCTTCTCTCCTCCTTATTTGTCCCATGGTTTTCTAACGGTAATATATTCAGCTAATTCCTTACTTTTTTGTCTTCTTAGTCTTCTCATTTCTGCTCTTTCTTTACCAGTATTGTAGAGAAATATTTCTTCTTCCGTTTCTGGGATAATCCCCGGCACTTCAACAGGTTGTTTGTTTTCATTTAACGCTACAAATGTCAAGAAGGCTGTTGCTGCCATTCTTCGTTCACCTGTGATCATATCCTCAGCAATCACTTTACAAAAAATTTCCATAGATGTTTTTCCGGTGTAGGTCACAAATGATTCAATACAAACGGAATCAGTTTGGTGAATAGGGCATAAGAAATCAATTGAATCCGTTGATGCTGTGACACATTCCTTTACTCTTGAATGTCTTCGAGCTGATAAGGTTGCAACATTATCAAGCTTTTTCATCAATACTCCGCCAAAGAGGGTATTATAATTATTTAAATCGCATGATAATACTTGGTCAGTACTAACAATACGGCTTTCCTTCGTTTTTTTTGCTTCCATTTTTATAACTTCCTTTCATCGTTGACTTACATTAAGATGTACGGCTTTTTCTGCTGCCGTAAAGGCTAAAAATGGCTGGTACCAACAAAAGAATCATTTCTATAGAAAGGTTTGTTAACCTGTTACAAGTGTACGCCTGTGATTTAAGTTAGTAAAATGGTTAATTTTTATTGGAAGTATAGCTTTTATCTATGTAAATGGTTTCAAATATAAAAAGAGGATTCATCTCCTGAATCCTCTTACTATAAATATGCAGTTGAATCGTTGCTGTAGCTACTCTAATGGCGATTTTAACTTTTCCTTCGTAAACTGCAACCATGCTTTAGCTGCATTGGAAATGTATGCATTTTTTCTCCAAATAAGGGCAAGATTCCAGCTAATGGATGGCTCGATTACTTTTACTGCTCGGACATTCCATTTGAGATGGCGGCAAATGCTTTCCGGAAGCAAAGAGACGCCAAGCTTTGAGGCAACCATTTCTTCAATAAATGACCATTGTGAGCTTTCAGAGATAATATGCGGATGGAATCCACTCTTATTGCAAGCAGAGATTATATGATCATTTAATACAAAGTCTTTGTTAAATAATATAAAGGATTCATTTGCTAATTCCGTTAAATGTACTTCTGTTTTTTCAGCTAAAGGATGTCTAGGGTGGAGAATTAGCTTCAAGTCTTCCTCCATAAAAGCAAAATGTTCAAAGATGTCATCCTGTGTTGGAAGAACAACAACTCCGGCATCAAGAATATGTTTATCGACATCATCTTCGATTCTTTTCGATCCGTCTTCAACAAACTGGAAGGTGATCCCAGGGTATTTTTCATGAAAACAGCCGATGATCTTAAGAAAAGCATGGGCATCAAAGATTGGAGGCAAACCGATTCTAATATGTCCTTTTTTTAAGCCTAAGAGATTATCTACTTCAATTTCTAAATTAGTAAACGCTTTATCGATCAATTTTGCTTGTTTTAAAATGGTTTGTCCCGCATCTGTTAATAGAAGTTTCTTTCGTGAACGATCAAATAATGGTACACCTAATTCTTCTTCAAGATTTTTTATCATTTTACTGATCGTAGGCTGAGTAATATACAATGACTCAGCTGCACGTGAAAAGCTGCCCAAATCAGCTACTTCAATAAAATATTGTAATTGTTTAATATCCATAGATTCACCTAACTTTTTCAAACGGTTCAGCCACCCGCCAAATTGAAGAAGGTAAGAGAGTAGGGCAGGTAATTATTTCCCGAAAAAATCCAATAAGTATCACTTTAACATGAATGTCGGGAATTTCAAGTAGTTGAAAGGTGATAGGAATTAACAGGTGGATTAAACGGTTTATTCACTTTTGTTTTTAGCAATAATTGCGTTTCAAGAATTAAACGGTATAATTCTTCGCTATATTTAATTGTTTCCGGATTATTGATTCCTTTTGTTTGTGCAGTAACAATCATCAGTTTTCTAACTAAATTTATTTTATTGGTCAATTCAGTGTAATCATCTATATTCATCATCTATGGCTCCCACAACATTTATATTAATTATATCCTTTATTATTAATGATTTTGCTAGATTTTGAAATGCTTTCGACAATTCTTCTATGAAAAAGACATTTTTTTCTCTATCTTTCCTTGTAGATTGACAAAAAGAATCAAATAGATCCAAAAAGAACCAAAAAATCTTCGCTGTTTTTTAACTTATTTTAAGTGTCAGCAGCGGATTAAGAGATAGGTTCAAAAGAGCCTAATTTTAAATGTTAAAGTTCGCATAACATGGATAAATTCGGAAAAGATAAATTCAACTAGAATAGAATTAAAAAGTTAAAATTGTGGAAAATATATCCGTTTTTCAATGGAAAATATTTCAATGGTCTATATTTAGGCGGGAAGTAAGTTTCGTTTAGGAGGTGTGATTATGAGTATGAATAGGTGGATAAAGCTCTTTAGGTCAACGCAAAAGGTTATGAATAAAGAACCTAAAAAACAGCAAAATGAAACAGATTATTTAACAGGAATCATAGAGGAAGATTTTTATAAAATTAAACGAATGTTTGAAGGTTCTTTTGATTTTATGTTTCGAAAATTTGAAATAAATAATGCGTATACAGCTATTGTTTTATATCTTGAGGGTCTAGTAGATATGAAACGAATGGAAGATAGTATATTAGAGCCGTTATTAAATCAAAAAGAAGATTTTCTAAAAAAGAGTCAGTTAACCCTTAAGGATATTGAAGATGAGATCAGCTCAAGCCAAGTAAAAAAAGGGGAAACGATTCAACAAATCTCTGATCATCTCTTTATTGGCGGAACCGTGTTAATCATTAATGGGTTTAAACAAGCCCTATTTATTAGTGAGCAATCCTGGCAGCAGCGATCAGTAGATGAACCACCTTCAGAGGCTGTTGTTTTAGGACCAAGAGAGGGCTTTACAGAAAATATTCGGACCAATACTAGCATGATACGGAGGAGAATCCGTACACCTAAGCTTAAATTAGAAAGCATGAAAATTGGAAAACTTTCTAAAACAGAAGTGATTATTACCTATATAGAAGGAATAGCAGAGGAATCATTAGTTAAGGAAGTGCGAAAAAGATTACAGCAAATTGATATAGATGCAATTGAAGACAGCGGATATATTATTGAATTTATTGAAGAGAAGCCCTATTCTGTTTTTCCGCAAGTTTTACAAACAGAACGACCTGATCGGGTTGTCGGTAACATCCTTGAAGGAAGAGTAGGGATTATTGTTGAAAATAGCCCATTTGGTCTAGTTGTGCCTGTAACGTTTTTTCAAATGATGGATTCACCTGAGGATTATTATGGAAGGTTCATGATGGCTTCTTTTATTCGCTCTATCCGTTATTTATTTTTATTAATTGCCTTATTGTTTCCCTCTATTTATATAGCCGTCACAACATTCCATCAGGAATTATTACCAACAAACCTGTTGTTTAGTGTTGCTGCTTCGAGGGAAAAAGTTCCTTTCCCAGCGGTTGTTGAAGCCTTATTAATGGAGATTACCTTTGAGGCTTTAAGGGAAGCGGGGTTAAGGCTGCCAAGGCCAGTTGGGTCAACAGTTAGTATTGTCGGTGCCTTAGTTATTGGTCAAGCTGCAGTTGAAGCAGGCATTGTGTCCGCTCCCCTTGTTATTGTTGTATCGATTACAGGGATTGCTTCGTTCATGTTTCCTAGCTACAGCATGACAGGAGCCATTCGCCTGCTTCGCTTTTTAATGATGTTTCTTGCAGCTTTGCTTGGATTTTACGGAATCCTTCTAGGGGTATTTTTTATCCTTGTTCACCTTGTTCAACTCAGATCCTTTGGAGTCCCTTACTTAGCTCCTATTGCTCCATTTAATTTTAATGACCTTAAGGACCTCTTTATACGTGCACCTTGGTGGAAGATGGACGAACGACCTGAACAAGTGGGAAAAAGGAATTTGAGAAGGCTGGGTACACAGAATCGAAAAAAATAGATGTTCTCTTAGAATAGGCAGGATGGTGCTAAGATGAAAACCGCTAAATTCTCATTTGTTTTGCTCATCTCAATCTTCTTGCTGACTGGGTGCTGGAATCGGATTGAGATCAATGATATTGCGATTGTTACTGCTGTTGGATTAGATCTTTTGGAGGACGAAGAAATTCGTTTAACTCTTCAAGTAGCGATTCCGTCAAAGCTTGGACCAACTACGGGACCGACAGGCAGCGGGGATAATAGTACATTTATGATCTCTGATACTGGCAAGACATTTTCTGAAGCCTATCGACAACTCCAAGGTAAACTGTCAAGACGAATCTTTTTTTCACATAGCAGGGTGTTATTAATCGGGGAAGACCTCGCAAGGAAGGGAGTTTCTCCGATTCTTGATTTCTATTCAAGGTACCATGAGCCAAGGATGAACAGTTATATCATGTTTACAAAGGGAAATGCCTTTGAAGTCCTTAAAAACAAACCTAGTTTAGAAAGTGTAACTGCAGAGGAAACAAGAGAATTGACAAAATTAAGTGTAGGATTGTCAGTTAATATTAAAGAATTTTTGGATATGTATCTTACGGAAGGGCTTGAGCCAGTAGCTCCCCAATTTGCTACAGAGCCATTGGAAGTAAAGGTTAAAGAGAAATCAGAAGAGACCCAAGCGATTATAGGTGCGGCCGTATTTAAAGGGGATAAATTGGAAGGATGGATGAATGATTCTGAAACAAGAGGGATTTTATGGATAAGGGATCAAATGAATCTTGGTGTGATAACAGTCCAGGTAGAAGAGGAGAAAGGTGGCGGCAATATTAGTGCCAATATTATTCGATCTGAAACAAAAATAGTTCCTGAAATAAAAAAAGGCGAAGTCAAAATAACCGTGAATACGACTTCAGAGATGAATGTAATGGAGAACGCCTCTGAATTAGATTTAAATGATCCTAAGAATATTGAGAAATTACAGACTGAACTTGAAAAGGAAATTCATACAAGAATTCATGAAGTATTAGTAAAAGCAAAAGATGAATTAGGCTCAGATATTTTTGGCTTTGGGGAAGCTGTGTATAAAAAATACCCAAAACAGTGGAATGAAATATATAAAAAGGATTGGAATGAGAGGTTTAAAAAACTGGACGTTTCGGTTCATCCAACGGTTTATGTAAGAAGAATCGGCTTAACAAAATAGGATTCATATCAATTAAAAGAAGGATTGGTCTATGTTTAAGATCTTACTTATTGTAATCATCTTTATTGTTATTTTTGCTAGTGAAGTCCCGAAGTTAATAAAGAAAAAAGAGATAAAAGAACTTTTCGTCTTTTCCTTTCTTGGGCTAATCGGGTTTATTTTGAGTATTTTAGTGGTCGTACGGTCGTTTATTTAAGGAGAAATAGAAAGGCCACCACAGATTAACATAAAATCTGTGGTTGGCTATACTTGCGCCTTTAATTTATGCTAAATTGTTAAGGTTTTTTCTATTGCTGCACGAATTACCTTTGCAACGCCATGTTCATCATTTGTTAAGGTGACTTCATCACAAATTTCTTTAACCTCTGGTCTTGCATTTCCCATTGCAACACTTTTACCAGCTAGGTTTAACATCGAAACATCATTCATGCTGTCCCCGATCGCTACAGTGCTTGTGAGGGGAATGCCTAATTTTTCCGAAAGCTTTCTTAATGCAATTCCTTTTGAGGCGTCTTTGTGCTCCAATTCAAAATTATGATGGGCAGAGGAGACGATGGTCAGCCCTTCGATTTGACCAAACTTCTTCCAACCTGCATCAAGCTTTTCTTCAAAAAATGAAAAGGCAAGGATGTTATAAAGATCAGCACCCGTTTTTTCAATTTCCTTATAGGAGTCAATGAAGAAAAAGCCTGTTTGACTGAATTGTTTGACTAAGGCTTCCTTTAACTCTGATATGCGAACTTCCGTGTTTGCGCTTTTGATGCGATCAATCTCAATTTCCAAAAGCTCTCTCCCATTTTGAGGAGTAAAGATGCATTCATTACTAAACACTTCGTAATAATAGCCGTCTTCTTCTAAAGAACGTAAAATGTCGTAAGCTAAGGCAGGTTCAATTGGCTGTGAATGAAAAAGATTGCCTTCAGGGTCATGGATCGTCGCACCGTTTGCCCCGATCACCCAAGTTTTAACACCCGTATTTTCAAACAAGGCTTTCACATCAAAATGGGCACGGCCTGTTGCAATCACAATTTCGATTCCCGCTTGCCTTGCTGAATGTATGGCTTCAAGATTTTCAGGGCTTATTTGGCTCTTACTCGTTAAAAGCGTGCCATCTAGGTCAATCGCAATTAATTTTGTCATGGTTAAAAAACCTCCTGCAATAAATAGATTAAAGAGCTATCAGTAATTCCACCCCATGCTTTTTAAGTAGCTCTTGAAAACTTTCATCAGGTTCTTGATCTGTGATAAATAAATCAATATCTTGTAAGGTTGAACAGCGAAAATAACCGGTTACACCGATTTTCGTGTGGTCGGCTAAAAGGATGACCTGGTCTGCCTGCTGCATCATTTTGCGCATAACCATTCCATCTTCTTCATGGGCAACAGTTATGCCTTTTTCGGAAAGGCCGTAACAGCCTATAAATGTTTTGTCTACATGGTATTGGGAAAGCTTTTCAATGACAGATGTTCCGAATAAATAGCGATGCTCCTTATGAAATTCACCGCCAAGCAGTTGAATATGGGCATGGGGATTTTTTGATAAGAGATCCGCTTGGTTAATGGAATTGGTAACAATGGTACATTCAAGATCCATTAAATGTTCTGCACAAGCCTGCACGGTTGTGGATGTATCGAGAATAATTGTATCACCGCTATTTATTAGTTCTGCAGCCTTTTTACCGATCCGTTTCTTTTCTGCTGAAACGAGACTTAGACGATTAGAATAGTCCTTAATGATATGCTTAGAAGAAGGGAGAATAGCTCCGCCGCGTGTTCTTATTATCGCTTTTTCTTCCTCAAGTCTGACTAAATCCCTTCTAGCTGTATCCCTTGAAACCTTAAAGATCCGGCAAATTTCATCAACAGATATTCGTTTTTCCTTTTTTAAATAATCGATAATCAGACGTAATCTTTCTTCTTGGAACATAGTATCAGCCTGCTTTTTAAGTGTTTATAAGTATATATAAGTATTTGTAATTGATTATAAGTTGTTTTCTGCCGTATCGCAAGGTAAACATAAGTTATTGTTTCTGCTTTTGGTTTTAAATTGTTCCATATGGTATAAATGGGATAGGAATATTGCAGGGGTTACAACGTTGAAATAGGTGAAAGCATGAATGAAAGACAAAAAGAAATAATAAAGATTTTATTAACCGAATTCGGAAAGCCGCTGTTTGTTCAAACGATTGCGGAACGTATTGGGTGTTCAGAAAAAACAGTCCGCAATGATTTTAAAATGATTGAAACCTTCTTAAACGAACATTCAGCTGCTAAATTGGTGCGCAAACCTGGCTTAGGTGTTTACATAGAAATTGATGAAGTGGAAAAGACTCAGCTTTTTCAAATGCTTCAGGAAACAAACTCGATGCAGAAGGACGATGAGGAGTCCTATCGGGTGATGCAAATTGCCTATCAGCTATTAATGAGCAAATCGCCTGTTTCAGCTCAGGAGCTTGCTGATAAACATTATGTGAATAAATCCGTTATCAAAAAAGATTTAGATATGATTGAAAAGTGGTTGGATCAAAAAGGCTTAACCTTAGTATCAAAGCAAAAGGTCGGGGTAAGCATCGAAGGAACAGAAGGAAATAAAAGAAGGGCACTTGCCCATTTACCAGAGCTGAAGAAGGATGCAGCAGAGGGTGCTGACTTTATCTTAAAGCAGTTTACTCCACATGAAATGACGATTATTCAAAGAGAACTAAATGATTTCCAGCGACAATACTTGCTATTTTTTACAGATGAAACAACTGAAAGATTAGTTATTCATCTTCTCATGATGATCAGAAGAACAAAGCTGGGACATCCAATTTCACTAGCTAAGCAAGATCTTGAGTATCTTTCAGAGAAACAGGAATTTAAATGGGCTTCCACATTTTTGAGAAAACTAGAAATCATTTTTGTTGTCCATTTTTCAGAGAAAGAAATTGCGTATTTCACGCTTCATTTATTAGGCGGAAGGCATCGCTTTCCAAAGCACCAAGGAACAGATGAAAAGGTTGATGATTTGGACCAGCATGAGGCGATTATTGAGGATCTGCTACTGCAAATGACAGAACTAACAAAGCAGGATTTTACGAATGATGAATCATTAAGAGAAGGACTATCCATCCATTTATATTCAGCATTAAATCGAATAAAATTTGGCCTTACTGTCTCAAACCCGATGCTAAATGAAATAAAAAGAATGTATCCATATATCTTTGATTCTGTTATTCATGTCATAGAAGAACTCAATAATAAGTTTTCTATTTCCATTCCTGAGGAAGAGGCTGCCTATTTAACCATTCATTTTCAAGCTTCGATTGAGCGGCTTCGCCAAAATCAAAGGAACAAATTGAATGCCATCATTGTTTGTCATATGGGCATTGGGATGTCACAACTACTGAATGTAAAGCTTGAAAAAAAATATCAATCTCTTCACATTATTGATAGCATCGCAAAAGCTGATTTACGAGATTATTTAGAGCATCATAAGGTAGACCTAATTATTTCAACCATTGATTTAGTTGGCTTAAAAATTCCTCATATTGTCATTTCTCCTTTATTAGAAGGCGCAGATGAAAAGAGACTGAAAGAATTTATAGCCCAACAAACAGCTGGTGACAACCAAATAAATTCTGCATTGGTTCAGTATGTTGAAACATCAGCATTGTTCTTACAGTATAGCAGTGAGCATCGCTTTAAAATAATTGAAGAGCTTGCTATTGCATTATATGATGGAGGCTTTGTTGATAAGGAATATGGTCATAGTGCTATCTTGAGGGAAAGAATGTCAGCTACAACGATTGGCTCGGGAATAGCGATTCCACATGGAAGCCCAAAGCTAATTAAAAAGCCTGCTATTGCTGTAGCAGCACTCAAGCAACCAATCGATTGGTCAGGAGAAAATGTTTCATTGGTTTTTATGCTGGCCGTCCCAAATCAAGATCAGCAAACAACAAAGCAGCTTTTTCGTGAGCTATCGTCAATTAGTGAGCAGCCAGCACTGCTGAAGAAATTGACTGATGCCAGGTCAATTGATCAATTTTTATCATTGCTAAAATGAGACTTCCATCAGCGGGAAGTTCTTCAGTCGCACTGATGGATAGCCGAGGCTATTACCATAAACCACCAAGACCTTATGTTTCGGCTTAATTGGCCACCAAGCTTCGTTGATTCTTTACGGGCAGATATTCCCCATTTTCTAGTGGTGATTACTGCCCGTTAAGATTGGGTATAGGGGGAGATAAAAGAAGACATAAGAGCTGTCTCAACAGGGTCTTGCCCTTATATTTAGAGACAGTCTCTTATGTTTAATCATTATTTAAAATACTTTCCTCTAAGACAAAACTTATCTCCGTACACCTTTATGATATGTCTTTCCCCCCAAGCACAAAGGGAATCCAAAATTTCTTTTAAACTCCAGCCATATTCGCTAAGCTCGTACTCTACCTTTGGAGGGATTTGATTATATACGATTCGATTAATAACTCCATCTTCCTCTAACTCTCGCAGCTGTTGAGTTAACATTTTCTGTGTAATCGATGGCATGAGACGCTTTAACTCACTGGTTCGTTTTTTCCCATGTGTTAAATGGCAGAGGATGACGCATTTCCATTTACCTCCTATTACCTCTAAGGTTGCTTCAACTGAAATATTGTATTTCTTTTGCTTCATTAAAATCCTCCTATTTAACAGGCACCAAAAAGTACCTATATGACTTTTTAGTATCTATATCACAAAAAAGTGCGTATTTTTCTTTATGCTCCTCACTTGGTTCACTGTTTTATATGTTTATTGTCCAAGCAATTGTCCTTTTAGTTCTCATGTTTACTGCACCATTTAAAATCGCAGGTCTCATTACGATTATTTTAATGGGTTTACTAGCATTCATGAACGTGCCGGGACTGCAAGTATATGTCGTCATTCTAGCAGAGCGCTTTGTTCCAAAAGCGGTAGATGTTGCGTCAGCAATCAATATTGCCGCATTTAACGCAGGTATTGCAATTGGTTCTTATTTAGGCGGTATGATTACAGATTCCATTGGGCTTATCCATACCTCATGGATCGGCTCGTTAATGGTTGTAGCAGCTGTCATTTTAACAGGATTGAGCCGGGCGCTTGAACGAAAGGATCAGGTTGTACAAGCTTAAATATTTTATTAATAGCAATGTAAAGCTCATAGCTGAGTTTGCCCTATGTTGATTGGAGCAGAAGGCAGATAGCGCTGGAAAATCCAATCAACAGGCAAGTAACAGGTCTTGAAAAGTATAAAGCGATTAAACATTACGGAGGTTATATAAAATGCTTAAAAATTTACAAGATACAACAACTTTGCATAATGGAGTAAAAATGCCTTGGTTTGGTCTTGGGGTATTTAAAGTAGAGGAAGGACCCGAACTAATCAATGCGGTGAAATCTGCGATAAAGCATGGCTATCGCAGCATCGATACAGCAGCTATTTATGAGAATGAAGCAGGTGTTGGACAAGCGATTCGTGAAGTCATGGAAGAAACAGGCATAGCTAGAGAAGAATTATTTATAACGTCAAAGGTTTGGAATTCAGATTTAGGATATGAATCTACCATTGCTGCATTTGAGGAAAGTTTAAAGAAGCTTGGCCTAGACTACTTAGACTTATATTTCATTCATTGGCCGGTTGAAGGAAAATATAAACCGTCATGGAAAGCATTAGAGACTCTATATAAAGACGGGAAGGTTAAGGCAATTGGCGTAAGTAATTTCCAGATTCACCACCTAGAGGACCTGATGAAGGAATCAGAAATAAAACCGATGGTAAATCAGGTAGAATACCATCCGCGTTTGACACAAAAAGAGCTTCAAGCGTTTTGTCAAAAACATGGTATTCAAATGGGGGCATGGTCACCACTTATGCAAGGTCACTTGTTAGATAACGAAGTACTAAAGGAAATTGCGGAAAAGCATAATAAATTCATTGCCCAGGTTATTTTACGGTGGGATCTGCAACATGGTGTTGTGACAATACCAAAATCAATAAGAGAACAGCGAATTATTGAAAATGCCTCAATATTTGATTTTGCCTTATCAAATGCAGAAATGGAAAGAATCGATAACTTAAATCAGGACAAGAGAGTTGGACCAGATCCTGATAATATTGATTTTTAATGAAAAGTTAAGTTAAATATAAAGAAGAAACTGTCTCAAGAAAAGGTCGCATTGACCCTGCCTGAGGCAGTTTTTTTAGTTTTAGTGTTTCAATATTCTAATGCATTTTCGCAAACTTTGTTGCTATTTACCAAGAATCAACATATACAGATTTCATCAAGAACCTAGTTAAATACGACATTATCTTAAAATAGAGCCTTCATTAAAAAGAATAATTATGTTTTTGTGATATAAACTACCATAAGTAAATTCATTTCTTTCCTTTTTTCCGCAGCAACGGTAAAAAAATGATCTTTTTTTGTCGAATTCTTGCCGTATAGTAAATGTAAGCGATTAGAGATTGCACAATAGGAGGTTACAACATGAAGCTATTAGCGATTACATCATGCCCAAATGGGATTGCACATACGTATATGGCTGCGGAAAATCTACAAAAAGCAGCTGATAAATTGGGTGTTTCAATGAAGGTTGAAACCCAAGGCTCCATTGGAGTAGAAAACGAATTTACTGAAAAGGATATCATGGAAGCTGATGGCATTATTATCGCTGCTGATAAAACAGTAAGTAAGGATCGTTTTGCAGGAAAAAAGGTATTAGTTGTTGGTGTTCAAGAGGGGATTCGCAAACCTGAAGAACTGATCCAAAAACATTTGAAGGGTGAAGTGCCGGTTTTTAAAGGGGAAGCCAAAAAAACCGGTGATGACAAAGGGGCGAAGAAGGATAAACAAAATCCGATCTATCGTCACTTAATGAATGGTGTTTCCTATATGATTCCATTCATTGTTATTGGCGGTTTATTAATTGCCGTTGCTTTAACACTTGGAGGAGAAAAAACTCCTGGCGGATTGGTGATCCCAGAGGACTCTTTCTGGAAATCAATTGAAAAGCTTGGTGCTGCCTCGTTTACATTCATGGTGCCGATTTTATCAGGATTTATCGCATATAGTATTGCTGACAGACCGGGATTGGCTCCTGGTATGGTTGGCGGCTATATTGCAGCAAATGGTTCGTTTTATGGAAGTGAAGCAGGTGCAGGCTTTATTGGAGGAATTATCGCTGGATTTTTAGCTGGTTATGTAGCATTGGCCATTAAGAAAATGAAGGTACCAAGAGCGATTCAACCGATTATGCCAATTATTATCATTCCTGTGCTGGCATCATTAATTATTGGACTGGCATTCATTTATGTAATCGGTGCTCCGGTAGCCCAAGTATTTGAATCATTAACAGCTTGGTTAGCGGGAATGCAAGGCTCAAGCTCCATTTTATTAGCGCTTATTCTTGGCGCAATGATTTCGTTTGATATGGGTGGTCCAGTCAATAAGGTTGCCTTTTTATTCGGATCGGCAATGATAGGTGAGGGGAACTATGAAATTATGGGTCCGATCGCAGCTGCAATCTGTATCCCTCCAATCGGAATGGGTATTGCAACATTTTTAAACAAAAAGAAATATCAGCCATCAGAAAGAGAAGCAGGAAAAGCTTCGTTTACAATGGGGCTATTCGGAATAACTGAAGGGGCTATCCCATTTGCAGCCCAAGATCCATTCCGTGTTATTCCAAGTATCATGGCAGGTTCGATGGCAGCCTCTGTTATTGCAATGATTGGCAATGTCGGCGATCGCGTTGCCCATGGCGGTCCAATTGTTGCCGTGCTTGGTGCGGTAGATAATGTGATTATGTTCTTTGTCGCCATTATAGCTGGTGCATTTGTTACTGCGATACTAGTAAACATTTTAAAAAGAGATGTTGAGGTAATCGACGCTTTAGACGAGGAGCAGCCAGATCATATTGAGGTTCCTGCCAAAGAGGAACAGCCGGAAAAAGATGTACAAGCAGAAAATGAAGAGGTTAAGAAATTAACAGATCTTACAAGTATGGCGTTAATTGATCCAAATCTAAACGGGCAAACTCGAGACGATATCATCGACGAAATGATTGCAAAGCTAGACGCTGAAGGCGTATTAACCTCAAAAGAAGAGTTTAAACAAGCCATTATAAACCGTGAAAATGAAAGCTCAACCGGAATTGGTATGAACATTGCGATTCCTCATGGTAAATCAGATGCAGTCACAAAGCCGAGAGTGGTATTTGGCATTAAGCAGGATGGTGTTGACTGGAAAAGTCTTGATGGAACGGAAGCAAAATTGATCTTTATGATTGCCGTACCAAAAACGGGCCAAGGTGATGCACATTTGAAAATCCTGCAAATGTTATCTCGAAAATTAATGGATGATGCTTTTAGAGATCAATTATTAGCAGCAAAATCTAAAGAAGAAGCTTTTGCCCTGTTAAATGAAATTGAGTAAGATTTCATCTTTACATTTTCAGCCTTTCCTAATAGTCTAATTAGGGAAGGCTATTTTTAAAGGGTGAAAAAATATGTATTTAACCATTTCTGAAACAGCTGAATTTTTATCACTGTCAGAGGAAGTTGTAACTAGCTTAGTGCTGCAAAAGAAAATTAGGGCTTTATACGATGGTGAGCAGTATCTAATTTACAAGGATCAATTTCAAACTCACTTTGAGCAGTTAGAAAAATATAAGACATTATATGATGAATATATGAAAGAACCGATTCCAGAGGATATAGATGTCAAGGATGAGGATTAATGAAGCAAAGGAGAACTGGGTGTTGTAGTGCTATTGCCCAGTTTTTCTTTTCCTAAGTAAACCATAAAATGTACTGTTCTTTTTTTATGATTAATGTTATCATTATTGATAATAATAATAAAAGAGGAGAGTCATGGATGAACTCTATCGTTGAAGAATTGGTCAGTTTCAAAAGTGATGTCACACTAAAAGGTACAATTGCATGTCCTAACACTGACGATGATCAGTACCCAGCGATTATCATGATAAACGGTTCAGGTGGGGCAGATCGGGACGGTAATATGAAGAAGCCCGCTCTTGTAACAAATTTGTATAAAGAGCTTGCTCACTTTTTAACAGATTTAGGCTTTGTCACATTGCGATATGATAAGCGAGCAGTCGGTGAAAGTGAAGGGAATTCAATTACAAGCGGAATGCTTGACTTAGTAAATGACATAATAAGTGCTATCATTTTTTTGAAAAATCATCCTAAAGTTAATAACGATCAAATCATTTTACTTGGACATAGTGAAGGGTGTGTTTTGGCAACAAAAGTAAATGAAACTCTTCCTGTAGCTGGTTTAATTTTGCTTGCGGGAGCGGGCACAAATTTAAAAGAGCCAATTATTTATCAAAATCGGCAAACAATCGAAGAAATAAAAAACCTTAAAGGGATAAAAGGAACGTTGTTAAGGCTGCTTGTTAAAGAACATAAAATCGCAAAGCAGACTGAAGAGCTTTTTAGCAAAATGGAAAGCTCGACTGGTGATACAATTAGGATCAAGATGAAAAAGATGCCGGCAAAGTGGTTTAGGGAGCATCTTCGCTATCGTTCTGAGGATGTTCTTAATGCTTTGAAACAGGCAAACTGTCCGATCCTTGCCATAACAGGTGATAAGGATGTTCAGGCAAACTACGAGGATTTAAAACGAATTGACGTCATGGAAAAATCCAATGCGAAGACAGTCGTCATTAAAAACATGGACCATATGCTGAAAGAATTTAAAGGAGAAAAAACGGTTCTTAATTTATTGAAGCAATATAAAAAAGAAGCAACTGCTCCAATTCACAATCTATTAAAGGATGAGCTAAGGGACTGGTTAACAAAACACTATTTAGAAAAATAAGACTGTTGACTTGAAAGCTCTGATCAATCCAAATAAAGAGATGATCTCTTATTTTGGAGGATCAGAGCCTTTTGTTTTGATTAGAATGTTTCAATTATGAAGATTTTGTCGAATTGTGTAGATATTTTTAGATATTTGTAGATTGATAAAGGTATGTTCGTTATAATGTTTAAGGAGAAAGGTACTATGATAAGGGGAGAAAAAAGTTGCAGCAATCGAAACAACTTAGAATAATAGGGTTTATCACGCTGATTGTTGCTATTGCTCTAGTAGGAACAATTGTGTTGAAAACGAAAGGGATTATGCTAGAAGCCGAGACTAGCTCTAGCGGAACATTAGAAAAAACAAAGGTGACGATTATTACCTCTGACGTTGTAGCTGATCAAAGCTGGGGAAGCCTTGCCTATAAAGGTCAGCTTAAAATAGAAGAACAGTTTCCAGTAGATGTTACACTTTATAGTGAAATTAATACGGATAAATTAATGTTACAAACGGTTAATACAGCTATTCAAGATGGATCAAAACTGATTATTGGCCATGGTCGGGAGTTTTCAGATGTCTTTACAAAAGCTGCCCTCATTAATCCGGATGTGCGATTTGTGACCATTCATGGGACAGCAAAACATCCTAACCAAACGGTGTATACGTTTGATCAAGGTGAAATTGAATATTTTGCCGGGTTAGCTGCAGCTCTTAAAACGAAGACAAATAAGATCGGTGTTCTTAACCCAACTGAATCTGGTGATGAGTATCCTGAATTTGAAGCAGGCTTGGCCTATTATAAACCAGAAGCCAGTATTTATACGAAGGTTGTAGGAAGCAGAGATGATGGCAAAAAGGCTGTTCAGCTTATGAAGGAGTTACTTTCTGAAGGTGTTGATGTTATTTATAGCAAAGGCAATTCCTATAATCGCGATGTGATTGATTTGGCAAAAAAAGAGGATGTATATGTGATCGGTTATCTTGATGATCAATCTTATATGGGGAAGGAACACGTTTTAACAAGTGTGATGAATGATGTTTCACAAACATATGTTGCAATTATGAATGATTTTTTTAGCGAAAAGGGTTTGAATTCTGGTAAAGTTATATTAAATGCAAGTCATGGAGTCTACAGTTTAGCTCCATTTGGACCAATATTTACGGAAAAAGAGATTCAATTTATGAAAAATGAGATGAAGAAGTATGAACAAGGGGAATTGACGTTTCCTTAGGGGAGGAAAGGAATTGTGATGACGAAATTAAGTAGAAATATGTCTTTTCGAACGAAGATTCTCACAATTCTCCTTTTACTAACCGTTGTATTAAGCGGTTTTTCGCTAGTCTTAGTCCAATCGATAGAAGACATTACACAGATTAGCAATAAAATCAAGGAACGAAACATCCCTGAGCTTATGTGGCTTTCTCAACTGGAGAAGGAGCTGGATGTAAAAGAATACATTGTAGAGAGTGCGATTAAAAACGATATGTGCTGTGAAATGATCGAGGAATATCAGGCATATGCTTCATTTGACCATTCTGAAGACAATGAGGATTCAATTCCTAAATCCCTTGCTCCTTTAAAGAAAAGTATAGATCTATTGGATTTCATGATGATCAACAATGTTCAAGGTCTTCTCAATTATAATGATAAAAAGGCTGCCGAGGAGTATATCACTACACATTATCTCCCGCAGCTTAATCAGTTAAAGCAGGATGTAAAAGCAGCACAGGAAGAGTCCTTTTCGCAATTAAATGGCCATTCTAATTCCTTTACCGATATTATAAAGGGTTCATTATGGCTGCTAATATTAGTAACCACTGGGGCAATTGCTTTATCTATTATTGCCTCATATCGAATTAGTGCCAGTTTAACGAAACCAATCGAAACAATGATCGATAAAGTAGACCTGATTGCTAACGGGAAATATGGATTAACACTCGATTCCCCTCATCAGCTTGAATTGCAGCATTTAACCCATTCGATTAACCAAATGTCAACCAGGCTGCAAGATTCATTTAATACGATATTGAATGACAAAATGTATCGTGAGCAAATTTTAAACTCTTTGCCTGTAGGGATCATTACAATCAACGACCAAACTTCGGAAATATCGTTGAACACAGCAGCAGTCAGTCTGTTACATACAAATGAACAACAGGTAAAACAGCTTGCTTCTGATCATCGTGATCAAGAAAATGAGCTGTTTTGGAGCATATTGTCATCAAAGAAAAATTATAAGCATACCAAAGTACCTTTTACTACATCTGAAGGTGATTGTTTTTTATTAGTGTCGCAAACAGAATTATTAAATCAAAACCATATGGTGATTGGCCGGATCATTAATTTTGTTGACATTACAGAAACAGACAAGCTGGAAAAACGAATTCACCAATCTGAAAAGTTGGCAGCTGTAGGAGAAATGGCAGCAGGTGCCGCACATGAAATTCGTAATCCGCTTGCTGTTGTCCATGGCTTTTTAACATTAATGAATCAATCCTTTTCAGAACAGGAAAAAAGCAAGTATCATTTGTCGCTCATTATGAAGGAAATTGAGCGCATTAACGTTATTATTGAAGAAATGCTGCTACTATCGAAGCCGGGGGCACCAATTAAAAGGGAAACCTATCTAGAAGATATTTTAGGTGAATTCCTGCCGCTGATTATTCAATCATCTGAGGAAATTCAATTTAACATTGAATTGGATCATATACCATTGCAAGTAGATGCCAAGCAAATCAAACAGGTTTTCCATAATATGATCCGCAACAGCATTGAAGCGATGGGCGGGAAGGGTGTTATCTCGATTTCATCACATGTAACGGAAAAGGACTATCAAGTCTTTATAAAGGATTCAGGCTCAGGCATTCCTTCTTCTATAATAGATTCTCTATTCGAGCCTTTCTCTAGTTCAAAGGAAAATGGTACTGGATTAGGGCTTATGATCGTCAAGCGCATTGTGGAAAATCATGATGGGTGTATTACATTGTATGATTCATCAGATGACGGCACTACCTTTCTGATTAGTTTGCCATTGATAACAAAAAAGTAAAAAAAGCAGAATCCTTTTGGGGTAGAGAGCAAGTCTGAAGGACAAAACTCCATAGGAAAACAGTTGAATTGTCCTTCACAAAGCTGATGAAGGACGAAACTCAATATGTAACCAGTAGAAAAGTCCTTCATAAAGCTAAAAAAGAGGAAATTCCGTGACAGTATAATGCCCCAAAAATAAAAAGTCTACTATTTGCCTTGATAAACAATAAAAGGACGTGTGACAATTCACACGTCCTTTGTGCAAGTTTAAGAAAGTATAAAATTTTGTACTTAGTTTTAGTGTCTAGCTCCAGGCGCCATCGGCTCGAGGTCATAAGTCAAATAGGAATTGAAGGTAAAGAACACCTTCTATTCCTATTCGCCTTATGCTTGTCGCCGATAGGCGGGCGCCTTGCGCTTTTCTTACTTATTTTAACTTAAACGAACTTTTTAAAGAGACAATTCTGTTAAAAACCTTTTTCTCTTCAGTAGAATGCTTAGGGTCAACATTGAAGTATCCGTGACGGAAAAATTGGAATTTATCGTGTTCTTTACAATCTTTCATATTAGGCTCAATGAAGCCTTGTAAAACTTCTAATGAGTTTTTGTTCACGTAATCGAGGAAGGTTTTTTCCTCATTGTGATCAACGTCTGTTTCCTCTTCTTCGTTTTCACTATTATCAAGAATAAGTTGTTCATATAAGCGGAATTCTGCTGGAAGTGCATGCTTTGCATCAACCCAATGCAATGTGCCCTTTACTTTACGTCCAGTAAAACCTGTTCCGCTCTTCGTTTCTGGATCATAAGTACAATGGATTTCAATGACATTTCCAGCCTCATCTTTAATAACATCCTCACATTTGATGAAGTAGGCATGTTTTAAACGCACTTCATTTCCAGGGAAGAGACGGAAATATTTTTTTGGAGGATCCTCCATAAAGTCTTCCTGCTCAATGTAAATTTCACGAGAAAACGGAATTTGTCTCATCCCCATTTCAGGAACCTCAGGGTTAATTTCTGCGTCAAGCATCTCAACTTGACCTTCAGGATAATTCGTAATGACAACCTTCAAAGGCTTTAAGATTCCCATTGTACGCGGGGCTTTTAGCTTTAAATCTTCTCTGACGAAGTGTTCAAGCATTGCCTCATCAACGAGTGCAGAGCCTTTAGATACACCTGTTTCCTTGACAAATTCACGGATGGCTTCAGGTGTGTACCCTTTTCTTCTTAAACCTGAAATGGTTGGCATTCGAGGATCATCCCAGCCATCAACGAAGTTTTCATCAACAAGCTGCTTCAGCTTACGTTTACTCATAACAGTATTTTTAATGCCTAAACGCCCAAATTCGATTTGCTGTGGTTTATTTTCCATTTCACATTCTTCAATAACCCAGTTATAAAGGGGGCGTTGATCCTCAAATTCTGTTGTACATAAGGAGTGGGTAATTCCTTCAATGGAATCCTCTAGAGGATGGGCAAAGGCATACATCGGGTAAATACACCAAGCATCGCCTGTGTTATGATGTGTTGCATGAGAGATCCGGTAAATAACAGGATCACGTAAATTTATATTAGGTGATGACATATCAATTTTTGCACGAAGCACTTTCTCACCATTGGCGAATTCACCTTTGCGCATTTTTTCAAATAAAGCTAAGTTTTCATCGACTGAACGATTCCGATAGGGGCTTTCTTTTCCGGGCTCGGTAAGTGTACCGCGATAGTGTCTAATTTCATCAGCTGTTAAATCATCAACATATGCTTTTCCCTTTTTTATTAAGAGAACAGCACGGTTGTACATTTCTTCAAAGTAATCAGAGGCAAAAAACAAACCATCCCATTGGTAGCCGAGCCATTCGACATCTTTCTTGATCGCTTCAACGTATTCGGTATCTTCCTTTAACGGGTTTGTATCATCAAAGCGCAAGTTGGTTTTTCCATTAAATTCATCCGCTAAACCAAAATTAATGACGATCGACTTTGCATGGCCAATGTGTAAGTATCCGTTAGGCTCTGGAGGGAAACGAGTATAGACAGAATCACGTTTTCCTGTTTCTAGATCCTCTTTAATGATGCTTTTAATAAAGTTTGAGGAATTGTGTTCCAAATCAGATCAAACCTTTCTTTTATATGTAAAAATAAGTTCTGCCTTCCATTATACCAATTCATTCGCAAAAGGTTAATTTACGATATCAATTTTATAATAATAGTATATATATTTACATGATTCGTTCATCTGTATACAAGATGATAAAAATAAAAAGAAATTATTTGCTTGATCATAGGAGTTATTTTGTTGCTCTTGTCTATTATGGAAAAGCTGATCAAAAAAATCGGATAAAGGAAAATGTATAAGCGCAATCATTTTATTGATTTGTACAAATAGTCAAAAAAATAGTTGACAAGACCTCTATAGCCTATTAAAGTAATTATATTCTTAATTTTACTTAATTGCATAGTAAATCTCTTATCAAGAGTGGCAGAGGGACTGGCCCGATGATGCCCGGCAACCGTTCTTTTATAGAATTGGTGCTAATTCCTGCAAAACCTAAATGGGTTTTGAAAGATAAGAGAGGAGACTCCTATATATACGTGTGGCGAAACCTCTCTATCTTTGAGAGGTTTTTTGCGTTTTAAAGGACTCAATCCGCTTGAGTTCTAGAGTAAAAGAGGGAAAAAATGATCACACAAAAGAAAAGGAGAGTTTACAAACATGAAAAACAGACGATTTAACTCTGCATTTATTTTCATTCTTGTCATTGCATTATTTGTAACAGGCTGTTCTTCAAATGGTGCTGAAACAGCTGAACCTGCAAAAGGGAATCTGGATGTATCGCTGGAAAATGTCCCAGAGCGCTTTGCGAACGGTGAAGGAGCGAAAATTAAGGTCATCCGTAAAATCGGCGGGGATGATCATACAGCTCAATTTTTAGCTGGTGCGAAGGAGGAAGGAGAAGCATTAGGCTTCCACGTTGATGTATTTACAGCAAATGGCGATACAGCAAAATTCCACGATGCAATCGCACAAGGGCTTGAAGAAGATTATGATGGATTTATTATTTCCCACGGAGATGATGCGGCAACAGTTAAAGCTGTCCAAAAGCTTGTTGATGCTGGAAAAAGCGTTGTTACTTTCGACTCTAACGAAGAATTATCACAAATCGAAGGTGTAACCTTAACTTCACAGGATGATGAGGCCCTTGCTTCATTAGCACTGGAGCAGCTAATAAAAGATACAAATGGAGAAGCGAATATTGTATACCTTTGGGTTGATGGCTTCCCGCCAATGGTAAGACGTAATCAAGTTTATCAAGAAACATTAAAGAACAATCCTAGTATTAAAGAAATTGAGCGCTTCGGTGTAGCTGCAGCTGATACTTCGGTGCAAACACAAAATGCTGTAGCGGCAATGCTAAATAAGCATCCAAAGGGTGAAATCGATGCGATTTTTGCTACATGGGACGCATTTGCGATCGGGGCGGCTCGTGCAATTAAAGAAGCTGGCAGAGATGAAATCAAAATCTATGGAATTGATGTTTCTAATGCAGACCTTCAAGAAATCCAAGATAAAAGCAGCACTTGGAAATACTCGGCAGCCGTTGATCCAAAGCTAATCGGGGCAGTAGACATGAGATTACTAGCCAAAAAGCTAGCTGGAGAGGAAACGCCGCAAACCTATAATCTTGAGGCTTCACTCATTTCACAAGAAGCATTATTAAAAGCAAGTGAACCAGTAAATATGGTGAATCTTGCAAAGACAATAGAAGGCTGGGGACAATCAACAGCATTTGAAGAAGAGTGGATGAAAACATTGAAGGAATATTATAAAAAATAAAACTTATCTCAAAGGGTCTGCCCCCAAAACAAACAGATTAGGTTCTCACTATATGTTTGGGGGTCTGCCTCTTTTTTATTGCTTAGGAATTATTAAATGCTTTAACTGTGGATAAGCGGTTCGGCATCCAGCTCCAGCGCCTAGCCCCTCGAGGTCATAAGCCAATTTGGAATTGAAGGCAAAGAACACCTTCTATTCCAAATCGTCTTATGCTTGTCGGGGCTGATCAAGGCGCTTGCGCTTTTGTTCGTTATGAAAGGAAGGAGGAAAGCAACTTGAAGCAATCAATCTTAGAAATGAAGGATATCTCTATTGAATTTCCAGGTGTGAAGGCTTTGGATTCTGTAGACTTCATCATGAAAACTGGTACAACCCATGCCTTAATCGGAGCAAATGGAGCCGGGAAATCAACGTTAATGAAGGTATTATCAGGAGCATTCGACCATTACACCGGCAACATCTTCATTGATGGTAAAAAGACGTCCATTAGAGCGCCAAAGAATGCTCAGGAGAATGGGATTCAAATTGTCCACCAAGAGGTTGATACTGCCCTTATCCCTTACTTGACAGTAGGGGAAAACATTATGCTGACAAGAACGGTTAATGATATGGGGAAAAAGCAATTGATAAAATGGGCAGACATGCATAAACAAGCAGAAACGATTTTAAACAGCTTAAACATTCGTGTAACTACGAAAAAATTAGTGAGTGAACTCACATTGGCTGAGAAACAAATGGTGCTAATTGCCAGGACGGTTTCAACAGATTGCAAGTTTCTTATATTAGATGAACCAACAGCACCACTTAGCCATTCAGAAACAAAAGAACTATTTCGCATTGTTCGGGAGCTAAAAGATAAAAATGTCGGGATTATTTTTATTTCCCATCGTCTCCCGGAAATTTTTGAAATCTGTGATGAAATGACGATTATGAGGAACGGGAAGCTTGTTTCACGTGAGCTTGTTGCCCATCTTACCCCAAATAAAGTAGTAGAGCTGATGTTAGGCAGAGAGCTTCAAGAGCAATTTCCAAAAAAATCTGCTCAGGTTGGAGATGTGCTATTTGAGGTCAATGCACTTAGTGATACCGGTAAGTTAAGGGATATCTCCTTATCTGTCCACAAGGGTGAGATTGTCGGGATTGCTGGATTAGTTGGTGCTGGAAAAACAGAACTATGTAAGGCGTTATTTGGAGATGCAAAAATAAAGTCAGGTGTCGTAAAGCTTGATGGAAAGGTGCTATCGCTAACAAATCCTTATCAAGCTGTAAAGCAAGGGATTGCATTAGTGCCTGAGGAAAGAAGAAAAGAAGGGATTCTTGTAAAGGAATCTGTCACCACGAACTTAACGTCAGCTAGTTTAGGTGCGTTTACTAAGGCGCTTAGTTTTTTAAACCGAAAAGCAGAGAAACAGAAGGCGTTAGAGCTGATTAATCATCTTGGGGTAAAAACACCTTCAGAGGAAGCGATTGTTCAAAATCTTTCGGGGGGAAATCAACAAAAAATTGCCATCGGCAAATGGCTAATTGCTGATGCTGATGTTTATATCTTTGACGAGCCGACAAAGGGAGTTGACGTTGGCGCGAAAAAAGATATCTTTGAATTAATCTGTGGTTTGGCACGAAGAGGAAAGGCAATCATTTATGCATCCTCCGAGCTTGCAGAAATTATCGGAATTACAAATCGAGTTTATGTTTTATATGATGGTCAGGTTGTTAAGGAAGTGGAAACGGATGTAACGAACGAAGAAGAATTATTAATTTATTCAACAGGAGGCAACTAGGGATGAAGCAATCAAATCCTGTACAAGCAACTATTCCGTCAAAAGGGACTTTTGATCTCTTTCAATTTTTATATAGGTATGGAACGATCTTAACGATTTTTATTCTTATCATTGTCTTTGCTTTATCAAATCCAACGTTTATCCAAATCAATAATTTGATTAATATTTTACGCTCGATTTCAATTGTAACGATTATCGCGATTGGCATTACGATTTCGTTATCAGTCAATGGATTTGACCTTTCAGTTGGATCTGTAGCATCGTTGTCAAATGCCATTGTGATCTCAATGTTTGTCTGGTTCTCTCAAAACACATTTGTAGCGATCCTTTCGGCAATCGTGGCCTCCTTGCTTGTAGGTGTTTTAAACTCTTTTATTATTGTAAAATTAAAAGTTCCGGATATGCTGCTCACGTTAGCAACGATGTTTATCGTACAAGGAATTGCTCTCACCTACACAAGAGGGGCTGCCATTTCACAAAATATGGTCATGCCTGATGGAACATTTTCAACAGGACTGATCAGCCCTTCCTTTGAAAAAATCGGTCAGGTGCCATGGATTATCATCATTATGGTCATTGTGGTGGTTGTTGTTCACATTTTTCTAACCTTTACGAAGCATGGACGATATATGTATGTCATTGGCGGGAATATTGAAGCTGCGAGGCTTTCAGGGATTCCTGTTAATAAATATAAAGTAACGGCTTATTTATTATCTGCATTGTTTGCATCAATCGGAGGCATCGTATTAGCTTCCCGGGTAATGACAGCAGAAATTAATGCTGGTGCGCCATATTTAATGGACGCTGTTGCCGCGGCATTCATTGGATTTTCAGTGCTTGGAGCAGGTAAGCCAAATGCTTTTGGTACATTTATAGGTGCTGTATTAATTGGAATCCTTCAAAATGGGCTTGTGATGATGTCCGTCCCTTACTATGCAATGGATATTGTAAAAGGTACGGTCCTAGCATTTGCACTTGCGCTTACTTACTATAAACAAAAATAAGAATGAGGCTTTCTCAAAAGTGCTACTGTGCCTTTTGAGAAAGCCTCATTCTTTTGTTTAGGAATGGTTTAATTAGGGAAAAGAAGATATGAGCTTCGAAGCACTGGATGTACCGCATTTTGTTCTATAAGAGGTAATATACAAAACAGAAGTGCATAAAAATAACGAATTTTATAAGTTAGGATTAGAGATTTAAAAAGGTATTTCTTGTTATAGAACCTTACAAATCAATTGACAGTTTTTTGCAAAATCATAAAATATAAGGAAAAATAGCCTCCATCAATAAATAAATTGAAAATAAATTCTATTCTAATAAAAGTTTTTTATACATAGTATTGTATTTAAATACATATACTGATATACTTCATACAGGCATATCTTATATCTACGAAGTAAAAAAAGTACATAATAGCTTGAGTTTTCTGAATTATCTTATTATACAAAAATAAGGGGGATTTAAAGATGAAAAAAGGGATGTTGTCTTTTATAATGGTACTTGCCATTATGATGGTTTTATCTGCTTGTGGAACAAGCCAGGAGACTTCTGGCGGGGAATCAAGTGATGGGGGAGAAAAGAAAGAAAAACTTAGAGTTGTAACAGAAGCCAATTATGCACCTTTTGAGTATCAGGACAAGGGTGAAGTAGTTGGATTTGATATTGATTTTATCCAGGCTGCTGCAGAAGAAGCAGGTTATGAAGTAGAAGTAGTGAACGTGGGCTGGGACCCATTATTCGTTGAAATTAAAGATAAGATTGCAGACATTGGCTTATCAGCCATAACGATAAACGATGACCGCAAGCAAACATATGACTTTTCAGTGCCGTATTTCCTCTCAACAAATAAAATTTTAGTCCCTGAAGATAGTGACATAAAATCTGCCGAAGATTTAAAGGGAAAAGTCATTGCTGTACAAACAGGTACAACAGGTCAAGAAGCGGTTGATAGTATTGTAGGAAAAAATAATCCTAATGTTAAAAAGTTTGAGAATAATAACTTAGCCATTATGGAGCTAAATAGCGGCGGTGCAGATGCTGTTGTTGCAGATAACACGGTCGTCGAAGAATATGTGGAAAATAATCCAGACAAAAAATTAAAGGTAGTTGAAGATGCTGATAATTTTGCTGCTGAATACTACGGATTAATGTTTCCCAAAGGCAGTGAATTAAAGGCAGAGTTCGATGAGGCCATTAACAAAATATTAGACAATGGAAAATATACTGAAATTTATAATGAATGGTTCGGATCAGACCCGGATATTGAAAACTTAAAGACACAACAAGCTCAACAATAAAGGAAAGATTATTGCGTATCATCTTTGAGAAAGGTGCTGCGCAATTTTTCCTTATATGGGGGATAGGATGATGGATTTTCGCTTTGATATTATTATTGAATATGCTCCGTTTTTAATAAAAGGGACATTGCTAACAATTGGCCTATCACTTGCGGGGATTATCCTCGGCATGATTCTCGGACTAGGAATCGGGCTTGGGAAAATGATGAAGAATAAATGGCTGGCACTTCCCTTTAATTGGTATATTACGTTCTTTCGCGGGACGCCGTTATTTGTGCAAATATTGATTGTTCATTTTGGTGTAGTACCGCTATTTACCGGGGAAACAAATGGGATAGCTGCCGGAATTATTGCGCTTTCCTTAAATGCTGCCGCTTATATTGCGGAAATTTTTCGCGGCGGCATTCAATCGATTGATCGCGGACAAATGGAAGCAGCCCGTTCCCTTGGTATGAATCATTTTCAAGCAATGAGAGATGTTATTTTGCCTCAAGCAATAAAACGAATGATTCCTCCGTTTGGCAATGAGTTCATTGTGTTAATAAAGGATTCTTCATTAGTTTCTGTTGTTGCCGCTCCGGAGATTATGTATTGGGGCCGGGCGATGTCAAGTCAATACTATCGTGTATGGGAACCATACTTAACGGTTGCCTTGATCTATTTAATCCTTACACTATCGCTTAGCTTCCTGCTGAATCTACTTGAAAGAAGGCTGAAGACAGAATGATAACCGTTCAACGATTAAAAAAATCATTTGGAGCAAACGAAGTATTAAAGGATATCAATGTTCAAATCAAGCCGCAGGAGGTTGTGGTGGTTATTGGACCATCTGGTTCGGGTAAATCAACATTTTTACGCTGCTTGAATTTGCTTGAATCGATTACGGGCGGTCAGGTTATAGTAAATGGCAGCGATCTAACAGATAAAAAAACAGATATTAATAAGATCCGTGAAGAGGTCGGGATGGTGTTTCAGCAATTTAATTTGTTTCCACATAAAACGGTCCTTGAAAATATTACACTAGCTCCGCTAAAAGTAAAAAAGATAAGTGCAGAGCAAGCGAAAGAAAAGGGAATGATGCTGTTAAAAAAGGTTGGTTTGGAAGAAAAGGCACATGCCTATCCAAGCTCATTATCCGGAGGACAAAAACAGCGGGTCGCGATAGCAAGGGCGTTAGCGATGGAGCCCAAAATTATGTTATTTGATGAACCTACATCAGCTTTAGACCCTGAAATGGTCGGTGAAGTTTTAGAGGTAATGAAGCAGCTGGCCAGGGAAGGAATGACAATGGTTGTCGTCACACATGAAATGGGTTTTGCAAAAGAAGTCGGTGATCGCGTAATTTTTATGGATGGTGGATATATTATAGAGGAAAATGAACCGAAACAGTTATTTGACCATCCTCAGCATGAAAGAACGAAAGCGTTCTTGAGCAAGGTATTATAAAAAGATGTTTTAGTAAATTGCGTATAGGTAATAGAAAAAGGGAGACTGCGGGGTTAGTCTCCTTCTAATATGGCAAAAATCCGCATAGAATGTCCTCTGTATATAAACAATTGTTTCCATACGAAAGAAAACTCTTGATTATTTAGTAAAAACAAGCGATAATAAAAACTAAAATTTGACTGAAAATTATAAATAGTAGGAGATGTGGACATGAAGGTCGTAAAGTTCGGCGGTTCCTCCTTAGCCTCAGGAGAACAGCTCAAAAAAGTATTGGAAATCGTTGTTTCAGACCCAGAAAGAAAGGCTGTCGTTGTCTCTGCTCCAGGGAAACGTTATTCTGATGATATTAAAGTAACGGACTTGCTCATCGAATGTGCGGAAAAGCATTTAGCAAATGAACCTGCTGACGATGTGTTTGATGCAATCATTGAACGTTATGCGAGCATTGCCAGGGAATTAGAGATTTCTTCAGATATTGTTGAAACGATTTCAAAGGATTTGAAAAACCTCCTGGATGGAGATAAAAGCAAACCGGAGAGCTTTTTAGATGCGGTTAAGGCAAGCGGCGAGGATAATAACGCAAAGCTGATTGCCGCTTATTTTCAGCATAGCGGAGTTGATGCACAATATGTTAGCCCTAAGGAAGCAGGCTTATTAGTTTCTGACGAGCCTGGAAATGCACAAGTTTTACCGGAATCATATGAGAATTTGTATAAACTCCGTGAACGTTCAGGGATTATTGTTTTTCCGGGATTTTTTGGCTATAGCAAAAGCGGTGAGGTTTTAACGTTCTCAAGAAGCGGCTCAGATATTACAGGCTCCATCCTTGCAAACGGAATGAAAGCTGATCTATATGAAAACTTTACAGATGTTGATGCTGTCTATTCAGTGAATCCGACTATTGTCAAAAATCCAAAGGAAATCAAGGAACTAACGTATCGTGAAATGCGTGAGCTATCTTATGCAGGCTTTTCTGTATTCCATGATGAGGCACTAATTCCTGCATTCCGTGCCGGCATCCCTGTAAATGTAAAGAATACAAACAATCCAACAGCACCTGGAACAAGAATTGTCAATGAGCGTGCAAACACAAATGGGCCGGTTATTGGAATTGCTAGTGACAAAGGCTTCTGCAGCATTTATGTCAGCAAATATTTGATGAATAGGGAAATCGGTTTTGGTCGTAAGCTTCTGCAAATCCTTGAGGATTACGGGTTAACTTATGAGCATGTTCCATCTGGGATCGATGATGTCACAGTTATCCTGCGACAAAACCAAATGGATAAAGAAATTGAAGAAAAAATAACCGACCGAATTATGACTGAATTACAAGCAGATGAAGTCATTATTGAACACAATCTGGCGTTGATCATGGTCGTAGGTGAAGGAATGCGCCATAATGTAGGTACAACAGCACGTGCTTCCAAAGCCCTTGCAAATGCCGGGGTAAATATTGAAATGATTAACCAAGGCTCTTCAGAAGTAAGCATGATGTTTGGCGTAAAAGAACCGCAAGAAAACCGCGCTGTACAAGCTCTATATAATGAATTCTTTGTTGCAGTACCTGTTTAAGCTTTGTGAGGTTATTTATATTATAGGGGTTTGATTCAACAAACTACGATATAATGAATCTGTTTAGGTTCAATATATCATGTTTGGGGGACTGACCCCTTTTTTACACTTTAAGTATAAAATTTTAACCTAGTTTTTGTGTCTAGCTCCAGCGCCTAGCCCCGAAGCACAGGACGTGTAAGTGCAGTCAAGAGATAAGGACGTCGCGTTTTTGACTGCCTCTAGGGTCTAGCCACTCATGAATTGAAGGCAAAGAACGCCTTCTATTCATGAGCGTCTTATTTGCCCTAGGCTGATCAAGGCGCTTGCGCTTTTATTATAATATCAGAATTTATATATTTTCTTAACATAGCTTGCGTTTCTGAATCTAGCTCCAGGCGCCATCGGCTCGAGGTCATAAGTCAAACAGGAATTGAAGGTAAAGTACACCTTCTATTCCTGTTCGCCTTATGCTTGTCGCCGATAGGCAGGCGCCTTGCGCTTTTATTAGTTGCATTAAGTAAATTACATTGGCAATTTTTCAAAATAAGTTATTCTACCAAATGTTTTCGTGTATACTTCTTGGTAATGAGCAAAATAACGGAGTTGTGAAGAAAATGACAATAGCGGAAATAGCAAAACTTGCAGGCGTTGCCAAAAGTACCGTATCAAGGTATTTGAACGGTGGTTCGGTCGGGGAAACAACAAAATTGAAAATAGAGCGTGTTATTAAGGAAACAGGCTATATCCCCAATACTTTTGCACGCAGCTTAAAAGCGAAGAAGACGAATATAATTGGCACGATTGTTCCAAGGCTTAATTCGTATGCGACATCTCAAACATTAATTGGAATTGATGAAGAGCTGCGCGACCAAAACTATCAGCTATTAATATCAAATACAAGTCAAAGTTTAGAACGTGAGATTGAAAGTATCTACAGTTTAGCCAATCAAAAAATTGCAGGCATCATCTTGCTGGCTACCCAGAT
Source organism: uncultured Metabacillus sp. (assembly GCF_947503125.1). GTDB lineage: Bacteria > Bacillota > Bacilli > Bacillales > Bacillaceae > Metabacillus. Next base: position 52,402 of record NZ_CANNCR010000009.1, read on the forward strand.
AACCGATGATCATTTAGAGGCATTCCAAAAAATAGATGTCCCCGTATTATTAGTTGGGCAGCAGCATGAGCAGTGTTACAGCTTAATTCATAACGATGAGGAAGCAGGTTTTGAAATTGGCCGGTATGTCCTTAATCAAGGACATCGGAAAATTGCTTATCTCGGCGTAACTGAAAAGGATATCGCGGTTGGAGTCAAACGAAAGCTCGGCTTTCAAAAAGCGGTTCAGGAAGTAAAAGATTGTCAGGTCAACTATTTTGAAACGAGCTTCAATTTAAAAGCAGCCATTACGATGTTTCCAGAAATCTTAGCGACCTATCAACCTTCGATCTTTGTTTGTGCGACCGATAATATTGCATTAGGTGTATTAAAAGCAGCACAGATGGAAGGATTGCATATTCCTGAAGATCTTTCGATTACAGGGTTTGGCGGCTATGAGATCACAGAGATTATCCATCCTGGCATTACAACAGCTAAATTCTACTATCAGGAAGCAGGGGTTCTTGCAGCAAAAAAATTAATTAAATTAGTGAATGGCGATGAGATAGAAAAAGTTACCGTTTCAAATTTCGACATCATTCTGCGCAATAGTGTTGACAAACTTTAATAATCTAAATACAATGTAGTTGAAACCGGTTCCGCATCGGTTTTTATTTTAACACCAAACGGAACCGGTACCAATAATTATTTTTTGTTGAATATTGGAACCGGTTCCGTTGCAAATACTTGTAAAGGGTGATAACAAATGAATTATCCGCAAATTTCAAAGGAGATTTTAGAAGCAATCGGCGGAAAGGATAATATTTCTGCTGCCGCACACTGTGCAACAAGACTTCGACTCGTTTTACACAATGAAGAAAAGGTCGATCAAACGAAATTAGATGAAATGGATATTGTAAAAGGTACATTTTCAACAGGCGGACAATACCAAATTATTTTAGGATCAGGAATCGTAAACAATGTTTATAAAGAGCTTTCTAAGCTGACAGGTTTGGGGGAAATGTCAACAAAAGAGGTTAGCAGTGCTGGTTCAAAGAAAATGAATCCGCTTCAGCAATTTGTGAAAATGCTTTCTGATATTTTTGTCCCAATCATTCCGGCGATTGTTGCTGGCGGTTTATTAATGGGGATTAATAATCTTTTAACGGCACAAGACTTATTTATAGATGGGATGTCACTAGTTGAGGCAAATCCAGGAATGGCTGATTTAGCAGCCCTCATTAATACATTTGCAAATGCAGCCTTTGTCTTTTTACCGATTCTAATTGGATTTTCTGCTACTCAACGCTTTGGCGGCAATCCTTATTTAGGGGCAACATTAGGAATGCTGATGGTACATCCGGATTTATTAAATGGATGGGGCTATGGTGAAGCTTTAACAAACGGCGAAATACCTTATTGGAATATCTTTGGATTTGAGATCGCAAAAATTGGTTATCAAGGCACCGTCTTACCTGTACTCGTTGCATCATTCATTTTGGCAAAAATAGAAACGAATTTAAGAAAGATCACACCGTCTTCATTGGATAACCTATTAACACCGCTTTTATCTATTTTTATTACTGGATTATTAACCTTTACGTTTGTAGGTCCTGTCACGAGAACAGCAGGAAATTTGTTATCAGATGGACTTATATGGTTGTATGATACAACAGGCTTTATTGGTGCAGCAATATTTGGACTTGCTTATGCACCGATCGTCATAACGGGAATGCACCATAGCTTCATAGCTGTTGAAACACAGTTGCTAGCCGATATTGCCAAAACAGGAGGCTCGTTTATTTTCCCTGTTGCTGCTATGTCAAACGTTGCCCAAGGGGCGGCTACTCTTGCTGTCCTATTAATTGCCCGTGATGCAAAAGTAAAAGGGGTAGCATCAGCAGCAGGCATTTCTGCTTTATTAGGGATTACGGAGCCGGCAATGTTTGGTGTGAATTTAAAGCTTCGTTATCCATTTATCGGGGCCATTATCGGGGCAGGGGCAGCATCAGGCTTTTTAGCGCTGTTTCATGTTAAGGCAATTGCACTAGGTGCAGCAGGTCTACCAGGAATTATTTCAATAAAACCAGGATCAATTACGTTTTATGTGATTGGCATGCTCATTTCTTGTGCGGTTGCATTTATCGTGACATTCATCTTAGGGAAGAGGGCAGCTAAAAAACAAGCCTAATAGGATGGAATAGGGGAATCTTTGTGATTCTCCTGTCTTACTTTATAACTATATAAATCTTAAGGAGAACGATTTTTCATGGAATGGACAAAAGAGATGAGGTATCGCCGACTCGAAGATGTAAGCAAAGATATGCTGGAAGCAATCAAAAGCAATGTAAATAGCTGTCAGTGGAGGCAAAGCTATCATATCCAACCGCCAACCGGCCTATTAAATGATCCAAATGGATTTTCTTTTTTTAACAGTGAATACCATTTATTTTATCAATGGTTTCCCCTTGGACCTGTTCATGGTTTAAAATATTGGTATCATACAAAATCAAAGGACTTGGTTCATTGGGAGAATGTCGGGGTTGCGATTAAGCCTGATCATGATTATGACAGCCATGGAGCCTATTCTGGCAGTGCCATTGTCCATCAGGATCAGTTATATTTAATGTATACAGGAAATACCCGAAATGAACAGTGGGAGCGTCATCCCTACCAGGTTATTGCTAAGATGAACAAGCATGGTGAAATCATCAAGCCTAACGATCCTGTAATAGCGGATATTCCAAATGGCTATACAGACCATTTCAGAGACCCGAAGCTCTGGAAATCAGGAGATGTTTTTTATGCTGTAATTGGTGCCCAAAGAGAGAATAAAACAGGTTGTGCCGTATTATATAAGTCTTTGAATCTAATAGACTGGACATTTCTTGGTGAAATGAAAACAGATTTGCCGCAATTCGGATATATGTGGGAATGTCCTGATTACTTTGAATTAAATGGTCATGGTGTGTTTGTTTTTTCACCGCAAGGACTTGAGCCTGAAGGGGATCACTATCATAACATCTATCAATCTGGTTACTTAATTGGTCAAAAGCTAGATTTAAACACCTTGTCTTTCACGCACGGTCACTTCAATGAGCTTGATCGCGGCTTCGATTTTTATGCGCCGCAAACAACCTTGGCGAAAGACGGACGGAGGCTTTTAGTAGGCTGGATGGGTCTTCCTGAGCTTGAATACCCTACAGATAAGCATGATTGGGCACATTGCTTAACCTTGCCAAGGGAGTTAAAGATTGAAAATGGCAAGCTGATCCAGCAGCCTGTGCAGGAACTTACAAAGCTTCGGAAGAATAAGAGTATATGGAAAGGAACCATTTCAAATGATACTCTGCATCTATTTAATGGAGTTTCATATGAGCTGATTTGTGAGTTTACTGAAAATGACTCAGACGAAATCGGGATCGAGTTCCGAGCAAAAGGCGATGAAAAAACGATTGTTAAGTATGATAAAAGGCAGAAAAAAATAGTGTTAGACAGAAGTATGTCTGGACAACCTGTCGGTGAAATATACGGAACGAAACGGCAATGCTCAGTAAAAGATGGAAACATCAAATTTCATTTATTTGTTGATACTTCCTCAGTTGAAATTTTTATAAATGATGGTGAGGAGGTATTCACAAGCAGAATTTTCCCTAAACAGGCCAGTGATGAAATTCGTTTTTTTGCGAATGGTGGCAGTGTGTGTTTGAAGGCTGAGAAATGGGAGATCTAAGAAGAGGAGAATGGATATGGCAGAACTATTTTCGATTGGCGAAGTATTAATAGACTTTATTCCAGAGCAAAAAGGCAAAGCGTTAAAGGATGTTGTTTCATTTGAAAAAGCACCAGGAGGAGCACCTGCTAACGTTGCAGCTGCGGTTGCAAAGGCAGGAGCGAAGGCATCTATGATTACGAAGCTAGGTGCAGATGCCTTTGGTGATTTTCTCGTTGCAACATTAAACGAGGTTGGTGTCAATACAGATCGGGTTTTAAGAACAACTGAAGCAAATACAGCATTAGCCTTTGTATCGTTGAAAGAAGATGGAGAACGAGATTTTTCTTTTTATCGAAATCCTTCTGCAGACCTTTTGTTAAACAAAGAAGAGATTGATGAGAACTGGTTTGGTGAAGGGGATATCCTTCATTTTTGTTCGGTCGATCTAGTGGAAAGTCCCATGAAGCAAGCACATGTGAAAGCAATCCGCTCCGCCAAGGAAAAAGGGGCGATCATTAGCTTTGATCCAAATGTACGCCTGCCATTATGGCCAGATCCTCAAGAATGCCGTCATACGATTCTTCAGTTTTTACCTGAAGCACATCTTGTGAAAATTTCTGATGAGGAATTAGAATTTATTACAGGTCTTTCAGATGAGAAGGAAGCGATTAACTCTTTATTTATCGGGGATGTAAAAGCGGTAATCTTTACAAAAGGTTCAGAAGGAGCTGATCTGTATGTTGGCGGGGAGTGCTACCGATCATCAGGATATCATGTATCTGTTCAAGATACGACAGGAGCTGGTGATGCATTTATCGGCGGCTTTTTATATAAGCTTTTAGAAAAACATGCTACAGTACCTCACTTAATAAAAATCTTGAAGGACGAACATCAAGATATTTTATCCTATGCAAATGCAAGCGGCGCTTTAACAACAACAGGGAAAGGCGCCATTTCGGCATTACCAACTAAGGAAGAAATCTATCAGCTAATAAAAAAATAAAATTCTTAGCAAGATGAATTAAGAGGCTGAAAAAATTCTTACAGAATTGAGATCAGCCTCTTTTATATTTAGTAGCCCCGTGTAGGTTTTAATGATCTACTTTTAAAAGTATTTTCCCTGTTCAAGCGCATTTTGGAAGACCGGATGCTTTTAGCAGGCAGGTTGTTATTAGGTGCGGCTTGTTCATTCCAATCAGCCATTTAGGTCACTTCCTTCTTCTTTAATCTTTTTCCCTCTCATTAATCTCTCAAATTGTGCCATAGAAGGATCTGGTTTGAATTCATAGTGAAACGGATTCTTTTCTTGGGTGAATTCTGGATCTGCATTCATTTCAATTCCAATTTTTGATCCAGCAGAAGCTAAGGGATCGTTTATGATTGACTCTTTTTCTCCGTCAGGATGTGGAGTTACTTGGGAATGCTGGTCTCTTCTATCCACGTTATCAGCTCCATTTCATGTGTTAAACAATCATTTTATTTTTAAGATAACTGATTTTGTGTGTAACTATTCTTATTCTTTAAATAAGAAATGATGGAAACGAACATGATTGTATAGAAATTTTTATAAAAGGAAAAAGTAAGAAAAATCGTACTGGCAGGGTGAGGAAATGAAGTCTGCAATTCCACCAGATCAAACTTAAAGCAATCACAGGAAAATCTTGCTAATCAATGGGTTGATTATTGGAAAGAATATTCCTCATTTGATACATGGCAATTTTGGGTGAATGTGCTCATGATTATTCTCCCTTTAGTTATTCTTTATTTCACCATTGATCGAAGAAGAATCTTTCAACTGGGTTTTTACGGCTTTAATATACATGTTTGGAGTATCTATTTAGATGCATTCGCATCAAGGTTTAATTATTTAGGATATCCTTATAAGGCAATCCCTTATTTGCCAATTAATTTTGGTATTGATACATCGCTTGTACCAGTTCTGTTTATTCTAGTTTATCAATGGACGGTAGAGAAGAAAAAACAATTTTATTTATATACTCTTGTGTTAATCATCTTTATATCGTTTATCTTTAGACCTTTGTCTGTTGGGCACAATCTTTTTCGATTACACCAGGGTGCAAATTATGTCCATTTATTTATCGGATATATTGTCATTACTGCCATTTCGATATGTATCACAAATCTGTTCCTCTACATGAAGAATCACCCTAAAGGAACACATAAATAAATCTGAGCGGATAAAAAATAAAAGGATAGATCAAAACAGGTACAATCTGCTTTAATCTATCCTATAACTTAATCTAAAATGATAATTTTAACCGTTTTTCTTCCCCATTGCCTCGCATGTGCACTTGAAGGCATCAACACATCAATTTTATGGCCGATAATGGCACCGCCGGTATCTCCGGCAACCGCAACGCCATAGCCTTCAACCCATACTTTCGAACCGAGTGGAATAACACCAGGATCAACAGCGATAAGCTTCATATTAGGGTTCTTTTTAATATTATATCCCAAATAGGTAAGATCGCTTGCGGTATCCTCATGACTATATGCCGTTGCTGTTACATACATTTCTTTTCTAGAATTAGACGGTTTAGACGGTTCTTCTTTTTTAGTAACTGTATTTGAAGCTGGTTTTGAAGGAGGAGGTGGTGCAACGGCAGGTTGAGCAACAGATTTTTCCTTTTCTTTTGCTTTCGCTTTAGCAAGCTCAACGGATCTCGCTTTTGCCGCAGCCTCTTCCTCTTTAATTTTAGCTTGGATTGAATTTATTTGTGATTGGATCGTGCTTTTCTCTTGTTCGGCAACGTTAATTTCAGATGCCAGCTTTGTAAATTTACTTTGCATGGCAACTAAAGCTTGATTTCGTTTTTGACGATTTTCTTCAAGCGTTGCTCTTTTTGCTTCTAATTCAGCCTGCTGACTAATGAGCAGCTGTTCTTGTTTATCGATTTCCTTTTTATCTTCCTCAATTTGCTTTAAGTCAGCTTCTTGCTGATCTAGTATTTTTTGATCTGCATTTAATAGTGTCGCAACAGCGCCAATCCGTTCAAAGAAATTTCCAAGACTTTCAGAGTTTACGAGTGTTTCAATTACAATTGTTGTATGATCGCTATGTTGAAGGGCAACTAACCGTTTTTCCATAATTCCTTCACGCGCGTATACCTTGTCCTGTAAAAGAACAATCTCTTCCTTTTTTTGCTGAATGATCTGTTGGATTTCTTCAATTTTGCCTTCAACCTCTGCTAAGCCTTGTTGATTCTGAGAGATTTCACTCTCTAAAGCTTGTACATTCTCTTGAAGGCTGCTGATTTCTTCTTGAACCGCTTGCTGTTCTTTTTCCTTTTGAAGAATGGTTTGTTGACTCTGCTTCAGCTGTTCTTCAGCACTATGTAAAGTGTCTTTAGTAGATTCTGCGTTTGCCACATAGGAAATAGGTAATGATAATAGAAGGATACCAAGTGTGGCAAATGTTCGCTTTAAAGCTCGCATAATGCAACCCCTTTCTCGTCTTTATAGTTATAACATAGAAAGGGGGTCTCGTAGGTTACAATTAGATTAAAAATTCAGGTAATTTCTTCCTATTATTCTATCATTTGCCCTTTTGCCATTCTCTTAACATCTTATCCGTAGGTAGAAGGAATGCTAGAATTCCAAGTAATGGTAGGGTTGCGACACTAATCATCGTTGGAGTTAAGCCAACATGGTCAATCATCGTACCTAATGCAATCGAGCCAATTGCCCCCATACCGAACGCAAGACCAACAGTTAAACCAGACATGGTGCCAATTTTTCCAGGAACCAGTTCTTGTGCATAAACAACCGTTACGGAAAAGCTGGACATTAGAATGAGGCCGATTAGTGCCAGCACAACTAACGAAAGAGTAGGTCCGACAAATGGCAATGCTAAAGTAAGTGGTGCGGTAGCTAATAAAGAAACGATAATGACATTTCGTTTGCCGAATTTATCAGCTAACGGCCCGCCAATAAATGTCCCAATTGCCCCCATTACTAAAAATAAAAAAATATAGACTTGTGACCCTGCGATTGATAAATCGTATTTTTCAATCGCATAAAACGTATAAAAATTTGAAATGGCACTTACATACCAAGAACGGGCAAAGATCAGGAAAATAATAATCAAAAGGGCGTTTCGTACGGCTTTTGATAGGGAAGAATTCGTTTGATTGACTTTAGATGTGACCTTAACAGGCTTTAGATCTGCTAATCTGTTAGAATACCACTTTGCAATATAAATTAAAAAGACGACGGCGAGAGCAGCAACAACTGTAAACCAGATTGCTCCAAATTGCCCGAGTGGTACAAGAATTAAGGCCGTAATAATCGGGGCAAGTGCCTGACCACTATTGCCGCCAACCTGATAGATGGATTGTGCCAGCCCGCGGCGTTCTCCTGCTGCCAAATAGGCAACTCGCGAGCCTTCAGGATGAAAAGCAGCTGAGCCTAAACCGATCAAAATGACGGAAAGAAAGATTGTCAAAAATGATGGAGCGAATGCTAAGCCCAATACACCTAGCATACTGCAAGTTAAACCAATCGGAAGAACATAAGGCATCGGGCGCTTATCCGTAAATAGGCCAACGACCGGCTGCAACACGGATGAAACCATATTTAAGGCAAATCCAATGAAGCCAAGCTGTGTAAATGTTAGTCCCATTGAGTTTTCTAAAATCGGGAACATAGCCGGAATGACAGATTGAATACTGTCATTTAACAAATGACAAAGACCAATGATAAATAAAATGTTGTAAACAGTTCCTGTATCATTAGGAAGTGATGCAGGTTGTTTTGGAAGTGAAGCAGTGGACATCGTTATTCTTCTCCCTCTTTATAATAGTAAATGTTTCGAAAATCGAAATACTCTAATAGTCATATTATTGTCATGAACTGGGAAAAATTCAAGAAGAATTTTCTGAGTTATAAAAAAAGCGCAAGGCGCTAAGCATTCGGCGACAAGCATAAGTCGAACAGGAATAGAAGGTGTTCTTTACCTTCAATTCCTGTTTGACTAGACCCTAGAGGCAGTTAAAAACGCGACGGCCTTATCTCTTAACTGCACTTGCACGTCCTGTGCTTCGCCGATGGCGCCTGGAGCTAGATTCAGAAATGCAAGCTATGTTAAGAAAATATATAAATTCTGATATTATAAAAAAGCTTGTAAACCTTGGTCAGGCATACAAGCTTTTCATTAAATTGGAAGTAATGGCTTTGAAAGAGTGGATTGTTTCAATTGAATATAGACATGATCACCAATATGAAAAGGCCCCTTTTGGGAATCCTCGTGAATAGTTATGAGGTTCGAGCCTGTATCAACTATATAATGAATTTCCTTCCCTTGAAATTGGGCATTGGTAATCGTTCCTTTGAGTCCATCTTCATGTTGCGTCAAGCAGAATTGCTCCGGTCTAATTGGGCAAAGATTTCTTGCTCTTAAACCAGGTGAGACCTTAACACCTGTCCAAAACGATTGGATGGAATTTGCATGTGGTTTAAATGTTTGTTCATCGAGCCATTCGCCAGGAATAAGATTTGCCTTCCCGACGAATTTGGCGACAAATTCGGTTTCAGGCTTATAATAAATCTCTCTTGGAGTGCCTGTTTGCTGGATTTCCCCATTCTCCATGACAACAATTCTGTCAGCCATTGCAAGGGCTTCATCTTGATCATGGGTGACATAAACAATTGTGGCACCTGTCATTCGATGGAGGCTTTGTATTTCTCTGCGCATCTCCATTCTCAATTCCGCATCTAAACTGCTTAACGGTTCATCCATTAACAGAAGCGCAGGTTTGGCGGCTATTGCTCTTGCTAATGCTACCCGCTGTTTTTGACCGCCAGATAATTCATGGGGCATTCTTTTTGCAAAGGCATGAAGCTCAACAATATGTAAAACCTCTTTCATTCTTTTGTCAATATTCCCTTTTAAATCATCAGCTAAAAAACGATGATGGAGGAGCGGGAACCTGATATGCTCGGCAACATTCATGTGCGGCCACAAGGCAAAGGATTGAAACACCATTCCAATATTGCGTTTTTCCGGGGGGACGGAATAATGTTTCTCACCTACACATTCGCCGCCAATATAAATCTCTCCAGCTGATGGAGAATCAAAGCCTGCTAATAGCTTAAGCAATGTTGTTTTTCCACAGCCTGAAGGTCCGAGAATGGCAATAAATTCACCATCTTTAATGGATAAATCAATGGATTTTAACGCTTCTGTTTGCCCGAAGGTCTTGCTAACATGTTTAATTTCTGTTGCCATTTAGATACACCCTTCTTTCCCAAAACTTTTGCATGAGAAAAATGATTAAAAATCCGATAACTATTAATAAAACAATAATTGTTGAAAAAGCAGTTGAGTGAGTTGTATAGCCCGCCTGTTCGAAATTAAAAATAACAAGGCCGATCGTTTCCGTACCGCTCGACCACAAAAGGGACGACACCGTCAATTCAGTTAACGCAGTAAGAAACACTAGAAAGGCGCCGCTTATTAGTCCCGGCAAGATAAGCGGTATTAAAATCTTCCGCCACTTTCTATAGGCATTGGCTCCGCTAGTCCTTGCAGCATCCTCCATTGAAACATCTACTTGCATGAGGGAGGTTGCGCTGCCCCTGATTTGCAAAATAAGAAATCGGGTAAAATAGGCGATATATAAGATCCAGATTGATCCATAAATCCCGGGATTCCAGCCTGGGATGGGCTCTAGCCATGTAAAGATCATGGCAAGCGCCATCACCGTTCCGGGGAGAGCATAGGGGATGCCAACGATAACCTCCATTGTTTTATTGAAAAAGGACGGTTTTCTCACCCTAAAATAGGCAATGAGCGTACCAACAAATAAGCCGATAAGTGTTGTTATACATGCAAGCTTGAGGCTGTTAAAAATCGCTTCTTGTGTTTTGGAGCTTGAGAATAAAATAAATTCATAATGTTTTAAACTAATATTTTGCAAAGTAAAATCTAAGCCATATGCCTTAATAAGAGAGGTAGAAGCCATCGAAATGATTGGAATTAGGCTTGTAACAATTAAGAATACCCATAAAACGGCTTCAACCATTCTTCTAGCTTTTTTAGCTAAAAAGATGCGGGGGTCTTTGTCCTCTCTTGCTGTTTCAAATTGTTTTGAACGCTTTAGCAGCAGCCATTGAATCAGCGTTCCGATCATCGCGATTAGTCCCAAAATAACCGAAAGTGTGGCTCCTTTTGCAAAAGCAGAAGGCCCAAACCCGATAATTTGTTCATAAATATAGGTGCTTAAGACACGAATATTTGCTGGAATGCCTAAAAATGCAGGGATCCCAAAATTATCAAGGCTTGCAAGAAAGGCTAGCAATCCGCCGCTTGCGATCCCTGGCAGTGCTAACGGCATAGTAACCTTTAAAAAGGCGGTAAATGAAGTACCACCAGAGACTTTAGCAGCCATTTCCAGCTCTCTGGGGATTTTTCTAAGAACACTTACTGTTAACAAACAAACTAATGGATAATGGGAAAATCCCATGACGATGATAATTCCCGTTAAACTATATAGATTGATTGGTTCGAGACCGCCTGGCAGTTTGCTTAATATGTAAGCGATTGGGCCATTTACACCTGAAAATTGCGTCCAAGCCAATGTTGTAATATAGGATGGAATGACAAAGGGTAAAAAGATCAAAACCTGGAGCAGCTGCTTATGACGAATATTGGTATAAGCAACCAGCCATGCTGTTACCACACCAAGAATAACGGCAATGATGGTAGAGCCGATCACAATAAGAAAGGTATGATAGATTGTTTTCCAGGTGACAGGGTTTTGTAAAACCTCGGTATAGTGGTTAAGGCTTAAGCCGTTTTCAGAGGAAAAGCTTAAATATAATAACTTAACAACCGGGATGAAAAAGAATAGGATAACGAAGATAAACCCAAGTAAGGAAAAGAAAGAAAGGGAACGCTGCTTAAGAAGCGAGTTCCCTGTATTTATTGCGGATGAAACCATTTATTGACGCCTCATTTCTGCTTATTGATCGCCAAACAAGCTGCTGAATTCTTCTTTGTCTTTCTCACGCGCTTGATATAGCTCATTTAATTCTGCCTCTAACACCTTCATCTCTTCAATTGTTTTAAGACCTTCTGGTGCTTCGATTCCTTTACGAATTGGTGTGTAACCAATTTCTGCTGCAAGCTTCTGCCCTTCCTCAGAAAGCACGAAGTCTACAAAAGCTTTAGCGGCAGCTTCATTATCCGTATTTTTCATGATGGCAATTGGCTCTGTAATGACCGGTACACCTTCTTTTGGATAAACAAGGTCGATTGGTGATCCTTCTGCTTTCGCACGGGCAATGATGAAATCTACTACCATTCCATAGGATTTTTCTCCAGCGGCAACGGCTTGTTGGACAGCACCGTTTCCTTCTGTGATCATGACATCATTATCCTTTAACTGCTCATAAAACGCCCAATTGAATTCATCGTTTCTTGTGAATACACCTAAATTATAGGCTGCAGCACCGGAATATAACGGACTTGGCATAATGCTCTGACCGCTTGCTTCTTTAGAAGTTAAAACAGTCCATGAGTCTGGTAAATCTTTAACCTTTTCCGTGTTAACGGCTAAGATTGTTGCCATTACCTTTGTACCTGTATACATGCCATCCTTATCAATAAAGCTTTCGGGGATTTCACTAGCTTCTTTCGATTGATAGGATAATAGCAGATCCTGGCTCTTTAAACTCTCAAATGTTACCGCATCGGCTACTAATAAAACATCAGCTTGTACATCACCAGCTTGGTTTTCGGCTTGAATTTTGCTTACAACCTCTTCAGTTCCTGAACGGAAAATCTCGATATTGACGTCCGGGTATTTTTCTTTAAAAGCATCTACAAGCTTTTGTGCATCTTCATCAGGTTGTGACGTGTAGAAGGAAAGATCTCCTTCAATGGCTGTTTGCTCGGTTTTTTCATTTGCTTCTGATGATGAACCTGTTGTTTCGGATTGATTGCCGCAAGCTGCTAAAAGCATGAGCATCAACAGAAAGCTCAATGTTTTTTTGATCGATTGCATAATACGTTCCTCCTAAGTATGAAAGAGAGATGATGAAAAAAATTCATAATAATCTGTTAGTTACTAGTCTATTGATTATTTATTAAGGCAGGTTTAATGAAAAGTAGTGATTTTGTTAAATCTATGTAAATGAAAGTATTAATAGGATGAAAGAAATCTAACAAAATAGACTGCCCTTTAATAGACAGTCTGAATAAAAAAACTATAGATAAGCCAGAAGCCAGCCGCCAACTGCACCTGCAACAACGATGATCCAAGGTGCAAGCTTCCAAAAAACAAGCATACTGAATAAAATTGCCGCAAAAGCAAAATCAATGGGCGTCATAATTGAGCTCGTCCAAATCGGTTGATAAAAGGCAGCGATTAAGATCCCAACAACAGCTGCATTTACACCCATTAATGCCCCTTTTATCGCAGGGTTGCTTCGCAAGGCGTTCCAGAAAGGGAGGGATCCTAAAATCAGTAGAAATGCTGGTAAGAAAATCGCAAATGTAGCCAATAATCCGCCTTGCCAGCCGTTAATCACCGCGCCGATATAAGCAGCAAACGTAAATAATGGACCAGGAACGGCCTGTGCTGCACCATACCCGGCAAGGAAGTCCTCTTCGCTTAACCAGCCGGTAGGAACAAATTCCCTTTCAAGTAAAGGAAGAACAACATGTCCTCCGCCAAAAACCAATGAACCGGAACGATAAAAGCTATCAAACATCGCAATCCAGCTTAGTGACGTTATCTCACTCAAAATTGGCAAAAGAAATAGTAATCCGAAAAATAATCCTAAACAAATGATCGCAAACCGACGAGAAACAGGAAAGTTCATCGGAGTCGAATCATCATCCTTTTGTTGCTTATAAAGAAGAAATCCTATGAAGCCTGCTATAATAATAACCGCAACTTGTGTGTAAGCTGTTTGCCATAGCAGGGTAACTACCAGTGCAAATAACGCAATTGCTTTTCGCTTAAGGTCCGGGGTTAATTTTTGGGCCATCCCTAAAATGGCATGGGCAACTACAGCAACGGCAATGATTTTTAACCCATGGATCCAACCGGCATCTCCGATCTTTAATCCTTGAAGAATGAGGGCAAACAGTATAAGTGCAACAACAGAAGGGAGGGTAAACCCGATAAATGACGTAATTCCTCCTAACACTCCTGCACGCATTACACCAATTCCAATTCCAACCTGGCTGCTGGCAGGACCGGGAAGAAATTGACACAGGGCAACTAAATCTGCATAACTTTTTTCATCCATCCATTTCCTTCTGCGGATGTATTCCTCATGAAAGTAGCCTAAGTGTGCAATAGGACCTCCAAATGACGTAAAACCAAGCCTGGTGGAAACGATGAGGATTTCTAATAGCATTTTAAAACTTAGTGTATTTTTGTTCATGGTACCCTCCTTTTTCCTTGAAAAATTTGTAGGCTTTTGCGCCCCCATTGTGGCGAAATATTTACGAATTTTTTCAAGTGTTAGTATAGCAGGTTGACAATGCATTTCAACATAAAAAAACCAAGACTTCCGACCTCGGATACTGGCGATCATAAGGCAACATCTGTATAGTAGACATAAAAAGAAAAAGGAGCATATGAAAATGTATATACATAACGAATACAATGAAGGAAACCTGACTGTTATTGAACTGCGAAATGAAAAGAATACTTCCTGGCTAAAGGTTGTCCCGGAACGAGGCGGAATTATTACAAGCTTAGGGATAAATGGCGAAGAATTGCTCTTTATGAATGAGGAAACATTACAAAATAAAGAAAAAAATATTCGCGGCGGGATTCCGATTCTATTTCCGATTTCCGGTCAGCTAACAAATAGTGAATATAAGTGGGAAGGAAAAACATATAAAATGAAAAACCACGGCTTTGCCCGTGACCTGCCATGGACTGTAGGTGAAATAAGAACAGAGAAAGATGAGTCCTCCATAAGCCTGAAGCTTGAAAGCAATGAAGAGACATTAAGTTCATATCCATTTGATTTTGAATTACTGTTTACTTATATTTTGCGAGAGAATGAGCTGATCATTGAGCAAACTTATCAAAATAAATCGTCAAAAAGCATGCCGATCTATGCCGGCTTCCATCCGTATTTTAAAACAAAGTCAAAACAGTTAAAGCTTGAAACAGATGCAACGGAATATCTTGATTATAATGACATGAAAACAAAGGTGTTAGAAGAGACTGTGACCATTAATCAAAAGGAGTCGTATGTATTTAAAACAAGCACAGACTCTGTTCGTTTTTATCTCGACGAAATTGGAAAATATGTAACAATGAACTTTGGGAAGGAATTTCCTTATATTGTTCTCTGGTCTGAAGCAGGTCAGGGCTTTGTCTGTGTGGAACCGTGGATGGCGAAAACAGATGAATTGAACAGAATGGACGAATTAACGATGATTGAATCTGGAAAAGCCCTCCATACAAAAGTAAGTATCGCTATATAAGGGACCTTGCTGCACCATCTTATACCGGTTGATGGCTGCAGCTTTTTTGTGGAATAAAAAAGCTGCATGATTCAGGCATTCTGCTCGGCATATCAAGCATTTACTGGTAAACTAATAAAAAAGTCGGTAATCATTTAAAACATTAAAATGTAAACCTTTTCTTCGGTAATTAATTATTTACTAACATATGCTTGTTGGTTGTGACTATTTGCTTGGAGGATGTCAAATGTTGAAGTTTAGCTCATTTCTAAAGCCTTATCGTTTTTCTGTGGCAATTGCGTTATCATTGATGCTCATTGAATTAGCAGTTGAACTCCTTCATCCGCTTTTGATGGCAAAAATAATTGATGAAGGGATCTTAAAAGAAGATTTTTCTACAGTTATGGTGTGGGGCGGAGTGATGACAGGGATTTCACTTGTTGCTTTTGCTTCAGGGATGATTAACTCGTTTTATGCCGCACATGTCAGCCAAAGCTTTGGTTTTGATGTTCGAAAACAGCTTTTTGTTAAGGTGCAGGAATTTTCCTTTGAACATTTAAGTCATTTTCCTGCAGCATCCCTGATTACAAGAATGACAAATGACATAACACAGCTGCAAAATACATTGTTTATGGGACTTAGAATTATGTTAAGAGCACCCCTTCTTGTCATCGGTTCTGTCGTCATGTCATTTTTCGTCAGCCCTTTCCTAGCTATTATTTTTGCCATTGTTATTCCGGTTCTTATTGTGATGCTCATTTGGATCATGAAAAAGGGCAGCCGTTTATTTAAAAAAGTTCAGTCAAAGCTGGACAATGTAAATGATGTGTTAAGAGAAAATTTAATTGGCATGAGATTGGTCAAGGCGTATGTAAGGAGAAACCACGAAATCAACCGTTTTTCACATGCAACAGATTCTTTGCGGGATTCAACGATTACAGCTTTACGGATGATTGAAACCTCCATGCCTATTTTATTATTCATTATGAATATGGCCATCCTTTTTATCTTGTGGAATGGCAGTTCACAGGTCATAAGCGGAAACGTTCAGGTAGGGGAAGTGGTTGCTATGATTAACTACGGCTTCCGAATCACTTTAGCGTTATCCATGTTTTCATTCATTGTAATGTTTCTATCACGCTCACAGGCATCCGCTTCCCGGATTTCTGAGGTTTTAGAAACAGACATCAAGTCAGAACTGGATAAAGAAACCTTTACGTTTAAACAAGGAAGAGTAACCTTTGATCATGTTTCCTTTACGTACCCTGGAACGGATCAGGTTGTTCTGAAGGATATCTCTTTTACAGCTTTTCCGGGAGAAACAATCGCGATAATGGGTGGAACAGGATCAGGGAAGTCCTCGCTTTTTCAGCTGTTGCCACGGCTATATGAAGTGGATTCAGGTACCATTTACATTGATCATACCCCAATTAATTCTTTAAGCATGAAAAATCTCCGTGATCAGATTGGTTTAGTTCCACAGGAAGCAGTCCTTTTTACCGGTTCAGTTAAGGAAAACATTGAGTGGGGGAAGGAGGATGCATCGAAAGAAGAGATTATTGAAGCAGCAAAAGCTGCGCAAATTCATGATACGATTGAAAAATTACCTAACCAATATGAAACAAGGATTGGTCAAAAGGGTGTCAATCTTTCAGGTGGTCAAAAGCAGAGACTGACGGTTGCGAGGGCATTAGTTCGCAAGCCAAAACTGCTCTTATTAGATGATAGTACGAGCGCATTGGATGCAAAAACGGAAAGAAAGCTGTTAACCGCTTTACGTAACTACACATGCACAACGTTTTTAATCACACAGAAGGTGAGTTCTGCAAAAGAAGCGGATCGCATCTTGCTTTTAGATGATGGGGTGTTGATCGCAGAGGGCAGTCATGATGAGTTAAGAAAAACCTCTTCTCTTTATCAAAAAATCTATCATTCTCAGATGATGGGGGAACTTTCCGATGTTAAAGCAACTAACTAGTCCATTTAAATATGAAAGAATCATAGTCGAAGAACATGATGTCAAGTCAACCAACAAGCCGAAGACCGGCTTAAAAAACGGTATGAAAACAGTCAAGAGATTATGGGCCTATTTAGCGGAAAAACGTGCTCAGTTTATTTTGGTAATATTCATGGTTATTGCAAGCTCAGGTCTAGGGCTGTTAGGACCGTACTTAATTGGAAAGACAATCGATGAGTATATTATTACTCCAGATCATCAGGGGCTGCTTCTTTTATTAATTGGCCTTGTTGCTGTGTTTGCTTTCCATTCTCTATCCTTGTTTTTACAAAATTTTTGGATGATCGGCATTTCACAATATACTGTCAATCAAATGAGAACAGACCTTTTTCATCATCTTCATAAACTGCCAATCTCCTTTTTTGATAAAAGGCAGCATGGTGAACTGATGAGCCGGGTAACAAATGATATTGAAAATGTGAGCTCAACGTTAAACAGTTCGGTTATTCAAATTTTCTCAAGTGTCTTAACACTGATTGGTACAGTGGCTGTTATGATCATGCTGAGTCCGCTTCTTACAGTCATCACGATGTTAATTATTCCATTGATGGTACTTGGAATGAAGTGGATTACAAGACGTACAGGCAAGCTCTTTAAAAAGCAGCAGCAAAACCTCGGAGAGCTGAACGGATTTATTGAAGAAGTCATCTCCGGACAAAAAATGATTAAAGCCTATTCTCAAGAGGAAAAAGTAATCGCAGGTTTTGTTGAAAAAAGCAATAACTTAAAGCTATCAGGCTTTTGGGCACAAACGATTTCAGGCTTTATTCCTAAGGTTATGAATATGTTAAATAATCTCAGCTTTGCCATTATTGCAGGGATTGGGGGAATCTTGGCGTTAAATGGCATGGTAACGATCGGTGTGATGGTCATCTTTGCTGAGTATGCCAGACAATTTACCCGGCCGCTTAATGATTTAGCCAACCAATTTAATACCCTTTTATCAGCCATTGCCGGGGCGGAAAGAGTGTTTGATATTCTTGATGAATCAGAAGAAAAAGATGCGGGAACAAACATGGTTCAGCTTCCTTCGATAAAAGGGGAGGTCGTCTTTGCAAATGTATCCTTTTCATATGAAGAAAAAGAGGAGCGACAAACAGTGGAGCAGTTAAGCTTCCGTGCTTCCCCTGGCGAAACAATTGCCTTAGTCGGACCAACTGGTGCTGGAAAAACAACGGTGATCAACCTGATCTCCCGCTTCTATGATGTAAGTGAAGGACGAATCACCATTGATGGAATCGATATAAATCAGATTAGTCGTGATCAGCTGCGAAAGCAAATGGCTTTTGTCTTGCAGGACACCTTCCTTTTTCAGGGAACGATTTTAGAGAATATCCGCTATGGAAGATTAGATGCCACAGATAAGGAGGTTATAGAAGCTGCAAAGTCAGCAAATGCAGATTCGTTTATTCGCAAACTACCAGATCAATATGAAACAATGATTATACATGATGGCAGCGGGATTAGCCATGGTCAAAAACAGCTTCTCGCAATTGCAAGAGCTATGCTTGCTGATCCGAAAATTCTTATTTTAGATGAAGCGACAAGCAGCATCGATACAGTGACTGAATTGCGGATTCAAGAAGCATTAACCCGTCTAATGAAGGGGCGAACAACCTTTGTAATTGCACACCGTCTTAATACGATTCAAAAAGCGGATAAAATCCTTGTGTTGAAAGACGGCAGAATTATCGAGAGCGGTACACATGATGAATTATTAGAGCAGAAGGGCTATTATTATGAGCTTCATCATCGGTTATAAAAGGTGTTTGTCATAAAGGTTGGGGATTCCTTTTTTGTGGGCAAAAAAATAAAAGGACCAATTAAATGGCGTGTGAATTGTCACACGCTATTTTTTTAGGTTCTGTTGTAAACCTAAAGATAAATTTTAAAGTTCTATAAGTTAGCAGGAACATATTTGTGCAAAATAGAGCAACAGTAGAGAATCCCTTGGAAAACGAATATGGATCAGAAATCAACAGCAAGCCTAACTGATCCTTTAATATAGTAATCCTTTAATTGATTATACTAATATAGGAGGGGATAAATAAAATTATTATATTTATATAATTTTATACTATCCGGTATATGTGTTGTTTTAAAAGGTAGATTACCTAATTTCTCAAATATTTTTTTATAAAAAAATGAAATGTGAGATTTCCTAACATCGCTATTGTGTTATAGAAACATATTGATTATAATTTTAAAAGATAGAAAATTCTAATATTTATGACAAGGGGGTAAAGCATTTGGAACAATTTGTTACTAGCTTAAATGAAATTCTTTGGAGTACACCGGTAATTTACATATTAATTATCGTGGGATTAGCTTTTTCTTTTTTAACGCGCTTTTTACAAGTAAGGCATGTGAAAGAAATGCTGAGGCTCATGTTTCAGGGCAAAAGCTCAGAAGCCGGTGTATCCTCCTTCCAAGCACTTTCAATGGCGTTATCTGGACGTGTTGGAACTGGTAATATTGCTGGTGTTGCGACTGCCATCGCCTTTGGTGGGCCTGGTGCGGTATTTTGGATGTGGGCAATTGCCTTTCTAGGTGCGTCTACCTCTTATATTGAGTCGACATTGGGGCAAATTTACAAAGAAAAGCAAGATGGGCAGTATCGCGGGGGGCCTGCCTATTATATTGAAAAAGGGCTAGGAATCAAATGGTTTGCGGTGCTTTTTGCCTTTGCTGCAATTGTTGCAATGGCTATATTAATGCCTGGTGTTCAAGCCAATTCAATTGCCATAAGTGTGGAAAATGCGTTTGGCATCTCTCCCGCTATAACCGGTTTAGTTATTGTTCTTTTATTAGCTTTCATTATTTTTGGCGGTGTTAAGCGGATTGCAAATGCTGCGCAAATTATCGTGCCATTTATGGCATTAGGCTATATTTTGTTATCTATTGCGATTGTACTTATGAATATTTCAGAATTACCTGCCGTTATTTCGCTTATTTTTAGAAGTGCATTTGCTTTAGATTCTGCTTTTGGCGGGATTATCGGGATGGCCATTTCATGGGGAGTAAAGCGCGGTTTATATTCTAATGAAGCAGGTCAAGGTACTGGGCCGCATTCCGCTGCAGCTGCTGAGGTTTCTCACCCTGCAAAGCAAGGATTAGTACAAGCATCCTCAATCTATATTGATACATTGCTTGTCTGTTCCGCAACAGCATTTATGATCTTAATTACGGGAATGTATAATACGCAAGCAGAAGATGGCTCGTTCATTGTCAATAATTTAGGGGAAGAGGTAGAGGGCCCGGGCTTTACACAAGCTGCTATCGATTCTGTATTTCCGGGATTCGGAGCAGGATTTGTTGCGGTAGCATTATTCTTCTTTGCCTTTACAACGATTATGGCTTATTACTATATTGCAGAAACAAATATTGCCTATCTCGCGCGTGGCAAAAATATGAAAGTGGCAGCATTTTTCCTAAAACTGGTCATTATCGCAGCATCCTTCTATGGGTCTGTAAAAACGGCTGCATTAGCTTGGGCATTAGGGGATGCCGGATTAGGGCTAATGGTTTGGCTCAATATTATCGCAATTGTATTATTGGCAAAACCGGCCTTGATGGCATTAAAGGATTACGAACAACAAAGAAAGCAAGGATTAGATCCTGTATTTAACCCTAAAGCATTAGGAATCAAAAATGCAGACTTTTGGGAAAAGGAATATAAGAAGGAATCAGATCAAGATCAAGCGTCTTAATCAAAAGGGGCTGAAAAGTCCATTATAGTGTAGTATAACTCAAAATTAAAACCCAAGAATGTTGATATATACAGCATTCTTGGGTTTTCCTTTTTTCAAGATTGGGTTGAAAAGTTACTTTACGGACAGCCCCTTTTAATTGCTGTGAAGGATTGAAATAAACTTCCTTTAAATGTACATATTAAAAAAGAAATAAAAAGGAGGTAATATCATGTCTAAGCAAGGAAAACAAAATGAAAATCAAACAAGTCAGCAATTAGCAAAACAAAGTGGAAGAAATGATATTGAATTAGGCAGTGATATGCAAATTGGGAACAGCAGTCATCAAAGTCAAAAGAAGAGCGGAAAACAAGTAAATAAAAAGTAGGTAAAAAGGCTGACCACAAATAAGGGTCAGCCTTGTAAAATCAATTCAATTTATTTTTCACCTCATCTGGAACACTATTTTCAGGAATAGCTCCAAACCATTCATTTCCGTCTTTTAACGTAAATTTAATAAAATACATTTGGTTTTCTGAAATGTCGGTGAAATTCTCTAGAAGTGTTGAAATGATTTTCTGATCGTCAATTCTAATAGGTTGTTCACCTAACCTAAAAAGTTCATCTGGACTGTAGTATTCCTGTGTTTCATTCTTGTTTATTTTCGTGATTTCAGCCTTTGCGATTTCATTGCTAGTTATTCGAGCATCATCTAAATAGCCATGTTGATCAAGCCAAGCTGAAGTGTCATCATATGATTTCTTCCAGCTAATTGAATATCCTTCATATTGGTGTCTGTCTTTGATTGATTTTGTTGAAAGCTCAAAATATCCCCATGGACTTACCGGACTTGTGAGTTCCTCAAAGGTTTGTGAGAGAAGTTCCTTTTTGAGGATGCTTGTAAGCTCGGTGATTTCCTTTGAATCTGTAATCGTTACGAATGATCCAGCCGGTCCATTTGGGATTACGCGAATGGCTGTAATGTCATCATGTAATTGTGTATATTCAGGGAGGTTTATTTTATAATCCTCCGCCTCCATTACTGGTTTTAACTGATCCACCATGAGATTTGCCGGTAGTTTGTATTCTCGTGTAAATAGCTTTCCATTATTTAATCTGTAGGAAATCATGATTTCCTGGATACCGATTTCATTCGTTAAGCCCTCAATCAATTCCTGCTGACTGATCATGTACTTATGCAAATTTCGAACATCCTGAATATAAAGCTTAGAATCTGAGTAAATATCTGCGCCTTTCAGCAACTGATCCTGCAGTTCGTATTTATTTCCAAAAGATACTTCACTAATTTGGTCCATTTGCGGCAGCTTCTTTTCATAGTTTATAATATCTGTTTTTATTCCAACGAATAGCAAAATAAAAATGATGCTGTAGCAAATAAAACCCGTAAACAGTCGGAAATGGAAGATTCTCCATGATTTTTGAAGTATCATTTCAGCAATTACATAACCTAGTAATGCTCCAATGCAATAACCAAAGATGATCCAATTCCAATGAAGGGACCCGGCAGCGGAGAAATAAGAGCCGCCAAAGATCATGCTGCAAAATGTTACCCCGTATTTAAACACAGGCTTTAATATGGGAAAGGCAATTACTTCTGTTGCTTTTTCCAAATGTCTTGCTTTGTAAAGACCAATACCAATTAAGAAGAAACCAATCGTTAAAATGACATAAATAACAACCTCTAAGATAGTGAAAGGCTCCGAAGTAGTCCATAATTCAATAAAACGCATAAAGGGAGACAAGTAAGTTAATTTTTGCTCAATATAAAAAGCTGAATAGCCAAATAGTAAAAGAGATAAATTATAGTTTACTAGTGTTACCAGTCCAAGAGGTAAAAATAGAAAAATATACGTCAATACAGCCTGTGCACTTGACATTCCCGTTATCATTCCAACGGCAACGGTAAAAATAAACAACATGCTCGTAAATAAGATCATAAGTCCTGTCCATGATAGAAGCTCTTGAATTGTTAATATCGAGTGGAATTCTTTCATTGAATTCGTTGCAAAAAATAAGACAATGGATGTGAGTATAATTGGGATTAACAGTAACAGCAATCCGCTTAGAATATGACTCAAATATATTGTCTCTCTGCGAATTGGCAAGCTGTGAACCATGTCAACAGATGCCTCATTTTGAAGGTATCGAAATAGAATTAAACCTGCTGCAACAGGGATAGAATGCAAGATGAGCACTTGCAGCTCTGTATTAATAAAAAAATAATTTTTATAGTCTTCGAATATGACATTTTCTCTGGATGGTAACTGCATGAGCTCAAGTGGGACGACGAATAACAGTAATAGAAAATAGATCAAGCTGATCCAGCCGTGCTGTCTCATATCCTGTTTTATTATGCCGATCTTAAAGAAGGATTTTTTCGATTTCATAGCCCACATCCTCCATTTCATAAATAAATATCTCTTCTAATGTTAAAGGCAATAAATCATATAAAAGGATCTCTGTTGAATGAATCACTTTATTAATTTCTTCTTTCTTTCCTTTAACAATAAGGAGCAGTACGCTGCCTCTTTTTTCTTGATGAAGGATGTTCAGCTTGCTCAGGAGATGTTCCTCATGTGTAGGATCAGATAGGGCCAGCTGAACTTTATGGGTATCTGATTTCAGATCATCGATTTCCTTCTCAATAATGATCTGACCTTTATGCATAATGCCAACGTGATCGCAAAGGTCTTCAATTTCACGAAGATTATGTGAGGAAATTAACACAGTCATTTCACGCTCTGCAACATCCTGAAAGAGCAGGTTTTTTATTTTTTGTCTCATGACAGGATCAAGTCCATCGATCGGTTCATCTAAAATTAATACATCAGGCATTGCAGATAAGGCAAGCCAAAAAGCAACCTGACGCTTCATCCCTTTAGATAAGCGGTGGACTTTTCTCCCCAATTCAATATTAAAAGCAGGTTTTAGCTGTTCAAACCGTTGCTGATTCCAATTCGGATAATATTCTTTATATTGGGCAGCCATTTGGGCAACGGTTATTTGTGGGAAAAAATATAACATATCTGGTATAAAGACAACACGTTCCTTTATTGCTGTGTTTTCGTACGCGGAAACACCATCAATTTTAATGGTTCCTTTATCCTGCCGGTTAATTCCTGCAATTATTTTTAAGAGGGAGGTTTTCCCTGCACCGTTTGAGCCGAGCAGGCCATAGATCGAACCTTTATGAACAGTCAGCGAAAGGTTCTTGACAGCATCATTTTTGTTGTATTTTTTACTAACGGAATGTACCTCGATCATTATTGTTTACCCCCTTTGTTTGGTGATTGGCTTCGTGAAACAGTACATATAAATCTTCCTTTGTTAATCCAAGGTAGATGGCTTCAGCGATTAACCTTTTAATATCTGTCTTTAATTCTTTCAGCCTTTCTTCATTTGGCATTTGTTCAATTGCTGAAACAAAATTGCCTTTGCCTTTAATCGAATAAAGAAAGCCTTGATTTTCAAGCTCGCGATAAGCTCTCTGAATCGTATTAGGATTAACGGTTAATTGACTTGATAGCATTCTAACAGATGGCAGCTGTTCATCGGGCTTTAAAATGCGATTAATAATGAGTTCTTTAATTTTATCGACTAATTGTTCGTAAATGGGCTTCCTGCTTCTTACATCTAACTGAAACATAAGTACCCCCCCTTCGTATTAACTATATTAATACGATTAATACAGTTTGATTTTACAGGATAAAAAAGGAAAAATCAATATCATGAAAAGATAAATAACGATATAATGTTAGACATAAATATGAGATGATGGAAAGAAGAGATAGAGATAATCAAGCTGAAAGGAAGGGACGAATACATTGCAGCATAGCGTTATTGAATCAGTCATCAATCAGCTTTTGCTATGATCTGGTTCTTCAGCCGACGTGGTTGTAGAATCAACGTTTCCTGATGGACGCCTTGTAGGGGGGAAGTATCATCTAGGTACTCATACGATTACCTTATATCTTAATACAATAAAACAGCAGTGTGTGCAGCTGTTTGCGACAGATCAATATTATTTAGACTATCTTATGATTGTTACAGCACATGAATTAGGTCATGCCGAGGATCAAGAGCTGGTCGAATTATGTAATCAGCTCGATGAATGTACGAGCAAGGCTGAAAGAAATAAAATTTCTCTTAGAATTGAAGAAAATGCCTGGCGGTATGCCAGAGCTCTTTTAAAGGGTATGGATACTACTATTGTAGAAACTGTGGTTTTCCATTCCTTGAAACCATATTATGAGGAAATGGATAAGGAGATTGCGTAAGAGATGGATAAAGGGACTCACTTGGGATGTCAGTCCCTTTATTTATCGTTTTCTTCACTTGCAGAGTCTTGTTTCGTTTTATGTTTTTGCTTTTCCTCGCGTCTTTCCTTTTTTAGGTCCTCCATGGGAATAGGGTCTACCGTTTGTTCACTTTCATAGCGTTCAAATAATGTTTTTTCCTTCGTTTTATATTGCTCAGGATGATCTGTTTCTTTTCTTTGTGGCTTATTTGCTTCTTTCATATCTATCACCGCCTTAAAGTGTATAGTTCTTAATACCACATTTTTATAGAAGAAAAACATTCCAAGGGCATTTTTTTTAGCATGGAGTGAATGTTTTGCTATACAATAGAATCATACTTTTTAGAAGGATAGGATAAATAATGAGTATATTACAAGTTGAAAATTTATATAAAACATATGGCGATAAGGTTTTATTTGATCATATTTCCTTTGCGATCGCGCCCAAGCAGAGAATTGGCTTAATTGGTGTAAATGGAACAGGAAAATCTACTCTATTAAAGGTGATTGCCGGAATAGAATCAGCAGATTCCGGTGAATTGACACATTCAAATTCAATTCGGATTGAATATTTACCACAGGATCCAGAGCTGACGGAAGGATTGACCGTATTAGAACAAATCTATTACGGGGATGTTCCGATCATGCAAGTCATGAGAGAGTATGAGCTAGCATTAAGTGAGCTTGAGGAGGATCCTGAAAATGAAATGAAGTTAAAGCGACTCATGGCCATGCAGCAAAAAATGGACCAGCATGATGCTTGGGAAGCGAATACGGTTGCCAAAACTGTCTTAACAAAGCTTGGTGTTACAGATTTTACGAAGCAAACCACTTATCTTTCTGGTGGTCAAAAGAAACGTGTGGCGATTGCCAAAGCGCTTATTCAGCCAGCAGATTTGTTAATATTGGATGAGCCTACAAACCATCTTGATAATGAAACAATTGAATGGCTTGAAGGATTTTTAGCTCAGTATAGAGGATCGATCATGCTGATCACCCATGATCGTTATTTTTTAAATCGAGTAACCAATCAAATTTTTGAGCTTGATCAAGGAAAGCTATACACATATTCCGGAAATTATGAAGTATTTCTTGAAAAGAAGGCGGAAAGAGAAAGCAATGATGAACAAGCTGAAGTAAAACGACAAAATTTATTGAGACGTGAACTTGCATGGCTGCGTCGCGGCGCTAAAGCAAGGTCGACAAAGCAAAAGGCGCGAATTGGCCGGGTGGAGGAGCTGAAGGAGCAAAAGGGTCCGGCTGCAAGCAAGGATCTTGATTTTGCGATTGGTTCGGTACGCTTAGGGAAAAAGGTATTAGAGCTGGAGCATATTTCGAAAGCCTATGATGGCAAAAAGCTAATCGATGATTTTAGCTATTTGGTGACACCAGGAGAAAGGCTGGGGATTATTGGGCCAAATGGCAGCGGGAAATCAACGCTTCTCAATATTATGGCAGGTCGAATACGAGCTGATGAAGGCACAATTGATGTAGGAACGACTGTGAAAATTGGTTTTTATACACAGGAGCATGAAGAAATGGATGGCGATCTTCGTGTTGTAGAGTACATTAAAGAAACGGCAGAGATTGTCCATACCATTGATGGCCAGGTTATCACAGCTGAACAGATGCTTGAGCGCTTTTTATTCTCGCGCTCAGCACAGTGGACATATATCCGCAAGCTTTCCGGTGGAGAAAAGCGACGTCTTTATTTATTAAAGGTTTTAATGGAAGAGCCAAATGTTCTTTTCCTCGATGAGCCTACAAATGACCTGGATACACAAACTCTTAGTGTATTAGAGGATTATCTGGATCAATTTCCAGGCGTTGTTCTTACAGTATCACATGATCGCTATTTCCTTGACCGTGTCATTGATCACTTGCTGGTATTTGAAAAAGATGGGCAAATAAGCCGCTTTCAAGGGAGCTATACAGACTATTTAGAAGCAAGCAAGCTGCAGGAAATGCAACAGGAAAATGAAGTTACAACTGAAAAACCTGCTTATAAAAAGGAGAAGAAAAAACGTCTTTCTTATAAGGAACAGCAGGAATGGGAGCAAATTGAAGATAAAATCGCCGGCCTGGAGGAAAGAAAAGAGCAGCTTGAGCAGGAAATTGCTGCTGCTGGAAGTGATCTTGGCAAAGTACAGGATTTGTATAAGGAACAAGAACGAATCGAAGAAAAATTAGAAGAAGCAATGGAACGCTGGGAGGAATTATCCCTGCTTGTTGAAGAGATTGAACAGGAAAATTAAGCAGGAAGGCCATTTTTAAGGCCTTCCTGCTTTGCTATACTTATAAAAAGGAGCGTGATCATATGGATGTTTTCTCTATCATTGCTGAAGATAAAATCCGCAAAGCAATTGAAGAGGGAGAGTTTGATCATTTGCCAGGTCAGGGAAAACCTCTGAAGCTGGAAGATTTATCACATATCCCGGAAGATCTTCGCGTTGCCTATAAGGTATTGAAAAATTCAAATATGTTACAGGATGTTGAGCGCTTGAAGGAAGAATTAATGACAATTGACGATTTGCTTGCTGCCTGTGATAGCAGTGATGAAAAGGAGACACTTTTTAAGAAAAAGCATGAAAAGCAACTGAGGTTAGAAGCAACCTTAAACAAAAGGAAAGCCCTTGATTCACCAGCGTCAGCATTTTATAAAGAGAGGCTATTAGATCGTTTTAAAAAGTAAAGGATGACCCGAGGATACTTAGATAAGAAAAATTAAATGGGAAAATGAGTGATATTTTTTGATTCTTTGCACATTCTAACTAAAAAAAGGTGCGATAGGATTGAAAAACGCAAAATGGTATATAGTTGGTTTGATGGTCTTGCCATGGTTAAGCTCTCCTTTGATCGGTCGGAGATCATTTAGGAAATATTGGGCTTCATCCTTATTTATGTCTTGTTTTGTAGCAGCAGAAAGCTACCTAGCTAGAAAAAGAAAATGGTGGTGGGTTTTTGAGAAAATCTTTCCGGTTGGAATCGGTGAGCTTCCTCTCATTATCGGACCGTTTTTTATCGGCACGATCTGGATTTTGAAGCTGACTCACAGAAGCTTTACGTTATATCTCCTTGTTAATGCAATGGTGCATTATTTTTTTAGTTATTTTGTTCTCGATTTTTTTAAGAATTTAGGGATCGGTGCATTGGTTCGACTTAAGCGGTATCAATTAATGCTTATTTTCTTAGGCAAGTCCATTATTTTATATGGTGTACAAAAAGGAATAGATAAAGTTAGCCATTCAATGAAAAAAGCAGGAGATGCATCATAATATGACCTTCTGCTTTTTTTATTTTAGTTGCTTTATAAAGGAACATTTTACAGGGGATAAAGGACATTTCACTTAATAATAGATAAGGAAATTGGCATAGAAAAGAGTTTACAATCCCATCATTACGCCATTTTTCAAGATTCTCTCTGCAAAGGCTAGGGTAAATTAATTGTGATGAAGGAATGCTTTTCTACATACATCTTGTACAAAGGTTAAAGTGCTGGTATGAGGATTATCTTTAAATAAAACAAGGAGGAGAGGTATAATGAAAAAATCATTTTTTATATGGATGCTTTTGGCTGTGTTTATGACCATTACTGCATGTGTGGATGCAGCTGAACAAGTAAATGAACCAATAGATGAAGACAATAAGCAAGTCGAGGAAAATAAAGGTGGGAAGGAAGGTTCAGAAACTGAGCCAGAAGAAGGCAATCAAGACGATCAACCTGAAGCTGATCCGAAGGAAATCATTATGGAAAAGTCAAAGGACGTATTGCAAGCTTTAAAGGAGAAAAATGGGGAAAAGCTTGCAAGCTATGTACATTCAGAAAAAGGTGTATTATTTTCCCCTTATATTTATGTGGAGGGTAAAGCGATTACGTTTGACAGCGAAAAAATGAAAGGGTTTTTCCAAGATTCGCAAACCTATACATGGGGGAGCCAGGATGGCAGCGGGGATCCGATAGAGTTAACACCAAGCGATTATTATCAAAAATATATTTATAACGATCACTTTGATCAGGCGGATGAAATTGTATTTGATCCAAAGGAACCAAGAGGTAATTTGAAGAGAAACCTGACTGAGGTTTTTCCCGATTCACATACTGTTGAATATTATATAGCAGGCACAGAAGAGTATGGGGATATGGATTGGAAGGCATTAAACTTAGTATTTGAACAGGATGAAAAAGGAGAATGGAAGCTTGTTGCCATCGCCCATGATCAATGGACGATCTAATAAGAAAAGCGAAAGGCGCTTAGTATTCGTCGACTAGACCCTAGATGCCGTTAAAAATTATCTCTTAACTGCACTTGCACGTCCTGTGCTTCACCGATGGCGCCTGGAGCTAGACACCAAAACTAAGTACAAATTTTTTTCTTATCACTTAGAGAAGAAAAAGTTTCACACCCTTTAGGCCTTTTTAATAAGATATAAAAAAGCCTAGAAGGGAGGAGAAGTTGATGCTGCAATGGCTTTTTCTATCGCTTCTGATTATAACAATCGTCAGCTTGCTGGCTATTGGCTTGCTTTGCCGCCTGCTTCTTTCACCAAAACGGTTTTCATATGAAACAACCTATAAGCTCGGCATAGAGAAGGGTGAGTTTGATGATCAACTCTTTCACGCCACACCGAAAGAGGAGTTGTTTATCGATTCTTACCATGGGTATAAGCTGCATGGAATGTTTTTCCCAGTGACAAAAGGCAAAAAAGTAATCATCATTGCTCATGGGATTACATGGTCATTGTTTGGGAGCTTTAAATATGTAAAGATGTTTCAGAAAAGAGGCTTCCATGTCCTATT
Organism: uncultured Metabacillus sp.; assembly: GCF_947503125.1. Taxonomy (GTDB): domain Bacteria; phylum Bacillota; class Bacilli; order Bacillales; family Bacillaceae; genus Metabacillus. The sequence goes on from NZ_CANNCR010000009.1 coordinate 82,373, forward strand.
ATGTGACCATAGGTACCATGGGTTGAGCGGCGGGAACTATACATCATACGGTTATTTTGAAAAGGATGACTTACAAGCATGGATTGACTATTTAGCAGAGCGAATAGGAGATAATGCTTTTATTGGTTTACTGGGAGAATCGCTTGGAGCGGCATCTGCATTAGAAATTAGCAAACGTGATCATCGCGTAAGTTTTTGTATTGCCGATTGTTCCTTCAGCGATTTTCAATCACTTTTAAGGCTAAAGCTAAAAATGAATACAAAGCTTAAGCTATACCCGCTCATTAATATCGTTAGCTTTCTTATAAAACTTCGTCATGGCTGGAGCTTCCCAGATATATCCCCAATAAAAGGACTGGAAAAAACGAAAACACCGATTCTTTTCATACATGGTAAGGAAGATTCGTTTATACCTTTGCAAATGACAATAGATATGTTTAAGCGGAAAATAGGGAACAAGAAATTATACTTAGTGCCTCGTGCTGGTCATGCGGAAGCCTATAATACAGATCCGAGAGGCTATGAAAACAAAGTGATTGAATTTATTAAGGATATTGAGGAAGTATGCAATCGGGATCATGCTAATCTTACTTTATAGATTGCAGAAACAGAGGAAAGAGGCTGTTTCGGCAGCCTCTTTCCTCAATCTTTATTTTCCCGATTTTCATCAGGTAAAGGGTCAATTCGGTAGGCGTCTTCAGCGTTGACTGCTGTTTTCAAGGTATGAAGAAAAAGTCCAATTGAAATGATGAGCAATCCGACTAAACTAATAGTAGCTAACCACCAATCTAACATCATAACCTCCCCCTTTTTACATACATATGACGGGTTAAGGGAGGTCAGAATAGTTAATGTTAGCTTTTGCGAAGATTCCCAAGTTCTTCCGCAATGGCTTGCATTTCATTTGGGCTGAAAGAATTTCTTTTCATCACATGCTCGTAAATATCCTTAAGCTCTTCATACATTTCTTCGTCAAAATGTGAAGGCTTGATCGCACCAAGGTTAAGAACTCGTAGCTTTTCTTTAATTTGCTCAATCATGTATTCAACGTTTTCAACCGATTTTTCTGTAAGATTCACATGTTTCGCTCCTTTCTTCATCCATTTCTCAACAATTATGTTTATTGTAACATGAATGACGGATAAGCATACAAAAACTTGTTAATTATGAGGAACCCCTGCTTTACGTTTGATTCGAACTGTTACATACAGCAAACTCCAAAGAAAGATATTGACATCACTGATTAAACGCTTCCGAAACCACCACCTCATGATTGTATTGTGATCTTGAAAAGTCTGTCCTTTGAATACGCTTAATCAAGGATATTCTATAAATGGACTGGTCATGTCAACTTTTTCAGATTGATTTAAGGAAAACTGTGTTAAAAAAGATTATGATAATAAAGAGCATCTCGGTTTTAATAATAAATTTTTGGGTAAAGTTTGATAGGAGGATAAGATGGTAAAAATTTTATTTGTTTGCTTAGGGAACATCTGCCGTTCCCCAATGGCAGAAGCAATTATGAGACATTTAATCCAAAAAGAGGGATTGGAAGGAAAAATAACGGTTGATTCAGCAGGAACCGGTAATTGGCATATTGGCAAACCGCCCCATGAAGGAACTCGTTCGATCTTAGACAGAAATAATATTTCCTATGAAGGGCAAAAGGCTAGAAAACTTATGGAAGAGGACTTAACAAGCTTCGATTATATTATTGGCATGGATAGTGAAAATATAGGGAATATTAGGCGGTTAGCAGGTTTTAAACAAGCAGGCAAAATTGCACGTCTTATGGACTATGTCGAAGACCATCCGATTGCCGATGTTCCAGACCCTTACTACACGGATAATTTTGATGAAGTGTATGAAATGGTGCAAAAAGGCTGTGAAAATTTGTTAAAAGAAATCAAAAAAATATATAATTTTTAAAATTGGAGGGACAAACAGATGGCAAACGAGAATAAACTGTTAACAGGGATGCTTGTAGGCGCTGTAATTGGTGCAGCTGTATCACTTTTGGACAAACGTACTCGCGAGGATGTCATTCAATCTTGCAAAAAGGTCTCTTCTAAAATGAAAGGATATATCGATCAGCCAACAACGCTTACAACAGATGTAAAGAAGAAAATAGATGAAGCAAAAGATATTGTTCAGGAAGTATCGGATGATCTTTCTTTTGTAAATGAAAAGGTGAAGGAGCTAAAGGAAACAACTCCGCAAGTGGTCAATATGATACAAGAGACGAGGGATCGATTCATGACAAAACGAGAACAATCGTGAGGTGATGCAAATTGCAAAAGGAAAACTCATTTCTAAAAGAATTAATCCTGCGATTCACCAGTGATGAGGTAGCAGGGCTTGCTGCACAGCTATCTTACTTTTTTCTTCTATCCTTGTTTCCATTCCTTATTTTCCTGATTACATTAATCGGTTACTTACCGATTTCGCAAGATGAAGTGTTAGGAACGATTGAGCATTTTGCGCCAGGGCAGTCAATGCTGATTATTGAGCAAACATTAGATCAAATCATCAATCAAAGAAATGGCGGCCTTCTGTCTTTCGGGATTCTCGCTACGCTTTGGTCAGCTTCTAATGGACTCAATGCTATTGTTAGGGCTTTTAATAAAGCCTATGATGTAGAAGAAACAAGGTCATTTCTTGCAGCGCGCGGTATGGCTATCCTACTTACAGTGGCAATGGTGTTTGTCATCGTTGTAGCCTTATTATTACCAGTGTTTGGCCGGGAAATTGGATTAATTATCTTTTCGAACTTTGGGTTTTCTGATGAATTTTTAACAATTTGGAATACCTTGCGATGGTTGGTCAGCGGAATCATTTTGTTTATTGTTTTTTCCGTTCTTTACTATGCAGCACCGAATAAGCATTTACATATTAAAGACGGCTTGCCAGGATCTTTTGCGGCAACAATTGGCTGGATTGCTGTCTCCTTAGCGTTCTCATATTATGTGGCAAACTTTGCAAACTATAGTGCCACTTATGGCAGCATTGGCGGTGTTATTGTGCTGATGATTTGGTTTTATTTATCTGGAATGATCATAATATTAGGCGGTGAGCTGAATGCGCTGTTATATAAAAGGAAGCATGCAGCTTAATTGAATTCCAGTTATTTATACTTATACAGTATTCCCCCTTGAGGAATAGTAATGAGTGAAGACATCAAGTCTTTACTTCCAATGAAAAGCGGGGGATCATCAGATGACAAAACATACAAAAAAAGGCGGAAGCCATACAAAGCAAAATTCTAAACAAAAATCAAAGAATAAAACAAGCGGTAGTGCAAACGGTCAAAACGGCTACCATTAAAATAAAAACGGGATGGCTCTTGGATTGATCCAATAGCCATCCCGTTTTTTACTCTGAAAACTCAATAAAACTGTTATATACCGTACTATAAATATGCTCAATATCCTCATCAGTCATATAAAGAAGTGTCTCCTTGTCAATCTCCTTCATTGTTTTGATAAATTCAATCATATTCTTACGCTCTTGCCTATTCATCATTTCAACCATCTCCCTTTATTGTTATGATACAGTTTATTATTTGTAATTGTATTATATAACAGATTGTTTGAGATGTTAATCATTTTTTTGAATTATTGGAAAGTTTTTTTGTGGAGGGAAATTGAAGTGTGGATAGAGGGAAGGGAGTTGATGGAATCGGGGTATTTGGTAGGTAGTGATACTGGGGGGATGTAGAGAATTTCGGCGGAATTCGGGATATATCGGCGAAATCCGAAATATATCGGAGGAATTCGGGATATATCGGCGAAATCCGAAATATATCGGCGGAATCTGGGATATATCGGCGAAATCTGAAATATATCGGCGGAATATAAAATATATCAGCGGAATCCGGGATATATCGGCGGAATCCGGGATATATCAGCGAAATCCGAAATATATCAGCGAAACCCCAATTTACATAGCAAAAATCAATATCTGCACATACTAAAAAAAGAGCTGACAAATGCCAGCCCCCAATAATCTTATTGAAAAGAAGTTGCTTTTTCCTGCTTATATTCGGATTGCAGACTCTTAGGTCGATAAGCGGTAATGGTGAAAAAGATGACAAACAGCATACCGCTGATAATTAGAAAATAGCTGATGTCCTCGGTGTACTCAATAAACATCCCGCCTAAATATGGGCCAACTAAGCTTCCGACACTAAAGGCAACCCCGCATAGCAGATTGCCGGCAGGCAGCAAATCTTTAGGCATTAGGTCTGTCATATAACTGATTCCTAATGAAAAGGTTGAGCCTACCGCCATTCCTGCAATAAAGAGGCAAACGGATAAAGCGCTAACAGACTCCTCTAAGAAGCTTGCTGCTGAAAAGCTGATGGCCCCAACAAATAATATCGTCATTAAAATCGTTTTTCTGCCAAATTTATCGCTTAGCATACCAAGCGGCAGTTGGAACACAATCGCGCCGATCGCAAAGGAAAATAATAAAACAGATATGCTTGAGACTTCAAGTCCGATTCGTAAGCCGTATACAGGGAAGCTGCCGTTCAAGGATGATTCCAAAAACCCGTACCCTAGTGGAGGCAGAAATGCGACCCAGCCAAATGTAAAAGCATGTCGAAACCGTTTTAATGATTCCTTCATCGTGTTTACCTCGATGGTTTGTTCTGGAAAATCATTCTTTAACAGAAAAAGAAAGACCCAGCCAATAAAGCAAAGCACAGAAGAGATGATAAACGGCAATGCTTCATGAATGGCGATTAACGGTGTCATTAAGGGCCCCACCGAAAAGCCAATACCAAAGAATAACCCATATAGGGAAATGTTTCTGCCCCGTTTACTTTCTGGTGAAAAAGAGGTAATCCATGTCTGTGTCCCAAAATGTAAGGCATGGTCGCCAATTCCGATCAATAGCCGTAAAACAAACCAAAACCAAAATGATTCCCAAAGTGGAAATAACCCAAGAGACACAGCAACGATCGCACCACCAAGAATAATGATTGGCTTAAAGCCGAATTTTCGAAGCGGATATTCCATGAAAGGTGATACTAAAAGTATACCAATATATAATGCCGTTGCATTTAAGCCATTTAAAGCTGATGAAACTCCGTTATTTTCAAATATAACAGCAATTAACGGAAGAAGCATTCCTTGGCTAAATCCTGATATACCAACAATTGAAACAAGAATCCAAAAACGCAAAGACTGTTTAGTCATATATTATACCTCTTATTTTTAATGTAGGTTACCTATGAATATTATTATGAAATAAGGAATAATTCAAGAATCGAAAAACCTCACTATCTTTTTTAAAAGTTGTTTTTCCTATACAATTTAAGTAAAAAATGGAGGAATCAAAGATGGAATTTAAAATGAAGGAAACTGGCTTTTATACGACAACAGGATATGGTGAACTGCATGTAGCAGGGGACGAGACTTATGGACATCGACCTTATCAGCTAATGGCAGCTTCTATCGCAGTATGCAGCGGCAGTGTATTACGAAAAATTTTAATGAAAAAAAGAATGGAAATTAAAGATTTAACCATTTCTACAAAAGTTGAACGAAATGAAGAAATGGCAAACCGAATTGAAAAAATCCAGATTCATTACCGAATTAAGGGAGAGAACTTAGATCCTGAGAAAATTCAAAAATCAGTTGAGGTAGCAAGTAAAAATTGCCCTATGGCACAATCGGTACAGGGAAGCATTGAGATTGAAGAAACGTTTGAATTAGAGGATTAAATAAATCAACACTTTTCTATAATAAATGAATGGATAAACTCACCTTTAATAACATAAAATACCGGTATGCAAATTTTTATCCACATTATGGAATCTATAAAGGAATGATTGTAATACGATTTAGAGTGTAGGTTTTTAATTTGTGGTAATGAGGTATTTCTTAGGTAGAGAAGGAAGTCATTCTATATAAGGAAAGGTGAAGGCTAATGGCAAATCGAATTTTTACTCTTATCGTATTAATTGGTTTACCACTTTCGGTCATTGGGAGTATTTTCCACTGGCCATCGGTGATTATGTTTGGCGTCTATTGTATAACGATTATTGCATTAGCAGGTTTTATGGGCAGAGCAACTGAGAGCTTGGCCATCGTAGCGGGTCCCCGCATTGGGGGATTATTGAATGCCACATTTGGGAATGCGGTCGAGCTGATTATCTCAATTTTTGCATTAAAAGAAGGTCTTGTAGGAGTTGTTTTAGCCTCTTTGACGGGATCTGTACTGGGCAACCTCCTGTTAGTTGCAGGACTAAGCTTTTTTGTTGGGGGCTTAAAGTTTAAGCGACAGGAATTTAATATTTATGATGCGCGTCATAATTCCGGGCTTTTAATGTTTGCGGTTATTGTGGCATTTGTCATTCCTGAAGTCTTTTCAATGGAAATGACTGAAACGCAAACCCTATCATTAAGTATCGGGATTTCGGTTATCTTAATTATTTTATATTTAGCGGCATTGCTGTTTAAGCTTGTCACTCACCGCGGGGTATACCAACATAAAACAGATGTCGTAGAAGAGCATGAGGAGCCGGAATGGACAAAGGGGAAGGCTTTGATCATCCTATTGCTTTCAACAGTTGCTGTAGCCTATGTGTCAGAAAATCTCGTACATACCTTCGAATCTGTTGGTGAAAGTTTCGGCTGGTCAGAGCTGTTCATAGGGGTTATTATCGTTGCGATTGTAGGGAATGCTGCTGAGCATGCTTCTGCGATCATTATGGCCTATAAAAATAAGATGAATATTGCTGTTGAAATAGCCGTCGGTTCAACATTGCAAATCGCGATGTTTGTTGCACCATTACTTGTGATCATATCCCTATTTTTCACTCAAAAAATGCCGCTGGTCTTTACATTGCCGGAGTTAATCTCAATGGCAACTGCAGTTTTGCTAACGATCTCTATTACAAATGATGGAGATACAAACTGGTTTGAAGGGGCGACCTTGTTAGCTGCCTATATTATTATGGGGATAGGATTCTATTTACTATAATGAATGAAAACAGTCTGGCTCCGCTATGCGGGGCTATTTTCAGTTTTTAGACAAAAAAAGAACTCTGTGCAAATGCACAGAGCCATCAATTTGTGTAGGACGAAACAGATAACTAGAGAAATTGGTAACGCTTGCAAAAAAACATTATCAAAATTCTAGGGACACTCTATCGTATGTCTTAATGATACATTATCATGATAAATTTGTAAATATTCTATTTATTTTTATTTCATGTTTTAAAGTAATGATTGTCCGCATATTGTATAGCATTTGCAGAAAGGAACGTAACAATGAAAATTAAAATCTTATTTTATGTGATTGGACTCTTTTTAATGGGACTTGGTGTTACCCTCACGATTAAAGCAGAATTAGGGGCTGGTGCATGGGACGCTTTAAATGTAGGGCTTTCAAATGCGATTGGATTAACGGTTGGTAGCTGGGTCATTATTATAGGGATTCTCTTGATGTTTTTAAATGCTTTTATTGTAAAGGGGAAACCAAAACTTCTTGCAATTATCACCATCCTTCTTATTGGATTTTCGGTTGACTTTTGGTTAATGGTCGTTATGAGAAATATTGAATTTGAGCTGCTTCTTCATCAGCTGCTATCCCTTTTGGGAGGGATCGTTTTTATAGCAATTGGAGTTTCAATGTATTTGCAAACAGATTTTCCGGCAAACCCTATCGATCAATTAATGATTTCATTGCACGAACGATTTCACTTAAACTTTATGGTTGGGAAGACGATAGGAGAGGTATGTGCACTGATCCTTGCTTTTTTTATGCAAGGCCCAATTGGAGCAGGAACGATTTTAATCACCTTTTTGATTGGTCCTTTTATTCAATTAATTAACGTCCCTATCGCAAGAAGATATGAAATGTTAATCAAAAGATAAAAATTTTGGATAAACTAATAAACACTAGAAAACACTAAGGATAGCATGATGAAAGGAGTAGAAAGTATGAAAAGATGGTTGCTCATTTCTGTAGTATTGCTTTTATCATTTAGTTTTTCAAGTGCTGTGCTTGCAGAAGGAAAACAACAAAAGCCTAAAATGCCAGGCTCGGTTATGGAGATATCGAAGGAAAATACCTATCCAAACCCTACACAGGATTTGCCATATCTTCAACCAAGCGAGCTTACTAGAAGCTTGATTGAGACTTCAGAGGTTCCAATTGAAAACCCGGATTTAATCAAAATCCTAAATGAATCAACGATTGCCGATGCTCCGTTAGCATTCGGTTACAGGGCAACAATTTTTTTAGGAGAATGGGCGCTAAATTATGAATCAACTGAAACAGCGACAAATTGGGAATATCAAAAGATCAATACGAATTACCAAGATAACCGAGGCGGGAAAGGACCGGTTCAGGTTCATTATAGGCAGGAAGCACAAAAATCTGTCAAAGGCGGGTTAACGGCAAAGGTGCCAGAGGCAGAGCATGTGAAAAAAATGATGCTGCTAACGGCGATGAAAAAAACAAATCTGCCGCTTGCATTTGAAACGATTATTGGTGCCGGAACAAAGAAAGACCAAGTATATAATATCCCTCCGAAAAAATTAGGGTATTTATATGCTTATGCACCTGCTGTGAATGAAAAAGGAAAGGTGACTTACGGAGAAGTCTACTTAGTTTTAAAGGGCAATAAGAAAAGCATTGTGGTCAAAAATGTAACCTCCCAAGGGATCGGTGCTTGGATACCGCTCCAAGACCATGCATCATTTGGTTTTGTTACCTCAGATCGGCCGAGATAATGGAAGCATAGGGATCAATGCGCGTGTGCGTGTTGGTCTTTTTTAATGAAAAAAGCAGAAAGAGGTTCCTACAGAATAGGAGGTATTCATATGTATAGAATTTTTCTATTTGCGATCATCATCATTATCTTATTTCCAAGCATGATGTTTGCTGAGGGAATTCCAGCTGAAAAACTCAAAGCTGCATTTATTCGTGATGGAGAGCTTTGGACATTAATAAACGGTGAAGAAAATCAAGTGACAAATAACGGCAGAGTTTCGTCCCCTAAATGGTCCTATGATGGAAAGTGGCTGCTTTATCAACAAGAGGATGCATCGGATCAACAAGTCTCCATTTGGGCGTACCGAGTTGATACGGGCGAAAAGAAAAAGATCTTTTATAATGGGTATTCCGCAACATGGGCACCAAAGAGAAAGATCATTGCTTTTAATGACAGAGGAATTTTAAATATATCTGACTTTAAGCAGTTTTATAACATTGCGACCGGTGTGAACAGTTATACATGGTTACCTGATGGAGATGGATTTCTGCTTTCGTCCTCAGGGGTTCTTCGCCCGGATGGATGGACAAGTGCGATGCTTTTTACGAAAAAAGTAAAACCCCCTTATAAAGACATCATCTTATTTGGAGGAGTTGATCATTTTTTCACTCTACCAAGAGAAATTGGACTCAACATTAATAAAATCATCGCCGTTTATGCCGATGATTTTACCTACTCACCAAGTAATAAATGGATTTCATTTATTGTTTCACCAACAGCTTCCTGGTCAATGGACAGCAATATGCTTTGTGTCATTTCACAGGATGGGAAGGATTTTGAGGTGTTAGATGAAATTATTTTTGAAGTGGGTGAGCCGAAGTGGGCGCCAACAAAGGATATCATTGCTTACATTGCCGGAGGCGGGCGGATCGTTTATGGCTTTAAGGATAAAAAGTTGAGGATGAAGGAAATGCCTGTAAATGGTTCACTCACTCCGCAACATTATACAGAGCTTGATTTTACTTGGATCAATGACCAAAAAATTGTCACGTCCCGGGTAAAAGAAACAGAATGGTCTAATGATTTTAGTGAGCATCCTTTGCCGTCCCTTTATCTAATTGATATTGAAAACAATAAACAAACCAGAGTAACCTCGCCGCCAAAAGGATTTGGAGATTATCATCCTCAAAGTATCCTCTCAGCCAAAAAGCTCATTTGGTTAAGAGGTCGTTCTCTTACAGATCAAAACAGGGATGTTTGGATATCAGAACCAAATGGAGAAGATGCGAAAAAATGGTTGGAAAATGTTGAGATGATCGAAATCTATGAAAAGAACTGAATCAACCTTGATTCAGTTCTTGCAACCTCTCATCTTCTTTTTGCTGGTATAACAAAATTTGTCCTTCTGCAAGACCAATCTTTTCATCATATAAAGCTTGAGCAATGATTTTTCTTGCTTCTTTTGCCGTACTCCAGTAATACTGATCATCAACAAGCCCGATCACTGTATATTCGTACCCGTGAAATCCAGCATTTAATGAGGTCATCCCAAATACTTGAAAGGACTCAATAATATTTCCTTCTAGATCACGTTTTAAACAATGTTCATATTGTTCATTGATCGTTTCACATGCTTTTTCCAGCACAGCCCAGACTCTTTCAGGATTTTCGCGAAATCTCACAACAACGCGTTCAATTACTCGCATTCGGTCAATATTGTAATTTTGAATTTGTTTTATTTCGCCGTTGCTAATCGTTAACAGCTTGCCGCTCCATTCACGTACTTTTAAGGAACGAAGGCCAATTTCTTCTACAGTACCATTAAATGTATTATTAATCGTAATGAAGTCCCCTTGATGAATTTGCTTTTCATAAATTAAAAACAATCCTGCTAGAATATCCTTTATTAAACTTTGGGCGCCAAAGCCAAGAATGATCCCAGCTACTCCAGCACCAGCCAAAATGGAACCGAAATTATCCACAAATTGCGAAACAACATACAGGATAAAACAAATCGTCGCTGTATACCTTGTAAGAGACTGCATCATGCTCTCAATCGTTTTTTCCTTCCGTTCTTCAATAAAGCTTGTTTTTTGAAAGAACTTCCGAATGACAATATTTATGAGAATGACGCTGATCCATAGGCCAACTGCAACCACGACAACATCAAATATAGCTAATTCCTTGAATTTATTAAACTGTTCCATGTCGTATTTGTCACCTTATAGTTTTGATTTTCGTTCTGTAAAATCAACATCCTTATAATAACTATTCTTTACAAGGATATTAGGTCCTAGACATTTTACTGAAGGGCAGTGGCAATTAAGTGACTTTGCTAATGCTGAATCCATCCATTTATCATAAGCTGACTGCAGGGAATTGTCCTGGATATTGCCTAAAGGAGGAGCATCGCCAAAATCAGTGACAATAATATTTCCATCAAAAATATTAACATTTAACCGGGAGCGGCCATCCGGATCATTTCGGACTGTAACATTTTTACTTTCACTTAGCCGTTTAATCAATGCTAAATCTTCCTGATCATCACTACATGCATAAAAAGGCAATGTACCAAAAAGCATCCAGACATTTTCATCGCGAATGTCTAATAAATGGTGAATCCCTTTTCGCAATTCCTCTAAGGAGAGGGTTTCTAAGCTGCTTGCAAAATCACTAGAATACATTGGATGAATTTCATGGCGCTGACAAAGCATTTCTTCAACAATTTGTTTATGGATTTTTTCTATATAAGGAAGTGTGCGCTTATTTAGCATCGTTTCAGCGGAAACAATCACACCGGCTTGAACAAGTGCCCGGCTATTTTCGATCATTCTTTCGAATAACGCAGCCCTTTGTTGATAAGTTGGTTTCCGATCCATAACCGCAAAACCAACCTCGACAAATTCATCAATTGTTCCCCAATTATGTGAAATATGTAGGACATCTAAATAAGGGATGATCTTTTCATAGCGTTTTACATCAAGCGTCAGGTTCGAATTTATTTGGGTACGAATGCCGCGTTCATGGGCATACTTTAAAAGAGGGACAACATACCCGTCAACCGACTTTAACGAAAGCATTGGTTCACCGCCAGTAATGCTAAGCGAGCGAAGAGTAGGCACTTCATCTAATCGTTTTAAAAGCAAATCAAGCGGTAGAGCATTGGGATCCTTCGGTTGTAATGTATAACCAACCGCACAGTGCTCACAACGCATATTGCATAACGTAGTAGTCGTAAATTCGATATTTGTTAACGACATATTTCCATATTGCTCAACATCCAAATAAGCTTCCCATGGATCATATGAGGTTGTAATTGGTTTTAATGACTTTATTGCATTCATGAGGATACTCCTTTTTTACAAATAAGCTTTATATATTCAGTTAAAAGCAACCTGATTAATTTAAATTCTTCTAAAGCATTTTTGATAGCATACCAACCATTTTATCATGAACAATAGCTGTTATCACTATATGAAGTCATTTGATATAAAAAGGATATAGTTGTCAGAAAAAGGCTTATAAGCTACGATAGTAAAGTTGAAAGGAGAGGTAGAATGGGAAACGCTGTTCAAGATAAGGATTCACAACTATCTTATTTAAAAAACCGATTGAATATGTTTATGGAAGTACTTGATTCAATTGACCCGGAATCTACAGATGTAGATGATATAGACCGTTTATTGCAAATGCTTGACGACCTTGAATTTAAGTATGAGCAATTTAAGAAGGATTGGGATAAAGAGAAGGAGGGCTGACACAGGGAGGGTGTTGGCTCTTTTTTTTTATGGGGACTATTTGGGGGTTTTGTCTTAGTTTTAGTGTAAAGCTCAAGCCCTAACCTCTCTAGGGTCTAGCCAATTTAGAATTGAGGGCAAAGAACGCCTTCTATTCTAAATCGTCTTATTTGCCCTAGGCTGAGCAAGGCGCTTCCGCCTTTCTAACTGAAAGCGCTCTTAATAAATCTTTTCAATAAATTTCATAAGGAGTATAATAAAAATTGAGAGAAATTGACCGAAAGATAAAAAATATAGTGGAGCTAAAGCGTTTATTTTAGGGTTGAATGTACGCTTGTGCTTAAAGGGGAGAATCGAGATGAAGAATTTTTATGAAAGCATGTATCAATTGGTAGTTGAAACATCGACCAATCTGCCAAAAGACGTTAGAAGAGCAATCGCGGCTGCGAAATTAAAAGAAAGTGCCGGTACACGCTCGGCGATGTCACTTGCCACGATCACCAATAATATTAAAATGGCGGATGACAATATTTCACCAATCTGTCAGGACACAGGTCTGCCAACGTTTAAATTGAAGGTTCCTGTTGGCGCCAATCAAATTGAAATGAAAAAGGAAATCAAACGTGCTATTGAACAAGCAACGAAGGATGGAAAATTACGTCCAAACTCTGTTGATTCGATTTCAGGTGCGAACAGCGGGGACAACCTTGGAGAAGGAACACCTGTTATTAAATTTGAGCAATGGGAAAAGGATTATATTGATGCACGTCTTATTTTAAAAGGCGGCGGCTGTGAAAATAAAAATATTCAATATAGCCTGCCATGCGAGCTTGAAGGATTAGGTAAAGCTGGAAGAGATCTTGATGGCATTCGTAAATGTATTATGCACTCTGTTTACCAAGCACAAGGTCAAGGCTGCAGCGCCGGCTTTATTGGCGTTGGAATTGGCGGAGACCGGACAAGCGGTTATGAACTTGCAAAAGAACAGCTCTTTAGAAGAGTCGATGATGTGAATGAGCGTGAAGATTTACGCCAGTTAGAAGAATATGTGATGAAACATGCCAATGAGCTGGGAATCGGCACAATGGGCTTTGGCGGGGAAACAACCTTGCTTGGCTGTAAAATCGGTGTCATCAATCGTATTCCAGCAAGCTTCTTCGTTTCTGTTGCTTACAACTGCTGGGCATATCGCCGCCTTGGTGTTTATATTGACCCAGAAACTGGTTCAATCAATGAGTGGCTTTATCAAGATGGTGAAGAGGTAGAATTTGCTGAAAATGAAGTAGCAGCTGCTAATGAACAAGTGGAGGCACCTCGAGAAGTTGTTCTTGAAGCGCCAATTACAGAAGAACAAATTAGAGAACTTAAGGTCGGCGACGTAGTTCGAATCAACGGCATGATGTACACAGGCCGCGACGCGATTCATAAATATTTATCTGAGAATGATTCACCTGTTGATTTAAATGGACAAATTATTTATCACTGCGGACCTGTTATGATGAAGGATGAGGACGGCAACTACCATGTGAAAGCGGCTGGACCGACAACAAGCATTCGTGAGGAGCCATATCAAGGAGATATTATGAAACGCTTCGGAATCCGCGCCGTTATCGGAAAAGGCGGCATGGGTCCAAAAACACTTCAAGCATTAAAAGAGCACGGCGGCGTTTACTTAAATGCAATTGGCGGAGCTGCTCAATACTATGCAGATTGCATCAAATCCGTAGAGGGTGTCGATTTCATGCAATTTGGTATTCCAGAAGCAATGTGGCACCTAAAAGTAGAAGGCTTCACAGCCGTTGTAACGATGGACTCTCATGGTAACAGCTTACATGCGGATGTTGATAAATCTTCATTAGAGAAGCTTGCACAATTTAAAGAACCGGTGTTTAAATAAAATTTAAATGGAAGGAAGACTTGGGGGAACTTGGGTCTTCTTTTTTTATTACTAAAAAAATGCTCACTTGGAATTTTTTACTCTGTATGGAAAAACGTCCTCAATAAACACTATAGATAACGAGAAAAGAATTGAGGAGAGAAGCAAGATGAAAAAGTGGTCTTTTGCTGTAATTTTATTTTGTGTTATGTTTCTTTCGATGAATACGGTTTCTGCATATCCGAATAACCCAATTCATTGGGGCTTTAAGAGAAGTCAAAATCATGAGCCTGCCTCAGCCGGGGAAGAATTAGATAAGCTTCTTGAAAAGCATGATGCCTTTTATATGGGGGATCCAACCAAAAAGGAAATTTATTTGACTTTTGATAATGGCTATGAAAATGGGTATACGGCCAAGGTTCTTGATGTGTTAAAAAAGCATAAGGTCCCAGCAACATTTTTCATAACAGGCCATTATTTAAATACTGAGCCTGAATTAGTGAAAAGAATGGTGAAGGAAGGGCATATTGTTGGCAACCACTCTTGGTATCATCCTGATTTAACGACACAGAGTGATGAGGAGCTGAAAGAAGAGCTTGAGTCAGTACGGCTTAAAGTAGAAGAGCTTACTGGGCAAAAAGGGATGAGCTACCTGCGGCCGCCAAGAGGGATTTTCAGTGACCGTGTTCTTGCTAAATCAAAGGAACTCGGATATACCACTGTATTCTGGTCGTTGGCATTTATTGATTGGAAAGTTGATGCGCAAAGGGGCTGGAAATACGCTTACGATAATATTATGAGGCAAATTCATCCAGGCGCGATCCTTTTGCTTCATACGGTATCTAAAGACAATGCGGAAGCACTTGAACAAGCCATAACGGATTTAGAAAAACAAGGCTATATTTTTAAAAGTTTAGACGATTTAATGATCAATAAAGCGATCGATCACCCTTATCTTATTTCCCTTTGATAAGGGTTTTTCAATTGCCCTTGAATAGATTGGTTATGTAAAATGCTATAATAGGCTTAAAAAAGGAAAAGGATGCGGAGATATGTGGAGGGAAACGATCACAACCGAAGGGCCATATGATTTTGAGCGAGTTTTAAGTCGTTTGTCTTTAGACCCTGTAAATACACTTAACTTAGAAGAAAAAATAGTTAAAGTCCCTTTAGTCATCGAAGATAAGCCGTATGTCATCATCGTCCAAGCAGTCGGGACGATCGCGAATCCATGTTTCGATATTAGTGGCAGTGATGAAAAGGTAAAAGACCGAGCATTAAAGAAAATAATAAAAATCTTTCAATTTGATTTTCCATTACATACACTTGGCTTGCATTTTCAAAAAACAAATATAGCCGAAATCTTTCAGCAACATGCAGGTACACCGCTTGTGTTAGAATTTGATCCTTATCGCTGTTTGATGAAATGCATCATTCATCAGCAGTTAAATTTAGCTTTTGCTCATAAGTTAACTGAACGTTTTGTTAAAACCTTTGGCTATCAGGTTGATGATGTGTGGTTTTATCCAAGACCGGAAACCGTGGCTGCTTTACAGTATGACGATTTAAAAGCCCTGCAATTCAGTGGAAGAAAAGTGGAATATGTTATTGATACATCACGATTAATTGCGGAGGGCAAATTAAATTTTGCAGAACTGGACATGCTGTCAGATGATGAGATTATGAAAAGGCTGATAAAAATACGGGGCATTGGTCCATGGACAGTGCAAAACCTGCTTTTATCCGGACTTGGCCGTCCAAATCTTTTCCCAAAGGCTGATATTGGCGTTCAAAACGCAATTAAAAAGCATTTCAAGCTTGAAAAAAAGCCGACAGCTGAGGAGATGGACCAATACAGCAAGCAATGGGAGCCCTATTTAAGCTACGCAACCTTATATTTATGGAGAAGCATTGAGTAGAAACGGAGCGTTTTTCATGAACGATAAAAAGCAAGGAAATTCAATTAAGATTTCAAAAGGACAAACCTTTCCGTTAACGATTAAACGCTTAGGTATTAATGGGGAAGGAGTCGGGTACTTCAAAAGGCAAGTTGTCTTTGTTCCTGGCGCGCTTCCTGGTGAGGAAGTTTTAGTTGAAGCAACAAAAATACAACCTAAATTTGCAGAAGGAAAGGTGAAAAAGATCCGTAAAGCGTCACCTTTCCGAGTCAAACCGCCATGTCCCATTTATAAAGAGTGCGGGGGATGCCAGCTTCAGCATTTGGCTTACGACCAACAGCTGAAGGAAAAACGAGATATTGTGATACAATCACTCGAACGTCATACAAAACTTAAACTAGACAAGCTTGACATTCGTCCAACGATCGGCATGGATGAGCCGTGGAACTACCGGAATAAAAGCCAATTCCAGGTTGGACAGCTAAAAAACGGCAAGGTCATTGCTGGTTTATATGGCATGGATTCACACCGGCTGATCCCAATCCAAAACTGCATGGTCCAGCATCCATTAACAAATAAAGTGTCTGAAGAGGTAAAGCAGATTCTTGAAGACTTTCAGGTTCCAATCTATGACGAACGAAAACGAAAGGGAATTGTTCGGACGATCGTTACTCGAGCAGGCTTCCACTCTGGTGAAGTTCAAGTTGTGTTAATCACAACCCAAAAAGAAGTGCCGCGTAAAAAGTTAATTATCGCGGAAATTCAGAAACGCTTGCCAGAGGTCAAATCAATTGTCCAAAACATTAATGGGAACAAGACCTCGTTAATCTTTGGCGAAAAAACACTTCATTTAGGCGGTGAAGAGGTGATCCAGGAAACGCTCGGTGACTTAAGTTTTGAACTTTCAGCACGAGCCTTCTTCCAGCTTAATCCTGCCCAAACGGTTAAGCTATATGACGAGGTGAAAAAAGCAGCAGGTCTTACTGGAAAAGAAAAAATTGCCGATGCCTATTGCGGTGTAGGAACAATCGGATTATGGCTTGCAGATGGGGCAAGCGAGGTTCGCGGAATGGACACCATTGAAGCAGCGATAGTGGATGCCCAGGAAAATGCAAAAAGACATGGCATCGAAAATGCCACCTATGTCACAGGAACAGCCGAGCACTGGCTGCCAAAATGGGTGGATGAAGGCTGGCGCCCGGACGTCATTGTTGTTGATCCGCCTAGAACAGGGTGTGACCGAAAGCTATTAGACGCGATTAAAAAGGTGAAGCCGCAGAAGTTTGTTTATGTTTCGTGTAATCCTTCTACGCTTGCGAAGGATATAGATTATTTGTCGAAGGAGTATAGGGTTGAGTATATTCAACCGGTGGATATGTTTCCGCATACGGCGCATGTGGAGTGTGTGTCGCAGGTAGTACTAAATAATCTGTAATCACAATGTAGCATGTAAAGTGTGAACCTTACATTGATAATCCTTAGAAGAAAAAAATGTTTGAAAAATCGCAATGAACGAGAAAAGACTCTATTGTTAGGGTCTTTTTTCCTTTTAAAAACATAAAAAAATTTACACATTTTCTTACATAAATTGTCGAAAAAAGGAAAGTAGTTATAATATACTATTAATAAGAATAATATTCCAATGTAAAATTCTTAGATAAGGAGGGTTCTAATGTATTCGATTGAAATTAAACATGAAGGCTTACATAAGTTTAGGGTAATAAAAGGTAATAATAAATATGTTGTTGAACAAAAGGCATATTTACAAAAAAAGCAATGGGATGAAATGTGGGAGAGAAAGCAAGAAGCAGAGAGGAAAAAACATGATCGTGAACAGGCTGCTATGGAAAAAGCTCAAAAGAAAGCAGTAGCAGAACAGTTAACTCTCGAAGCAATTAATCAGCTAGAAGAGATAGATAACACGTTGTTATATACTTTGGATATAGATGACAAAATAAACTGGGATTCACTAAAGGATAATTCAAAATTCCTAGATCAAAAACCAAAAAAACCAAAAGAACCATCTTATCCAACAAAACCAGATATAAAATCATTTGAACCAAAGTTTGGTATTTTGGACAAAGTATTTTCCTCAAATAAACAAAAAAAAGTTGAAGCATCAAATAGATTATTTGAAGAAGCAATAAAAAACTGGGAACAGACAACAGATAAATTAAAAGAAAAATACGAAAAAGAAATGGCAGAGTATGAAGAACAATTAGCAAATTGGAATAAAAAGAAAGAAACTTTTGAGCTGGAGCAGAAGGAAAAGAATGATGCAGTTGAAAAGAAAAAAGAACTATATTTTGCTGGTGAAAGTGAGTCAATTATTGAATATTGTGATATGGTACTTTCAAATTCTGTTTACCCAGACTACTTTCCTCAAGAGTTTGATATAGATTATAACACTATCAACCGAACTTTAATTGTAGATTATAGTCTACCAGATATTTCAGATTTACCAACATTAAAAGAAGTGAAATATATCGCTACCAAAGATGAATATAAGGAAAGTTTTATAACCGAAGCTGCCACAAGAAAAATGTATGATAAGCTGCTTTATGACATAACTTTACGTTCAATACATGAACTTTTTGAAGCGGATGCTATAAATGCTATAGATTCAATTGTATTTAATGGTTGGGTAAATACAGTGAATAAGGCAACAGGGAATCATGAAGATATATGTATCTTATCTGTTCAGACAACCAAAGAGGAGTTCATGGAAATAAACTTGAAAAATGTAGAATCAAAAACATGTTTCAAAAACCTTAAAGGTGTAGGAAGTAGTAAGTTGTTTAGTCTTACCCCTATTGCACCTATACTGCGAATTAATAGAGAGGATGCACGTTTTGTTGATTCCTATAACGTAACAGATAATGTAGATGAAGAGACTAATTTAGCAGCTATGGACTGGCAAGATTTCGAACATTTAATAAGGGAGTTATTTGAAAAAGGATTCAATAATTCAGGTGGGGAAGTAAAAATTACACGGGCTAGCAAGGATGGTGGGGTTGACGCAGTAGCCTTTGATCCAGACCCCATTAGAGGTGGAAAAATAGTAATTCAGGCAAAACGATATACTAATGT
Organism: uncultured Metabacillus sp.; assembly: GCF_947503125.1. Lineage (GTDB taxonomy): Bacteria > Bacillota > Bacilli > Bacillales > Bacillaceae > Metabacillus. The sequence continues at coordinate 101,702 of NZ_CANNCR010000009.1, forward strand.
TGTAGGAGTTTCAGCTGTTCGTGATCTATATGGTACTGTAATGAATGAAGGTGCGACGAAGGGGATATTAGTTTCAACTGCTGACTATGGTCCTGATGCTTACAATTTTGCAAAGGATAAACCATTAACTTTATTAAATGGTAACAATCTTTTGCATCTACTCCAGAAACATGGACACAAAGCGAAAATTGATTTAAAAGAAGCAAAAATGTTAATGAGCAATAAATAATAATAATCATTATTTAGCTCAGCTAATGAAGGAGTTCCTCCATTTGGATCTCCTTTTTGCTATGTAGTTAACCACAGATTGTATTTGTTTGTAACAGGATTAACTGAAATAAATCCAATCAATGTTATAATAAATGTAAATCACTTTCTATATATTCGGAGGGACTCTAAAATGAAATGGTCTGAAGTTCGTCAGTATTTTTCACAACGTTGTGTCTTAGTAGAAGCATTAAAATCAGAAACAAAAGGAAAAGAAAGAATCATCGAAGAAATGTCAGTAATTGATGACTTTGAGGACGGCAATGCAGCATGGAAAGTGTATAAAAAACTACATGCGGAAAATCAAAGCCGTGAATTATATATCTTTCACACGAATAACGAAGAAATAAAGGTAATTGAGCAGCCATATATAGGGGTGCGAAGAAGAGTATGAGATGACCAATTGCCTCTAGTTTCTGTTCAGATTGAATACAATGGAATGAAAAAGACATTTAGCAACGTGCTGCTTGATACTGGCTGCGCTTCAACCATTTTCGATACGGACTTATGCGAAGAAATCGGGCTGCTGCTTGATTTAGAAAATGCCATTACACGAAAGATGTACGGAATTGGCGGAACTGAAATCTGTATAGAACAAAAAGTGAGAGACATGATAGTTGATAAATTCCTCCTTAATGATTTTATCATACAACTCGGTGATGTTAGAGAAATGCATGGATTTGACGGGATCATAGGCAGTGATTTTTTCACTTTAATAAATTGATCATCGACTTTGAAAATACGGAAGTGCGAAAAAATCAGTTTGGGTAAACACTACTGCATCTATATGAATCTGCGCCATCACCATACAAGCCATGTGGAGTGTGCGGCACAATTAACCTTGGTTTAGTATTAAAACAGCCATTTTATATATACGTAGTGAGGAAAAGATCTTATCAATAAAATCGATAAGGTCTTTTTTGAGTTTTCGTAAAACCTGAAGTTAACTGTCAGGTTTTTACTCTCTTGTAATCTAATTTTTTTATTGTCTTCTCAATTTTTATTCAATTCCCTTGTTTTACAATCTATTAATTGATATTATTATTAAATTATTAATATTCTGAAATAATTTCAGTTAAAAAGAGAGGTTTTAAATATGGGAAAAAAATTCTTATATGGAATTCTAGTCGTTTTGCCTTTTATCCTAATGCTCGGAGCAATACCATTTGTAAATCGAATTGATCCTATTATTCTTGGACTGCCATTTTTTCATTTTTGGCTGTTTTTAGGAATGGTTATCACTCCAATATGTACGTTTGTCATTTATCGATTACAAAAGTCAGAAGGGAGTATTGAATGATGCAAGGAAATTTAACAGCTTTGATCATCACAAGTTTCATTGTTTTATCAGTTGTTTTAATTGGATTTATTGCTGGACGAAATAAAGCGAGTAGAAGCTCTGTGGAAGAGTGGTCTGTTGGCGGCAGACGATTTGGTCCATTGCTCGTTTGGCTCTTAGTAGGCGCTGATTTATATACGGCTTATACATTTTTAGGGTTAACTAGTACTGCCTATTCAGGCGGGAGTCTAGCATTTTTTGCGATTCCTTATACCATTATTGCTTTCTTTACTTCTTATTTCTATCTTCCAAAGCTATGGAAAGTTTCGAAAAATCGTAAGTTAACAACACTTGCTGATTATGCTAAGGAAAGATTTGATAGCAAGTTTTTATCTTTATTAATCGCAATCGTTGGTGTCTTAATGTTAATCCCTTATATTGATTTACAGTTAGCTGGGATTCAAGATACGCTAACAGTAGCTGGGACAGGGTTTATTAATGTTAAAGTCGTTGTTATTTTATCGTTTTTATTAGTAGCACTTTATACATTTTTTAGCGGTATTAAAGGGCCAACCTATACAGCTATAATAAAAGATATTTTAGTGTGGGTTATTATGTTATTCATGGTTGCATCACTTCCAATCATCCATTTTGGAAGTTGGGGTTCAATGATGGATAAATTCGTGGCAGAATCTCCGCAGCTGCTAACCATCCCTGCTACAGGACCAAAAAGTTTTCCATGGTTTATCACAGCATCATTAATTTCTGGATTGGCGTTATTTATGTGGGCTCATGCTGCAACTGGCGTATTTACTGCTAAAAGTGCTGACGCGCTTCGAAAAAATGCAATCTATCTGCCATTTTACAATATTGTGTTGATTCTTGTTATTTTCCTGGGTTTTGTTGCATTTCATATACTGCCAGAAGGAAGCGATCCGCGTTTCACATTATTAAATTTACTCCAAATGTCTTACGGCGGTGTGGTTCAAGGACTAGCATATTCTACAATTGCACTAGCTTCGCTTATTCCTTGCTCCATTATGGCAATTGGTGCTTCCAACCTGTTTGCGAACAATATTTACCGCGATTTTATTAATCCAAAGGTAAAACCAGCAAAATTAACAATGATTACCCGTTCGATGGTATTTGTCGTTATTGGACTAGCGTTAATTTTTGGCATGCTCTTCCCGACAGCACTTGTATCGCTTCAGCTGCTTGGTGTTTCTGGAATGGTTCAAATTTTTCCGGCAATTGTCTTTAGTCTGTTTTGGAGAAAACAATCGAAAGAGGCTACAATATTAGGCTTAATTGTTGGACTAATTGTTACCTTTACTGTATACTCAACTGGAAAATCCTTCGGTATTTATGAAGGTTTCTGGGGATTACTCGCAAATGTCATAACACTTGTGGTTCTAAATCCAATTTTTGTTAAAAAGACAATGAACAAAACGAATCCTGTCATCGATCAATTGTTTCCGAAACAACAAGTCTCACATATGAGCTCACGAAAAGGCGCTTAACATTGTGGCCATCTGACTAAAAAAGGCACCTCTAAAATTAATTTACTTATTTACAACAAAGTTTTTTAAGGCAATGGAATGTGATTAACCACATATTACCCATTGCCTTTTAAAATGGTTTCTCTGAATTTTCGTGCCGTTTCTTGAAAGGACTATTGCCAAAGGCTTTTATTTTTAAGAGGTTCTTACGATAAATCTCAATAATAAATCGACTTTCGGCATCTGATAATTTTCATCTTCCTGAATATTTAACGTCATTAGCCCGGAAAGAAGGGATAAATAGCATGATATCAGTTCGCTAGGATGATCATCTGCAAGTTCCCCTTTCTTCTGCCCTTCAATGAACAGGGGTTCCAATATGTCGATGTAAGTCTTCATTGTATTCTCCTCGACAAGCTTTTTGGCATCTTTGGGTACTTCATCTGACGTACGAGCGTGATGCATCAGCATGAAATGAAGTTGGGAGCCCTCATTAAGAATCTCAGCGGTTAAAGCCTTTATTTTATCTAGTGGGGATCCAGGTAGGTGATAGATGCTCTTGATGCCGGCAATAGATTCATCTATTGCTTGCTGAACGAGTGTAGTAAAAAGTTCATCTTTGGAATGAAAATAGCGGTAGAGAAGCCCGGCGCTTATTCCAGCTTCACTAGCAATCATACTCATTTTTGTGCCAATAATTCCTCGTCGAGCAAAGACCTTAAGGGCTGCTTCCATAATTTGTTCTTTTCGTTCATCACGAATTTGCTGCAACTGTTCTTCGTTTAAAGGTGCAATGATGTTTCACTCCTGATCATTTTCATAATTTTTGTGCATTCAAATGTTCAAAGGCTGTTGAGGGAAAGGCTGGTATAATCTGAGACAATTGTTCCTCAAGTGTCTGACCGCATACATTTGAGAGTTCACAGAGCAATTCTTTGCTTTCGGAAGATCCCTCTTCAGAAGCAAGAATGGAAGAGATCATGTGCGAATTTACTATTCGATCTAGCGGCAAAAGTAAAGTATTCACCGCCCAATACAAACCATAACGTTCAAAATTACGTTTGGTAGTTGCATGTTTAATATACAATGCAAAGTATTTTTGAGCAAATTCAATCCCCTTCAGCTGTTTGCCTGCATATGAAACTCCTTGCCATGGTAGATTAGCAGCACAATTCAACCACCAGGCAGGTTCAACAATTTCATTCATTTTTTCGAGTATGTTTCGTTCAAAATAAGGTAAGGGATGATTTCGTTGTTCACGTAAGCAGGCTTCCAACATTTCTGCTTCTATTGCAGCCATTGTCATTCCCTGGCCAAAAATCGGATCAAAATGGCAGAAAGCATCTCCTAATACCAACAATCCTGATGGCCATTGCTCCATTTCTTCAAAGTGATGCCGGAATAATTCAGTCATTCTATAACCTCTGGGAACTGTAATTGGTTCAAGCTCTTGCAACACTTCAGCTATTAATGGATCGGCAAGCTTTGCAATCTCTTGTTCATACTCATCGACATTTGTGGTTGGATAATGCCCCCCAGGACGATAAAGGACTGTTTCAGCTATGTTATTCTCAATTGTGGAAAATACCCCGGTTAACGTCTTATTGGACGGATCTCCTGCAATTCGAATGACATCCCAGTTTACTGACAAATGGGAGGGGATCTTGTAATGGCGAGTGCTGTAACCAAGCGAGATTTTGAGAATATCAGGACTTGGTACATCAAATCCGAGATGCTGCAGCCATTTTGTCAATTTAGAGGAACGGCCGCTGGTATCAATGACGATGTCTGCACTTAGTGTATTCTGTTGACCTGGTTGTTCTCGTTCTCGTACATAAACACCTGTTACAACTGCTTGATCTGATGACATAAGCAAGCCAATTACGTCAACCTTTGTAAGAAACTTAATATTGGAAATCCCTTTCACGCGCTGACGGCATACCCACTCAAGCAGCGCTCTGCTGAATGTTGCATCATTTTCTGTATTGGGCATGACTAGGGAGCCATAATGATTGGTCTGGTGAATCATTTTATTCTGTGTGGATGGGGCGCCGCAAGACAGTAATTCATCATTAAATCCAGGGAAGAGCTGTTCCATGATCATTTTACCTCTAGGTGTAAATCGATGCGGGTGAAATGCTTGAGGAGTACCTGCACGAATTTCCGGTTTCACAGGAAGATCATCTTTTTCGATGATAAGCACTTCTGAATAATAATCTGAAAGTACTCTTGCAGAGAGTAGTCCGGCCATTCCTCCACCAATCACAATTGCTTTTTCCCAATTGCCTTTTGTAACATTTACCTCTGTTTTGATCATCATGATCGCCCCCAATATATTCATTTACAAAATTGCTCTTTTAATGAGTGAATGGTTCATTCATTAAGATAATAAATTGAACTATAAAAAATGTCAACAAAAAATTAGAAAGGCAGGCATGTTTGTCATTTTATACTGAATTGAACCTGTAAACTTTTTGTGTTTGGATCAAATATTATTTTATGCATTGTAGTATAGGTTTAAAAAACTCATCAGCACTCTAGACTGACAATTGCAGGGCAATGGATTAACGGTCGACCACAATTTGACAACATCGTATCCATTGCCTTTTAAAATTGCTTTTCCTAATTTCCTTGCTGTATCTTGCTGAAATCTTCAACACATTACCTGGTGTTGGGTTTTCTTTTTCCACTATCAATATCTAAATGTGTCAACCAGAAACAAAAGAGTTTTTTGGAGACACTCTATTCCACGCTTCTTCTAGAATTCTTTTAAAAACGAGTGCTTGTTCCCAACGATCTGAAATTTCTTTTGGAGTAAGATTTGAATAGTGGGTAATAGAATAGTCTGGTGGGCCAAGTTCACATACAAGAGGCAGAACATCGCCTGGTTTTGCCTCTTTCAACCAATATGACATTCCTTTTTCCCACCACCCAACAAACCGATCTGTCATTGGATGTTTTCCCTCAGGACCAATATCAACCTGTATCTGCTGCCCATTAGAAACACGGGCATGAATAGAGGACGTCCTCTTTAATAATATATCCAAACACTCTTCTGCTTTCTCTGAATAGCAGCCTTCTCCAGCTAAAACATAATGGGAAAAATCAATGGTTAATCGTAAGTCATGAATTTCATTTACATAATGTACGGTCCGAATTAAGTCCTGGGTAATCCGGCCACGATGTGTTTCAACAAAATACTGGATATTTTCCTTTTTTGCTTCTGCAACAAGATCCTTTAACAGCTGAATTGCATCATCACCAATGGTGAAATCGTTCATTACTTGTGAGTTTATATACTGAACGCCAAATTCCTTTGCTTTTTTAATCAATGGTTGAAGATCTTCCTTTTTAGAAGGAAAGGAATGAATCCCGAAACTAAATTGGTATTCATCAAGGAGTCTCCTCCACTTTTCCGCCTCATGATCTTCAGGCAGAGAACCCATGATCCCAGTAAAGCCTGCTTCCGCTATCTTTTCAAATTTTTCTTCCATTGTCCATTCCCTAGTGCCGTTTCCTAAACCGATCATCGCCCACCATGATTGTTGGATATCTATTTTCAACATTCCAGCTCCTTTGCATTTACTTTTCTAATTTAACTGATGTATTTATGTAAACTAACTTATAACACAATGCTTGCACCATTTTTGTGCTTTAAAACTCCTTATCTTCTAATGATTAATGGACTCATTACCTACAATTTGGACATCAATTTCTATAAAATATTGTAATAATCTTCTAGCCATTGTTACAGTAACAAAATGGCTAAAAACTATAACAATCCTGCTAATTAAATGATCAATTAATGCTAGTTATGAAATACTAGAAGCTCCGGTGATAACTTAGACGATAACCAATATTGTAAATTGCTAATTTTTCTAATAAGCTAAAATAAACGTTGCATAGAAAGGGGCTTTTTAGACATGGAGGAAAAGATTAAGGAGCTTACTCTGTTATTACTATATTTAACATCATGGAAAGAAAATGATCTTCCCGCAGAAATGAGGAGAAGCTGGAAAGGGTATCCATTTGAGGTCTTGAATGAACTTACAGAAAAGGATTTAATTCGAGGGAGTATCAGATCGAAATCCGTTTATTTAACTAAGGATGGGATTAAAGAGGCTGAAGCGTTACTAAGAAAATATCTAGGGAATGTGGAAAATAAGGAAGTGGACCTCGAGTGAATGATAAAGCTTTAGACAATCAAACCTTTTAGGAAATGAAGCCAAATAGGATAGAAATGAACATTTATGTGGAATAGGCGAGGGATTGGAGATGAACATTAATAATTTTGAAAACGATATAAACAAAACGATATTAGACAGAGGATACAGCTATTACATTGAAGGAAATGTCGTCGAAGCCTATGAAAAAGGCGAAAACGAGTATATTTTTCATATTGAAGGAAGCGATGACTACGAAGTGTTAGTTGAGATTAGTGATAATGGAGACATTTTATATTCCGAGTGCGATTGTCCCTATGATTTTGGACCTGTATGTAAACACGAAGTTGCTGCATATTTTCAACTATTTGAAATGTTAAATCATGAAACTACTAATGACAATTTAACGAGCAAGCCCCGCAAGCAAACAACGATTCAAGAGGTTTTAAGTAATCTATCGAAAGAAGAATTGATAAATATTATTATAAATGTCGCAAATCATGATGCTACGTTAGAAAACAGTCTCATCGTTAAGTATTCAAACGGAGACAGTCAACAGGAGCTTGAGATATGTCGGGAGTTAATCAATGCGATTGTGAGAAAGTATACAGGTAGAGAAGGTTTTATTAAGTATCGAAATACGGGAGCTTTTGTAAGAGATCTGGATGATATTCTAGAAAAAGCAAGGGATACTGAAAATGTACTGCTAGCATTAGATATTGCATTGCTATTGCTTGAGGAAGCCATTGGTGCGTTTCAATATGCGGACGATTCCAGTGGAGATATAGGTTTTCTCGTCACGGAAACACTAGAATTAATAGAGGAAATTGCCACTAGCCAGAATGACCATCAAAGAGCAGAATTATTTGAGAAACTATTAGATCAGACCGATAACGAGGTTTTTGATGGCTGGCTCGATTACAAGATTGATTTACTAAAAATTTGTTGTGAATTTGCAGATGAGGAAATACTTAGGAAGCAGCTAAGAATGAAAATCGAGTCCATGCTTGATAAAAAATCAAGCGACAGGTACATGCACTATAGTAATGAAAGGTTGCTCCAGCTATTGTTTCAGCTAATTGAGCAATATGGTACACAAGAAGAAGCGGAACAATTTATTAAAGAGCATCTTCAGTTTTCATCCTTCAGAGAGCAATTACTGAATAAATATCTTCAAGGGAAAAACTACCATAAAGTTATCGAAGTGGCTAAAGAAGGAGAAGCGCAGGATCAACAATACCCAGGATTAATATCTAAGTGGAAAAAATATCGGTATCTAGCATATAAATTTCTTTCATTAAAAGAAGAACAGCAAACATTAGCCAAGGAACTTTTGCTTGCTGGTGATTTTGAGTATTACCAAGACTTAAAAGAATTAGCTTCGGAAAATCAAGGTGAATTCTATTCAAACTTAAAACAAGAACTGAAGACTATAAAACGATGGAATGCTAATCGTATATTCCTTAAAATGATAGAGCGAGAAAATGATCTTGAAGAAATCTTGGAATTTGTCAGAGATAATCCTAGATATATTGAAGATTACGCTGAGAAGCTAGTTAAACAATTTAAAGAAGAAGTCATCGAAATTTATAAAGAATTTATAGAATCTGTAGCAAGAACTTCATCCAATCGAAGAGATTATCAAGGGCTATGTCACAAAATTAAGAGATATAAAAAGATTGCAGGTAAACCAAAACAAATGGAATTAATCAACGAACTAATGGGCTTATATAGAAAAAGACCGGCCTTTATAGACGAATTAGGAAAAATTAAATAACTCGGAAGGACTCCTTACAATTAGGACGGCTTATTGTTAAAAATTCATTGGATTGATACAGCTTTGTTCATCTTATTTAACTTTTAAAAAATAAAAAGAGCGTAATCATTACGCTCTTTTTTGATGATAAAAGATTGTGATAAAACTGCTTTTTCATTCGTTAAAAAGAATATTTTGCATATCTTTTGGTAATGTTACTTAATATGTGCTAATATATTATTATGTAACCTATCCTGGGAGGAAAGCATATGGAGTATGTTAATCCTATTAGAGATATTGAGAGTATAAATGCAATAAAGAACATATTAAGGAAACAATCGCAAAGGGATTTATTGCTTTTTGTCTTTGGGATCAATACAGGAATTAGGGTAAGTGATTTACTTTCTTTAAAGGTTATCGATGTATGGGATGGGGAGCAAATTAAGGAATTTTTATATTTAAAAGATGAGAAAAGTGGCCATACACGGGCGCATTATATTAATCATTCCATTCGAATGGAGTTAGAAAAATATTTAAGCAGCCGAGAGTTTAATGAAAATGATTATTTGTTTAAGTCGAAAAAGAATAACCAGCCGATTACTCGTCAGCAGGCTTATCGGATTATCCATAAAGCAGCGGAAGAGGTTGGGATAAAAGAGAAAATTGGAATGCACACACTTAGAAAAACATTTGGATATCATGCCTATCGGAAGGGGATCGCTATTTCAATTATAATGGACATTTATCATCATCAGTCCCCCTCTGAAACACTGCGCTATATCGGGATAAATAAACAAGATCAAGATATGATTAGAGTCGATATTAATTTGTAAACAAGTTGGAACTAAATAAAAAGCCTCCACCAATGGTGGAGGGAGAAATTTATAAGTAATCGTCATCAGAGTTTAAATTCGAATTCATTTCAACATTTGTTAAGTTTGTCACGATATCTTCATGTACTTGGACTTGTAAGGTTTCTTTATCTTTCATAAATTTGAAAATACCGTTGTTAAAGTCAGTTCCATATTCCTTAAAGAAAATTCCTTCATACTCAATATCCTTTGTATGTTTAAAGATTAGGCGGTATTGGCCGTGCTCCTTTATCAAATAAGCACGTACTCCTTTTTCAAAATGTCTATCAGGATTTTTAAGATAACGTGATACAGAAATAATATGCAGGTCTACAAAGGGAATTTCACGCAGTAACGAGTTGATAATAGACCCTTTTGCGATTTGTTCCCAGCGACTTTGAGCTGTTTGGCCAAGAATAATCTGTGTAATGTTCTTTTCTCGTGCAACCTCTGCAATTACTTTTGTAATGGGTCTTTGTTCATTATCTTTCATAATGAAGGCATCAGCGCTATGTTGCTCTGCTAACTGTTTCCATCGTGTAATATAACTTGTCTTTTCTGCATCCAGATCATCAAAGGGTTTAGGATCAACGGTCAGGATGTAAAGAGGACAATCAAGCATATTGGCAATCTTACAGCCCCGTTGTATGAGACGTTCTCCATTAGGACCATAATATACACAGACGAGGATGCTTTCGTCCATGCGTCCCTTTATTCTCTTCATTATTCGTTCACCTCAGTATGGCTGTGAATTAACCTAAAAAAATACCATTTTACAATAAACTATGTATGACTATAACGTATGCTACACATTCAGTCAATCGTTGAAATGTGGATTTTATAACTAATATTTTATCGGGAGGGGAAATGATGTCTTGGTTACACCTAATGATCTTAATTCCATTTATCTTTGCAATAGCGGTCCCGTACCTATATAAGAAATTCACACCCCGCATACATACGGGATGGTTTGTCCTTTTCGTACCATTATTGATATTTAGTAACCTTTTAACCTTTATACCCACAATTTCGCAAGGAAATACATTCACAGCTACTGTACAGTGGCTTCCTTCATATAATATTAACTTTACAACTCATGTGGACGGATTAAGTCTCGTTTTCGGATTATTAATTGCAGGGATCGGTACTCTAGTTATTCTCTATTCCATTTACTATATGTCGAAACATCGCGAGGCGCTTCATAATTTCTATGTTTACTTATTGTTGTTTATGGGAGCGATGCTTGGTCTGGTTTTTTCTGATAATATTTTTGTTTTATATGTATTTTGGGAAATGACAAGCGTGTCTTCCTTCTTATTAATTGCCTACTGGTATGAACGTGAAAAATCACGATATGGTGCGCAAAAGTCTATGTTGATTACGATATTTGGCGGACTTGCGATGCTGGCAGGATTAATTATGCTTGCCATGATCTCGGACACGTATAGTATCCGTGAAATGGTGAGTCGTGCAGCGGTTTTTCCTTCACACTCATTATTTTTTCCGGCAATGATCCTGATTCTCATTGGTGCGTTTACTAAATCAGCACAGTTTCCATTCAGCATTTGGTTGCCAGACGCAATGGAAGCACCTACACCAATCAGTGCCTATTTACATTCTGCTACCATGGTTAAAGCGGGAATCTACCTTGTTGCCCGCCTCACACCCGTTTTTGGAGGATCTGCTGAATGGTTCTGGATCGTGTCAGGTGTAGGGATCATTACTTTATTATATGGCTCGGTAAATGCTGTAAGACAAACAGACCTTAAGGCTTTACTGGCATACTCAACCATAAGTCAATTAGGTTTAATCATGAGCCTGCTTGGTTTTGGTTCTGCATCATTGTATTTCAAGATTGGAGATGATTCCACCGTATATGCAGTGGCCATTTTTGCTGCGATCTTCCACTTAGTGAACCATTCAACCTTTAAAGGGTGCCTGTTTATGGTTGTTGGCATCATTGACCATGAGACGGGAACGCGTGATATTCGAAGGCTTGGTGGCTTGATCCATTTAATGCCGACTTCCTTTACCCTTGCTGTAATCGGCGGTTTCGCTATGGCAGGTCTTCCTCCCTTTAACGGTTTTTTAAGTAAGGAAATGTTCTTTACAGCCGTTTTAAATACGGCACAACTGTCGGCTTTTAATGCGGACTATATTGGGATAATCATTCCTATCATCGCATGGATTGCCAGTGTGTTTACATTTGTGTACAGCATGATTTTAGTATTTAAAACGTTTAGAGGCAAAAATAAGCCTGAAAAACTGGGCAGGGAAGTGCATGAGGCACCAATTGGGATGTTAATTCCCCCGCTAGTTCTTGCTTCCCTAGTCATTGTGATGTTCTTTTTCCCAAATGTCCTTTCACACTATTTATTAAAACCAGCTTTAATGGCTGTTTTGCCAACACTTGCTCAAGAAGGAGAACTACATGTCAAAATTAGTGCTTGGCATGGTTGGAATACAGAGCTATTTATGACTCTTGGAGTGATAGGCGTTGGAACGCTATTATATGTTTATTTGAAAAAATGGCATCGAATTTATCACGTTTATCCAGAGGGTTTAACATTAAATAATATGTATAACCTTGGGATAGAAAAGATGGAGAATGTTTCTCGATTGATTACTAATCGCTATATGACAGGATTTATTCGTCATTATCTCGTCTATATTTTTTCATTTATCATCCTTCTCTTAGGCGGGTCGATGTTGTTGTTCGATGGCTTTTCCTTTAACCCCTCTGCTGATGCACCTGTTAATTTTTTTGAAGCAGGATTAATGATTGCTATGGTCATTACGGCATTAACGGTTCTCTTTTCGAAGAATAGAATGACCAGTATTGTTGCTGTTGGGGGACTAGGTTTTCTTGTATCTTTTTTCTTTGTCTTATTTCGAGCACCGGATTTGGCCTTAACCCAATTGGTAGTAGAGACAGTTACAACAGCCTTATTCCTCTTATGTTTCTATCATTTACCTCAGCTTCGGAAAGAAGTAAGTCGTGTGAGGTTTAAAGCAGTAAATGCTGTGATCTCGATTGGCGTGGGTGTGGTTGTTACCATTGTTGCACTATCTGCAAATGGAAATCGTTTATTCGAATCGATTTCAAGTTATTATGAGAATTCCTATGAATTGGCCGGTGCTAAAAATATCGTAAATGCGATCCTCGTTGACTTCCGAGGGTTTGATACCATGCTGGAAATTTTGGTGCTATGCATTGCTGGTATAGGGGTGTATACCTTAATAAAACTAAGAATATCAGGAGGGGATAAAAATGAAGGAACCAAATGATGTCATCATCAGAAGTGTCACAAAAGTGGCAGTCGTGATCATTCTAACATTTGCCATTAATCTATTTATCTCAGGCCATCATTATCCTGGCGGTGGATTTATCGGAGGACTGGCCTTTGCATCTGCGTTAATCCTTTTATTTCTTTCGTTTGATATTGAAACGGTTCTTAAAAATATTCCGGTAGATTTTAAAGTTCTGGCTGCGGTGGGGGTCTTAATTTCTGTTCTGACAGGGGTCGGCTCTTTGATGTTTAATGCACCGTTTTTATCTCAGTCTTTTGGTTATTTTAATCTGCCTGTTTTTGGAAAGACGGAATTGGCAACAGCAGTGATTTTTGATGTAGGGGTAGCGTTGGCGGTCATTGGCACCTCCATCACGATCATATTGAGTATAGGTGATGATCGATAATGGAAACGTTAATGTCCATCCTTGTCGGAATATTATTTGCTATAGGTATTTATTTGATTTTGACGAAACGTTTATTGCAAATTATTTTAGGAACATCGATTCTTGGTCATGGCGTTAATTTACTCATTATCACGATGGGAGGGTTAAAAAAGGGAGGTCCGCCGCTCCTTGGAATAAAGAATCTTACCTATGCTGATTCATTGCCGCAAGCCCTCTTATTAACGGCGATTGTCATAAATTTCGCCACAACTGCTCTGTTTTTAGTGTTGAGTTACCGGGCTTATAAAGTTTTGGGCACGGATGATACAGAGCAACTTGGAGGTATTGAGAATGAATAATTTAGTGATATTGCCCATCATTATCCCGATCATAACAGGGATGATGATGGTTATTTGGAAGAAAAATATTAATTTCCAAAGGGTTCTTAGTATTTTATCAACCGTAGTGGTTGGTGCCGTGGCCATTTATTTAATGGTCCAGATTGAAAAAGAGGGGATTCAATACCTGCATTTAGGAGGTTGGGAAGCCCCCTTTGGTGTAAGTTTGGTCGCTGATATGTTTTCAGTTTTACTTGTCCTTGTGACCTGTATTGTTTCCTTATGTTGCTTATTATATGCTTTTCACTCGATCGGGAGAGAACGGGAATCTTACTACTTTTACCCTTTGTTTTTATGTCTCATTACAGGGGTAAATGGCTCATTCCTTACAGGGGATATTTTTAATTTGTTTGTCTGCTTTGAAGTGATGTTGGTTTCTTCCTATGTGTTGATTTCCCATGGAGGAACGAGAATTCAACTAAGGGAGTCTATCAAGTATATTCTAATCAACATCATCTCATCTTTTCTATTTCTCGTTGCCATTGCCTATTTATATGCCATAACTGGTACGTTGAATTTTGCTCATCTTTCGATTCGGGTAGCAGAGGTTGGCCAAGAGGGACTTATGAATACGGTAGCGATTCTATTTTTAATTGTGTTTAGTTTAAAAGCCGGTTTATTTCTATTTTATTGGCTTCCTGGTTCTTATAGTGCTCCACCTACTGTAGTTGCTGCCATATTTGCCGCACTATTAACTAAGGTAGGGATTTATGCGATTATTAGAGTTTTTACGTTAGTCTTTTATCATGACCCGCAAGTTACGCATTTATTAATCGGGATATTAGCAGCTGTAACGATGATATTAGGAGCGATAGGTGCTGTAGCTTATGGAGATATTAAGAAAATATTAACGTATAACGTCATTGTAGGAGTGGGATTTATTTTAGCCGGAGCGGCTTCTTTCACAACGGAAGGGATGACGGGATCATTATTCTATTTAATCCACGATATGATTGTTAAAGCTCTCATTTTCCTATTAGGTGGAACAATCATTCATCTTACAGGAACGAGTAAACTTAATGAAATAAGTGGTCTTATCCGGCTGCACCCGGGATTAGGCTGGATGTTTTTTATTGCCGCCTTATCACTATCAGGAATTCCGCCATTAAGCGGCTTTTTAGGAAAGATTTTTATTTCAGAAGGAACTTTTGAAGCAGGATACTTTTGGCTAGGTGGGATCGGATTATTTACCAGCCTTATGGTTTTGTATTCGATTATGAAAATCTTTATGAATTGCTTTTGGGGTTATACGGACTTAACGGAGGAGGATGAGAAAGGGACAACCAAAGGGTTAATGTTACCTATCGGAATTCTGACCATGTTAACAATTGCCCTGGGCTTAGGTGCGGAAGGTATTCATGCTTATGTTGATGATGCTGTTGAAGGCTTAATGAATCCAAGCATTTATATTGAAGCTGTATTGGGAAGCGGCCAAAGGCAATAACCTAATCGTATTTTTGATGGTGGAAAGGGGTGGCAGCCATGCCCATGCAAGTATTAATAAATCTATTAATCGGTGTTATCTGGATGTTCCTTCAAGATGATTGGAGTGTTTTAACATTCTTTAGCGGTTACTTATTTGGTTTGTTGGTCCTTTTTATCCTGAGAAGATATTTACCAACAAAATTTTATTTGGTGACATTGTTTGCCATTGTTCGGCTTTTTCTTGTATTTATCATTGAACTATTTACATCCAGTATATTGGTTATTCGACAGGTGACACGGCCTAGAATCAATATTACTCCAGGTATTTTCACATTGGAAACGGAGTTGGAAGGAGATTTGGAGATTACCTTATTGGCCTTACTGCTAACACTGACTCCGGGATCGGTTGTGGTGGAGGTTTCTTCGAACAGTAAAACGTTTTATATTCATGCGATGGATATCCCGGAATCAAGCGATGCCGTTCTTCATTCTAAAAATAAATTTGAAAAGGCTATTAAGAGGGTGACACGTTCATGATACAGGGAATATTAATTTGTTCATTAATTTTCTTGAGTTTTGCCATTTTTGCTACGATTTTTCGGTTGGTAAAAGGGCCGACAGCACCTGATAGGGTGCAGGCACTCGATGCATTAGGGATTCATTTAATATCAGGAGTGGCTATATTTTCAGTTTTGCTAAGAAGTACTGGTTTTTTTGAAGTGATTTTATTAATTGGCATTCTCTCCTTTATTGGGACAATTGCCTTTGCGAGATATATTGAAAGAGGTGTGGTCATTGAGCGTAATCATTCAGATTGAACTGATTGCAGTTAGTTTAATATTGCTTGGTACCATTTTCAGTTTTTTAAGTGCAATTGGATTCATTCGCCTCCCTGATCTGTATACACGCTCACATGCACTTTCAAAAGGATCAACAATGGGTGTCCTCTTTATTCTAGTTGGTACCTTTCTCTTTTTTATCATGGAGGGAATTTTCAGCATCCGGTTATTTCTTGGTATTTTCTTTGTTTTTCTTACGGCACCAGTTGCAGCCCATGTCATTGTACGTGCGGCTTACCGCTCAAATGTTGCTCTTTCAAAAGATAGTGTTAGAGATGATTTGAAAGAAGTTTACAAAAATGAAGGAGTGATTGGAAGTGAACAAAGAAGAAAGGAAGAACTTGGGGAATAAGGCAAAGTAGTATTAATGTAAGTAGTTATCGATAATAAAGTTGGATATATACATTGGTGTAATCTGTCACAAAGGGATTATTATGTCCTGGAGTGACAGACTTTTTTAGGGTTTAATCCTTTATTTTAGTTGAAAGCGGAGCAATTAGTACATTAACTGGTAAGATCGTGTTACAAGAATAGAGTAGGTAATCATTTCCATCTAATGAAAACTCTGTCAGTGGACAATTCCCTTCTAAAGAAATGGTTTACGAAGAAGCTTACACACTAACCTTTCAAAGGAAGATTAATTAGGAAAATATTCCCTCCTGGTTCTTAATTATTATCTAACCTTTTTATGACAATTAATGTAGTTCCTCGCTATCAGTTTCAGTCGAAGAGTGTATTTTCTGGGAAATAATCGTCTTGTTTTGCAGTTAATTGATAGTGTAATCCATATCTCTAAATTCCATTTTAGTATTACCAAGTAAGCCCGTCTGTGTATTAGCAGAGGTTTTCTTGGGGTTTAATATTCATCACCTTATAATGGAATAAGACCATGAACGTTTATCATGAAGAAATAAACGGAAAGTAATCCTCCACTTCCCACTTTAAAGAAATACCTTCAGAATGACTTTTCTACATTATAGAAGTGCTCTTTCCAAACCCTCAATAAAAAAATTGCCCTTTCAAAAAAGCGAATATTTTATTGGCAGAGGTGCGTGTATATTTCAGTAAAGTCAAAAATAAAAAGCTTAAAAAAGTTGACATTTTGATAGAAAGACGAATTTTTGGGGTTGAGTGTTTTGAAAATACACACTATTGTTAGGGAAACACAAAAGAAATATTTTTTTCAGGAAGTACAGGAAATCTTCATTACAATAGCAAGGGGGATTAACAATGTATCAAAAAATTCTACAAACGAATGAATCTTTTACAAGGAAAATGCTGGATTACCAAGACCTTGATCCGACCAGTAAATATTTTGGCGGCATTATTGATCCGATTATGGGAGTTGCCATGCCAAGCCACGGAAATACACCAAGAGTTATGGCGGCCTGGGTTGCCGCTATTGTAAACCCAGATTCTCAGTTTTATCAAAATGAGGAATTAATTGAACGCTTACGAAAAATGTCTGAATATATGCTAAGGTATCAGCATCAGGATGGAACGATTTCGTTAGGATCAACGAATTATCATTCTCCGCCTGATACAGGGTTTGTCGTTGTAGGTTTATCACAGGTTTATTTGTTATTAAACAAGCAATCATCGGACATGTACGATGATGTTTGTGCCAATCTGAAGCTTTTTTTAGAACGGACTGTGCCTGTCCTTCTCACTGGGGGCTGCCACACTCCAAATCATCGCTGGGTTCTGACCGCTGCCCTATCCTTTTTAAATCAACTATTTCCTAACGAAGCGTTAGTAAGCCGTGCTGAAGAATGGTTAGCGGAAGGATTAGATTATACAGAGGATGGAGAATGGACGGAACGAAGCAATGGAATTTATAATGCAGTGAACAACAATATGCTTTACCATGCTGCACAAAATTTAAATCGCCCAGAGCTACTCGAGCCTGTTAGAAGGAATTTAGAATTAATGCAATATCTTGTTCATCCCTCAGGAGAAGTTGTTACAGATTATTCAGGTAGACAAGATTTTGGAGTGACATCTAATTTAGCAAACTATTATTTCATTTATCGCTTAATGGCAGCACATGATAAAAATCCGCTTTTTGCGTATATGGCAGACTTGGCAGCTGAAAGTGTAACAGAACCTGGCAGTGTTGATTCTAATGCGATGATTGGACATCTGCTATATCCGGACAGAATGAATAATGAGGGGGAACGGCAGTCTATTCCTAATGAATATGTGAAAATCATCAATAAGCAGTTTCCTCGTTCTGAGTATTTAAGCAGGGTTGCTAATGTAGGCCATCATCTGAAAATTTTGCACAGTGCCCCACATACAGCGTTTGGGTCACCAATTGTCCGTTATCGAAAAAAAGATACGAGCGCGACGATCATGACCAATACTCCTTCATTTTTTTCACTTCGTCATGGAAAAGTGAGACTGTTAGGGACAAAGATTGCAACTGCTTTTTCACCAGGGATTGTTTATTTTGATGAATTAAAAGAACAGAATGAAGGCTATGTGTTAAGTGCTGTGATGGAGAAAGGGTATAACTCGCCTATTCCGAAGCCTTTTTTAGATGAACTGCAGAGTATTGATGGTAACAGTATTCCGTGGTATTTACTTCCACATCAGCATCGTGAGATTACCCATCTTCAGAAGCACGAAATTACAGTGACGATCACTCCAGGGAAAGACGTGTGGAAGCTTCACATTAAGAGCGACCAATTGGAAGAGGTTTTTACACAAATAACGTTTATTTTTGATCAAGAGGGAACATTTAGTGGAGAAGGAGTGAAACATGTTCGGAATGAGCAATACTTCTTAACTGAGGGCAAGGCAGCTTACTCTGTAGGAAATCATTCGATTGAAATCTCACCAGGTTCTCATGACCATTGGTTGGATACGCTTCGTGAAGATGAACATTCAGCAGGATGTAAACACTTATCGTTAAACCTTATGACGCCATTCGATCGAGTCATTGAAATCAAGCTAAAATAGGAGAAAAATAGATAGCTAATAGAAAAAATTAAGATTATCAATAATTGCACTTTGCCTAGAAGGTAGAATTATTGTTATTGAAAACAAGTGAAATTCCTTATAAAGTCTTGTTAAGCGCTTACAACTTAACTCGATAAAGGGGGCTCGATGGTGAAATTAGAGCATATTCAAACAGCTGCACGAAAAGAAAAAAAGATCTCATTACTGTTTAAGAAGTCTGAATTTTATAAGTATTGGAAATATAAGTACTTAACGATCTTAATTTTACCGACACTGCTTTATTTCGCCGTTTTTGCATATGGACCACTTTATGGCCTGCAAATCGCTTTTAAAGATTATAAGTTTATGGACGGAATATTGGGTAGTGAGTGGGTAGGTTTTGACCATTTCATTTATTTATTTCAGTTGGATAGCTTTTGGGAAGTGTTCCGCAACACCATTTTAATTAGTACCTATAAATTTATTTTTGGATTCCCGGCACCAATCATCTTTGCCCTTCTGTTAAATGAATTGCGGAATGTTATTTTTAAAAGAGTCGTACAAACTGTATCCTATTTTCCGCACTTTGTATCATGGGTGATCCTGGCTGGTATTTTCACTCAATTCTTTTCGCCTTCTATCGGTCCGATTAATATTTTGCTTAAGGGATTGGGAATAGAACCCATTTACTTCTTAGCTGATACGCATTGGTTCCGTTCGATCCTCGTATCTACTGATGTGTGGAAGGATCTCGGCTGGGGAACGATAATTTATTTAGCTGCACTTGCCGGAATTAATCCGGAATTGTATGAATCAGCAAGGGTGGATGGAGCCAATCGTTTTCAAAGAGTCATGAATATTACATTGCCTTCCATGTACCCTGTTATTACGATTATGGCGGTTTTATCTATTGGAAAGTTAATTATGGATGATTTTGATCAAGTGTTTAACTTATACAATCCAGCCGTTTATAGTGTCGGTGATGTGGCAAGCACCTATATTTATCGACAAGGTCTGGTCGATCTCCAATATAGCTTTGCTACTGCAGTAGGTTTATTTAAAAATGCCATTTCACTTGCAATGGTATTAATTGCAAATATGATCGCCCGGAAATTAAGCGGTAATGAAAACAGCCTTTGGTAAATGACAAACGAGGGGGAAAGGGAATGAAAGAAACATCATTATCAGGACGAATATTTGATATCTTCAACATCCTATTTATGATTGTGCTTTGTGTCACAACGATTTATCCTTTTTTATACTTAGCAACACTTTCGTTAAGTCCGTCAGATGTCTCATTTAGTCAAATACGAATCTTTCCTGAAAAAATATCCTTTGACAACTTTGAACAGGTCTTGGGTTATGATCAAGTCCTTACAGGGTTTATCAATTCTGTCAAAAGGACTGTCATTGGGACATTTTTAAATGTATTCGTCACCATTGCGGCTGCATATGTACTGGCAAAAAACTACTTCCCGCACAGAAACTTTTGGACGAAATTTATTATCATCACAATGTTTTTTCAGGGTGGTATGATTCCATCTTATTTACTCATTAAAGATCTTGGAATGATGAATTCAATTTGGTCATTAATTTTACCTGTATTGGTTAATCCGTTTCAATTAATTATTGCCCGCAACTTTATGCAGTCGCTTCCTGCAGAGCTGGAAGAAGCAGCTAAAGTAGATGGTGCAAATGATATTTATATTTTATGGAAAATTGTCATTCCGATTTCCATGCCAATCATCGCAACCTTAGGGTTATGGAATGCGGTGTTTCACTGGAATGCTTGGTTTGACAGCCTCATTTATATGACAGATCCAGAAAACTCTGTTCTGCAAATGGTAATGAGAAGAATTGTGTTAGATGGACAAATGGAGGTCATGTCATCTGTTATGCCTGAGGATATGAAAAAGGTCAATACAGAAACAATTAAAGCAGCAACAGTAATGATAACAACAATTCCAATTCTTATTATCTACCCATTCGTTCAGAAGTACTTCGTAAAAGGAATGCTTATCGGTTCTGTTAAAGGATAGAAAGGTAGAACGGAATTGTCATAATAAAAATGTCTTAGCAAGTAAGTAAACAAAGGGGGAGCTTAAATGAAGAAAAAAACCAACATGATCATTCTAACCGTACTATTCGTTTTTTCATTCTTATTATCTGCATGTAACAATTCGAGTGGCGTATCTGGTGATGAATCAAAAGAATCTTCTGGGGAAAAGGTTGCAGCTGAAAAATATGCTCCAAAGGAAGATAAAAAATATGAACTTGATTGGGCGCCATATATCACAGATCCGATTAGCCAAGATGGGAAAATGGTGAAATTTTACGAAGATAAATTTAATGTTGATTTTAATATGTGGAATTTAGACCATCAAAATATACAAGAAGTCCTTAACTTGAAGTTTGCAGCAGGGGAAATTCCCGATTATATAGCAGATGGTGTTGATATTAGCAATCTTCCAAAATTAGTTCAACAAGGTGTTTTATTAGGTTTTGATGAAGAAGTGATTAAAAAATATATGCCTAATGTGTATGAAAAAGCAACAAAGATTGAGCCGAATTGGTTGAACTATGCAAAAGTAGATGGGAAAATCTATGGTCTGCCGGAAATGAGGACTGTCTCAGACTACAGAACAACGATTGTTTGGCGCGGGGATTGGTTGAAAAAAGTAGGAATCACGAAAACTCCTGAGACATTGAAAGAGTTTGAAGAAGCTTTTTATAAATTTGCAAAAGAAGATCCAGATGGGAATGGGAAAAATGACACATATGGATTATCTTTAAGCGGAATTCCAGCTATTTTCGGAGCATTTGGGTATCTGCCAGGTTATGGGCCGCACGATTGGCAAGACTGGTTCTGGCAAGAACGAGACGGAGAACTAGTGAACGGAGCTGTGCAGCCTGAGGTAAAGGAAGCCTTAAAATTGTTAAACAAGTGGTATGAGGACGGAGTGCTTGATCCGGAATTTATCACAGGGGAGAACTTAGGCGGTTATTGGGGAATATCTCATGCCTTTATTAACAGCAAAATTGGCTTTACAGGTCATGCTCAATACTACCACTGGAATAGTCCATTAACAGATAGCCCGACTGACAAAGGCGGGACAAACTACGATGAATTAATAAAGGTAAATCCGGAAGCGGCTAAATCACTTGTTCACGGTCTGCCGCCAATTGGTCCAGAAGGCAAAAGAGCCTTGTATGCACCGAATTTAATTTCTGGAAAAATCATTGCGTTTGGCTCACAGCTTGAAGAAGAGCCGGACAAATTCGGAAAGATTCTGCAAATCCTGGATGAAAACTCAGGGACATCAAAAGAAACCTATCTTGAATCAGTCATGGGAATTAAAGGTGAAATGTGGGAAGAAAAAGGACCAGGAGAACGCGTTGTTACTCCAGAATATGAAAATGTGAAGGATTCCGGTATTGGAAAGTTCTCAAATGAGTTTGCAATTTGGGACACGGAAGAATTAAGAAATGAATTTGCCAAAAAACACAAATATGATGTAGGTGCCATAAGAAATGAGCTATTGACCGCACTCCCTTCAGAATCGAAATACAAAGCGGAGTTATTAAAAATTAGAAATGAAGCCTATATTTCCATTATTACTGGGGATAAACCTGTCAGCTATTTTGATGAATTTGTAAAAAAGTGGGAGCAAATGGGCGGGAAAACCCTAAAAGAGGAAGCAAACGAGTGGTATAAATCAATTAAATAAACCTAGAAGGACAAGAGCTTGAGATGATGTATACTCTCAAGCTTTCTTGCTTCAAAACGTGAAGAGGGAGTGAATAGTAATGAATCATGATAAAGGTGAGTTTTCCTTTTCAACCTGTTGGAATATAAAAAAGCATCAAACAGGTAAGGAAATGATTGAGGAGATCAAAAAGCTGGGTTTTTCCCAAGTTGAACTAAACTATCATGTTACAAAGGAAATGCTGAGTTCAATTAGACCGTTAATTGACCAGGGGGAGATCAGGATATCCAGTGTTCATAATGTTTTTCCTTATAACAATGACAAAGAATTTGATACAGATTCGTTAATGTTGGGATTTGAGGATTCGGAGAAAAGGAAAAAGGCCGTTGATTATCTTATTCAGACTGTTGAATACGGTGTAGAACTAGGGGCAAGGGGAGTGGTGGTTCATCCGGGTGAGGTTCCTTTTTCATCTAATATTGATGCTGAACTGCGAAAAATCTATCATTCTTATGGAAAAGATTCCGAAGAATACAAGGTATTATGGAGGGAAATGATTGAAAAAAGGCAAACAAATGGTGAGGGCTTTATTGAACGGATTCAAAACAGTTTGGAAGAAGCATGTGAATATATTGCGAGAAAGCAGTATAACATAGGGATTGGAATTGAAACTCGTTCTAGATGTTATCAAATTCCTACTTTAGAGGAAGCGAGCCGAATCATTGATCATCTTAAAGAGGCCCCTGTTTATCTTTGGTATGATATTGGCCATGCCATGATGATGGAACGGATGGGACTCTATCATTGTGCTAGTCACCAGGAGCAAATAAAAGGGAAGATTTTAGGTGTACACATCCATGAAACAATCGGATTATCAGACCATTGGTGTCCATATGTGCATAGTAGGGAGCATCAGTATTTTGATCCATTTATTGAAATCATTGATGCTGCACAAATAAAGGTTTATGAATTAAAGGATAAATGTTCGCCCGACGATATTCATCAGTCACATCAACTAGTCGTCAATAAGCTTGATCAATATCGGTCATAACATTTAAAAAGTACTGCGTTATAAAAAGGAGTTATGCAAAAAATAGTCGAAAAGAGTAACTAAATAGAATACGGGAGCGAATTTACAATCGTGCTTCTCCTATTTATAGATTAAGAAGGAAATTCAACTTATGATTTGACAATAGGGGGTGTGTTCATTGAAATGGTATAGCAAGTTTAACACTGTTTTTTATAAATTAATTTTTACTTATATCATTATCATTCTATTTACCATATCTTTTATGGGAATCAGTTCATATGTGTACTTTTCCGCTAATTTTAATAGAGAAATTGAACGTATTAATGACCGAATGCTTGGGTATTTGAGCAATACACTTAACGAAAATATTTTTAAAAAGACAGAAAAAGTTTATTTAGAGCTATTCATTCCACAAATAAAAAATAATGAGCTTTTTTCATTATTTGAGCAATCCCCTGCAGGAAACCACGCAAAAATTCATAGTATTTATACGTATTTGCAAAACGTTGTATCCATGAACCCTGCAATGATTAAATCTGTAGATATTTATTATAAAAATAATAATTTAATGATTTCCTCTTTATCAGGAATGGATTATCCAGCCAGTGAGGATGAATCCATGACATGGGTAAAAGAAATCAAGAATGCTAATAAGAACTTAATTTGGCTGGATTATCAGAATCAAACTGAAAAGACTGATTATGTTACGTTAGTGGGCGGATACCCATTTGGTGAAAACCAGGTGAAAAAGGGATATATGGCGATTCATCTCCATGTCCGTGCATTCTCGAATTTATTATCAAATTCTGCTTCAGAGGACTCAGGGGACATCTTTATTTTTAGTGAAAATGGAATCGTTGCTAAAAGTAAAGATGAAAAAATTAATTTGGATAAGGCATTTATTCAAAAAATAATTAATTCAAATGAGAAAGAACGTAATTTTACCGAAGATCTTAATGGAATTAAATCAATGGTATCCTATAGGACGATTAGTTCTAACGGTTGGAAGCTGGTAAGTATCACACCGGTTGAAAATTTCTATAAAAAATCACATGCTATCCAACAATCATTATTATTGATTGGACTCATTGTTGTTATTTTAGGGATCATGATTTCTCATATCTTTACAAGAAATATGTACAATCCTATTAAAACATTAGTCAATAAGTCAAAAAGTATATTTGGAGATTCGGATGAGATTCAATTTACTGATAAAAATGAGTACAAGGTCATCGATCATCTGATTAATAATTTATCTGTAAAGGTTAGCGGACTTGAGAGCACATTGAGTGAAAACTTACCGATAATTAAAAGCAAGTTAACAATAGATCTTCTAAATGGAAAGGTGAAAAATGAGGAGGAATTAAAAGAACGGCTTCTATTGCTTAATGATCGGATGGAAACCTCAAATTCATATTATACAGCTTTTTCTATAAAAATGAATACCGATTATATGGAACAAATCAGTATCGAAAATAGTCAGTTTATTATTTATAATCTTATTTCCTTATTAGAAGAAAAACTTACTGAAGCTGGCTTGAATGGGGTGGCGGTTGAATCTGCTGAGGAACATCAAATTGACGTGGTCGTTGGTTCGAAGAAAAAGGATTTAACCATACTTTACAATACGATTAATGATGTCTCTTCCTATCTTCATTCCAATTTTATGCTGGACATTGTAGGTGCGATTGGAAAATGGAAGAAGAGCCCACTGTTCTTGCATGAATCGTATAAAGATGTGAAAGTTTTGATGAAATACCATTATTTCTTTCCCGCTAAAGTCATCTTATCTGATGTGCATCTTTTAGAAAGGGAGGGGAATAAAGAAACATTAGATGAAGTGTTAGAAGAATATGTTAAATCTTTGAGAAGCAGAGATCAAAAACAAGTTCGAGGAGCACTTTCAAACGTTATTGCTGCAATAAAACATGGAGATTACTCAGCAGATTATTGCCATCAGGTCTTATATGATTTAGTTTACAATTATTATAAATATGTAAAGGATTTAAAATTGAGTACCCGTGATATTTTGAGTGATAGCGTTTACGAAAGATTTTATCAAGTTTCCAATATTGACATGTTTGAAAAATGGATAAATTCAGTTGTGGAAAAAACCTTTGTCTATATTGAAGATGCTGAGAAAAATAAAGGAAAGGAAGTAATAGAAAAAATAAAGGCGTATATTAGGGGAAATCTGGCGGAAGATTTATCTTTAAATGCTGTTGCCGATTTTGTTCACTTAAGCCCGAGGTATTTAAGCCGAATTTTTAAAAAGCATACAGGTGAAAATTTTGTTGATTATGTAACAGGGGAGCGAATGAAGGTTGCCAAAGACATGGTGATCTTAAGTGAAGATACGATTGAGGAAATAGCGATAAAGGTTGGGTATCATAACCCGGCTTATTTTACGAAAAAGTTTAAAGACACATATGGAGTGACACCTTCTTATTATCGAATCAATTATTCTATTAAGATGAATCATGTAAAAAAGAATACGAATTAACTGATGAAAAAGAAAACTAGAAGGAGAGGAAGTTCATTTGAAGGAGGCTGTTCGTAAGGCGGTACGAAAGATCACGGATCAATTACTGCATTTAAAGGTTTATTAAGTGATATAAAGCCATGAAGGTTGAGCAGCGAAACGTGGAGTAAAAAGCGATATATAATCGATATAAGATGTTTAGGTGGAAAGTTTGTGGGGTGTGACCTGTTCACATTCTACCACCTTTGCATCATGTGATCTGAGCATTCATAATCTATTAGAGATGGATGCTTTTTTGTTTTGAAACGAAAGGTGTAAGGGGTTACATATTGCTGTGAATTTATCGGTCATGAATGGGAATATTCAAAGGGAATAGGATTGAAGGTGATAGATGAACTTAGAATCTATCACCTTTTTTGTTATAAACAAGAAAACCCTAGGCTAGGCCTAGGGTTCCAAAAAGCTTTCAGCGTGGTACAAAAAAAACTCCCCTGTGGTGCTAAAATATTTTTGGTTCGCCAACCAAAATATCAGCATACGGAGGAGTTCATATGTCTAATAAAGACACTAATAGTTTAGCACACACACAACTAAAGTATCATTATTAGTATTTATCGTCAACATTTCCTAGTGACAAAAGGTAAGATAAGTTGAAATGAATTGTTACAGATTGTCTAAAGCAAATAATATTATTCCCTATATAATAAAATCTATATTCAGAATTATCTAATAATATTAACGAAAGGGAGTGATAGTTTATGTTAGAAATAGTCAATTTCTTGAATAGGTATATTTGGAGTAATGCTCTAGTATTCCTATTCTTAGCTGTCGGACTATTTTTTACCGTCCAAACCAGATTCGTACAAGTCAGACGTTTTAAAGACATGGTTACTTTACTATTTGAAAAGAATGATGACAATGCAGGTATTTCTTCCTTCCAAGCATTAGCAATGTCTTTGGGTAGTCGTATCGGAACGGGTAATATCGTTGGTGTAGCTACCGCTATTAGTTTAGGAGGACCAGGAGCAGTCTTTTGGATGTGGATCACAGGATTTTTTGGAAGTGCAACTTCTTTTATCGAGATTACACTAACTCAAATTTATAAAAGTAAATTAGAGGGTGAGTATCGTGGTGGTACACCGTTCTATATTTACAAAGGATTAAATTTAAAATGGTTCTCTGTTATTTCAGCCATTATTTTAACAGTAGTTATCGGTATTTTCTGGCCTACTGTACAAGCTAATACAATCGCATTAACTGTAAAAGATTCTTTTAATATTCCACCTTTGGTTACAGGAACTTTATTAGCCTTATTAATCGCTGTTATTATTTACGATGGTGTTAAGCGTATTGCAACTGTTTCAGAATATTTAGTTCCGTTTATGGCGTTTGGATATGTCGGTATCTGTATCGTATTATTAGCTATCAATGCTTCTGAAATCCCGGCTATGTTTTCATTAATTGTTTCTAGTGCATTTAATTTAAATGCTACATTCGCTGGCCTTTTAGGTACTGCAATTGCTATGGGAGTACAGCGTGGAGTGTTTGCAAGTGCTGCAGGTCTTGGTACTGAGACTTTTGAGTCTGGTGCGACAAGTGTATCGCATCCTGCAAAACAAGGTTTAGTGCAAGCGCTTTCGATTTATATTGACACTTTCTTAATTTGTACTTCAACTGCTTTTATGATTTTAATTACAGGAATGTATAACGTTAATCCTAAAGGCGGGGAGCCTATTGTTAACAACTTACAAGATGCTGGTCCTGAATTATATACTCAATTCGCAATGGGAACTCTAGTTTCACAGACGTTTGGTCAATATTTCATGACTGCTTCATTATTCTTATTTTGTTTTACAACTTTAATTACGTATTTCTACAAAATGGATACAAATATCTCATTTGTTAAAGAAACACTTAATCTTAAACATTCAAGCAAATTTGTTAACCACTTAGCACGCTTCGGTCTTCTCGGAATGGTCATTTTCGGTGCTATTAACTCAGCTCCATTAATCTGGGGGATTACTGACTTAGGTGTTGGACTTCTCGGATGGATTAACGTAATCACAATATTCCTCTTATCTAAAATTGCTGTTAAAGCGCTCAAAGATTACGATGAACAGAAAAAAGCAGGACTCAATCCTATCTTTCGTCCAAGTAAAGTTGGTATTAAAAATGCTGATTTTTGGGAAGAACTTGAAGCAAAAGAGCTTGGTGAAAAAGAAAGCACTGCTGCTTTAACTAAACCAGTTAATAGTAGAAGCCTTAGTTACCCTCAACAATAACATGTTTTCCTGGAGTAACGAAAAAAGCCCATTTTCTCAATTTTAATAAAAAATTGGGCTTTTTCGGTGTTACACGGTAAGAGATTATTAGATTGTGAAGGCATTTTTATGTTTAAAAATACAATTTAAAAGGAAAATAATGAAAGGAGGGATGATGATGAAGTTTGTAATGATCGGCGGAGATGCAGCAGGGATGAGTGCTGCTATGCAAATTGTCCGCAATAGCTCCGGACATGACATAACGGTTTTTGAAAAGGGTGGAATCTATTCATATGGCCAATGTGGCCTCCCTTATGTCATTAGTGGAAAAATTGCATCTACAGATAAATTAATTGCCCGCACACAGGAAACGTTTCGCAATAAATATGGAATCGATGCTCGAATTTTCCATGAGGTAGTGAATGTTGACGTAAAGAGTAAGCAGGTAAGCGGAATCGATCATTCAAGCAGAAAAACGTTTACTATGCCATATGACCGTCTCCTTATTGCAACGGGTGTAAGTCCGGTAATCCCGGATTGGGAGGGTGTGAACCTGCCAGGTATCTTTACGTTAAAAACGATTCCAGACGCAAAGAAAATGATGGATTACCTGAAAAAGGAGATCAAGCATGTGACGGTTATCGGCGGCGGATACATAGGGCTTGAAATGGCAGAAAGCTTTGTCGAATTAGGTAAGAAGGTTACCATCATAGAGCGGAATGAGCAATTAGCAAAGATTTTTGATAAAGAGATGGCAGAGCTTATCCATGAAGAAGCAATCAAGCAAAACATTGATTTAAAATTTGGAGAGTCTGTTGAAGCCTTTAAGGGTCAGGAGCATGTGGAATATGTGAAGACCGATAAAGGTGAGTATGAAACAGACCTTGTCCTCCTGGCAATTGGGGTGAGAACAAATACGGCATTTCTAAAAGATTCCGGCCTTATCACAAGTGTAGATGGTGCGATTCAAGTAAATGCGTATATGCAGACAAGCTTGGAGGATGTCTATGCTGCTGGAGATTGCGCCACTCAGTATCACCGTATTAAAGAAATGGATGATCATATTCCTTTAGGGACTCACGCAAATAAACAAGGGCAAATTGCTGGCTTGAACATGATTAACCATCATAAAACCTTTAAAGGTGTTGTAGGGACATCGATCATTAAATTTTTTAATTTAACATTGGGACGAACAGGGATTTCTGAAGCAGAAGCTAAAAGATTAAACATCCCCTGCCAATCAGTAACCATTCAAGCGACAGATATTGCCGGATACTACCCTGATGATCAAAAAATGACGGTGAAATTAGTGTATCATGAGCATTCATATAAGCTTTTAGGCGGACAAATCATCGGTGGAAATGGTGTGGACAAACGAATTGATGTATTAGCTACAGCATTATTCCATTCGTTGACAACCGATCAATTACTGGATTTAGATTTAGCTTATGCTCCGCCATATAATAGTGTATGGGATCCGATCCAACAAGCAGCTAGAAAGATAAACTAGCTACTTATAACAATAAGATGTAAAAAGCCTTTCTAAAATAGAGAGGCTTTTTGTTTTTCTCCTTTATTCTAGAACCAAATACCTAGCATAAGTCTGTGAAATGTAAAATAAAGTTAAAAAGAATTTATTGTTAAGTTGAATTGTCTAAAGCTAGGAATACGTAAATGAAAAGGAGGATGTTCATGAAGGGAAATAACTTATCAACAAAAACAATCGTTGCAATTGGAATTGGAACAGCAGTGTTTGTCATCTTAGGTCGTTTTGCTTCAATACCATCTGGAATTCCGAACACGTCGATCGAAACGTCGTATGCTTTTCTTGCTTTAATGGCTGTTGTTTTTGGGCCGATTGCCGGGGGACTTATAGGGTTTATTGGGCATGCCTTGAAGGATGCATTATTTTATGGCTCACCATGGTGGAGCTGGGTGATTGTCTCTGCATTGGTTGGTTTCTTAATCGGTTATGCAACACGAAAATCAACGGTTCAGGAGGGTGTTTTTGCAACGAAGCAAATTGTCTCGTTTAACATCATTCAGGCAATTGTACAGGCGATTGGCTGGATCTTGATTGCCCCGATTTTAGATATATTGATATATGCGGAGCCAGTTAACAAGGTCTTCTTACAGGGAGCCGTTGCTGCAGCTGCAAATATTGTTACTGTCGGTGTTTTAGGGACAATTTTAATCACTGCCTATGCAAAAACACGAACGAAATCCGATAGCTTGAAAAAGGAAGAAACATTATAATTTCAAACGGTTTTGATTTCATTAAAGGGACTGACTTTGAAAGGAAGGTCAGTCCCTTTTGATAATAAATGAGTGATAGGGGAAATGGAATGAAAGTGCCAGTGATTGAATTTAAAAACTTTGGTTTTAAATATAAAAGTCAAGCGGAGCCAACACTTATCGATATTAATCTTACAATCTATGAAGGTGAAAAAGTACTAATCGCTGGTCCTTCAGGCTCTGGAAAAAGCACACTTGCTCATTGTATGAACGGACTAGTTCCTTTTTCTTTTAAAGGAGAGATCACTGGAGAGCTGAAGGTAAAGGGAAAAGACACAAAAGAACAGGGGATATTTGCTCTGTCAAAAATAGTAGGGACTGTCCTGCAAGATCCTGACGGGCAATTTATCGGTTTAACAGTTGGGGAGGATATGGCCTTTTCTTTGGAAAATGATTGTGTAAACCAAGAGGAAATGAAGGAAAGGGTTCAAGAAATAGCCAAGATTGTGGAGCTTGATGGCCATTTAAACCATTCTTTGCACGAATTATCAGGCGGACAGCGACAACGGGCTGCCCTTGGCGGAGCCATGGTTGATCAGGTGAAAATTCTTCTATTTGATGAGCCTTTGGCAAATCTCGATCCTGCAACAGGGAAGCATGCAATGGAGCTCATCCATCGTATCCATGAAGAGACAAATGCAACGGTTCTTATTGTTGAACATCGAATCGAGGATGTTCTCGATCAAGAAATGGACCGAATCATCATTATTAATCATGGACGAGTTGTGTGTGATCTGTCTCCAGATGAGCTATTAGCCTCAAATGTATTAGAGGAAAATGATTTACGTGAGCCTCTATATGTAAAAGCATTAAAATATGCTGGTTGCCGAATTACCCCTGATATACGTCCAACTCATATGGATCGCCTTTTAACAAATTCCTGTAAAGAAAAACTTTTATCCTGGTTTGAAGGGGGAATACCACAAAAGTCAAATCTGGAAAAATTCCCAGTCTTAGAGCTTCAGCAAATTCATTTTCAGTATAATGATCATCGTAAAATTTTGGATGATGTTTCATTGACAATTTCAAAAGGTGAAATGGTTAGTATTGTAGGTAAGAATGGTGCGGGAAAGTCTACTCTTTCCAAACTGATTTGCGGCTTTGAAAAACCTAATGCCGGAAGAATCTTAGTAGATGGAAGAGATATTACGCATGACACGCTGAAGGAACGATCGCTTAAAATCGGCATGGTGTTACAGAATCCGAACCAAATGATTTCAAAAGCAATGGTCTATGATGAGGTTGCCCTCGGACTTTGTGTCAGGGGAATTCAGGAAAACGAAATAAAGGAACGTGTTACACATACGCTCAACATATGCGGGCTGCTTCCGTTTCGAAATTGGCCGGTTTCTGCATTAAGCTATGGTCAAAAAAAACGGGTCACGATTGCATCCATTCTTGTGCTGCAGCCGGATATTCTCATATTGGATGAGCCCACAGCAGGTCAAGATTACCGCCATTACACAGAGATCATGGAATTTCTTGTTGAACTAAATAGACTTGGAGTTACCATCTTAATCATTACACATGATATGCACCTTATGCTTGAGTACACAAATCGGGCAATTGTTATCGCAAATGGAAGAGTCATAGCAGATAATCAAGCAACCAAGATTTTGAGCAGCCAGCATATAATGGAACAGGCCAATTTAAAAGAAACATCTTTGTACGAATTAGCCAAAAGAGCAGGTATCGATGAAATAAACGATTTTATACGTCAGTATATATACTACGAAAAGGGGGAAAAACGCTTTGGTCGTTAATATGCTGTCTTATATTGATCGAGATTCACCAGTTCATCAACTAACAGGTGCAACAAAACTGATTTGTTTTCTCTTTTGGTCAACCGCAGCTATGCTTACATATGATACTCGAATTCTCTTATTTTTGCTTTTTAGCAGTATTCTTCTATTTCATCTATCAAAAATCAAATTTAGTGATATTTCCTTTGTTTTGGGCTTCATCCTGTTCTTCCTTTTACTAAATAATATAGCCATTTACATCTTTTCTCCTCAGGAAGGTGTTGGGATTTATGGATCAAAGCATTTATTAGTTGAGCTGCCAAATAGCTATGATCTCACCCTTGAGCAATTATTCTATCAATTTAATGTAACGTTAAAATACATTACAGTCATTCCAGCAGCACTTATCCTCATTTTAACGACAAATCCTAGTGAATTTGCAGCTTCATTAAATAAAATCGGCATAAACTATCGAATTGCGTTTGCTGTAGCGCTAACTCTGCGCTATATCCCAGATCTTCAAAGGGAATTTCGTAATATTGCTCTCTCACAGCAAGCACGCGGACTTGACATGTCGAAAAAAGAAAAGCTTCCAGCTCGAATGAAAAATGCGGTATCCATTATTATGCCGCTCATTTTTTCAAGCTTAGATCGAATTGAAACGATTAGCAATGTTATGGAGCTGAGGGGGTTCGGAAAGAAGGAAAAACGAACATGGTATCGTGAACGCCGCTTTCACAAAAACGACTATGTCGCATTCTGTCTAATTGCAGCTATTTCGGTCATTACCCTTATGATTACCTTCTTTGATGGGAATCGTTTTTATAATCCTTTTTGATGAGATGTTTATATTGTTATTGGAAATTAATTACAAGTAGTGACCCCTTTTGATTTTCTGAAAGGATGAATAATCAGCAAATCGAATTGTATAAGGTATTAAAAAATAATACTTGCTTCGTAATTAAGAAGGGTATAAAAGGGTTCATAATGTATTGGTTTAAGGTGAAGCAAATTACATACTTAGTTCTTTTTTGCTAAATCCTCGCATTTTAATATATTGATATAATTTGTTAGAGTAGGCTAACTGTCTTTTTATGCAGAAAAAAGTTTCGTTTTACTCTCTGAAGATTGAAATAATGGGTAGACGATAAACAACGATTTAAAGTATCATTATAAGCAAAATATGTCATTTTAAGAGATTAACGGAAAAGATTTACTAGTAAAAGTGTAATTTCCAGAATATTAAAATTTTACAAACGATTCATTAAAGGATAAAGAAAAACATTATTCGCGGAGGCCAAATGAAATTTAGAACAAAGCTTTACTTGAGCATAGGATCCTTATTGCTATTAATTTCAATTATCGTTGTTATTTTAATGAATATGCTTGAACAATCAACAGTCAATATGCATGTTGTAGTAAATGAATTGTATCAAAGAATTAATATGGCATCAGATATTAAGTATGAGACTGCCAATATTGGAAGAGAGTTAAGAGAAATCACAACTCAACAATCAAGTGACAATCGACAAGCAGCGACAAATGCTTGGGAGCAATCTCATATCAATATGCAGCTTGCATTAGAATCCCTTGAAAAAAAGGATACGCAAGAAGAGTCTCAAGAGTTGATTGCAAAATTTAAAACCTTGCATAGGTCCTACCAAAACTTGGCGCAGCAAGTCATG
Organism: uncultured Metabacillus sp.; assembly: GCF_947503125.1. Lineage (GTDB taxonomy): Bacteria > Bacillota > Bacilli > Bacillales > Bacillaceae > Metabacillus. The sequence continues at coordinate 136,000 of NZ_CANNCR010000009.1, forward strand.
ACGGCAAAGAACATTGATCAAAATGTTGAAATCCAGCCTGCCCTGTGGAATGAAGCAGAGCTTACGAGACAAAGAATGCTGCAAATTGCAGAGCTTCTCCATGGGTTGCAGGAGCAAGAGATGAAAAATGAGCTATTAAGATCAAGAGAGACCTATAATTGGGCTGTCACAGTGATTTATATTTATTTGGCTATTGGCTTAACCATTGGCATTAGCTACACAATCTATATGATTAGGCGTATGACGAAGAACCTTAACAATGTGACCACTGTCATGAAACGTGTAACAACAAGTGATTTTGAAAGGCTGCCCCGAATTGAGGTTTCTTATAAAGATGAGATTGGTGAAATTGCCTTAGCCTTTAATAAAATGGCCAAAGCGTTAGAGGAGCATAGCAAGCTTGAGAAAAGGCTAATTGAAGAAGCAGAGGAACATAGCTGGCTCAAGACGAAGATTGCCGAAATATCCACGATGTATCCAGAGGTTGAAACGATTCAGATGTTGGCTGAGCAGTTATTAGCGAAGCTTGTGCCAATGGTTGGTGCGAGCTATGGTGCATTCTATGTCAAGGAGATTGAAGACTGTCATCCATATTTAAAAAGGACTGCAGCTTATGCACTGTCACATGAAAATAAAAGATTTGAGCGATTTGGCTTTGGCGAGGGGCTTGTTGGGCAATGTGCGGTTGAAAAACGGCCGATCCTGCTTAATGAGGTACCAGATCAATACATAAAAGTTCATTCAGGCATTGGAGAAGGCTCACCGAAAAACATCATGATCCTGCCAGTTCAATTTGAAGGCGATGTCCTTGCGGTGATCGAAATTGCCTCGTTTGAGTCATTTAGTCCATCACAGGTAAAGCTGCTTGAAGAAGTAAACAGCCATATCGGCATTACGCTCAATAGTATTTCAAACCGAATGAGGGTTGAAAGGCTGTTACAGGAATCACAAGCTTTAACCGAAGAACTGCAGGCTCAATCTGAAGAATTACAATTACAGCAAGAGGAATTAAGGACAACGAATGAAAAGCTTGAAGAGCAATATGAAGCATCCGAACAAAAGAAAAAAGAGATTGAAAAGGTTCGCGAGGCGCTTGAGGAGAAGGCACAGCAGCTGGAGTTAAGCTCGCAATATAAATCCGAGTTTTTGGCGAATATGTCTCATGAGCTGCGAACACCGTTAAATAGCTTACTAATCCTGGCGCAAATTCTTTCAGAAAACGGAGAGGGAAATCTTACACCTAAGCAAGAAGAGTATATTCGGACCATCTATACGTCAGGAAATGATTTACTGCATTTGATTAATGATATTTTAGATCTTGCCAAAGTAGAATCAGGTAAATTGGAGGTTGTGCCTAAGGAAGTAGAACTCAAGCAGATCAGCGACTGTATTTTAAGCCAATTTTCCCCGATTGCTAAACAGAAGCAGGTTAAGTTTTCTATTGAACTAGGAGAAGATGTGCCAGACCGTTTTTATACAGATGAACAAAGGCTCCAGCAAATATTAAAAAATCTTCTTTCAAATGCATTTAAGTTTACCGAAATCGGCAGTGTGTCCTTAGTTGTTCATAAGGTTAGGAATAAAACAGTGGATAAAAAGCTCCATGCAGGTGATAGACAAACGATGTCTATGCTGGCCTTCTCTGTTATTGATACGGGGATTGGCATCGCCAAGGATAAACAAGAAACGATTTTTGATGCGTTTAAACAAGCGGATGGAACGACAAGCCGTCAATATGGCGGTACTGGACTAGGTCTTTCGATCAGCAGAGAAATTGCACAGCTCTTGGGCGGATTTATTGAGGTCAGAAGTGAGAAAGGCGAAGGAAGCACCTTTACATTATTCTTGCCGCACTTTGAACAGAACGCCAAGAGCGAAGAAACTTCTGCTTTTGAAGAAGCAGCAGTTAGTCTAGAAGTGGATCAGTATCAATTAGACGAGGATAACCTGACAAGGAAAGAAGATAATTTGAAGCAGCGTGGGAAATCATTGCTTAAGGATAAGAAAATCTTGATTGTCGATGACGATATTCGCAATGTGTATGCCTTAACGATTGCACTTGAACAATATGAAATGGATATTATTATCGCGGAAAATGGCCGTGAAGGTATTGAAATGCTGCAAAATAATCCAGATACCGATTTGGTTTTAATGGATATAATGATGCCGGAGATTGATGGATTTGAAGCCATGCGCAGAATCCGTAAAAAACCTGAATTTAGCACGATTCCGATCATTGCTCTTACTGCAAAGGCCATGAAGCACAGCCGTGAAGAATGCTTAAATGCTGGAGCAACAGATTATATTAGCAAGCCAATAAATTTGGATCAGTTATTCTCCCTTATGCAGGTCTGGCTTTATAGGAAGGAGGGCTAGGATATTACAAACCTATTTCCAATTAACTCTAGCAAAACCGATCTAGATGATATCGAAAAAATTGAAATAGAGTTACTATTAGAAGCGGTATTTCGCTATTATGGGTACGATTTTCGAAATTATGCAGCTCCATTCATTCAAAGGAGAATTTGTCATCGAGTGAGTAAAGAGAATCTTTCAAGTATATCAGCCCTTCAGGAAAAGGTTTTGCGGGACCATAATGCCATGGAGAGGCTGATATCGGACTTTTCGATCAATGTGACGGAAATGTTCCGTGATCCTGAATTCTTTTTGGCGATTCGAAAAAAGGTGATTCCGATTGTTAAGGATTTTCCTGAGATTCGCATTTGGCATGTCGGCTGTTCATCCGGTGAAGAAGTTTACTCGATGGCGATTCTTTTACATGAAGAGGGACTGTATGAAAAAGCGAGAATCTTTGCTACAGATATAAATGCTGACATTTTAGAAAAGGCAAAAAAGGGCACGTTTCCGTTAGATGGAATGCAGCGCTACACGAAAAACTATTTTGAAGCAGGAGGGAAAAGAGCCTTTTCAGAGTATTACAAGGCAGTGGACGACCAGGTGTTTTTCCATTCTTTTCTGCAAAAAAACGTCGTGTTTGCCCAGCATAATTTAGTAACAGATCATTCCTTTAACGAATTTGACATCATCATATGTCGAAATGTCTTAATCTATTTTAATAAGAGTCTTCAAAATAAAGTTCATAAGCTATTGTACGATAGCCTAAGCTTATCTGGTTTTCTTGGACTAGGTAAAAGAGAGGGGATAAAGTTTACAAGCTATGAAAACTGTTACGGAGAATTTGATGCACCAGAAAAAATCTATCGAAAAATTAAATAGTTTACCTGCAAAAAAGGTTAATATTTTAATGGTGGATGACCATCCTGAAAATCTTCTCGCATTGGAAGCCGTCCTAATATCTCCAAACTATAACCTGGTCAGTGCAAATTCAGGAAAAGAAGCGTTGAAATGTATGCTTAAGTATGATTTTGCTGTTATTTTGCTCGACGTACAAATGCCCGGATTAAACGGCTTTGAAACAGCAAAGCTTATTAAGGCAAGGGAAAAAACAAGACATATCCCGATTATTTTTATAACGGCCATCAGTCAAGATATCGAGCATGTTCAACAAGGGTATTCAGTGGGAGCGATTGATTATATATTTAAACCCTTTCATCCGGAAACTCTTAAACAAAAAATAGAACAATTCGTTAAAATCCATCAAAAGCACGAAGAAACGATTATTCAAACGGATCAAGAGCGTACTGACGAATTAATCAAAGTAAATAAAAAGCTTGACCGGACTACATTAAATTTACGTCGTACTGAGGCGTTAGCAAAGGTGATTGGCGAAACCATCAGCGATACGATTGTCACATTTGATGAACAAGGATTTATCATCTCGGTGAACCCGGCTGTAAAAGGGATGCTTGGCTATGAAGCTGACGAGTTGATTGGAAAACATGTTGTCATGCTGTTTCTCAAGGTCAGAAGTGATCAAGAAAATGAATCTACATTTTCAATCTTTTCTTCCATCAAACAGGCTGCAGGTAATATTATTGAGTCCTATGTATTGCGGAAGGACGGAAGCTATTTTCCTGCAGATATTCAAATTGGCGAAGCAACAGTGGAAGATCAACAGATTTTTGTTTGCACAATACGAGATGTGACAGAACGAAAGCAAATCGAGGAAGTAAAAAAGCAAAGGCTTCATGATATGGAGCATATTGTGGAGGAACGAACATTAGAGCTTTTGAAGGCAAATGAAAAGCTGCAAAAAGAGATTGAAGAACGAAACCATTCACAAGAAAGATTCAAAAAGATCTTTGAATCAAGTCCTTGTTTAATGGCGATTTTTTCACTGAAACAGGAAGTTTTCATTGATGTAAATGCCAGTTGGGTAAATTTCACTGGTTATCGTTATGAGGAATTAGTCAATAAAAAGATTGATATCGAAAAGTTTGTGGATGAGACGGATGAAATGATTGATCTTGAACAAGTCATTCGCAACAAAAAAATCAACTACAAATCAAAGCGAGGGGAGATTCGTGCTGGGCTGTTGTCTACGGAAATGATTGACATCCACCATGAACGCTGTGCGCTAATTGTATTAACGGATATTACCGAAAGGGTTCACTTGGAAAAGGAGATGTACCGATTAGATCGTTTGAATTTAATTGGTGAAATGGCCGCAGGAATTGCCCATGAAATACGAAACCCGATGACAACGGTTCACGGATTTTTACAAGTAACAAGGAATGATAGCAGCAAATTACCTGAAGAGATCGTGGATTTGATGCTGGAAGAATTAAATCGAGCAAATTCGATCATAACAGAATTTCTCAATTTGGCAAAAAACAAAGTCAGTGTCAAGAAGAAGCAAAACCTCAATAAGATAATTGAAGCATTATCACCGCTTATTCAAGCAGAAGCTTTGAGGGCAAGTAAGCATATCTTTCTTGATTTAGGTGAATGTTATGAGATTTTTTTAGATCAAAAGGAAATTCGCCAGCTTATCTTAAATACTGCCTTAAATGGGCTTGATGCGATGTCAGCAGGCGGAAAGCTTACAATAAAAACGTTTACAGAAAATCAGTCTGTCATTTTGCAAATTAAGGACGAAGGTACAGGCATTAGCCCTGAGATCATGGATAAAATTGGAACGCCTTTCTTTACAACAAAGGAGACAGGAACAGGGCTGGGGTTAGCGATATGCTACAGTGTGGCTGAACGTCATGATGCTGAAATTGATATTGAAACAGGAAACCAAGGGACCGTTTTCTCTGTTCGTTTTAATCAATCCGGTGATAGGTCGGGTATTTCTTCGTGAGACTTTACAGAGAGGGGAGGATGTAATGGTTAAAAATCGCAAATTACTTTTTCTGGTTACGATACTTTTTTCTGCTATTATTATTGGGTTTATAACAAAATCATTTGCTGATGAAAAGCCAAAAGTCGTTGTTGTTTTTAAGGATTTAAACTCCGAGTATTGGGAAATTCTGAAAGCGGGTACGGAAAAGGGGTTTAAGGACTTTGGTGTAGATGGAAAAATAATGGCGCCGTTGGAGGGAACAATTAAAGAACAGGTCGCCATATTGGAAACAGTTCTTAATGAAAAGCCGGATGTATTAGTTGTTTCCCCGATTGTTCCGGCAGAAATTATCCCTACTTTGGAGAAGTTTGTAAATGCTGATATTCCTGTCATGCTGTTAGATACCGATGATCCGTGGCCGCAAAAAACAGCCTATATTGGAACAGATAACTTTGATTTAGGGAAAAAGGCAGGAGAATTATTAGCATCCCAGCTTCAGCCGGGAGATCATGCAGCTCTGATTGGCGGAGATATGAGCAGTCCTGTTTCTGGTGACAGATTAAGAGGTGCCAAAAAGAGTTTAGAAGCGGCAGGGATTCAAATTGTTGCACAAATGACAGAATTAAATGGCTCAACGCAAAATCGAAACGCAATGGAAAAGATTTTAAAGGATCATCCGACTGTTGAAGGTGTGATTGCTTCAAATGACACAACAGCATTGGATGCATTAAAGGTTATAAAGGAGCATGGACGTAAAATTCCGGTTACAGGTGCAGATGGAATTACCGAAATGCTTGAGTTAATTGTAGAGGGTACAATTCCTGGTTCAGTGGCACAAAATCCTTATGATATGGGGTACTTAAGCGTTGGTGCGGCAGTGAACGTGTCAAAGGGTGAAAAAGTTGAAAAAAACATCGATAGTGGTGTTGATATTCTCATCAAAGAGAATGCAGAGGAAAGACGGGAGTTTTTAAATAAAATATTAAAATAGGTTAAGAATTTGATAAACAAGATTCGTTTTCCTTGCTTGGTTGCAGGGATTTTATTTTGTCAATGAAAATTGAGTACGATTTAAAACTTTTATATAATGAAGCGGTGAGACATTAAACGGAAAAGGTGTTATAGATGAAAATAATAGTCGTTGGCGCTGGCATTCTTGGCGCATCCACCGCATATCACCTTGCTTTATCAGGGGCCGAGGTTACATTAGTCGATCGTTTTGACAAGGGACAAGCGACAGATGCAGCAGCCGGGATTGTTTGCCCGTGGTTAACACAGCGCCGCAACAAAGCATGGTACAAGCTGGTCAAGGGTGGAGCAAGATACTATCCTGAATTGATTACACAATTAGAAGCAGATGGTGAAACAGAAACGGGCTATAAGCGAGTAGGAGCCATAAGTTTACATACAGATGCAGAGAAGCTGGAAAAAATGGCAGAGCGTGCGCGAAAGAGACGGGAAGATGCGCCTGAAATTGGTGAAATTACCATTTTGTCACCCGCTGAAACAAGAGAGATGTTTCCTCCGATTGCAGAGGAATATGGTTCTGTTTTTGTGAGCGGAGGTGCACGGGTAAATGGCAGGGCTCTTCGGGATGCTCTCATTAATGGTGCAATCAAGCATGGTGCCATTGTTATAAAAGGGGATGCAAGCCTGATCCATCAACAGGACCGGGTTCTCGGGATTGCGATTGAGGACGAAATCTTAGAAGCAGATAAGGTGATTGTGACTGGTGGTGTTTGGTCTAGAGATCTTCTTCAATCGATCGGGATTGATTTTTTAGTAACTCCACAAAAGGCGCAAATCGTCCACCTCGAAATGCCTGATACGGACACAAGCAGCTGGCCGGTTGTGATGCCGCCAAATAACCAGTATATTCTTGCATTTGAAGCTGGGCGAATAGTGGTGGGTGCAACACATGAGGATGAGGCCGGCATGGATTGCCGAGTAACAGCAGGAGGTTTGAACGAAATATTTCAAAAGGCATTAACGGTAGCCCCAGGTTTAGCCGAAAGTACGATGCTTGAAACAAGAGTAGGGTTTAGACCGTTCACACCAGGTTTTTTACCTGTTATTGGGGAGCTCCCAGGTGTCAAAGGAGTTTTGCTTGCAAACGGTTTAGGCGCATCAGGTTTGACGAGCGGACCATATCTTGGTGCAGAACTGGCCAAACTGGCGATGGGGAAACAATTGGAGCTAGATTTATCCCTCTATGATATCAAGGGAGCGATTGGTGAATAGGCCGGGCGGTAACTTGCCTGGCCTTCATCCTATTTAATGAAACGAATAAATTAACCAGTAGAAGAATAGGTGGAATAAAATAAAGCAGCTAACCGCTGCTTTATTTTAACCGTTCAAATCCATTATAAAGTTAACACCATAATCTTAATCGTAAAAATCCCTAACTGATAAAGAAAATATAAACCGAAAGCAACAAATGTAAAAAACACTAAAAAAGTAGCAGGCAGCACATTTTTCATTTTTATACCCATTCCTTTCGCTTCGCTCAAGGCACAAAACGTAATGAAATAAGTTTTGTACCTCGAGCGTCTATTTAT
>NZ_CANNCR010000010.1 GCF_947503125.1 uncultured Metabacillus sp.
CTGGCTACGGCACTTGGGGTTAAAGCCTGCGAGAATGGATATGAGGTACGTTTTTTCAGAGTAGCAGATTTAGTGGGTCAATTGGAAGAAGCCCTAAAAGAAGGAACCTTACAAAAGTTAAAAAGACAGATTGAAAAATGTGACTTACTTATATTAGATGAAGTTGGTTACGTCCCTTTCCAAAAACAGGGATCTGAATTGTTGTTTCACATCGTTGCCGACTGTTATGAACACAAAAGCGTAATTGTAACATCCAACTTAGAATTTGGCCAATGGAACCGAGTGTTTGGAGATAACCGACTGACCTCCGCACTCGTGGACCGACTGGTCCACCACGCGCACATTGTAGCATTCACAGGAGAAAGTTACCGGCTAAAAAATGCACTTTCCTCAGTGAAACCCCCAGATATAATTTGAATTAAATGATGAGCTGCAAGCCTATGTATTTTTCGCTGCAACTTTCTGCACTTTTCGCTTGCAAAAAACAATCGCTCTTTATAGAGGACTTTATTTTTGATCATAAAAATGGACACCAATTCAGTTGAAATAGATAGAGGGAAGTTAATCAACTAGGTTTTGTTTGATGATTACCTTTATGAATTCTCAGATAAGCCTTTACAAATAGGATTTGTAAGGTACCCCGAATCAAGTGCAGCCGCCTCGACTTTCAGGTTAAATCTCTCTATTTGCCGATCAAGTCTAGAAAAGGATTAATATAGGGAGGGGAAATCGTTTTAAGATTAGTCGCTAATATCAAATGTGTTAATGTTTAGTGAATGGTCGGTATCTCTAACAGAAGCGTAAAATATATCTTTAATTTGATGATATCCCTTTGCCTTTTGTGATAAGAGCCATAATTTAATATTTGATTAAAACACGATTTTAAAAACCTATCCAAAAAAGAAACTGGCTTACAGTGAATCTTTGGTGCAAAGTTTGCCAATTCCTTCTTTATCATACCTTCTAATGAGTATTATAAACACTTTTTTCCCTGTATTCTTATGTAGAGATATTGATTCTTTTTAGTTTGAAACAATTATGTATCCAATTTTTTTATCAATTCTATTAGATAGCATACTAATATTTACTTTCTGTTTTTTGTTGTCTTGCCTTCCAGAATATAAAAGAATTTTTCCCTTTCACATCTCCAACTTTTAATTTGACAATGTCACCTACCTGTAATTCTGTATTAATCCCCATCAAATATAGCTATACATCTCTTTCGCCCAATCTCGGATTTTTGGTTTCCTTTTTTTCTCCCAGTTTAATCCCAAGTTTTATTTCTTCAATGTCCTTTTTTGGTTTTAACGTTAAACGTTGAAAGGATTTCCTTTTTTGTTTTGTTGTCATTTTTTCACCTTCTAAAATGTATGAAAAATTTGATGTTTAATAACAAAACAGTTCCTTTTTATGTATTAGACAAACCTTAATACAGCGACAAATGCATGCGTTTATCTTTGTTATTACATTTTCAATGTTAAATACCCATAAATAGGATGATTAAGAGGGAGAAACTCTTAAAACTTTGGGATAATATCCGAAAAATGGGAAAAATATTAGTCCTTTCAGGAAATACAATCATCTTATTTTATAAAGGTAGGGGTGTAAAAAAATTGAAGTTGAGAAAAGAAAAAATGAAAAGTTATAAGAGCTATTGCTGTCAACGAGAAATAGAAGAAATGATGGGGATATGGAAAAGGGGTTATTATCGAAAAAATGGAGCTATACGTCAAAAATAATTTAGATTTAAATTTCCCAAAAATCATTGAATAAAAAATTCTCCATAAAGCAAAATAAAAGAGTAAAAAAAAATTCAAGGAGGAAATTATCATGACAGTAATAAATGACGTTAAAACAGCTCTAGCAGGATTGAAAAGTGCTCAAGCAAGTTTTGAAACATTTGCTCTTAGTACAGATAATCAACAAGCTAAGCAACTTTACCAAGATGCAGCTAAGCAAACCCAATCCGTTGTAGACAGCATTGAACCACGTGTTCAACAAATCGAACAAGAAGAACCTCAATACAAACAACAGTAATTAGTAAGGCGAAAAAAGGTTGGCCTCTTAACCAACCTTTTTTCAGCTGTTCAAATAATAGAAAAAAATGGAGGTGATTTTTTTGAAAGATAAAATAACCACATTGAAAAACCTACTTTTTATTATAATGGTCATTGGTTTCGCATCAGGATGTAATGGTAATCAAAATGAATTTATTCAAGGTAATAGTACTTTTGGTATTTCACAAGTACATACAAGTAAGCCAATTGATCAATCCGTTGCCAATCATGCGAAAGAAAAGATAATTGCCAAGGAAGATATTACAGACGTAAAAGCTGTGAATACTGATAAAGAGCTTATGGCAGCGATTAAAGTTGAGAATTTTGATCGATTTCGATTAAAGAGTATCGAGAAGTCAGTAAAATCCGACTTAGAAAAAAAATATCCCGACTATAAAGTTTTTGTTTCGACTGATAAAAAAATATTCTGGGAGCTTGAAAAGGTCGAGCAAAGACTGAAAAAAAACGATATGAATAAGAAGAACTTAAAAAATGATTTGAACAAACTGAAAAGTCTTATGAAGGAACAAACCTAAAGAGGAAGGATCGAGTTATGTCTAACAATCAAAAGAAACAACTTACTCCTGTGCAACAGGAATATCAAAAATTGCAAAAACAACGAGAGATCAAAAGACCGGTTGTTAAAAATTGTATTAAGGCCTTTTTAACCGGTGGACTTATTTGTTTGATTGGTCAGCTTATTTCAGACTTTTACATTTATTATTTCGATTTTACTGAGCAAACGGCCGGAAATCCGACGGTGGGTACGTTAATTTTTATTACAATGCTTCTTACTGGTTTTGGCGTATATGATCGAATGGCCCAATTTGGTGGGGCTGGAACAGCTGTACCTGTAACAGGTTTTGGCAATGCGGTTATATCGCCTGCCATTGAGCATCGAACCGAAGGATTTGTACTGGGCGTAGGTGGCAACATGTTTAAATTAGCGGGGGCGGTTATTTTATTTGGTGTTTTTTCTGCTTTTGTCATTGCCTTAATTAAAACCACTTTAATCCAGTGGGGTGGTTTATAATGCTAGCAGGTCATCGTACATGGATCTTCGAACAAAAGCCTGTCATTATCTCCACTGGAACCGTTGGTGGACCATTTGAAGCCAATGGTGCTATCCCAGATGATTTCGATACTCTTCATGCTGATTTATGGCTTGGGCAGGATTCCTATGAGAAAGCACATAAAATCCTTTTTGAAGAGGCTTGCCAAAAAGCCATGGAAAAAGGGGGCATACAAAAGGATCAAGTTCAATTTATCCTAGCTGGGGACTTAATCAATCAAATCACCCCAACAAGTTTCGCTAGCAGAACGATTGGAGCGCCTTATTTTGGCTTATTCGGTGCTTGCTCTACCTCGATGGAAGGACTGGCTCTAGGTGCTTATATTGTAAATACAAAAGGAGCGAAATATTTGTTAACAGGAGCTTCCAGTCATGATACAGCTGTTGAAAAACAATTTCGGTATCCAACTGAGTATGGTGGACAAAAGCCACCTACGGCACAATGGACGGTTACTGGTGCAGGTGCAGCCCTATTAAGTGATTCTGGGGAAGGACCTCATGTCACATCTGCCACAATTGGTCGTGTAATCGATATGGGATTGACAGATCCATTTAACATGGGAGGAGCTATGGCGCCAGCTGCGGTTGATACCATTGAAGCCCATTTAAAGGAACGAAATGTTGAGCCATCTTATTACGATTTAATTGTAACCGGTGACCTTGGCCAAATCGGACAGGAAGTGTCCATGGATCTATTTAAAAAGCATGGAACTCCTATTAGTGAAGAACAATACCAAGATTGTGGCCTTATGATTTATCGGGAAGGACAACCCGTTCTTGCAGGAGCAAGCGGTGCAGGCTGTTCAGCAACGGTAGTTTATGGGCATTTATTAAACCGCATGAAAAAAGGTGAATTTAAACGAATGTTAGTTGTGGCTACAGGTGCTTTGCTTTCACCGTTGTCCTTTCAGCAAAATGAAACAATTCCTTGTATCGCCCATGCAGTGTCAATTGAATACGGAGGTGAACAATTAACATGATCTATTTTTGGGCTTTTGTCGTAGGCGGTTTAATTTGTATCATTGGGCAAATTATGTTTGATGTATTTAAATTGACACCAGGTCATACCTTAAGTGCTCTTGTAGTGATTGGGGCGCTTTTAGATGGATTTGGACTATACGAGCCTTTGATTGATTTTGCTGGGGCAGGGGCTACCGTTCCGATTACAAGTTTTGGGAATTCGCTTGTTCATGGTGCGATGCAGGAAGCAGAAAAACATGGGTTAGTTGGTGTACTGACAGGAATGTTTGAAGTAACTAGTTCTGGTATTTCAGCTGCCATTGTTTTCGGCATGATAGGAGCTTTAATTTTTAAGCCAAAAGGATAAGGAGAATTAGGATGACAGTAGGATCAGATGTTAAACAGTGTTTTGCCAGTCTAAAAGGGGTAGAAGCAAGTCTCTCAAGTTTAGCATTACGGACTCTTGATGATGAATCGAAGCGAACTTTGCATGAGGCTATGATGGTAGTACACGAAGTAACAAAAGATTTAAAAAAAAGAGTAGGAGAACTAGAAGGAGATGAACTTCAGTACAAAGGTTTCTAGAAAAACTATATTTACAGGGGGTGTAAGCAGTGCCTGAATGGTTAGATATAGCTGTACGCTCAGCATTATTTGTTGCTGTTTTATTTTTCATTACAAAATGGTTAGGGAAAAAGCAAATTTCAGAACTATCTTTCTTTGAATATGTCACCGGTATTTCTATTGGAAGTATTGGTGCAGAAGTGGCTATGGGACTTGAACGGAACATTTTTCACGGAATTATTGGAATTGTCATTTTTGCGGCTATTCCCTTTTTCGCTGGTTTAATTTCATTAAAAAGTAAACGTTTTCGCGATTTTATAGAAGGAAAAGCAACTGTATTTATCAAAGATGGGAAGATTATGGAAGATAATTTAAAAAAGGAAAGATATACGACAGATGAACTGTTAGAGCTACTTCGCAGGAAGGATGTCTTTCAAGTCTCTGATGTAGAATTTGCTGTTTTAGAGCCAACAGGTGATTTATCTGTGATGCTAAAGAAAGAAAATCAACCTTTAACAGCAAAGGATATAAACTTGAAGGTTGCTTCAATCAAGGAGCCTCAGACCATTATTATGGATGGTACAATAATGGATGAACCACTAGCCACGATTGGACGAAGTCGGGCTTGGCTACAAACTGAATTAGAAAAACTAGGGGTAACGATTGAAAATGTATTTCTGGGACAGGTTAATTCTTACGGAGAGTTAACGATTGATCTGTTTGACGATAAATTACAAGTCGCACCCCCACAAGAAAGACCCTTAATTCTTTCAACCTTGAAAAAATGTCAAGCAGACTTAGAACTATTTGCTCTTGGAACGGAATCAAAAGACGCCAAACAAATGTATAGGTTAAACAGTGAAAAATTACAAGAAGTCATTGATAAAGTGACCCCTATTTTAAAAGGATAAGGATTTAGCTTAGATTCATACATGACGAAAAAAAGATACCATTTTTAATTGAAATAAGTTTAAAAACCTTAGTCCAATTTCGGACTAAGGTGAATTTTTTTACGAGGTGTTAGAAGTGTCTATTTTTTTAGTTAAAGTTATTTTTATCTATATTGTGTTTATTGTAGCAGTAAATATTTTAGGGAAATCAGCTCTAGCCCAACTTACCCCTCATGATTTTGGAGCGATTCTTTTTTTATCTTAATCGAAATTTAAAGGAAAGTAGATATCCTTTACCTGAGCTGTTGTCTAATTTAAGAACATCAGGATATCCGGATATTCACGATAATGAATATGCGATTTTGGAAGCAACAGGTGAAAATAGCATTTTTCCAAGAAAAGAATTAGTTCCTATTACTCCAAAAGATTTACATATGAAAGTGGAATACCGCGGATTACCCATAGCCGTTGTCATTGAAGGGAAAGTGCAAAAGCGTAAATTAAAATTTATCAACAAAAATGAAAAGTGGTCAAAGGAAGAACTAAAGGCAAAGGGATATCTTCAAATCAAAGATTTTTTTTATGCTGCTGTTAGAGATACCGATCATTCATTAACCATTAACAAAAAAGATGTTAACGACTAATTTTAAGACGATTTCCTCCCACTATAAATTAATGTTTTCTCTTATTTACTCCTTATTGCATTTACCACTTTCATTTTCCAAATTTATAAAAAATTATACCTATATTTAGGAATTTACCAGATGGTAATTTTCAAAATCACTAAGTCTCTAGTTAGGACAGTGCCCAGATCATTACGCCTTTCGTGATGTCAGAACTTTCCCAACCTTAATTCTCTTTTTTTCGTTCTTAATATCTTATACAAGTTCTTATTAAGGTAGTCCATAATATATAACAGACAATCCCTTCATATTCCATACGTATACTGGTTACATAGTTTGTACATGTTAAGAGAAACAGAAGGAGGGATTCCAGTTGGAGTGGATTTTTTATCTATACCTGTTAAATACGTTCTTTATCTTATTCATAGCAATTTGGGAAGTTCGTCGGCCTGCCAAGGCTTTGAATTGGATAATAATCGTCCTTTTTTTACCTGTCATTGGTTTCTGGCTATATCTTAGCATATCAAACCCTAAGTTTATTCATCGAAAAAGATTGACCTGTTCTAAAAATGAATCTAACAAATTACCTGAGACATTCGGTGCTTCAGCATCGGTAATTGCCAATGCTTTACGGCATTTCACTGTGAATGGGCTTCGAATGGGCCAAGTCCAAGTGTTTAACAATGGGATAGCAAAATATGATCAACTCCTTGTATCCCTGCAAAAAGCCCAAGAAACCATTGATCTGGAATATTTCATCTATCGGAACGACCAAATTGGTAATCGAATCACAGAACTGCTAATCGAAAAAGCATTAAATGGAGTGCAGGTTCGTTTTATGAGAGATAGCTTGGGGAGTTATAAATTCCCGCGTGAAAAAATCCGGCAGATGGTTGAAGCAGGGATAGAATGCAGGACAATATTTCCTCTGCGATTTCCCTGGATTTTGTCCAATTGGAATTATCGGGATCATTGTAAGATTGTGACGATTGACAGAAAGGAATCCTTTACTGGCGGTATGAACGTTGGGTATGAATATACAGGATTAAAGCCAGACGTAGGATTTTGGAGGGACACTCATTTGCAAATTATAGGGGAAGCAACAGGCGACTTGCAGACTGTTTTTGATGTTCATTGGGAAATCGCTGTGCCGGAAAGGATAAAATCAAAAACAAATTTGAAAACAAAATCAGAGGTAACGAAAATCAATTCAATCGGCAGAGCAGATCATTCCAAATGGTCAGCCGAATTGGGATCAGAGTTGAGCACCCTTGATGATAAAGAAATGGACATATCCGGAAAAACTAGGACATTGCATAAAGCGTATATCCATACGTTGGAAGGAAACCCTGGAATTCCTACCCCAGTCATTCGGCAAGCTTACTTTATATGTATAACACAGGCGACCAAGACTATTGATTTAACAACACCCTATTTTGTACCAGAAACGGATATTATCATGGCATTAAAGACAGCAGTAACTCGTGGTGTCCGTGTAAGATTGCTGGTTCCTCGCCACAATAATCAAAAAATCGTGGGTCTTGCAAGTCGTACCTATTACGGGGAACTTATAGAAGCTGGGGTCCAAATCTACCAGTACGATAAAGGAATGTTACATGCGAAGGTGTTGACCATCGATGAGGAGATTGCTGCCGTAGGCTCAGCAAACTATGATATGAGAAGTTTTCGCCTGAATTATGAGGTGTGTCAAGTCGTGTACAGTGCTGATGTGGCAAGGGAACTCACAGAGCAGTTCGAGAGGGATCTTACTGATTCTGTACCATTAAGAATTGAAGACTTGTTGCAACGATCTCTGACCGAGCGCATTGTTGAACAGGGTGCTCGCGTGCTTTCTCCATTATTATAAGTTGATGTATCCTGTTTTTATTGTTCTATCTTAAATCTAGATTTAACTTTGTTTTTAATATATTTCTGACTTATTTGAAAAAAAGTCGAAAACCCGTGTATTATAAGAACTTCCAACATGGGTTTTTTCTTATTTACGATGGAAATTCATTACTAAAAAACGGTAATACTAAAAAGGCAGCTCAAAGAGTTTGAATTCAAAAATATCTGTTACCTTTTCATTTAAATATAGAGGTGATATCAATAGATAATATATTTGAAAATCTTAAGGAAATACGTTTATTAGAAGATAAGCTCTATCATTTAGAATTAAATAGTTGGCTAAAAAATGAGTTTTTAACTTGGGAATGGTGGACACTAGTCGTTTTTTTAGTTGTGCCTTGGGTTATATGGGCTAAACTTGTTAAACGAGACATTATTTTAGAAATTTTGTTATTTGGTACCATAATTATCTTGACAACAACCTTATTAGATGTAGTTGGTGCACAATACAGTTTTTGGGATTACCCCATTGCGCTCCTACCTTTTATTCCCAGGGCCTTTCCTTTTGATTTTTCAATGGTACCTGTAGCTTACATGTTGTTATATCAATATTTTAGAACATGGAAATCTTTTATTTTAGCCCAGATCATTATGGCACTAACATATGCCTATATAGGTGAACCCTTTTGCGAGTGGGTCAAACTTGTTAATTATTTAGAGTGGAGATACAGATATTCATTCATATATTACATCATTGTTGGAATTGTAACTCGAGCTTTAATACTAAAACTAGCCTCTTTATCTAAACCTCAAGATCTTACAACTAAGTAAAATTTAAATTGGAGGAAAAAACTTTGGAAGAAGTTAATATTGGTTTACTGACGATCAAAGTCATCGTTGGTTTTGCAACTTTATTTTTTATCATTATCATAACAGGCAGAACATCCATCTATCAGTTAACCCCGTTTCACTTAGTTTTTGTGTTAGTACTTGGAGATTTTTTAGGAAATAACATTTATGAAGATAAGGTAGGGATTTTTCACTTTTTATATGCCATCGGATTGTGGACGTTTCTTATGTTGGGAATAGAGTTTATGACTCTAAAAAATAAATCGACACGTTCTCTCTTATTAGGCAATCCTAACATCATCATTCGAGATGGTGTTATGGACAGAAAGTTACTTACAAAGAACAAATTGGATGTAAATCAAGTATTGAGTATACTCCGTCAAAATAATGTCTTTTCAGTTCGCGAAGTCAAATACGGTATATTGGAAGCTAATGGGCAAATAAGTTTATTATTAAAATCCAAGTATCAAAAACCAGACAAGCAAGATCTCAATCTTCCAGAAAGTCCAGTAGACCTCCCAACATCGTTAATTATAGATGGGGAAATTTTATGGGATAATTTACATGAACTCGGATTTGATCAACAGTGGTTAGATAACCAATTAACTACCAATGGATATGATAATGTAAAGCGTATACTTTACGCAGATTGGCGAGAGAGTGAAGGCATACATGTAAGTCCTAAATAAAATTTGTTAGGATAAGAGCACATCAATTTTCTTGGTGAATATAAACTTTAGTCTTCAACAATCAGGCGCTTTAATGAAGTAACTAAAGCCTAATTTTTCACTTATAACACCGAGAAATTAGACTTTTTATATTTTGGTTTCCTTAACGTTGTAAATCCGCATTTTCCTGACGCTACCCCTATATAGTGAGAATCAGGGTGAATTTGAATTGAGGCGGGAGATATCAAACTATTTACTGCAATCCAGAGGTGTTCGCTCTGCACCAGAACAGATTCTTATAACGGCCGGAACTCAGGCCTCCATGGCGTTGATCTGCCTTCTTTTAGCACTCCGGGAAAAAACCGTGGCTATGGAAGAACCGGGTTACAGTGGAGTTCGATCGGTTTTAGAAGACCAGGGATGCTATATTGATCCCGTGCCTCTTGAGAAGGATGGATTGTCAGTAGAGCATATTCAAACAAGCAGGGCAAAAGCCGTATACTTAACGCCTTCTCACCAATTTCCATTTGGTATGGTTTTATCCATTTCGAAAAGAATGCGATTACTAAAATGGGCTTATCAAACTGGAGGATACATTATTGAGGATGATTATGACGGCGAGTTTCGATACCGGGGTCATCCGATTCCTTCGCTAAAATCCCTGGATGAACAGGAAAGGGTTATTTATTTAGGTACATTTTCTAAATCATTTCTCCCTTCAGCTCGGTTAAGTTATATTGTATTTCCACCTTCTCTAATGGTTCAATATTTACGAAAGTTCGCGGCTTATAATCAATCTGTCTCTCCTATTATTCAGAGGGCTATGGACCTGTTCATGCAAACAGGGGAATTCGAAAGGCATATTCGAAGAATGCGCAAATTGTATCAAAGAAAACATCAAGCTTTGCTAAGGAGTATTGAACAATATATGGGCAATCAAGTAAAAATTGTTGGAGAAAAGTCAGGCTTACATATCTTATTGAAACTAAAAGGCGTAACAGCCTTCGAGCTGATCAAAAATGGTTTACAGAAGGGTGTCAAAGTTTATTCCCCGTCAAGGTTTTGGCTTAATCCAAACACTGAAGGTAATTCCTATATCATGTTAGGATTTGGTGGATTATCAATTGAAGAAATTGAAAAAGGAGTCAGATTACTCGCTAGCTGCCTCCCATGAAGAGGGAGAACAGTAAGTAATAAACATATTGCTTGTCAATAAATCCAAATAACCGTTACAAGCAGTATGTCATTTATGAACTTCCCTCTGCTTACGTACATTAAATCGATTTCGCCGCGACGACCCAGATCCACCACTCTGTGAATAAGATTTAAAAAAGTACCTTATCACGTTTCTTACACTTCGTAAGGAACGTTTTTTATTTTTTAACAATATAATTCATGCAAAAATACCGTGTACGAAATTCCTTACTTACATGTAATTAATCAATGAAAAATTATAATGGGGATTGAATGGGGCCCACAGATTAGTTCATTCGCAAAATATTCATATTTTCCATTTTTATATGAAACCTACGCTACTCTTAACCTCATTTATCTATATATAGTCTATGAATAGAATTTTATTAGAAGAAAGGGCAGTGATAAAGATGGCAAAATATCGAATGGTCCGTACTGATTTTTGGAAGAATCCGATTGTTTCAGAAATGATGACCCCGGAGGATAAGTATTTTTACCTCTATCTTCTTACGAATCCACATACGACTCAAATTGGAATCTATCGAATTACGAAAAAGCAAATGGCTTTTGATTTGGGTTATTCGATTGAGAGAGTTCATTCGTTAGTGGAACGGTTCATCGAGCACCACAATTTGATTCGTTACAATCCCGAAACAAGAGAATTAGCCATTAAAGACTGGGATAAATATAACTTGCGTAAAGGTGGGAAACCAGTCATGGATCGTATTTTTTCGGAATTAAAAGAAATTAACGATACCTCGCTTATTCCATTTGTGTTGGAATCTATTTATAAACAGGAAATTCGAAGCATATATGAATCCTTTTATGAGCCTGTAAGAATGTCTGACAAGGAAAAAAAACCGAAATGAATATGTTACATCTCTAGATACGGATAAAAAATTTGACGATACGTCCTTTGTCTGGTAATACAATAGGGCACGAAAAGAAAAACAACAACAAAAAGAAAACAAAAAGATTTTAGCCCTTATATAGAGAATAATCCAGACAAAGTGGATCCATCAAACATCTTTGAAGAGGCCTCGCGTACCACCTGCTAAAAATAGAGTGCCTGAAACGGAAAGCAACAGGCAAGTATAAAACCGCTAGATCACAAAAACCGCTGGATCACACAGCAGCTATTTTTTGTGATCTAGCGGTTTTTTTGGGATGAAGTTAAAAATTTCATGTGTTTCAAAGCTATCGACTAAGCGATTTAACCAATCGTAATATTCCAATGCTTGATGAAGCTTTTTTATATCACTGTTTATTTCATGAACGATTTCTTCTGAGAGATCAGGTTTTTCAAGGAGGAGATGCAGATCACGCAGCGATTTCTCAATAGCAGAAACATTTATTGTTACACCATTACGCCATTTGATCGTAAAAAAATCGATAAAGGTCTGATACCAATCCTCTTCAGCCACATACAGATCCTTTCGGTTTCCCTTCTTCCAAACCTTGTCGACCATATGCAAATCCATTAGAGACCTGACGGAAGTACTCATGCTTGTTTTACTCATGCCTAATTCAATTTTCATCTCATCTAAGTTCATCGGTTGATTTTGAAAATATAGCAGGCCCCATAATCGGCCTACAGATGGTGTCACACCATATAAATTCATATTTTGAGAAATTGCTTCTATCACACGTTCACGAGCTTTCTCAAGTTCGTCTTTACCTTGCAAAGCCTTTCACATCCTATAAGCAGTTATATATACAGAGTACCTATTTCCAATTTGAAAGTAAAGGAGATGAAGTAAAAGGAATATGGAGGAATTGTAAGAATACAGTATATAAAGTACGTACAGTTTTTTCTGTACAAAGTTTACGGAGGTATATGCGGCTATTTGCGCTTTGTAATCAAATTGTACTATTTCTATAATTAATAAGGCAGAGTGTTCGTGACGACTAATTCATAGAAGGGAAGGATAAAATTATATAGATTGAAAGTCGCGTATTTAAAGAGTTAACTAGAGGTGAAAAAATGAATAAGAAAGATGGAACGGCTAAAATCGCCATACGAGACGTGTCGAAAATTTTTGGCAAAAACACCAAAAAGGCGGCACAGCTCCTCAAACAAGGCAAAACAAAGCAAGAAATTTTGAAAGAAACAGGCTCAACAGTCGGTGTAAATCGAGCTAATTTTGAAGTTTATCCCGGAGAGATCTTCGTGATTATGGGACTATCCGGGAGCGGTAAATCTACGCTTGTTCGGATGTTTAATCGATTGATTGAACCAACGAGCGGTCAAGTATTCATTGACGGTGAGGATATCGTCGCAATGAACAAGGAAGAGC
This sequence comes from uncultured Metabacillus sp., assembly GCF_947503125.1. Classification (GTDB taxonomy): domain Bacteria; phylum Bacillota; class Bacilli; order Bacillales; family Bacillaceae; genus Metabacillus. Next base: position 13,023 of record NZ_CANNCR010000010.1, read on the forward strand.
TAAGAAATGTGCGGAGAAAAAAACTAAGCATGGTTTTCCAGCGTTTTGCTCTTTTTCCTCATCGCACCGTTCTCGCTAATACGGAATACGGATTGGAAATTCAAGGCGTAGATAAAGAAAGTCGTAAGCAAAAAGCTTTAGAAGCCCTTAAGCTTGTTGGACTTGAAGGGTATGAGCATCAATTGCCGAGTCAGCTTAGCGGCGGCATGCAGCAAAGGGTTGGTCTGGCACGAGCGTTAGCAAATGATCCAGATATCTTGTTAATGGATGAAGCTTTTAGTGCACTCGATCCGCTAATACGAAAAGATATGCAGGATGAGTTATTAGACCTTCAGTCGACTATGGAAAAAACAATTATTTTCATCACGCATGATCTAGATGAGGCATTGCGCATTGGTGACCGAATTGCCTTAATGAAGGATGGAAATATTGTTCAAATTGGTACACCAGAGGAAATTTTGATGAATCCATCAAATGATTATGTTGAACGATTTGTGGAAGATGTGGATTTATCAAAAGTGTTAACAGCAGGTCATGTCATGAAGCGAGCAGAAACCGTCCAGCTTGAAAGAGGGGCAAGGGTAGCACTCAAAGTGATGAAGGATAACGGGATTTCGACTGTATATCTTGTTGATAAGCAAAAGAAGCTGCTAGGAGCTATAACAGCAGCTGAAGCGAAAAAGGCGATTGAAATGAACCTTTCATTAGCTGATGTATTGATTAAAGATGTAACAACTGTCCACCCAGATACATTGTTAACAGATCTTTTTGATGATGTTTCAACAGCAGAAATCCCTGTGGCCGTTGTCAATCAAGAAAATCGACTGAAGGGAATCGTTATTAGAGGTGCTGTTATTGGAGCATTGGCTGGTAATGATGCCTATATAAATGGAACATCACATCAAGAGCTCCCTGTAAATGAAGAAAGGGAGGTACGTTAATATGGAAGAATTATTCCCGAAATTACCGTTAGCCAGTTGGATTGATTTATTGATTGAATGGCTTGTTGATCATTTCGAACCATTCTTTGAAGGAATTGCAACTGGATTGGAAGGCTTTGTAGAAGGAATTGTAGTAGGTTTAGGCTTTATTCCTGCAATTATTATCATTATTTTGGTTAGTTTACTAGCCTGGAAGGTTTGTAATTGGAAGATTGCCTTATTTACACTTATCGGGTTATTTCTCATCAATAATTTAGGATACTGGGAAAATATGATTGACACGATTGCTCTTGTCATTACGTCTGTTGCTATTTCTATTATTCTGGGTATTCCGATTGGAATTTGGGCATCGCAAAGTGAAACAGTTGGCAAAATTGTTACGCCAATTCTTGACTTTATGCAAACGATGCCTGCCTTTGTTTATTTATTACCTGCCATCTTTTTCTTCAATATTGGTGTCGTCCCAGGGGTTGTGGCTTCGGTTATTTTTGCGATGCCGCCAACAATTCGTTTAACGATTTTAGGGATTAAACAGGTACCGGAGGATTTAATCGAGGCAACACAAGCATTCGGTTCAACAACAGGACAAAAATTACTGAAGGTTCAATTACCATTGGCCCTGCCGACAATCATGGCCGGGATTAACCAAAGCATCATGCTTGCCTTATCTATGGTTGTCATCGCATCAATGGTCGGTGCACCTGGTTTGGGAGCGGATGTTTACCGCGCAGTTACACAGCTGCAAACAGGAACAGGGTTTGAGGCTGGTTTAGCAATCGTAATCATTGCGATTATCTTAGATCGGTTAACTCAAAATATAGGAAAATCGAAAAAAGGGGGAACAGCTTAATGTTTACAAAAATATCAAAACTTACATTAGCATTAGGATTAACGTTTGGATTAGCTGCATGCAGCGGCGGAGAGGAGAGCAGTGGTCAGGCAGATTCTGCGTCTGTTGGAGATACGGTCGATTACAAAATCACAGGTATTGACCCAGGTGCAGGTATCATGAAAGCTACCTCAGCTGCAATTGAGGAGTATGGGTTATCAGAATGGGAGCTTGTTGAGGGCTCAGGTGCAGCGATGACAGCAGCGCTAAAAAAAGCTTATGATGATGAAGAGCCGATTATCATCACCGGCTGGACACCACATTGGATGTTTTCAAAATTTGATTTAAAATATTTGGAAGATTCGAAAGGTGCATATGGTGAAGCTGAAGATATTCACTCAATCGCACGTAACGGATTAGCTGAAGATCTGCCAGGTGTTCATAAAGTGTTGGATCAATTCCATTGGACGCCAGATGATATGGGTGTTGTAATGAGCGCGATCCAGGACGGCACATCACCAGAAGAAGCTGCTGCAGCATGGGTGGAAGATAATGCTGATAAAGTAGCGGAATGGACGAAAAATGCGCAGCCTGGTAATGGCGAAGAAGTAAAATTAGGATATGTTTCTTGGGATAGTGAAATTGCAAGTACAAATGTCATTTCAAAGGTTCTTAAAGATTTAGGCTATAAAGTAACCATCAGTCAGGTGGAAGCTGGTCCAATGTGGGCAGGTGTTGCTGATGGCAGTATTGATGCACATGTAGCTGGCTGGCTGCCATTAACACATGCTGACCAATATGAAAAATATGAAGGCAAATTTGAGGATTTAGGTGCCAATCTTGAAGGTGCGAAAACCGGATTGGTTGTTCCCAAATACATGGACATTGATTCTATTGAGGATTTAAAAGAATAAGGTAAATACGAAAATACCCACGCAATGAGTAAAAGCGTGGGTATTTTTGTATTTAAAAGTGTTTTCCATTTACAAAAAAAGAGAGATAAAGCAATATAAATATAGACTAAATTAAGGAGAGGAACTTATGTTTGTCATCGAAGGCCTAATCTATAAAAATATATTACAGATAAGCAAAATGGAAATCCCGGCAAAGACAATCACTTGTCTTGTTGGAGAAAGCGGGGCAGGGAAATCTACCTTCTTAAAAATGCTAAATCTCATGTTATCACCTGACCGAGGTGATATCTTTTTTCAAGATCAACATGTAAAAGACATCGACCCGGTTCAACACCGGAGGAAAGTGGTGATGCTCGCGCAGCAGCCGACGATTTTTCCAGGGACGATTCGTGATAATCTAAACAAGGGACTGGCTTTTGCTGAAAAAAGGCTTAAAGAAGATGATGAGCTGAGCCGCGCGTTAGAGCTTGTGCATTTACATAAAAAATTGGATGAGGATGCTGAAAGGCTCTCTGGAGGGGAAAAACAGCGGCTTGCTTTAGCGAGAGTATTGCTTATGGACCCTGAAGTATATTTGCTTGATGAACCAACCTCAGCGCTTGATGTGGAAACAGAGGAGCTTGTGATGAATCGTTTTATCAGTACGCTCAAAGAAAAAGGGAAAACAGTCGTCATGATTACACATTCCCAAAAGCTTGCAGCAAAATATGGTGAGAATATCATTAAACTAGAGAAAAGAGCAGGGGAACAAGATGAGTAATGTCATAAAAGATATAGAATTTTGGCGGTTAGTTGCCGGTTATCTATTTATATTGTTATTAATTGTTTTTGTAAAATGGCGCGGCTTAAAACGAGAAAAACAAATTATCGTCTCAACAGCAAGAATGACGATTCAATTAATTTTAGTAGGCTATATTTTAACTTACATTATTGAACAACCAAATCCATTTCTTATTACGCTTATCATCATCCTAATGCTATGGTTTGCTGTTTACAATACATATAAACAAGTGGCAATTCCAATAAGCAGGAAGCTAAAGCAGATCATCGCCATTTCGATGGCAGCAGGTTCAATCGTAACCTTGCTTTATTTTAATTTTGTTGTGATCCATTTTCAGCCATGGTATGAACCACAATATCTGATTCCAATTGCAGGGATGATTATCGGAAACTCGATGACAGGCATTACATTGGGGGTAAAGAATTTAATTGAAGGGATCCAAAGGGAAAAACATCTTATTGAAGGAGCGCTTATGCTTGGGGCAACACCAGAAGCAGCAACGAAATCAGTTGTCAACTCAGCATTTGATTCAGCGATCTTGCCGTCCATTAATAGTTTAGTAGGAATGGGAATTGTGTTTTTACCAGGGATGATGACAGGGCAAATCTTAGCGGGTATTAGTCCGCTAATCGCCATTGAGTATCAGATCGCCGTTTTATTAGGGATTACCGGCAGTGTGGCGTTAACGGTTATGATCTTTACCCATTTTGGGTATCGAACGTTTTTTAATGAACGGGACCAGTTTGATGCTTGATGTTTGTCTCTTATCATCGGAACATAAAAAATAATTGCCTAGGGTAGACAGTCTTGATATAACTAAACTAAGCATCATGCTTAGAAGCCGAAATTTAAGGAGCAGAGTATGAATCTTTCTAATTTTATCTTTTTTCTGTTCATACTTTCAGGAACGTTAATTATTACATATTGGGCTGCAAAAAGAGTCACAACAACACAGCAATTTTATTCTGTATCACACAGTTTAACTGGTTTTCAAAATGGGCTGGCAATTGCGGGAGACTTTATGAGTGCGGCCTCATTTCTTGGGATTACAGGAGCTGTTGCCTTGTATGGTTTCGACGGATTTTTTTACTCGATTGGCTTTCTTGCCTCCTTTTTCCTGCTTTTATTTGTTTTTGCCGAGCCGATTCGCAATCTCGGTACCTTTACACTTGGGGATGTCATTTTTTCGAGATTCCCGGAACAACGAATTCGTTTGCTATTAGGTTTTAGTACCATTATGATTTCCGTTTTATATATTATTCCACAGATTGTTGCAGCTGGGCTTCTCGTTCATTTAATGCTGGGAATGAATTATAGCTCTTCCGTATGGGTGATCGGCAGCTTGATGACATTGTATGTCATTTTTGGCGGTATGGTTTCTGCTTCATGGGTTCAAATTATTAAAACGGTTCTCTTATTGTCAGGGACTTTTTTGATGACATTAATGATAATGGCTCGTTTTGACTGGAATATTCTCCAATTATTCCACCTTGTAAAGGAAAATACACCGTATGGGGAGCAGTTTTTTTCTCCTGGCAACCTATTTAAGGATGCTTCAGAAATGCTGTCTCTCAATCTCACATTAATTCTTGGAACGGCTGGGTTGCCGCATATTTTAGTCCGTGTTTTTACTGTCAAGGATGCAAGAGCTGTTCGGAAATCGATTATTACATCGACATGGATTATCGGCCTGTTCTATTGTATCATGCTAGTTTTAGGCATGGGAGCGGTCGCTCTTGTCGGCTGGGAAAGATTGATTGAAGTCGATGCTACAGGAAATCTTTCTGCATTGTTATTATCGTCCGTACTTGGAGGTGATTTCCTCGTTGCGTTTATATCAGCAATCGCATTTGCCACCATCTTAGCTGTCGTAACAGGACTTGTCACCGCTGCAACTTCATCCTTTACCCATGATATTTATCATCATGTGCTGCGAAAGGGGAAGGCAACAGAAAGGCAGCAAATGCAGGTTGCTAAGCTTGCTGCTGTATGTGTTGGGTTATTGTCTATCATTCTTTCTCTTAGTCTAAAAGAAAGTAATGTTACCTATCTTGTATCCTTAACATTTGCCATAGCAGCGGCTACAAATCTTCCACTATTACTATTCACATTATATTGGAAGCGTTTTAATTCGACTGGAGCAATTGTAGGCGTTCTTTCCGGTTTATCAGGTTCATTGCTAGTTGTTTTACTTGGTCCGCAAATGGAACTTTTAGGAAATAAAATGCTTATCCCTCTCGAAAATCCTGGAATCATCGCTATTCCTTGCGGCTTTTTAGGAGCAATTTTAGGAACCCTTTTCTCTAAAAAGGAGGTAGATGAAGAGATGTTTACTAAACTAGTTGTACAAGCCCAAACTGGGGTGAAACGATAGGAGAAAACAGGAATTAGGAAATGAGAGCAGGTGACAACTTGGGGGATTTAACGATTATATTATTTGAACGAATTGGCATGTTGTTGATTTTTGCTTTTATGCTGACGCGGATTCCTTCTTTCCGCTATCTATTGGATCGTGAGCTTTCTGTTAAAACAACCATCTATCATTCTATTATTTTTGGTATTTTAGCGATTGCAGGGGCTCAAGCGGGTGTAAAGATAGCGGATGGACAGATTACTTCACATATATGGGTGTTACAGCTTGCTGAGGGCGAAATGCTTGTCGGGTCATCCTTGGTAGCGATTGTCATTTCCGGTTTGTTTGGAGGCCCATATGTAGGGCTTGGCGCAGGAACTATTGTTGCCGTTTATTGTTATTTGTTAGGGGGAGAGCATGTACTTGCTGTTTGTCTGGCAAATATGCTTTCAGGGTTGATCGCTGGTTATACCGCACGCTTTTTTTCACATGAACGGGTCATCGCCTCGGAAAAAGCATTATTTATTGGAATGTTTGCTCCGATTTTGCATATGGCTTTTTTATTGATATTTACATCAACACCTGAGGAAACAATTGAGCTGGTCAATACAATTGGAATTCCGCTTGTTGTCACAAATAGTGTAGCCATCGCGATCTTTACAGCCATGATTCGGATTGCATTAAATGAAAAAGAACAAGAGGCAGCGTTAGAAACAAAACGCGCCTTAAAAATTGCGGAGGAAACTTTACCTTTTTTAAAGCGTGGGTTGAATTTTCAAACGGCAGCGAAGATTGCTGATCTGTTGCGTGAAGAATTAAAAATTCCTGCTGTTGCCCTAACTGACACGGAAAAGGTCCTTGCCCATACAGGACTAGGCTTTGATCATCACCATCATAACCAACCTATTCGATCTCAATTCACTAGATTGGCTATCGAAACTGGTGAAATCCAAGCAGCTTATGGGACTGAACAGATACAATGCAATAACCCCGATTGTCCCTTACAGGCAGCTATTATCGTCCCTATCCGGGAATCAGGTGAAGTAACCGGATTGATTCAATTGTTTTTTAGAAGATCGCAGCAAATTCGAGCGGTTGAGATTGCTTTTGCGCATGGATTAGGAAAATTAATTTCTAACCAGTTGGATGCAGTTGCTGCTGAGAAAATGAAAACAATGGTTCAAGAAGCGGAATTACGACATTTACAGGCACAAGTTAATCCCCATTTCTTGTTTAATACACTCCATGTCATTTCGGCATTAATACAGAAAAATCCAGGGCAAGCACGAGGGTTAATTGTACAATTAGGGCAAATTTTGCGAAGCAGTTTGAAATTATCGTCAGCTTCATTAATTACTTTGAATCAAGAAAGTACCTATTTGCATTCCTATATTGAGATTATGAAGGCGAGGTTTTCAGACCAATTAACCATTGAGGTGGATATGGAAAATGGGGTAGGAGCGGCAATGATTCCTCCTTTTACCTTACAACCGTTAGTCGAAAACTGTATTAATCATGGATTAAAAAATGTTTCATCAGGCGGAATGATCTGGATAAAAGCGAAGAAAAAGGGTAATTCCGTGGTGATTGAGATAAAAGACAATGGAAGCGGTTTTCCCCCTACATTGATAAGCTGTTTAGGTAGTAAACCGTTACAAAGTGAAAAAGGAAATGGCATTGCCATTTATAATGTTAATCAACGGCTAACGACGATAATTGGTGAAACAGCCCGATTGCAATTTCGAAATCGTTCTTCTGGAGGTAGTCTAATCACGTTTACTCTACCAATATCCGTAAAGGGAAGGGACAAAAAATGAAAATAAAAGTTATGATTGCAGAGGATGAAAGACTGACAAGAGAAGACTTAGCTTTTTTAATTCAACAGGAAGAAGAGTTTATTCTATGCCCTAGTGCGGAAAATGGGCAACAGCTTATTGAGTTATATGAACAATATAAACCAGATCTTGTCATTCTTGATATCAACATGCCATCTTTATCTGGAATTGAAGCGGCAAAACAGCTTAGGAAGCTCTCAAATGGAAAGAGTAAGCCATATTTAATCTTTACAACTGCATATGATGAATATGCTGTTGAAGCATTTAATCTAGAAGCGGTGGATTACCTTCTAAAACCCTATGATGTTGAAAGGTTTAGGGAAGCATTATCACGTGTTCAAAAGCAAATGGTGCAGCCTGAACGAAAGAACAGTAACTCTTCAAAGCTGTTAATTGATAATGGGGAAAAGGTTGTTGTCTTAACACCACAGTCCATATATTATGCTGTCCGCTCAGAACGGCTCGTTGACATACATACAGATAAAGGGCTCATTCAAACGAAAATGACACTTCAGGAACTGGAAGAAAAGCTGCCGCCCGCTTTTTTCCGTTCACATCGCAGTTATTTAGTAAACCTTGATTATATCGATGAAATCGTCCCTTGGTTTAACGGGGCATATAATATCATTCTAAAAAATATTGACCAAACAAAAATTCCGGTAAGTCGTTCAGCAGCGAAGCAGCTTTTTGATCTGTTACAGGATTGAAAAGCTGGTGCATGTTAAATAGGGGAATAGGCATTTCGAACACAGTTTTCTGCAATTGAGACATCATTGTGAACATTTTACGAATATTTTAACAATTGATTACAATTTGATCTTATACTGTTTGTAACCGCTTACAGTGTATAGTTATGAAAGGAGGTTTATTTTATCTATTTCACCATTTAAGGGGGAGTTTTTTATGAGCATGAATGAAAATTCATTAAAACAACAAATGGAACGATCACAAACCTCTATTGATTATTCAAAAATCGCCCAATCTGCAAAATTCAAGGAACTGCTTCGGAAAAAACGCAATTTTATTCTGCCAATGTCCTTATTCTATTTAGCCTTTTATTTTACATTGCCTATAATGACAGCTTATTCTACCGTATTAAATCAACCTGCATTTGGTTCGGTTAGCTGGGCGTGGGTATTTGCGTTTGCTCAATTTATTATGACGTGGGCATTATGTATTCTTTATTCAAAGCGAGCGGCAAAATTTGATGAAATGGTTAATGAAATAATTGAAGAAGCAAAATAAAAGCTTTAAGTTCAATTAGAAATAAAGTTAAGTACTATTTTCGTGTGGTGGGAGAAGAGAACAAGGGAGGAAAAGGTTCATGAATACACTAGCATTTTCGCTGTTTTTAGGTATTGTGGCTTTAACACTTGTCATAACGTATTATGCCTCCAAAAAAACAAAAACGACGAGCGATTTCTATACAGCTGATGGAAGTTTGACTGGCTGGCAAAACGGGATGGCGATTGCAGGAGACTATATGTCAGCCGCATCATTTCTCGGAATCGCCGGCATGATAGCCCTTTCCGGTTTTGACGGCTTTTTCTACAGCATTGGTTTTCTTGTTGCCTATCTCGTTGTTTTATATATTGTTGCTGAACCTCTTCGTAATTTAGGGAAATATACAATGGCCGATATGATTGCAGCACGATTTAATGCGAAACAGGTGAGGGGAGTAGCTGCGTTAAACACGATCGCGATCTCGATTTTCTATATGATTGCCCAGCTGGTTGGTGCAGGGGGACTCATTCATTTATTACTTGGACTTGATTATGTTTATTCTGTATTAATCGTTGGTACATTGATGACAGTATATGTTGTATTTGGCGGTATGACTGCAACAAGCTGGGTGCAAATCGTTAAGGCAGCACTATTAATGATTGGAACATTCATTATTTCAATCATTGTTTTTGCAAAGTTTGATTTTAGTATTTTCAAAATGTTTACAGAAATGAAAGCTGCAACTCCATTAGGAGACGGTTTCTTGAATCCGGGAAATAAATTTAAAGACCCTTTAGATACGATTTCACTTAATTTAGCGCTTGTATTAGGTACTGCTGGGTTACCGCATATTTTAATTCGCTTTTTTACCGTAAAAGACGCGATTACAGCTCGCAAATCTGTTGTGTATGCAACATGGATTATTGGTTTATTTTATGTGATGACCATTTTCCTTGGCTTTGGAGCAGCAGCGTTTGTAGGATATGACAAAATCATTGAAGCGAATGCTGCAGGGAATATGGCAGCCCCATTACTTGCTGAAGCAATAGGCGGAGATTTCTTGTTTGCTTTTGTTTCAGCCGTTGCCTTTGCGACGATTTTGGCCGTAGTTGCCGGTCTTGTGCTTTCAGCAGCATCAGCGTTTGCTCATGATTTTTATAGCCACATTGTACGCCGCGGGAATGCTACTGAAAAGGAACAAGTGGTTGCGGCAAGATGGGCGTCTGTTGGTGTGTCAGTATTATCGGTTATTCTTGCTTTATTTGCCCAAAAGATGAATGTTGCTTTCCTTGTTTCATTAGCCTTCGCGGTAGCTGCGAGCGCTAACCTGCCAATTATTTTGTTAACGATTTTTTGGAAACGATTTAATACAACAGGTGCTGTAGTAGGTATGCTTGTTGGATTAATTAGTTCACTTGCGCTGGTTGCTGTTAGTCCAAGTGTTTTGTCACCAGAAGCAGGAGCAGCGATTCTTATTGGAGAACCGCTTTTCAAATTAGCAAATCCTGGGATTGTTTCGATTCCTTTAGGCTTTATTGGAGCGATTTTAGGAACTCTTCTATCCAGTAAAAAAGAGGATGCAAAGAAGTTTGATGAAATCCTTGTTAAAGCTAATACAGGAGTGTCAACCACTATGAAGTAGAAAAAGCAGTTTAAGGGTCAGTCCTTTGTTGGGGGACTGACCCTATCTTGTTGTTAAACTTTTAAGGCAAAGTCTGGTTGATATTCACGGAACGTTGGGTTTTCTCCGCATACCATTAAGCCTTGGCCCCAGTTTACGTGAGTATCGGCAGACGGTTGATCCGCTGGGTCACGGTATTGGAATAATACATTTCTGCGCGGCCTTTCACTGCGGTTAATGTCAGAGCCATGGATTGTCAAATAATTAAAAAACAAGACGTCCCCAGCTTCAGCAGGGCATGGGGTACCGCTCGAGATCGGATATTCCTTTTGGTCTAAGTAGTGACGCCCAATATGGGAAATGGGACCTTGCTTATGAGATTTTGGTATCACTCTTAGGCAGCCATTTTCCAAGTCGGCATCATCCAAATGGACACTTGCTGCGAGCATGGTATGGTTGTCATGTGGAAAATAAGGATGATCCTGATGCATAGGAAAAGCTGCTCCCTTTTCAGGTGGCTTGACCAACATTTTTGAGTGATGTAATTGAACATTTGGGCCGATAAGCTTTTGTAAAATAGCCACCATGTTAGGATGAGAAATCGCTTTAGTAAACGAGGCATCATGATAATGAACATCATGAAAACCTTTTAAAACAAGTCTTTTTAACTCGTTTGGCGGGATATAATCTCCTTGCCATGCGTGATTTCGATCAAGCTTTGCATTTGCTGCGCATTGAATGATTTGTTCAACCGCATTTTTCATTTGTTCTACTTCATCCTTAGAAAACACTCCTTTAACAAGCAAATAACCATTCTCTTTGTAAAATTCAGCATCTTTTAATGTAATCATCCTAAAATTCCTCCTTTTAGATTGACTGTAACCTTGCTATAATTTTAGAAAATTAAAAGTTTCAAGTCTTTATCTGGAGAGGCTATGATTTTGTCTAATGAGGACATCGGGGGGAAATGTGTGGTCAACCATTCTTGTAGATTGAGTGAAGGAATACTTAATCAATATGCAACAAAGCTGTCTGGAGAAGGAATTTCCTTTAAGGTGCATTATTGGGGTGTTAACCCAAGGCATTTTAATAACCTATTACATAAGCATTCATTTTTTGAGGTTTGTTATGTACTGAGCGGGGAAGGGGTTTATCATGAACTGGATGGACAATATCAGTTAAAAAAGGGTTCTGTATTTTTATCCCGACCTAACAATCAACATCAAATTTTAAGTGAAACAGGTCTTTTTTTATTGTTCGTGGCCTTTGAAATCATTGATGAAGAATCAAAGGATGATGCGATTAGAACGTTTAATAAACTTGCAATAACAAATAAAATGTTTTTAAATGCTGCTGATGATTCTCCGACTGCTTTAATTTGGAGGGCTTTGGTCGATTATACATCAAAAGGCGGTGCCAACGAATACAGTTTTATTTCAAATATGGCAGTCACACTTATCTTGTCTTTTCGCTCGATGTTTTCTGATGAAAAACAAAGAATGGAAAATCAGGAACGATTGTTCTCAAACCGCTTAAGCCATTTATATCAAGCGAAGCTGTTCATCCGTGATAATTTATCAGATCCATTGAGGCTGGAACATGTTGCTAACAATTTGCACATATCTACACGACATTTATCAAGACTTTTTTCTGAAGAACTTGGTGAAAGCTATTCCAATTATATTCGCAGGAAAAGGGTAGAGGAAGCTGCAAGGCTGCTTGAAACGACAAGTATTCCAATTAAAGAAATAACTGACATGACTGGTTTCGGATCCGTACATTCCTTTACACGTGTATTTACTTCGATGATGAATGTTTCACCGGCTAAATATCGCAAAAAATACGAAGTAAATGAAGTAAATCATGAAAAAAGAATTATTAATGAATAGCAAATAAATTTAAGTGATGGGAAATTATTTCCCAGTTTGTTTGAGGGAGTAAGAATCAGAGGTATAATGTAATGAAAATAATTCCTTAAGGAAAAAATAGGATGGCCAATAATTAATTTGAAATGAATTTGAAATTGATGTTAAACAAACAGAAAAACTTAGCGTTGTGAGGAAACAATCTGATATAGGCATTAATAAAATGATTTAAAAATGGATTATTAAATAAAAATAAATTTCGTCTCAATTACTTAAGTAAACTTTGGTTTTGAGACGAAATTTATAAATAATATTTAACTTCCGATAATATATATTATGTAAACTAGAAAGTGAAATTTCAAAAAAGAGAGGCCAAATTTAATCATGGTCTCTCGGTATATCCATCATATACACGGCATTTCTTAAATCATCATTCCTAATATGCGTATATATCATCGTTGTCTGTATCGACGAATGTCCTAATTGCCTTCTTAATTTAGGTACATCATTAATTTCCGAATGATATCTTGTAGCAAACGAATGTCTTAATTTATGTACAGATAATGCGGGTTTTCCAAATGCTTTGGCGTATTTTTCAATCATTTTCTCAATAGAGCGTGCTGTTAAGCGTCTTGATTTTCCTTTTGGCCCCATTGGAGCTGCCACAAACAATGCTTTGTTATTCTTATCTACATTATAGCGTTTTTCTCTGATTTTTAAGTATTCTTGGAGATCATCCATAGCAATTTTGCTAAAGAATACGTATTGTTCTTTATTTCCTTTTCGAATCACTCGTGCAGAATATTTGCTAAAATCAATATCATCTAAATCCAGGTTTACAAGCTCTGATAGCCTTAGTCCTGAGCCTAAAATTAATGAAATAATCGCAATATCCCGTTCCTGATTGAGTTTATAAAAGTTTTGCAGTTTCTTATTATCCTGGCTGGTTTCACCGTAATCATGTGCAACAAACCGGCGAAATCTTTCGTATTCATCTCCAAGTAAAATTTTTCCCTCCATTTTATTAGCGATCGTTTCCATGCTTTCCTTAATTTCATTGAATTCAATTTTCGCCATCACATTTCGCTGAATATAGGGCTTTAAATCTTTTGTTTCGGCAATGTTTTGTAAGTAATTAAAAAGAGATTTTAACGCTGATAACTTACGATTAACGGTGATTTCTTTATTATTTAACTCATATTCAAGTGCATACAAAAAGCCTTCAACTTGCTGAACTGTCAGTTTCTCTAGAAGATCTAAAGGAATATTCTTAGGTTCATCAGTAAAGAGCTGCTCTGAAACGATCCAATTAAAGAAAATTTTATAGTCGTGACAATAATTAAGTAGCGATGCTGCAGAAAGCTTTCTGCGTTTATGGTCGACATATTCTTCAACATACCATGGCAATTCTTTAAGTAATAATTTTAGTTTTTTGTAATGTTGTTGCTGAGATTCACTTGCTATAATAACCACCTCAATTCAATATTTCTAATTTATATTTTATTTTCTAATTATTATTACGTCAAATTTATATTTGACGTAATAATGTAATGTACACTATTAAAGTCATAAATAAAACTCTAGATCAGGCAGTTGATTAACTCTTCTTTATTCTATACTTAGATGACAAGTAAAAGAGATCAGCCAATCAATAATGTTTTCTGTTATCCACTTTATAGTCAAATCAATAAGTATAGATATATACGGTATGACATCAACAATTCAAGCATCGGAAGCAAACTCTTGTTAAGATTAACTATTTTCTATTTAACTAAGTTAGCTGCCTTTTCCTTTTGTCAGTTCCCAAATGTCCTTCAAAACGGGCATTTCTTCCTTCTCTTTTTCAGTCACTAGTTCCCATTGAATTCCCTCCGGTTTTTTATAAGGAGTGTTTGTTTGGATTAGTTCTGTTTCCGTTGCTATCCAGTCTAATGTAAGGTCATATGGATCCTTTGGAATATCTTCATTAGTCAGTTGGGTACTATGTATAGTTCCAATAACTGGTGCATCAGGATTCCCGAGTTCCCTTATAATTGCATATTCCCTATCTGCAAACCCTTCCCCTTTGCCAACTCGTCTCCCATCCCGGTTAAGGGCAACCGAACCAACTACAAATAAATCAATTTGCGGCATTTCTGAAAGAGGAATCTCCTTTCCATAGGATTTAATATGTGATAGGCTAGCTGCCCTCCGTTCTTCCCCTGATGGGACCCAGTCGGGTTCAACTAAGATAAATCCGGCTTTTAGTCTAGGAGTTGGAACTAACAATATTTTTCCATCTCTTAGGATTTGCGCTCTTATCGGCAGCTGGGGAGCATCAGGATTAACCTTAATAACCTTGGCTCTTTTATACTCAGGCATTGAAGTGACAAATTGACTAGCCTTTTCTGCCCCCTTAAAATTTGGAATACGATTTTTCAAAGGAAACGGGAAACGACCGAGTTTATTTTCCTCCAAAAATCTCCAAGTCCTTTCGCGTATCGTTTGTTTTGTCAATTTACTCACCACTATCCTTCTCTTTTATTTAATTACATTTATTTTAATTTTATTTAATATGCCTTTTTTCGTTACATGTATAGTATGTAAAGAAAGGTCTGTTAAATTCGAGAATTGGGCTTAATTGAAATAATGTATTTTGTTAGAAATAATTTTTTAAAAAGTCCTTTTTCGTAATTGTATGTTAAATCAGCATATATGTCGCCCGTTATAACGTTTAATATATATAAGCGTTTTCATGTTTGGATTTATGTCTTGGAGGAAGAGACAGGATTTCATTCTGCCTCAAACTTATTTCTATGATTTATCCTATTTATTCCTATATTCATAGATTAGGTCCTTGAAGATTTCATTCAAATCTTTCTTCTTTTGCTTTTTTAACCATTCCACCTGGTCGATTGGCAAGTTTAATTTTAAATTTACTGGTTCTATAGGCATTTCCACTTTTCTTATTTCGTCTAAGGTGATTCCTTCTTCTAGATTTGGAAACCATGCATCGTTTTCGTTAACGATTTTAAAATCTGCATACTCTTTAAGGTCATCCAATTCACAGAATAAATTAAGCTGTGGCAAACCGCCTGGCAGACTTTTTACATGCATTATGGAATGGATGATCCTGCCGTCTTCGAGCTCTATTTCAATAATGAGGTTATCTTCCTTTTTGTATTTTTTTACAACAACCTCACTAACGATGAGATCCAATTCTAACGTGAATCCCAAACTCGATTCTAAGATATAAATGGCACTATTAAATACATGAATCCTTTCCCCATCAATATGGACTGACTTTACAACTACCATCAATCGTTCCCCCGTAAGCAGTTTAATTCAATATGTATTTTTTTGATCAGCAATTAAATTAAAAATATTCTTTTCAATAATTTTTGCCCTTATTTTAACATAAAAGAGAATATAGATATGTTAAATCTACTTTTTATCTTTTTCAAAAAGAGAAATAGCCATCATTATCTCTGTTTTACCTATACTTTTTTTAAACAATTTTTTAAATGTTTATGTCGAAATGATGACAAATACGTTCCACAGGTATAAATATATTGCTCTTTACTGATTCTTTTTTTATTCTTAAGGAAACCACTAACATCTAGGAGAAAAAATATGAGCAATAATCATTCAGTAAACCAGCGAAATTACAATTCTTTAATTTGGATTCTGTCAATTGTCATTGTAGGTGTGATCGTCGGGACTTATTTCCTGCCTAAAAGCAGTACCGGAAAAATATTTGGAATTGATTTAACTGTACTGCCGTTGATGAATGCGATTTTTAACACCTTTACCTTCGTTTTTCTCGTTCTCGCTTTAGTTACAATCAAGCAAAAAAACATTAAATTGCACCGTCGTTTTATTATTGCAGCATTTACGACAACATTCCTGTTCTGTATCAGTTATCTGACCTACCATTCAATGGCTGAATCTACAAGCTACGGTGGCGAGGGATTATTAAAGAATATCTACTATTTTGTGTTAATCACTCACATTTTCCTTGCAGCAGCAATTGTGCCTTTAGCTCTTATTACGCTAGGCAGAGGTTTAAATATGCAAGTAGAAAAGCATCGGAAAATTGCTCGCTGGACAATGCCGATTTGGCTTTATGTTAGCTTCACCGGTGTTTTGGTCTATTTTATGATTTCGCCGTATTATTAATAGGCTATCTACAGAGAAAAGACCAGAAAGTCAGTGCTTATGGAATAAGCTCTCTCTCTCTGGTCTTTCTTCATTCTACAAAATTGCATTATTAAAATACTTTTTGATTTAATTCAGAACTAATCTCTTTTCATTTTACTCCGACAAATATCTTTCTGCGATCATAAGCAAAAAAGAACATCGTTACTCCTAGAATTGCACAAATCATATATATTATTGAGTATGAGTAAAGATCAGCTATCGGCCCCATGATGACACCACCTAATGAAACACCTAAATCTGCCATTGCAATAAATAAACCAAGTAATACATTGCGATTCATCTGAGGCAGGACAAAGCTTAAATAGGTTGTTAATGTTGGATAGAGGAATGCCTGAGCCAGTCCCATTAGAATGGCACCGATATAGAAAAAGATAGCTCCACCATTTATAGAAAAGCTTACACATTGTGCAGATACGGCTAAAAGAAGCATCGTTCCCATCATAAATGATGAATGCCATATACCGTCTGAAGGGATTTTTTTTCTTAAAGCAAAACGAGCAAAAACAACGGTACCGGCCTGGAGCATGAGATAAATAGCGGCATTAGCATTTTTTATTTGCATTGCGTACAGTGGTATAAAGGTTGTAATTGCTCCAAATACAAGGGATGCCACTAACATCAATACACTGCATTTAAACAAAAACGGATTTTTGACTAGCTGACCAAACGATTGAAACATATTTACTTCCTGTTCAGTTTGAGTTGAAGCAGGCTGAATCTTCCCTTTATTTATTTTGGCACTATAGCCAATTACCCCTGTAAAGGCGGCAATAGCAATCATCACCACTGTAAAAGTATTCATATCCCCTGCCCGCCAAATGCCTAATGCCAATAAGGGGCCAATGATACCAGGAACATAAGAGAATAAAGAATAAAGGGAAATTCCTTGAGAACGATCCTTCTCCGGCAATGCGTCAATAATGCCTATCTGTAATGACATAGAAAAAAAGGCTGTCGACACCCCCTGCAGCATACGTGCAACTAGATAGCCTCCTAAACCGGTAATCGTATAAAGGATTAAAGCAAAGCCATTGATAATAAGAATAACGCGTAACACTTTTATCGGTCCATGCTTCTGAATAATATGACCCGCCCATGGCCGAAAGAACATTGTTGTAAACAAATATGCCCCCATAATCAAGCCAATTGTTGTATTGCTGGCTCCTAATATTTCCCCTTGTAAAGGAATAATAACGTTTAATATAGCATTGGCACTAAAATAAAGGAGTACCAACAGATACAAACGTAAAAACGGCCAAGACATCGCTCCTCTCAATCTTTTCCCCTCCTAATCTATAATAACTTCTGCGAGTTTATGTATTTGATTCAAATGTTAATTATCATCTTTAATAGTTTTCTTGCATATTCTGACTGAACGTCCTTTAATTGTTCAATGTTGACGTTCTCTTCAATTTGACCATTTCTAAAGATAATGACTCTGTCGCAAATATAAGCCGCAGCTTGAATATCATGAGTAATAAAAATGTAACTGATATTGTAGACTTTTTTTAATTCTTTTAATAAATTAAGTACTTGTATTTGAACAGATACATCTAGAGAACTGATTGCTTCATCTAATAAAATACATTTAGGTTCTGTGGATATGGCCCTTGCAATACACACCCTCTGAACCTCTCCTCCTGATAACTCATGGGGATACTTTTTTTATAGGAAGGATCTAAACCAACTTGATTTAATAGAAGTTCAATCTTGTTTTGCTTTTCTTTTTGCGTCTTTTTTTGAACGATTAATGGCTCCAAAATGGCTTCTTCAACTGTAAAAAAAGGATTTATGGACGATTTATAGTCCTGGAAAACAGCACTAATGGCACCTAATCTTACTCTTTTATCCCTTACATTCTTTCCCACGAATAAAACCGTGCCATGATCCGGCTTTTCAATTCCTACTATCAAACGTCCTAATGTGGATTTTCCACTTCCACTTTCTCCGATAATCCCAAGGCATTCACCGTTCTTGCATTCAAAACTAACATTCTTCAAAACCTGCTGTCGTTCTTTAGAAAACAAACCACCTTTTTTATAGCATTTCTCTACTGAATCAATTTTCAGCAAGATAACTCCTCCCCATCATTTTTTTAAAATGATTACTCAGCTCTTCTTTAGTGGATATTAAGTATTTTGTATATTCATGTTGTGCGTCTGAAAAAATAGATTGGGTATTTCCTCTTTCAATAATCTTTCCATCCTTCATGACCAAAACATAATCAGCGATCTTTTTTACAACGCCTAAATCGTGAGAAACAAAGATCATCGAGCAGTCCATTCTTTCTCTTACTTTAATAAATTGTTCAACAACCTCAAATTGTGAGATTGTATCTAACGATGTTGTCGGTTCATCGGCGATCATTATGTCGGGCTCTAATACGAATCCCAATGCAATCATCATTCGCTGGAGCATCCCACCCGATAGCTGGTATGGATACTTATTCAAAATTTCTGATGGATTTTTCAGCATGACGCTTTCCATGGCATTTTTTATTTTTCCATCGATTACGTTATGGTTCCAGCCGAAATGTTGAGAAAGTGTTTCCTTTACATGAATACCAATTACACAAGAAGGATCAAAAGCACTCATCCCATTTTGCATAATCATATAAAGGTTTCTTCCCCTTTTCCTTCTCATCTCTTTTTCGGATAGATGGTTTAAATTTTCTCCATTAAATAGAATGTCTCCTGATTGGCGAAGCGAGGATGTATTCAATCTCATAATAGACTTGCAAGTCACAGACTTCCCGCTTCCGCTTTCACCTACAATGGCCAGACAGCTTCCTTGCTTTAGTTTGAATGAACTATTATAGATAATCTCATTACCGGATTTAACATCCCGTATGTTCAAATTTTTAACTTCTAATATATTCATCATTTATTTGCCGCCTCTTTTTCTTGAAACTTAATCTTAGAGGTTTCCAGTTTTTCCTCGAGTTCCGATTTTGAGGTTACAAGTTTAGGATCTAAAGCAACTTGAAGTGCATCCGATAAAAAATGAAAAGCAGATACGATCAAAACAATGGCTAAACCAGGTGCAGCCATTAGCTCTGGTCTCGTAAACATAACTTCTCTCGCTTCATTTAACATCATCCCCCATTCAGCATTTGGGGCTTGGATTCCTAAACCCAAAAAGGAAAACCCTGAAATTTGCAGGATCATTGATCCAATAGAGCTGCTTGAAATAACAGCGATATCCGAAAATGTAACAGGAATAAGATTCCCATATCTCATCGCAACAACGACATGTTCATTCGTCATTGTATGTAATTGATCCAATATGTCATATTTTTGTTCAACAGTAGAACTAAAAATGATATGTGTAACATCTTTTGTAAAATCCAGATTTTCCACTAATTCTTTTGCTAATCTTATATTTAATCCCTTTCCTAATTTCTCTACTACGTTTAATCCAAGTTGAATGGCCTCATCATCAATATCAATCCCGACAACCTCTGCTCCTGTTCGCTTAGCAATTAACAATAATGTCATCGGGAATGAACCTGAGCCTACTAATAATACTTTTGATTCAGAAGTAATTTGAAAACTGCCGAATTCTTTTTCAATACATGATTCGATATTTTTGAAGTAATCAGTCATGTCTGCATATCCATTCAGCAGCTTTAAAGCACGATATTTCTCCATAATAGCCACACAAAGTGACGATTTTTTTCTTAAATCCGCTACAAGCTGAATGAATCCACTGGATTCTTGCTGTTCAAGTTGTTCCCACGCTTCTCTATTATTCTCGTTTGTAATAAATTTTGAATAGTCATCTATTAAAATCTCTAACTCTGAACAATGATTGATTGTATGATCGTATCGTCCTGATAATTCATCAAATTTTTCTGAAAACTCGCTTAAACATTCCTGAAACGTTTTTAATGCATTCAATCATTTCACCTCACTATATTGTTTTGATTAACATCAATAAAAGCTTTGCCTTGTGCTACAATTCCAACAGCTCCTTCAATACTAAGACTTGTTATTTCCTCTATATCATAAGTAGCAAAAACATTAATCGTACCTCCGGGCTGCTTAATCTTTGCAACAATTTCCCCTTTCTTCTTCCAAGCAAGATAGGCTCCAATAGAGGCAGTACCAGAACCACACCCCCTTTCCCAGATCATACTGTCTAAATATGGGACATAAATTAGGGGAGCCAATTCATAAGAATCCGGATTATACAATAATATGCCGATCAAGCCAGCACCTAAAGTGACTCCGAGTAACTTTGCCAATGATTGCGCTTTTTCCCTTACTGTCTTACTAAATTCATCTACTTCTATCACAATATGTATAAACTCTTGATATCTCACGATAATGATGTTCAAATCATTGCCATCATACTTTATTGTTTTCTGTTCGATTTTTTTTGGAATGGGCATTGTAACCTGACAATAATATTCATCTGAAGTTTTTTTCACTTGACACATAATTAACGAATCTGTTCCTGAAACCTCTAATACTATTTCCGTCAAATCATTTTGCTTTAGTCCTTTTTCAGCTGCAATCAAGGCTGCCAATGCCATACAAGCATTACCGCAAAACTCATCTCCTGCCATTTGCAGGCGGGCAGCAGCTTGTTTGTTTGCCGGTTTTGCTATAAAACCAACTTGTTCAGCGTATACACTGTCATATGCCATCATTTTTGATGCGATGTCCTTATACTTCTCAACTGAATAATTACTTTTAACAAGAATGGTCATATTCTGTGTTGGATTTACTTTTATAAAGTCAATTTCCTGTTTCATCACAACTACCTCTACCTTTATTTTTTATAAATCGTAATGATTACTATTTGATAACTTTCAAATGAATTATAGCATGTTGTTAGATAATGTCAATAATGGATTTTTTTATTATGGGAACGTGTGTGGTACACAAATGGTGTGGGTCAGTAACAATAATTTATTTTCTCAAAAAAAATACTTACACAAAAAGACCAGATTAACAGTAAGGAAAACACTGTCTCTCTGGTCCTTGATGTACGATATTAAAACTCCTTGTCCACTTTCTATAACGAATTGGATTACTCGTAACGATCAACAAGCTGTTTTACCTGCTCTAATTCCGGCAAACTTATATCCGTATTTCCGTATCTAGCTTTATCATACGCTTCTGATAACATGTGCAAATCCTTTTGCTGTTTGGCGCCTTTGTTAATTTCATTGATTGTTTCAGACGGGGTTTGCGAAACTTTAAAGTTTAATCCTTGCATAACCTCATCTAATACGACATGACGATATGCAAAACGTACCTTTTCTTTGTCAGATAATTCATCCCATTTTTGTTTTCGGCTAAACAACTGAGAAAAAAATTCTCTTGCCTGATTTTCTTTTCCTTTTCGCCATTTTTTAAAATCGATTAAACTTTCCTTCTCATCAATATACTGGATTTCTTCATCCTGTTCACTATCTAGTATCTTGAAAATCTGATTCAAGCATTCAATCAGCCATTTGAGAAGAAGATTAAACAGGCGACCAAACTTCTTTCCGGCATAAATGATAAAAAAAGCAATGATAACTAGCGCAATCCCATAAAAGACAACATACATCAGCCTTTCCATAATGACAGCAAATGCAGAAGGCTCGCCTTCCTCTATGACCGGAAAAGCAGCTTCATTAGGTGGCGGTGTACTTTCAACAGGCTCTTCATTTTCAAACAGAGATAAGACAGATATAATCATAGAAATGACGGTTGAAGCAAGCTTTTTAAGGAAATGTTTTATCGTTTCCAAATTGGTTATGACTGCAATAATACATAAAATAACCAAAATATAGACACGATTTTTGCCTTTAATGGAACCAGTTACAAACGGCTTTTTTTGTTTTGATAGGGTTGATGTTTTTAACATATGATGATTAGAAAGGAATAAAGTGATGGTGACTAAAAGGATGCAGCTCCAGGTGATAATTTCAAGATAAGGATTTAGCCAATCAACGAATCGAAAGACGAAAAAAGCAATAAAGTAAATCGGAAACCCAAATATCCATAATGATGAAAACCTGATTAAATCCTCGATTTCCCGCTCTGCATAAAGAATGCTTCGGTAAAACATCACACTGTTAGCAGCAAAAATGAGCAAGTATGTTAATAGAGAATCATGAAAAAACATCGTCACTCCTGCATTTATGATGGTTGCAGCTGCCAGATAAACCATTCTCTTTTGAGTACCAGCAATCATCCGAATAAAATACCCTAAGATAAAGAGAAAGGGCAGACTAGCGATCCAAAGATAAGGGTTAGGAGCAAAGGATATGGCAATGAAAAAAACAATCGGAAAGATGAGGGTCAGTTCGATCATGCTGTATCCAAATCTTTCAAGAAATCTGTTCATTTTTTACTTCCCCTTCTCTGTCATCGATATTGATCGAATCATCTATTAGCATTAGAAATTCAATTTTATTCCCCTGTGTTTCTAAAAGCCGGATTTTTTCAGTGACATTTTCTGTTAGGGTTGACGTGATGATAAGGATATCTGTATTGTTTCGCTGCTCAATGTCTTCCATTAGAAATCGATTAAAGCTCATGCTCCTGTCCATGCTTAACTTGGCCATTGTATCAAAAAGGTAGGTCAGCTGCTGCTTCCCACTTGCTGGTTCAATTCGAACTGGTAATTTCACATTAGGATCAGTTGATTGTCCGAAAGGCTCAATTAGATAGGCGTTACAGCCAAATCCTGTGCTTATTCCTTTTGAAATTGAATATTGAGCAATGGAAGCAGCATAAGAAATTCCTTTTTCAAATAGAGCTTTGTTTTGTATCGGCATCCAAATATCCTCTGTCTCATCAAAATTTATATAAATCATCAGGTGATGATCTGCTGTATAATCTCTCTTGCTAACCTGTAATTTGTCTGTACGAGCTGTTGCTTTCCAATTGACAGAATTTAGCGGGTCCCCATAGGAATACTCTCGTGCCCCAGCGATGACAAAGGGGTCATCAATGATCCATCTTCGTACCATTATAATTCCGAGCCAGCTATGGGATGGCAAAGGAATATCCTCCATTGCTGTAAGTTCAGGATATACTGTAACAACGGCTTTAGCATCAAATTGCTTAAAGCTTTCCGTAATACCAAGTACATCTCCAAGTGTCAAAGAAACTGTTTTAAGCTCGTAATAACCACGTTTCGTACAGCAAACCTTATGCCTTCTTGTTATTTTTTGATAGGGCAATAGGCTGAATAACGTCCGATGCAGTTCTTCCCATTGAAAATCGGTCATTTGATTATGTTTGCCTGCAAACCGTAAATGTCGATCAATGTTTGATTCTAATCGTAACCAAGGAATTGGAAGCAGTTTATTATTTACCAGCTCATCAACCATTTCAATTTCTTCGCCTGCAAACACTGCCTCTTTACTAAAAACACGTGAATACTTTAATCGTAATAGCCCAAATTTGGTGAAAATATAGCTTTGGAAGCCGCTAATAAGAAGAGTGATAATAAGAAACCAAGTAATATTCATCTCTGTTGAAGCCCCTTCATCAGCTCTTTCTCTGTAGGAACTGGAATTGCATTCAATAGTTCATCTATTATCGTATCAACCCTTTCATTTTTTGCTTTCATCATTGAATGAATAATAAGACGGTGTCCTAAAACAGGCTTAACCATTGCCTTGACATCATCAGGACTTACATAATCTCTTCCTTTCAGAATAGCGTATACTTGAACCGCTTTTAACAACGCTTGACTCCCGCGCGGACTAATCCCTAATGCAATGGAAGGATGTGTTCTTGTTTTTTCTACAATCGTCATAATGTAATCAAGTATGTCACCGCTTACAAAAATGCTGGAATAAAGATTTTGAGTAGCAATTATCTCCTCCCTGCTTACAACAGCTGTAATTTCCTCCAGCGGACTATGATCCTTAAACCGCATTAAAATATCGATGCCTTCTTCTTTTGACGGATAACCTACATTTATTTTTAGTAAAAAACGGTCGAGCTGAGCCTCGGGTAACGGGAAGGTTCCTTGGTTTTCTACAGGGTTTTGGGTCGCGATGACCATAAATGGACGATCTAGTAGATGTGTCTCACCGTCAATGGTCGTCTGTCTTTCCTCCATACACTCAAGTAAACTTGATTGCGTTCTAGGAGTTGCCCGATTGATTTCATCTGCCAGAACAATATTCGAAAAAATAGGTCCTGGCCGAAATTCAAATTCTCCCTGCTTCTGATTGTAAAAATGGATACCAGTTACATCGGAAGGTAATAAATCCGGGGTAAATTGAATTCGTTTAAATGAGCATGCCAGAGATTTAGCCATTGCTTTTGCTAAGAGGGTTTTTCCTGTTCCAGGAACATCCTCTAAAAGGACATGTCCAGATGAGATAAATGCTACGAGAAGCTGATCGATTTGTT
The DNA here is from genome assembly GCF_947503125.1 of uncultured Metabacillus sp. Taxonomy (GTDB): domain Bacteria; phylum Bacillota; class Bacilli; order Bacillales; family Bacillaceae; genus Metabacillus. Next base: position 37,958 of record NZ_CANNCR010000010.1, read on the forward strand.
CCTCTTTTCCGATGACAACTTTTTGAATATTTTTCTTTACCTTTGCAGCTACTTCTTGTATAGTGCTTAAATTCATGACGTTTGCTCCTTTATTTACATTTCTATTACGAGTTAAAATAAAACGGTTACATTATGATTTAGACATCATCTTCTTTTTTCCTCTTTATAATTCATACGGTAAAGGAAATATTCTTTTCATATTTTTTAAAAAATAACCAAAGCTATTTATGATCATGAAAAAAGGAGAATGATGAAAATGGGCAACCAAAGTGATGGCCGTCAAATTCGCTCTAAAGCTGAAAAAAGAGCAATTGAAAAAGGACAAGAAGTGGAAACAAAGGAATTTACCCGAGGTAATGGCAGTCAAAACAACAGAATTCCGAATCGAAAAAATACTTAAGTTATTGTATAAAAAGACTGAACCCTATCGGATCATTTGCGTTCAGTCTTTTTATCCTTATTTACTTAAAAAGAATATGTCACTTGCCTTTTATATCACTTCCAGCTCGTCCTTCCCAGGTAATTCTGGCATTTTGGCATGAGGTTCAGCTTGGTACCAATAACTAACGGATGCAATATCATCTTGGAGCGGCAAATATCTGCCCTTAGACCTCCAACCCAGTGCCTGAATGGTCACTTTTAAATCTTCTTCAAAGCGGATGGGATCCATGATATGCCATCTATACATGCCAAACCTCTGCTGTGATTGGTATAATCCATCTGGTTTAGATACCTGAGGAAAGCCTAAAAAAGGAGTAGAATAAACGCCGTACTGTCCTTTTGGATGTTCAAAATTCCAGGCTCCTCCAAAATAATCTTCTGTCCCGGTACCGACAATGGAAGGATGTTCATCTCCATCAAGATAAAACTTTATTTCCCCTTCGCCCCACCATCCATTGCTGTTTACTTGCCACGCTAAATAGGTGCCCACATAGTGACCTTGGCCTTTAACACCATCAAGGATTGTATACACTTCTTTATATTTTAATGGATTGGCTCTTCGCCATTGCGCATGGAAGTATGCTGCATGATCTGGAACTTCGGTTAGTGTAAAATTAATTTGATAATACAAAATCGCATCATCATCCCCAATATTTTCAATGATGATTTTTGCCGATTTTCTAAATGGCATTTCCCAATAGCTGTTATATCCACCAGCAGGATTCACAACAATTGGTAATGAATTTACATTAACTCTTTCTCCCCATCCATTACAGAAAAAATCCCCAATTGGAACATTAACAGATGGGTTTTTCTCCCCATCCCAATAGATTTTTAGGATTAATGACCGAAAATGTTCTTTTGGGCAAGTCATCCACATATGTTGAATGGCGCCAGAATCCTGAATATCTGCTATTGTAAATTGACTTTGTGCTTTAATAGCAATAGACGGTGAGACTTTCCAACCGACCCCCAAATCTCTTGCACACTCTTTGCCAGTACCCTCTGTGGCTAATCCGCCCTTGCCTTTCTCCCCTGTGAAATTTTCAGCACTTATTGAACGACTTTTTGCTGATGAAAGTAAAGAGATGTTATGTAACCCCATACCTAAACCATTAAATGTTTCCATCCTATTCCCTCCCTAATAAAACCGTTACTTGTACTTTATTATTATAAAAGTGCTTTCATCTTGTCGTCTTTAGCCTGTATTTGCAATCTTTTAACAATAATTGCTTTTATACGTGATTCTGAAGGATAGAAAAAAGCTTGACGTAAATGATTAAATTCTTGCTTTATCAATTATTGTTTTTTCGCTAAGATGGAAAGTATAAAAGCAATCATTATTTCTATTGTTTAACATTTATTGAGTTTGCTGGAGAGGACTATATCGAAATGGATTTAAAAAATTTCACTCCGTTTATTCGCGTTGCTATGGATAGTAAAATTGAATCGAATTTTTATTTTAATCGATCCATTTTTGATCACGAAATTATATATTTAAAAGAAGGGGAATTACTAGCGAAGATTGGTGAAGAAACATACCATTGTATACCAGGGGATATCATTTTTTTAAGACCAAAACAAAATCATATGTTGAAAACAATTAAAAATAGTCCTATTCATCAACCTCATATTCATTTTGACTTTTATTATCAAGAAGATAGCAAGGATGTAAAGGTTTCATTCAAAAAATTAAATGATATGCCTACTGAAGAAATGAAGTGGTTTCGCGAAGACATCACTCGTCAATGGCCTGTACAAATCCCATCCGTGATAAGATTAAGGAATCCAATCATCATCGAAAATATATTGTATGAAATAATAAATGAATTCACTCAAAAATTACCTTTTTATGAATTAAACATTCAAGGGCTTTTTTCGCAATTATGGAGTCATTTAACCCGAGAATCTCATTGGCAAAAAAACGAACAGCTCCAAAAATATTGGGATCACTTACAAAACGTTAAAGCTTATTTATCCCATCACGTTAATCGAGAGGTTTCATTACAGGAACTTGGTGAAATGTCAAATTTAAGTAAGTATCACTTACTGAGATTATTTAAACAAGCTTACAAAGTAACCCCAATTAAGTATCATTTGGAGATAAGAATTGAAAAAGCTAAGGAATTAATTCAGTATTCTAATCTATCAATAACAGAAATTGCTGCAAGATTTGGTTTTCATTCTGTCCACTCATTTAGTCGCTCATTTAAAAACATAGAAGGTGTGCCGCCAACATTTTATCGAAATAAAGGCTTTTAAATTCTTCGATTAATAATAGAGAGATGTCAAATCCTCCTTATGTTCATCATGCTGTATGTTTATAATAAGCATTGGCAAACAAATTACTTAAAATCTAATAAAAGTAACTCTCTGGGCAATTGAGCTAATTCGAATAAATGAAAAGTCCTTTTACATGCTATTACTCCCCTTAAATTGGACTAATTTAATCATGAAGAGCATGATCGATAGGAAAATCCTTTCCAGACCAAGCTTTCTTCTGAGTCCATTCCGTTTCTGGATCACTCCAAAATTGATGTGAGGGTGAAAGTCCTAAGGGAAGAAAAATGACAGAACATAGATAGGTGCTTCCCGTAGATATGTATGGTTCGCCTACCCCTGGTTGATGTCCGGCAAAGCCGACAGTAAGCCAGCCATCTTTCGTAAAGGTATTTGGTGCGTTTAATGTTCTTCTCATTACAGCAGTAAGGCATGATCGTACCTGTGCTGGAGTGAGTTCTTCCGGCAGATCATTTCTCAGCGCATGGTGAGCAAGACATTGAAAAGCACCACATCGATAAGCGAGCGAACGTCCAACTGGAGGAAATGTCCCTTCTGGAGAAATAAGGCGTTCCTGAATCACAGCATATCGTTGAGACCGTTTGATGATGGTGCTCCTTCTCTTTTGCCAATCTGGATATTCACCCCCGACAGCTTCGATTAAATCCACCAGCATCGGATGGATGACGAAGCTATTGTAGGAATCATAATGAAAATCAGGACCATCACTATAAACGCCATCGCCTAAATACCATTGGTCTAATTGTTTAATGGCAAAATCGATTCGTACCGGATCCCAATCCTTTTCCCCTAGTTTGAATAAAGCTGCTTCAATCATTGCCGAAAATAAAAGCCAATTTGAGAAAAATGGTTTCCTTGTTCGCGTGGCCTTCAAAGCAGCAATGACATTTTGCTGCACCCTCATGTCTAATTTCTCCCAAAGCTGGTTTGGCGCCCTGAGTATTGCTTGAGCTAAAAAGGCAGTATCCACGATTGGCTGAAAATCATCGCTAAAATTCATGTAGTCTGGCGACAGAGGGTCAGTCCCCGCATCAATTGCCTTTCTCGCTAATCTTCGATAAGAGGAAAGCGTTGCTTCTTCTCCTTCTGCCTCATTTTCTAACCATGGTGCCATCCCAGCTAACAATCTTGCTAATGCCTCTAAGTGAGTGAATTTTTCCCGATTTGTTCCTTTTTTCATTTCTAGAGGCATGGAGGCCTTTAACTGTCTTTTTTCTAATGCTTCAAGAACAGGTGTTGCCAACTGAAGCATCATGTTGATCCAATACGATCGGCCGTTTGCGACCTCTTCTCTCATAAAACCCACCTGCTTTCATCGTTACTTATAGAACATTATATATAGCTTCATATACTAAAAGATAGATAAAAAATAAGAAGAAGGAAGATAGCTCCCCCTTCTTAAAAGCGATTACCTGTTCTTTACCCAATCAGTGCTTTCTTTCTGTGCCTTTTCCAAAGCTTCTTCAGGTGTTCTTTTACCAGTTAAAGTTGCTTCTATTTCAGATGTTAAGATAAAGCGCGGTTGTGAGGATGCCCAAGGATATCTTGGAGTCATCGGTGTGCTCATTGCCTCAAATACCTGCAGCATCAAAGGTTTTTCCTTAACACTATCCCACTCGGTTGCCGTTTTAATGGCCGGAATAGCACCCACTTCTTCAAAAAGATATTTTTGTGTGAATTCGCTCGTGGCAAATTTAATCCATTCCCATGCTAATTCTTTGTTTTTGCTGCTTTTCGCAATGGCCAGCGGGCTTCCTGCAAATAAACCACCCTGTCCCTGTTCATTTTTAAACTCTTGAGCAATGGCAATCCGATCTTCCAAGCCTTGGGCATATGTTTGCTTAACTATATCTCCTGGTCCTTGGTTTAACATAATGGCGATATTATTATCTTTTGTCAGCCACTTTTCCTGTCCCTGGTTACTAACTAAACCCTTTGGTGCATATTGTTGCATGTCAGCTAACCATTTTAATCCATTCAGCATTTCTGGAGAATTGAAGTTAAACTTCACTTCATCCCAGGCAAACCCTTCTCCCCAGGAACCGTTTTGCCCCTCTGCAAGATTAACAAGGGTAAAGGCTGAAGACCAGTCTCCACGGAACCAAATCCCGTAGTTTTGTTCACCTGTTACCGGATTTTTGCCCGTCATTTTCTTTGCCTTTTCAGCAATTTCTTGCATCGTTGGATGATCTGATAAATACTCTACACCCCAGTCATCAAATAATTTCTTATCATATGAAATAAATCTGGCATCTCCTAAAAACGGCAAGCCATAAATTTGTAATTCATCATCATCCGGACCTAAAACCTTCCATCCTTCAACTTGATTATCAATGAAAATGTCCAAACTAAATTCGCTATCATTATCGATAAACGGTTGTAACGGTTCTAAGACGCCTTGTGGTGCAAAGTCAGCGACACCAGGCATTTGATAAACATCGGCTTCATTAGAAGTGATCATTGCTTGCGTTTTTTCCGTGTAACCTTCCCACGGCATAATGATAAATTCAACCGTTGCTCCTGGGTGCTGCTTCTCAAACTCTTCTTTTAAAACCTCTACCCCTTTGACAGAATCACCTGTGATCGGGTCTGTCGATGTTTCCATTGTAAAATCTCCAATTAACTGGACCTTTATCTTTTGGCCGGCCCATTCCCCGTCACCGCCACCAGCATTTTCTGTCGTTCCTGCCTTAGGACTGCAACCAGTAAGCGCAGCTACAATCACCAGCAATGTTATTACTAAAAATAAAGTTCCTTTTTGTAACAAGCTTTTCATCCTTATTCCCCCTTGTTTATCATTCACCTAGCAAAAAACCAACTGCTCATTTATTCCCCCTTTACCCCGCTTAACGCAATACTTTGAATAATGTATCGTTGTAAAAAGAGATACACGATGATGATTGGCAAAATGCTGACGGTTGCCAAAGCCATTGTTAATCCCCCCAGGCTTGTTCCATTCTCTAAAGAGAAGCTAGCAAGATAAAGTGGAACGGTATGAAGATCCTGGTCACTCAACACAACAAGCGGCCACATAAAATCATTCCAGCTCCATATGAAGGATAAAATGACCATCGTTGCGGCAATAGGCCCGGCAAGCGGAAGGTAGATTTGGAAAAAAGTTTTAAATTCTCCTGCTCCATCAATTTGTGCAGCTTCTCGCAATGTGTCTGGGAGTTGATCGAAAAACTGCTTGCAGAGAAAAATTAACATTCCGCTAATGATGGACGGTAAAATCAGCGGCCAATACGTATTCAATAGATTGACAGAATTAAATAACTTATATAACGGAATCAGACGAGGTTCCATAGGGATCATCAGTGTGCAAAGCACGATCAGAAACAAAATCCTTTTCCCTTTAAATTTCCCTTTTGAAAACGCGTACCCCGCTAACAGTGCAGATGAAACAGAAAGGAAGACGGAGATAACCGTGATAAATCCAGAGTTGATATAGGACTGGATTAACCGTCCATTTTCAAAAACAATTCCGTAGTTAAACGGGGATGGATTTTCAGGTATTAGCTTTGGCGGAAACGGCATCGTCACATTTGCTGTTCGATCGAAGCCGACACTTACCATCCAAATAAATGGGGCCATAAGCAAACAGCCGCAAATGAGCAGGAAAATAAATTTTACCGCCGTCGTTATTTGTTCCATTTTCTGATAAGAAATCTTATCGTTCACAATAACCTCCTCCTCTCTTGCTTTATAGTTTCATATTTGAGATTTTCAAATTAATAAACGTGAAGATTAGGATGATAATGAACATGATATAGGTGGCGGCTGATGCAATCCCGAATTCAAATCCTGTGAAGCCTCGTTCGTAAATAAAAGCCCCCATTGTTTGAATCGATCTTGCTGGACTGCCATTTGGTCCGCCTAAAACATATACTTCATTAAAACGCTGAAGAGCACCAATCCAGCCGGTTATAAGAAGAAAGGCAAAAGTGCCTGTCATATTTGGAATCGTGATAAATAACCATTGTTGAAAATTGGAGGCTCCATCAATTCTAGCTGCTTCGTACATTTCAGGAGATATGGATTGCAGGTTTGCGATACAAATAATGATGACAAACCCGATCCAATGCCAAACAGCGAGTAAAATGACACCCCATTTCGAAGTGGATGGGTCAGATAGCCAGCCTGGAGTAGGTAAACCAATCGATCCAAGTACATAGTTGACAATCCCCATTTCAGGGTGAAGAACAAATGCAAAGATCATGGCTGCTGCAACAATAGATGTGATATTTGGCAAGAAGTAGATAACCTTGAAGAAATTCTGTCCTTTTGATGTTGAATTAATAAGTGTGGCAAAGATAAAACCTAAAGGGATTGTAATAATGATTTGAAAGATACCGATATAGAAAGTATTCCAAACAGAATTCCAAAAAGGACCTGACGTTAAGACAGATTGAAAGTTTGCCAGTCCAATAAAGTTTTCAATTGTACCATTTGATTGATAAAAACTTAGTCGGAGCGATTCAAATACCGGATACATCATAAACAATAAAATGCCTAAGAAGCTAGGAAGCAAAAAGAGATACCACTTAAAACTATTATTCAAGCTTTTTTGTTTTACTAAGTTTATCTCGATCTCTGTCGTTAATTCAGGATTGCTTTTGGCCATCTTATTCTCCTTTCCATTAAAAGCAAAATTTGTATTGATGTCATCTTCCTCCTACTTACATTCAATGATAATGATAACGCTTACAGTTGTAAGTGCCTGTAAATATGTAATGATACGTTTACATACTACTCTCTTTTCCCTCATGTTAAATCGCAAATTAGCGAGATTCAATTTGGCGTGATTGGAAATCAATTGCTTTCAAATTTCGATACTCACTTGGTGTAATTTTGACTTGTTTTCGAAAGAATCGACTAAAATGGGATAAATTTTCAAAGCCTGATTCTAACGCAACCTCTAAAATGGATTTCTCGGGATGCATTTCTAATAAATATTTTGCCCGATTGATTCTGCAGCACATGAGATATTGCATAATCGTATATCCTGTTACATCCTTAAAAATCCTTGACATATAATATTTGCTAATATTCAAATTATCAGCAATGTGATCTAACGTAATATTGCTTTCAAGATGTTGTTCAATCCATTTTGCAATCCGGTTAGCATGACTTGCTTTCTCCGATTTTACAGTGGGTATTTTTACTAGTCTTAGTTTACTTAGTTCATAGATTTTAAATAAAAGCTGAACGAGCAGTGCTGAAACCTCTCCCTCTAAGAGGCGAATCTCAAAATTGGAAGAATTGGTATTTTTATAGGATGCATTTAATGCGGCAATCCTTTTCATTAAATCTTCTATTTCAACAAGCCTTGCTTTCTCACCCCCTCTAAACAAACTGTTGCTTAGCATTTGAAAAGGATTTAATAACTCTGGAACTTTTAGGCTGCATAAAATCGGTCGAACCCATTCTGCTGAAAATTCAATCACACTTCGTTCATATAGCTTTCCAAGCTCAGGGTTTGCCCGATGTAAGGTTAACCCATTCATGATGATAATGTCGTTTTCTTGCAAATAATGAATGTGATCACCGATTAGATACTTGCAGTTTCCGCTATGGAAATAGTAGATTTCATAGCGTTCATGTGAATGGTAGGTAAATTCGTCTTTTGAGGAAACTTCGTTTTTAATTCGGTAACTAGCACGTATATTCCCGTCATTCATAACTCACCCTCCTCGAAACTTATCTTTGAAACGATCAGGAAAACCAAAAAAGGAGTAACTGATTATACTGAAATTTCACATGATTTTATTCAAACAGTTTTTGTAAAAAATGTCTGGTTTGAAAGATTTCTGTTTCAAAGTCTTTCCAATTGCATTCAATAGAGACCAAGCCGTCATAATTGGCTTGCTTTAAACAATGAACAAACGTTTCATAAGGATACTTACCTGTTCCTGGAGCAAATCTGTTTGTATCGGCAACATGAATATGTTTGAGATGATCCTTAGCTGTAAAAAGATGTTCAATTGGTTCTTTTTCTTCATCCATATGATAGGAATCAGCCAGCACCTGTATAGAGTCTCGGTTCACTTTTTTAGCGATTTCTACAGCTTCTGGAACACTATTAATCATGTTGCTTTCCTTTCGATTCAATGGTTCAATCACAATCGTAATCCCTAAAGGGTCCGCGTAATCGGCTACCATATCTAGAAACATTAAGATTTGTTCCTCACCTTTCTCACGGGAAAAGGACTCTGGCATAGACCGGGATCTGCCGCTTCCGAATACAACTGTTCTAGCACCGATTTGTTTTACCCTTGAGAGTGCTTTCTCAACATAACTTTCAACAGCTCCATGATTAATTTCATTTCCGACAATTTTTAGGTTTCCTGGTAAAAAAATATTACAGGCTTCAACAGGTAATGAACTTTGTTTATATCTATTTAAAATCTTTTCATAATCACCATCATTGTCAGGTACTAAAGAGACAACTGTACATTCTAAAAAGTCAAAACCGGCTTCTTTCACAATGGCTGAATGGTTTATATCTGTACAACACCCAAATCTCATTTTTTCACTTCCTTAAATAGATAACTGCTTTTTGAATACTTATTTTCTAAGTCCTAAAAAGGGTTAAGTTACATTTTTCAAAAGGATTTATTTTGAGCATGAAAACTCTTACCCTAATCATAGAGAAAATTCCGCTACATTTCTTTATCCATGTTGCTCTGATAGAAGGAAAGTTTTGCTTAAATTGCTATAGTCATCAAGGGCAGGTTGAAAATCTAATTTATTTTACTATAAATATATAGGGGAATCTTTCCTCGTATCAATAGTAGCAAATAAAGAGTAAGTTTAATTTAGGTTAAATTTTAAACAAAAAAAGATGTAGCCGCGGCAACAGTTCAAAAACTGATAGCTGTACCGAGGCTACTTCCTTCTAGTTTTTCATTTAATTTTTACCAAAAACTATACACGAATTGTTTTTAAGGCAGCAGACCATTTAATCACTTGGTCCAACATTCCGTTTATATTATTAAGGTGGAGCTCAGTAGGCTTAAATTGGTTAAAGTTTTGAAAGTCGGTAAAGATAGATAACGTTGGGTGGATTTGAACGTCCGCAACATGCAGTTCTCCTAATATTCCACGTGAATGTTCTGCAGCCCGTGCTCCTCCCGTTGAACCGTAGCTTACGATGCCTGCTGCTTTATCATTCCATTCTGTTCGAATTAGATCAAGTGCATTTTTTAATACACCTGAGATGCTGTGATTATATTCAGCTGTGACAAACACAAATCCATCTAGGCTATTAATTTTCTCTGACCAGGCTCTCACTTGTTTTTCCCCTCCTGATTCTCCTAAAAAAGGTAACTTGAAATCTGCTAAATCAACGATTTCATAATATGCATCCCCGCGTTTGTCAGCAATTTCTTTTACCCAATTTCCTACTTGAGGACTTACCCGCCCTGGGCGTGTACTTCCTAAAATAATCCCAATTCTCAATGCTTCATTTTTCATCATACTTCCCTCGCTATTCATAAAAGTTTTTTTAAGGATATAAGTAACCATCTGCACTATTTTTATTTACATGAATAGGCTGCATCACATCCTTTCATTTTTTATAGTGGAAAATTGCACTATGCTTTTAACCTAGTATTTAATTGAACTTTGTTTCTATATCCCTTGACAAGCAGAAAATAATAGAGCAAGAGAATTCCTGCATGCAAGATAAACAATACAAAATATATGTTGCTGTATATAAAACTAGACGAGTTAGATACAAGAGGATTGATATGGTTATTTGCTCCGATATCAACGATCTTTGCATAAATTCCTGTTGCTATACTGGCGGAAATGAAATTTGACATCGATAAAAGCCCCATTCCTACTCCTGTTTGCTCCTTCGGCAAGATAAATGAAACGAAAAGTGTCATCGCGATCATCATAAAAGTTTGCCCGACATTTCCTGAAATCAGAAAGCCAGCGATCCATATCGGAGAACTTTCGGTGAAAGTAAAAAGTAACATAAAACAAATGATTAACAACCCTGAAGTAATAAAAAACAAAAAGGAAGCCCCTTTTTTATCTGCGAGCTTTCCACCCTTTCGTCCAAATACTGCTGAAGCAACAGCTGCAGGAACGAGCACAAAGCCAATCCAGTTTGAAGACAAGTTCTGCACATTAGAAAGAAGTAACGGGCTAAGAAAATATAATGAATAACCAATCGAATTGATCAGAAAGAATAGAACTAAACTAAATGTATATTGTTTGTTTTTAAAGAGCTTAGGCTGTACGAATGGATCAGATGCTTTATGAATCCGCGCAATGAAGAGTATCAGGAGAGGTAAGCTTCCGACTAGTAAGAACCAAGAACCATTTGAAACACCCAATAGTAGCATAACAACGGTTCCACCAAGACTTGCACATCCAATCCAATCGAAGCCTCCACCTTCACCTACCTCATCTCCGAGGTATTTTCGATAAAAAGGAAGGACAAGCAAGATAAGGAGCGTGATACTGAATAACCAACGCCAATGTGCTATGCTAATAATGAGAGCTGAAATAATGGGACCGATCGCTGTTCCGATTGCCAAACCTGATGCGGCCATTCCAGAAGCATATCCCCTATTTTTTGGAGGAAAATATCGAATGGGTATAATCATGGCTGTAGCGGGGATAGCGGCAGCTCCCATTGCCTGCAGACATCTTGCAACAAGGATGAGCCAGAAAGTTTGCGAGACAAGACCAAGCAGTGATCCTCCTGCAAACAACAACAGTCCAACGGTCAATAAATTTTTTAATTTGTACAGGTCAGCGAGCTTCCCGTAAGTCACTGCTCCTATCGCATAAATCAGACCATAAGCAGAAGAGATCCAACTTACTTCTGAGATACTTAACTCAAATTCCTCACTTATTTGAGGAAGGACAATGTTGAAAATGGTACCACTCATTGCTGAAAAAATAAGAGTAACCATTAGTAAAAAGATTAGTTTCTGGTTATTAGCCGTTATTTTCGTTTCCATTATAAACCTCCATATTTAAAATAGGTATGTCAGTACTGACTGACATTCTGTGCAAATAAAAACTAGGGAGTTAAAGCCCTAGCAAAGAGTTGAACACTCTCTTTGATAAACTCATCAAGTGATACCGTAGTAAAGCTTGATGAGTCATCTAATTTATTCATAAAAGCACCAAAGTTCATAAACATGAATGAAAGGGCCTGCACATCTGCCTTTGTTTGAATCATCTTTCTTTTTTCCTGCATTTGGGAAAAATATTCCGTCAGAATGTCCAGAAATTGTTTCGGATGTTCTTGGGTTTTTTCCAAGAACCCAGGTGGTAAATTTCCAGCCTCTTTAATGCTGATTTGGATCATTTTTCGGTTGCGATTCATCAGTTCATGGTATTTGCGACTGATCAAAAGCAAATCAGTTTGGAGATCCCAGACCAACTTTTCGCTATAAAGTGTCTTCATCTCTTCTGAATAATGAAATCGATTAAAGGCAGTTTCAAGCAGATTTTGTTTACTTCCAAAATGACGGAATAATGTTTTTTCACTAAAACCAGCTTCTTCCGCAATCTCCTTTGTTGTTACACTATTGTAGCCTTTTTCTGAAATTAAATTGATTGCTGTAATCATCATTTTGTCTGAATTGCTTAGCTTTTGCTGGCTTTCCATATTCTCACCCTTAATGTATAAACTTTATCTCTATTTTAATTAGCAGAATAACCCTACTAATAAGGGGCTTGCTTTATGACAGTGATCACTGTCATTTTTATCATATGATGGATGTTAATTATTGTCAATCTTTTTATTGGAATTTTTTTAACAGGACATGTTAATTATGTTTCCTCCACACTCCGCCATGACAAGCAGTGAAGCCGCATGATTCGTAAAATTTCAAGTGTTTCGAGTTAAAAGTCAAGGTAACAATTTCTATTCCAAATCGTTCAGCTTCGTTCAATAGCTGTTTTACTAACTTAACACCAATTCCTTGCTTTTGATAATCAGGATGTACGAGAATGTCCTCCATATAGCCATGCTGTAAGCCCATCCCTGAAATATATCCAAATCCAATCAGTCTTTCTTCTTCATTTCGTACTCCTGCCCAGAAATTGCAGTGTTTAAATAATATAGGATAGTCTTCATCACGTCTTTCCCAGCCAATCACTTCCCTTAAATCTGGGACTTCATGATTAGCAATGAAAGGATTTATTTTTATCAAATATCTCACTCTTCTCTCTCCCAAAATCAAAATTTATGAAACTGCAAATATTTTAGAGCTTGGATTATTCATTCGGAGGAAAATCATTTATTCAGCATATTTTGTAACCCATTCTTTTATTTTAAGAGCAACTTCATTTATAGGAGTATATGTTGTTTCGATTGTCGGCATTATGGGGTCAAAAGCTTCATCTGCATTTTCGATTAGCCATTTTGCAAAGTCTTTGTGCTCCTGTATAAGTTCCGTTGACCAGCCTCTGTCACGCAAACGTTTTTCACGGGTCTGATCATCACAATGAAGGTTTACATAATAAATCTTACTAAATTCTTGAAAATCATCGCATTTTTCTACCTCCCAAGGCAGCATGGTTCCGCATAATACTGTCATTCGTTGACTTTTAGCGATGTGACTTGCAACCTTTACCCAGATATTTTTAAGCTTTTGCCAGTCTTCGACATCATGTTGTATTACATCAATATCAAACACATCTAAATCCTCTAACAACTCACGAATATAGGGTACGACTGTGCTTTTCCCAGTACCGCTTGCTCCAGTAACAATAAATAGTGGTAATTTTTTATCCATAATGATCACTCCATAAGATAGTAGAATCATCTTTTTCATGCTATGTCTTTATATCTTATTACTTTTGTTACCATGGACATTGTCCTGTAATCTCTGAAAGAATTTTCTTTTTCTTACTAAAAGAAAAGGATTGCCGCAGCAATCCCAATCATCATTCAACTTATCTTAAATTGCATTTGATATAAATGGGCATAGGTCCCTTCATATGCCAATAATTCTTCATGTGTTCCTTCTTCATCAATTCCTTGATCTGTTAGAACAACAACCCTTTTGGCATTTCGAATGGTTGATAGTCGGTGAGCAATAACAAATGTAGTTCGATTTTTTGCTAGTTCTTCTAATGCCTCCTGTACGACTCGTTCACTCTCATTATCCAAAGCGCTTGTTGCTTCATCAAAAATAAGAACAGGCGGGTTTTTTAAAAAGACGCGTGCAATGCTCAATCGTTGTTTTTGGCCGCCGGATAAGGTCACTCCTCGTTGACCGATATCAGTTTCATACCCATGGGGTAATCCCATTATAAATTCGTGGGCATTGGCCTTTTTTGCTGCTTCAATAATTTCCTCTTTCGTTGCATTTGGTTTTCCATAGCGGATATTATCCAGGACGGTTCCGGCAAATAAATAGACATCCTGCTGGACTACTCCTATGTTCCTTCTTAAAGAATTCAGGCTAATATCCTTGATATTGATCCCATCTAATAATATTTCTCCCTCTCTTACTTCATAAAAGCGGGGGATGAGCGAACACAATGTTGTTTTTCCGGCTCCGGATGGACCAACTAATGCAATATAGTCCCCTGCTTTAACGTCTAGAGATATATTTTCCAAAACATAGTCATGGGTATCAAGATATTTGAAGCTAACATGTTTAAACTCTATGTCTCCATTTACATCATTTAATTCAATTGCATCTTTTGAGTCTTGAATTTCCGGTTCAATCTCTAGTATTTCCATAAATCGTTCAAAGCCGGTAATGCCTTCCTGGTACTGCATCGTCATATGGGTTAACTTTTGTAAAGGCTCTATTAGATGGCCTATATATAATAAAAATGTGATTAAATCAGCCAGATCTAACGAAGCATTTACAATGTTCACACCGCCAAACACAATAACGGTAACGGTAATGAGCTGGATAAACGTTTCCATTCCATTGTATAAATAGGCCTCATTTCGATAGGTGCTTTTTCTGCTTTCAAGAAAGCGATTATTTTCAAATGCGAATTTATCCTTTTCAATTTCTTCATTCGCAAATGATTTTACAACTCGAATCCCTGAAAGGCTGTCCTCCACCTGTGAATTAATATCAGCAATTCTCGCTTTATTTCTTTTAATAGCTGCATTTATTCGTTTATTTAAAAACAAGGCAAAAAACGCCATGGGCGGTAAAAACATAAAGACAGCCAACGTTAATTTGACATTGATCATTATTAAGATCACAAAGGCACCTACAAACTTTACAAGATATCTAAGGTAATCCTCAGGACCATGATGATACAATTCAGATAACAAAAGTAAATCATTTGTAATTCTCGACATTAATTGCCCTGTTTTTTGCTTATCATAAAAACGAAATGATAATTTTTGAAAGTGATCAAATAATTCGTTACGCATATCACTTTCCATCATGGCACCAAGCTTATGTCCTTGATAATCCGAAAAAAAGTTACATAGATTTTGAATCATAACTAATAAAATCATCAAAGCGCCAATCAAATAAATTTCTGTAAGTGCGTTTGCGATATTTCCTTCAAGCACATCTTTCGTTATATATCGCGTCAATAATGGATAGCTTAACGAAATCGCAGACACGATAAAAGTACAGGTTAAAACAGCCGAAAACAATCTTAAATACGGTTTGTAATAAGAAAGAAATTTTTTGAATTTCGTATTCATCCATTTGCTCCTTGTATGTTCGAGTTTCATTATGCATCTGTCTCACATATAAGGGCAAACACGTTATGTCAGTTAAGTAAATGTTGCACCCTTATATGTTGGTTCTAATTTCGTCACAAAGTTTTTCATTATAATAGCCTCCTTTTTTCTAGATAAATAATAATATTCCGTATTTTTTTTGAAATTCCTTTTATTTTTTAATGGTGACTTATAGCTATTTTGGATTATTTTTAGATTGGAACTTGTTTCGCAAAAATGCAATACAAAGCAATAATAATGGAAAGAGAATTTGTAACGGGACATGAAAGTATAATGTGAAATAATCCAAACCAATTTCATTATGACGTATTTGGTTTGATGCGATTAAAAGGGATAAGGGAGTGATGATCATTCCCATTCCAATGTATACAGAGCGATTTTGTTTTAATTTAAATAGTTGGGCAATTCCAACTGCTGAACCGAATGTCCAGCCGCCAATTTTAAAAAACACGCCGGCTAACATCGTTAAAATAACTAAGGCATCAAATCGTTCCAGGAAATCTGCAATGGAAACCATCCGAGCTGCAGTAAGCAGCGGGAAGAAATCTTTACTGTATATTTCAGGGCCTAATACAGATAAAACCATAATCAAATTAACGGTCATGATCATACCGGTGAGGAAGATGGCAGTCATTCCTGCTATTCTTTTTTCATTCATTTTGTTTAAATAAGGGAAAAACATCGTGATGATGATCGCTTCTCCAAATGGGAATGTTAATACCATAGGAAAAACTTCTTTAATAATCGGTTTCGGACCATTTCCTAGAATTGGGGTAAGCTGCTGAATATTGAATTCTCTTACAGTTAACAAAAGCACCCAGATGATACTTAAAGACATAATATAAAATGGAATAACGGCTTCTCCCATTCTGCCGAAGGACTCAACTCCCCCGCGAAAACAATACACGATTAAGATCATAAAACTTCCGATAATGATTACCATAGGTGTTTTAACCAGCATGGATGCTGCTAAGATTTCAGCGAAATCCCGACAAGCACGAGCAGCTAAATAGGTAAAATAGCTAATATAGATCAAAATAAACGGGAATGCCATAAACTTACCGATGATTTTAGGGATCATTTCAATCAATGTATCATTTGGATAATAATTCGATAATTTCGTATAGACAAACATCAAAATAAAACCACCAGTCATTGCGACTAGAATAACGATCCAAGCATCTTGTTTGGCTCCTCCGCCTAAACCAAATACAAACGTATTGCCAATTTGAAATCCTACGATTATATATAGTAATTGCAGTGCACTAATTTTTTCCTGCTTCATTCTATCACCTTGAGGATTGAAATGCTTCCATTAAATTGTTGATAGTATTTACAAAAGATTGGTATCCTATCCAAAAGCAGGATTTGCTGGAGGGTATGTATAAAGGCAGTTTCAAAAAGCTGAACTTTTTGAAACTGCCTTGAAGGAAAAGGGTGTCTTTAGAACTACTTGCCAGTTTTCTTAACATACAAATAAAAAACATAATCAGTGCCAATACCTTGAAAACCTAATTGCCGCAGCATAGCTGTTATATTCCCTCGATGACAGGTTCCGTGATTGACAACATGCTGGACTAATTCAAATATATTTGTTTCCAGTCGGCCATAGGTTGGATGTTCAGGGTATATTCTTTGATCGAAGTCATAGTGTTTAAAAAATTCTTTCATTTCTATGGATAATTCTCTATACATGATCTCCATTTCTTCTAAACTTTTTCCGTTAACTTTCTCGAGTACTTGATTATTATTTTCTGCTATTTCGTGATAACTTTTGTTGGACATGACTCCCAACCAGGTTATATCGGTTAAATATATATGCACCAACACTTCAGAGATCGACGAAAAAACGCTTTGAATCTTCTTCTGGTAAATGCTTCTCGGCAGTTCCTTCAAGTGCTCAAAAACTTTTTGGTTTGCCCAATCATGATAATCATACAGCTCGATTGTTTGCTGTTTCATTTGGAATCCTCCTTGCTTCAATAGGGATCAACTTTCCTTTTTAAGGTTCTATACAGATTGCTAAATCCCTTGTTTTTTTGGGGATTATTGTAAAAAACATTTTAGATGTAATATATTTAATGTGAGAAGAAAAAAAGAGCCATTTTCTATAGGCTCCTGTTAAGTCGTTTATTTCGTTAGCTCATTCCTGTCCTCAATTTGTGGAGGTTCTTCCAGCCAACCATTTTCTAACATGATTTTTGCACCTTCCGAGTATATATTCTTTGCCAAAAAAGCCATTTTAAATGGCAAGTCGCTACGTAAGCTAAAAGCACTTCCTATTGCATTGCTTCCGAGCCCAAATGAAGACAGCAAACTTGTATTGTACAGCATTATTTTATCAGAAAATGGAGCTGCTTTAGAAGTTGTGGCTTTTCCGGCATGACTGGCTGGAGGTTCAATAAAGCTTTGCCTTAAATATTCACCAAGTTCGATCTCAATTTTTTTTGATAATTTCATCCCTTTAACAAGATATTGTTTTACTTTCTCATTATCAAACATATGATCAAAAAGTTTTGGAACCCCTTTATGGATATCGCCTTCTGTAAAACCAATCGGTAAAACTGCACCTTCCTGCTGAAAAATACTTTTCAATCTGTCTATATTTTCGAGTGTACCTGAATAATGCATTTGCAACAGTTTTTTTTCTTCAACTCCAGCGTGTTCAATAAAATGCTCCAACATTCTTAAAATCATTGTTTTTTCTTGATAAGTCATCCACAAATTAGCTAATTCTGAGGATGAGATAGGTGCTTGACTTGAAGGCATACAATCAACCCTCCTACTTTTTTCCTTAATATCTCCAATTTTCTTTACTTTATAAATTGAAAAATATCTTCCTCCTAGTCCATCTCCTATATCTCGTAAATAATTGAGGATAGAATTTATTCTTAAGTAAAAAATAGGAAAAATGATGTGATTCGGAGGGATTGGAATGTCATCGGAAATGACAGAGAAATGCGGTGTGTTTGGGATTTTTAATCATCCTAAAGCCGCTGATTTAACGTATTATGGGCTTCACGCTCTGCAGCATCGCGGCCAAGAGAGTGCGGGAATTGTGGTAAGTGATGGCAAATCATTTAAACACCATCATGGAATGGGATTAGTAACTCAGGTGTTTACACGAGACATTCTAAATGGCTTAAGCGGCAATATGGCAATCGGTCATGTTCGTTATTCAACTACAGGCATGAGTTTATTGCAAAATGCACAGCCGCTTGTTTTTAAATATAGTGAAGGTGATTTAGCTGTAGCCCATAACGGAAATTTAGTAAATGCAGGATTTGAACGAAATATTTTACAACAGCAAGGGAGCATTTTTCAAACGACGACTGATACAGAGATTATTGCCCATCTTATCGCCCGCTCTAAGAAAAAATTGTTTGGAGAAGCAGCCCCTGATGTGTTAAAAAAGCTTGACGGGTCTTTTGCCCTGCTTATCATGACAGAAAAACAAATGCTGATCGCTCTTGATCGCAATGGTTTGCGTCCTCTCTCACTTGGGAAAATTGGGGATGCTATTGTTGCTGCGTCAGAGACATGTGCGTTGAAGGCTGTTGATGCTAAGTTTTGGCGCGACGTAGAGCCTGGTGAATGGCTTCTTGTTGATGAACAAGGAGTGAAGACAGGGCGATTTGCCGCAAAAGAAAACCTTTCTCTTTGTTCTTTTGAATTCGTCTATTTTGCCCGTCCTGACAGTGTGATCCAAGGGAGAAGTGTTTTATCGATTCGCAAGGAGCTGGGGCAAATATTGGCAAAAGAACATCCAACAGAAGCGGATGTGGTAGTCGCTGTTCCTGACTCGAGCGTTCCCGCTGCTATTGGCTTTGCTCAACAATCAGGTATTCCATATGAAATGGGATTAATCAAAAATCCATATGCCGGCAGGTCCTTTATTGAACCAACTCAAGAATTACGCGAATTAGCGGTTCGTCTCAAATTAAGTGCGGTACAAGAAATTCTCGAAGGAAAAAAAGTAGTGCTTGTTGATGATTCCATCGTAAGAGGAACAACAAGCAAGCGAATTGTTCAATTAATTCGGCAGGCTGGCGCTAAAGAGGTTCATGTCCGAATTAGCTCGCCCATGGTACGGAATCCATTTTTTTATGGGATTGATATGCCGACGAAGGAAGAATTATTTGCTAATGTGCATGAGCATGAGCAAGCAATGGGAAAAGCGATCGGCGCAGATTCATTGGCTTTTTTAAGTACGGAAGGGCTATTAGAGGCAGTAAAAGTTGATATGGCTGAAACAAGCAGCCGTTGTATAGCATGCTTTAGCGGAGCTTATCCAACTAAACTTTACCTTGAGTAAATTTATCATGGATAATCTTGACTGGATGAAGAATGATAACAGGAAAAGACTTTGATAGGTGAGCTTTAAAAGAGGATACATTGTGAGTAGTCATACAAATGTTGATCAAACATGGCTGGCAAAGGACCCGCCACAAGCAGATGACCGTGAAGCACTTATTAAACAGTCCAAATAAAATGATTCATTTCCTGGGGAAGCGCAAAAACTGACAATTTCCGTTTGTAGTAGAGAGCGGCCATTTAAATAGCCGCTCTGTACTTTTCATATTTCTTAGTTGATTATGCCTGTTGCCTTATATTTGTTATTTCAGTGGTTACTACTCGTCTTTTCTGCTCATTAGAAAGGCTTGCTGCTTGATTTATTAAAGTTAAGTTTCGAATATCTTCATCAGTAATGGAAGGCTCGATATTCCCTACGATGTTATTTACCCATTGAACCATCGGACTTTGAAGCGATTCAGGAATTTGCTCAGGAATAATCCATCCATCACCTAACTGCTTGCTTTTCACACGAATTGAATGGTCTTCAATTAATAATGTCCCTTCTGTTCCATACAATTCAAGCTGAAATGGACTTCCGTTTGATAAAAATCCGGTTTCTAGAGTTCCAAGTGCTCCTGATTCATATTCAATGACTGCGACTGCATTATCATCCACCTCATAGCCTAATGTGTTTTGCAAGCGTGCAGTTACAGCTTTTACAGGACCAGCAAGTCGGTTCGTTAAGTAGATTGGATGGGCGCCGAGGTCAATAAACGAACCACCGCCACACTCTTCTTTGTGGAAGAAATGCCCAGGAAGCCAGCCAGTTGGGTTTCCTTCGAAAGGAACTGCGCCATTATGTGCTAAACGGCACCGGATGGATGTTAAACGTCCTAAAAGCCCCTTATCAATGGTTTCTTGAGCAAATATGTAATAGTCTTCTGTTAGCCTTGGTAATGACACCATTAACTTTACATTATTTTCCTTAATGGCAGAGAAGATCTCATCACAATCTTGAACTGTAAAAGCTAACACTTTTTCGGTGAAAACATGTTTTTTATGTTTTGCTGCAAGAATAATGATTTCCTTGTGTAGATTTGTTGGTGTATCAACAATAACGGCATCAATCTCAGGGTTTTGTAAGACTTTTAGTAAATCAGCTTCAAAGGGCACATCAAGCTTTTCAGCCCATTTTTTCCCCCGTTCCTCGTTTTCATCCCAGACAATTTTAATGGATATGTTTTCATTTTCAGACGCCTGACGTGCATAATCATCAGCATGGACATGCCATTTGCTTAGCATAGCAACATTTAACATGGAAGAACCTCCTTAAATTAGTAAAAGAAATCGTTTCAAATGTTGTGAAATCTATTGATGTCAGAGGAATAAACAACAGAAGCGATTTGTTATTTACTCCCCTCACGTCATAGATAGGTGTGAAACCTAAATAAAAACTTGACCCTTTTTTTATTTCTCAATCGTATGTAAAGCAACTGACAAACTGGCAAAATCTCCAACATGTTCTCCTAAACCTGAAGGTATAACCTTGCAAACGGAATGTGATATACTTAAGGATTCTTTTTGGAGTTCTTCTTTAACAATTGGCTCTAATATGTTCTGTTGACGTCCATAAATACTGCCGATAATAATTCTTTCCGGATTAAGGAGATCGACTAAGATGGCTAATCCCCTGCCTAATTTGCGGCCTACTTCATGATAAACTTCTATTGCAAGCGGATCGCCGTTCTGTGCAGCTATTCCAACGCTTTTTGCTGTTATTTTTTCTTTATCCTCCAATGAAGGGCAGAATGATGGTGTCTTTCCTTTATGAATAGCAGCTTCGGTCATCTTTTTTGCTAAATTGGCAATTCCCCCGCCGCTGCAAAAGCCCTCAAAGGAACCGAATTTTCCATACCCGAGCGGACCCTCTTCTGCAAGTCGGATATGACCGACTTCTCCTGCCATATCATTTGTTCCAGTATATAAATTCCCATTTAAAATAAGCCCTGCTCCCATCCCTGTGCCAAAGGTTAAAAAAATCATATTTGATGCACCTTGACCTGCTCCCCATTTCCACTCTGCTAAAGCACAAGCATTTGCATCATTCTGCAATCCTACGGGAACACCGTATTTTTCATGAAAAGGGGTTATGATATCTACCTTATCCCAATTAGAAAGATTAGGGGGGGAAAGGATCAAACCTCTTTTACTATTAAGAGGGCCTCCACAGCTGATCCCAATGGCATTAATCGAGCTTAAATTCAAGGCTTGGAGGATATGATCTAACATATCTTCCAGTTGTTTTATTGCTTGTTCAGGTGATGGCGGTGTTGGGAATTGTTTCTTTTCAAGAATCTCAATCCGAGAATCAATTATGCTGCCAATTGTTACAGCACATTTTGTCCCGCCAATATCAAGTCCTGCTAATAGATTTCTTTGCATTCCCAAAAAACTCCTCCTCCAGCATGATACATAATGAGTGATAAATGGGCAGATGTCTTTCCTGTATCGAAGGTGTATCATCCCATGGAACATTTATCGTCACATCGCAAATTTCGTTCATTTCCCCGCCGTTTCTCCCGGTTAAACCAATTGTGCACATACTCTTTGCTTTTGCTACTTTTAAGGCTTGAAGCACATTTTTTGAATTGCCTGAAGTACTAATGCCTAATAACACATCCCCGTTTTTCCCATAGCCCACAACCTGCTGTGCGAAAACTAGAGATGGGTCAACATCATTTGCAAAGGCTGTCATAAGTGCCGAATGGTTACTCAATGATATAGCTGGAAGGGCTCCCTGCAGATGGTTGATCAAGTTTTCTGCATCAGCCGGAGCAACCTCAAAAAGACTTTTTTGTAAATTTTGGTCAACAGGTCTTTTTAAAAGGAACCCTTTCATTAATTCTCCAACAATATGCTCACAATCAGAAGCGCTCCCGCCATTCCCGCAGAGCAAAAGCTTTCCGCCTTTGTAATAACAATTTTTCAGAATAAGAAAAGCTTCTTCAATATCAGCCATACAGGCGGTTAGTTCGGGATATTTTTTTACTAATCGAGTTAATTCCTGATTCATCTTTTCTACCGCCTATTCTACAGGAGCAATAATGACCTCTATGCCCCGATTCTTAAATTCCTTAATCATTTCTTTATTAGCCAGTTCGCTCGTAATGAAGATATTTGTTTCTTCAAATTGACAAAATGTGGTCAGACCGGCTTTTTGGAGTTTGCTATGGTCTGCAACAACAACGATTTTTTGTCCTGCGCGAACCATTGCTTTTTTCATATTTGCTTCATATAAGTCTGAGCTTGTAAAGCCTTGTCTCAATGAGATTCCAGATGTTCCTAGAAATACATAATCGGCATTATAATTTTGTAATTCAATTTCAGCTTGCGGTCCGACAAGGCTCATCGAGTTTTTCCTTAATTTTCCCCCTAATAAATAAATAGAAGCTGAATCATCTTTGCTGCATTCTTCCGCTACGTTCATGGCATTTGTGATAACGGTCAGATTCCCGCTTTCCGGCAAGTTTTTTGCTACATACCAAGTAGTAGAGCCTGCATCCAATATAATAATTTGTCCCTCTTTTACTAATTGGGCAGCCGCTTTTCCAATTGCTTCTTTTTCCTTGGAGAATTGTTGCGTACGTTCGTCTACCGGAAGAATAATTGATTGGCTTAGCGGCTCTTCGATTAAGATTGCCCCGCCATAATTTTTTTCAGCAATTCCCTCTTTTTCCAGCTGTGCTAAATCTCGTCGAATCGTTTCCTCGGAAACATGCAGCAATTCTACGAGTTCTGAAACTTTGACACTTTTGTTTTTGATTAATTTCTCTCTAATCATCTTACGTCGTTCCGCCACAATCATCTGACGACTCCCCCTGGCTCTAGTAATTGCTCTTTTAAGTGAAGAAACGCTTGTTTAATAAAGTCTCGATGTCCAAAGCTTCCAGATTTTAAGACAAATAACATAGGATCATTTTTTAAAGATATGCAAGATGGCAAACCAGGCTGTATTTCTTTCCACACTCTTATCCCGCTTATATTTAGTCTGTGACAGACTGCTGCTGATGTATCACCGCCAGCAATAACAAATCGTTTTTGCCCTGTTTGTTGAAGAACAGCTTTTGTCATTTCTGCAAGGGTGCTTGATACCAACTGTGAGATTTCTCGATTACTTATTCCTTGCTGGAAGGCTTTTTGTTTTGTTTCTTTCACTTTTAAAGGATCATTTGTTGAATGAAGTATGACATTTTTCCCTTGATTGATCTCAGTTACCATCACATTTAATAGCTGTGTTTTGCTGCTTGTGAATCGTTCCTTATCTAGTAAGCAAAGGCTGTCTAGCTCAAAAACGCTTGCACCGCGTGCCCTCATATACTCGATTTGTTCAAATGTTTGCGGCATCAAGCTTCCTGCAGCACAAAATAATCCTTTTCCCTGATGGTATTCAGGGACGTTTTTTGGAAGCGTTTGTTCGGGCTTTTTTCCAATTACAGCTGGAAGTTCCTCCGCTAATGCTGAGCTGCCAGCTAATATCTTGAAGTCATATACGGCATTTGCGATTGTTTTCAAATCCGCTTGGTCTGTCACATCCATAATGACATATTGATAGTCTTTTTTTAGAGCATAAATGATCTCTCTAAGTATTTCTGAACCTTGTTTAATAATTCCTTCTTTTATGTTTGTTACTTTTCTATTAGTCTGTGATTTTAGTATATCGACTAAGTTAGAGCATGTCATAGGGTGAACAGGATCATGGCGGAACTCTGAATCTTCTAAAGGCTGACCGTGTACATAATGGATGCCCTGTATGGTTTTTCTCCCGTTCTTAGGGAATCCAAGCACAACAATCGCAAAATCTTCATCAAGTGCATCGAGCATAGCATCAAATTCAGCCCCGATATTCCCCCTAAACACAGAGCAGGTTTTATTGAAAAACTGTGTGACTCCTCGTTTGTGTAATTCCTTCGTTGCTTGAAAAACCTTCTGATAGGCGGTTTTTGCCTCATCAAATCTGGAATTTGTATCAAGTATAAGGACATCTGTGCCGTTTAGTTGTTTGTCTTCGGACTGGATGGACGAATAGACGTCAACGGTATAATTTGATTTTGCAAACATAATTCCTATATCATTTGCACCTGTTATATCATCTGCTACAACACCGATCATTGCATTTGCCACTTCCTTTTAGGTTTATAGCCAGAGTAGTGAAGAAAATCCTCTGCTGTGTCAAAAGATAAAGGCTTGAATTCTGTCCCACACGCCTTTGCGGTGATTATCATTCGGGACACCATTTCCAACGTTTCAAGCGCCATTCGTGCTTCTTTGATACTCGTATCATATACGAGTACACCATGATTTTCCAGCAAGAGGATGTTAGCTTTAATCGCTTTCTTTCTGACGGCTTCTCCGAGCTCGTTAGAACCAGGGTGATAATAGGGAATTCGTTCAACTCGTTCGAGATAATACATGGATTCAACAAAGAGATTTGATGGCAGTTCGATCCCGGTGCAAGCCGCCATCGTGCTATAAAATGGTGAAGCATGGAGAACAGCTTGGATTTCAGGTCTTTCTTGATAAACAGCACGATGCATCGGCATTTCCTTAGATGGCTTTCTCTTATAATCGGAGAGGCAGGCATTAAATTGGCACTCAATGAGATCATTATCTGCTAATTCTCCAAGATATGTACCGCTAGCGGTAATAAAGCAGCTTTCTTCTCCGTGTCGTGCACTGATATTGCCGGCATTCCCCCATGCAAGCTGTTTATTGATCATATAACGTCCTAATTGTTTTAATTCTTGAACAAGTGGAATCAAAAGAAGCACCTCACTTCCTATTATAGAGGGGAGATCCCCCTCCGAAGAACAAACACAAGTAAATTGGCTTTGAATTACTATAGGTCTGAATATTTTAAATTTAGCGACAGTCCGCTATTATTCCCATTCAAGTAGATTCGTTTCTGTTACTGGTTCTGATTCATTTGCGGGAATACGGAATGTCTTAATTTCAGATGGATGAAACTGTGCTTTAATTTGTCTGTTCCATTTAGGCAGCGTGATAATCGCTGTTGTAGCATCATTTGCTGTTTTGTAGGCACGAACGATGAGATCATCATTGTCTTCCGCTTTCTTTACAACACTTACAATCACATTGTCGACATCAACAGATAAAAAGGAATCTTTCTGCGGCAAATCTCCTTTATGATAGGTTTCAATGATCGTGACCGGCTTCTGATTTAATTCCGCTGCTCGTTTGACAGTTCCGGCTGTTTCCCAGTTCCCTTTATGTGGAAGGATGGAATAGGTGAAAGTTTGGATTCCTTGATCAATAAAAGAATAATGGCCATCTTCACCAGGAACTAATGGATCATGATGAGCGTAAATCGGGCTGCGCAGAACCGTCATGCTCATTTCCTTGTTATGAATATCAAAGCTATACTTTCCATCATTCAGAATGCTTAATCCATACATTTCTCCTGTCTTTTGATGTGTGCCTGATACATCAATCCAATTCTGGCCAGGCTCTTCTTCTCCATTACACTCCCTTACAATCGTTCCATAAGGGATCTCATAGGTCGCTTTTCTAAATACGAGGTCTACTGGGAATTTTAGCTTTAGAAGCTTGAATTGCTCCTGCCAGTTTAACGTGCAATGAACATCAATTTGATCTAATTCTTTATAGATCGTAAAGTCTTGTACGAGAGTGGATTTGCCGTATTCACTAATGACGCGAATTACCGACTTAACTGGTCCATGCTCAACGCGTTTTACGCTTTTCGCCTTAAATGAGCCTGCTTCTTCTTTAAACTGGAGAACATTATGTGACCAAGTATCACTCGTGTCATGGATGACAATTGGTCTTGCTGCTGGGCCATCCAGTAATTCGAGCTCCTTTGTTTTATCAAACAAGCTTGTAATAAAACCAGTCTCTGCATCAATTTCAACCCGGAATGTATCGTTTTCTAGAATGGTATCAATTGAAGGTAAGCAAGGAAACTCTTTTGAAGCTTCAGCGCGCAGCAATTTATAGACGCGGTATCCCATAGATGGAAGCTCT
Organism: uncultured Metabacillus sp.; assembly: GCF_947503125.1. Taxonomy (GTDB): domain Bacteria; phylum Bacillota; class Bacilli; order Bacillales; family Bacillaceae; genus Metabacillus. The sequence continues at coordinate 64,758 of NZ_CANNCR010000010.1, forward strand.
GCGATAAAGCTCACTCGATAGCGTCCGCCTGCTGTTGCATGTGATTGAACAGTTTGCAATGGAATTTGCTTACCTTCTTCATCTACTAAAATATCGCCTTCTTTTAAGCCGCCGACTTCAAGTTCGACGTTCACCCTGCTATTCCATGAGTGCGGATTAAAGACAACAATTGGCTTCATTCCCTCTACTTCCTCAATATCAATTCTCCATGACAAGGATTGAACCGCATAATTTAATCCTCTGCTGCCGATTGACATTGCTTCACCATGCATATTCCTTGCATCCTCGTACGCTTCCTCTAAGCTCGTTCCTGCTAAAATATCATGGAATTGATTGAATAAAACATTTTTCCAAGCTCGGTCATACTCATGGATTGGATAGATTTGGTCCGTTACCCAATTAGCGATAGCAGAGAATTTTTCTGCTTTAATTAACATGTTTTCTGCTTCCCGATTCCATTTTTTAATGCCTGAATGAACAGCATAACAACCGCTGGCATGATGCTGTAAGTCATCGTGTACAGATGGAAATGGAAGATTCTTTTTTATTAATTCCTCAAAGAACTTATTCGGTGTGCTAAAGACTAATGAAGGGAATGTTGGATCTTCGTTTAAACGTTTGATACTTTCAATATTTTCCTTCGTTGGACCGCCGCCATGGTTACCGACACCGTAAAAGCACATTAAATCATCAAATGGTGCTTTTAATTCTCCGGCATTACGGCGGATATGCTTATCTAAATCTTTGCCCCAGGTACAATATTCAAAAGGGATTCTAAATGCTAATACCCGGGAGCCGTCATCTGATTCCCACCAGAACAGCCTGCTTGGGAGCCCTTTTTCTTGTGGACTTGGACGCATGAAGATGTAATAATCCATGCCGCTTTTTTTTAAGATCTGCGGCAGCATGCCATGATGCCCAAAGCTGTCAACATTGTAGCCGACCTTCGCCGTCACCCCGAATTTTTCTTGAAAATAGCGTTGTCCATAGAGTCCTTGACGAACAAAGGATTCTCCGCCCGGTAAATTGCAGTCGGGCTGCACCCACCAGCCGCCGACGATTTCCCAACGACCTTCTTTAATTCGTTGTTTGATTTCTTCAAACATTTCAGGTTCATTATTTTCGATCCACTCATAATTTGCAGCAGAGCTATTTGTAAACACAAAATCAGGGTATTCCTTCATCCGGTCAAGTGCTGAACGAAACGTAGCTTTTGTTTCCTGAAAGCCTTCTTGCCACTGCCATAACCAAACAGGGTCTAGGTGGGCATTTCCTATCATATGCAATGTTTGCTCCTTCGTTTTGGATCGTTGTTTTTCCTGTACAACGGTTGTTTTTTCAGTCATCTTTTTTCCCTCCAAATGTCATGTTAAAGCTTGGTTCCATCGCTGTTGAACAAATTAATGGTTGTTGAATCGAAATTAATGCTTCGGCCTGCTGACCAAAGCGCTGCTCCCCAACGGTTATATCAACAGCGATTCGTTCTCGATAGCCAACGGCTTCTTTTGGTACAGATACCGTTGTTGAAAATTGGCTTGTTTCTTTACTAGGTACAATTGCATTAAATTCACTCATCTCTATTACCCAGCCATGAGGTGCTTGTATTTTCGCTGTAATTTCTTTTTCCACGTTAAATGGATTTTTTATTTCAATCGTCATCGTAAATGTTTCACCTTGATTGACCGTCTGCTGGTATGGTTGAATAACTGCCCCAAATCCCTCTGCGCCAAAGTCGATTTCCTCTAAAGGCAATAGCTCATGATGAATTTTTTCTAGTAATCTTCCGTTTTTTTCGATTTGTTCAAGGTAATCGTCCGTTACGAAAATCGGATCCCAATGTCCTGAAAGAAGGAGATCTGGTTTAAGAGTTTTGTAGAGTAAGGCGCTATCAACATAATCCCAAATACGAAATTTGTTATGGTAAACGTAGTTAGCATCTTCATTTCCTTGATATTGGTCACCAATGGCGATCACACGTTTTCCATCTACTTCAAACTCGATTGCCGCCGCAAAAAGTGTATGTCCTGCTTGTGGATACAAGGTGAACTCATACTCTTCCCATCTCACTTTTTGTTTTAGCGGTAAAATGCGGTCAACGTTTATTGGGTCATACCATAAACATGGCAGATCATACGTTTTAGGATGTTCCAAAATATCAGCAAAGTTTTCAGGGCACCATATTTCTGTGCCTTCCACATCCCTTAGTAGATTCATACCGGCAACATGGTCATCATGGTAATGTGTAGGAATGACAACATCTATCTTATCGATTCCAAATTGTTTCTTAAGTGTTGAAATGGTATATAACCATGGACGACGTGAAGCTCTATCAGAACCTGCAGGAATTCCGCCAATAAAATCATAGCCAAAATCAAGGAATAACGCTTTACCGCTTTTCGAGATAAGCACATAAGAGTTTGCCATACTAGTTCGATTCATTAATAGGTTCTCAGTGATCCGTTCATACGGATTCTCTCTTAGTTGGAACAGTCTTGGATTTTGCTTGCGCTGTTCCATAAGCTTTGTAAAGCGGTCTATTAAAAGATTGATCGCCTCTTTTGGGTGATTCATCACTTCCCCATGTGAAGGCAGGAGAACATCAGGATTTCTGTCTTTTAGATCCAAGAGCGAAAGGATACTTAAAGCAATCCCTTCGCCTCCATTATAGGACCATTGTGTTGCAGATAAGGACCATACCTTACCCGGTGCATATATCAAATCACCTGTAAAGGCTGTTTGTTTGCCATCAATTTCTCCAATAATCGCAATGGAGCCAATGGTGTGGCCTGGTGTTGGTACAATCGTAAAAAATCTTCCATTCAGCATGAGTGTTTCGTAGTCTTTTAACGTTGAATAAACAGGCACTGATCGGAGGAGGGAAAAGCGATCCTGCCTCATGTTATAGTTATTGTCGATTACTCTTGCCTTCCAATGCTCATCAACTTGTTGAAATAAATCCTGTTCTGTATGAGGGACCCGGATTCGGATTCCTTTCCTAGCTGCAAGTTCAAGTCCTTGAGCTTGATCACGATGGTGATGGGTCATGAAAATGTCTGTTACTTCTGCGATCCCGATTGATGGCAGTTGTACGAGGACATCTCCGCTGCCAAAATCGATAAGTATTGCTTTTTTCCCTGATTTTATGACGTAAACGTTACAAGTATCTTTATAGATATAAAGATTAGTAGAGATTTGCCTCATCATGTGTATTCACGACCTTTATTTCTGTTGATTTAAAACTTCGTTTATGTAAGTTGAAATGATTTCGCTTTGTTTGAACTGCCTAAGAAATGTTCAATTTTTTCAATAACTGTATTTTCTACTGCATTTCTTCCTATTACTAACTGCTCCTGATGAAGGGCTTTACATTCCTGATTTGTCATCCTATTCTTCCGCCCTATAGCCTCTAGCAAAGAAAGCTCTAAATCAGTAGCAATATTTACTTTACTGATTCCTCCATTGCGAATCATGATGGCCTCTCTCATCATTTCCGCAGGTACCCCAGAACCGCCATGAAGAACTAAATGTACGGGTGTTAAATTACGTATAGCTTTTAATCGGTTCAGGTCTATTTTTGGTTTTCGGACATGATAAACACCGTGTGCGGTTCCAACCGATACGGCTAAAGCATCACATCGGGTTTCGTTGACAAATTGCCATGCCTCCTGAGGATCTGTGTAAAGCTCTTCATCTGTGTCTGTCTCGACAAAGTCCGTTGTCCCGATCTTCCCAAGCTCTGCTTCAACAGAAACTCCTCTTGCATGAGCAAAATCAACGACTTCTTTACTTATTTTGATATTTTCATCCAGCTCTTTTTCTGAAGCGTCAATCATGATCGACGTGAAACCAGCTTCAATGGCAGCTTCAATAATGGAAAGCTGCTTTGTATGATCAAGATGAAGGACGACCGGAACGGTGATGTTCTCTTCTTCTACCGCCTGATAAAATTCTTCCGCAATTTCGCATGGGGTAATCCCATAGCGTATGAGCTCTTTTTCTGAAATTTGAACGATGACAGGTGATTGCGTTTTTTGGCCCGCGCGCAAAATTGGACGAACCATCGGTGTCTACCTTGGGGAGAAGGAGCCGATGGCATATCTGTTTTTTTCGGCAATTACTAATGCTTCTTTTAATGTAAGGACATTTTTCGGCTTCGTCTTTTTTGCCATTATTGTAAACTCCTTTAATGATTTATTTGGTAACGAACTCTGTCATGCTGTGATAGTAATCTCTTAATGGATGCTGCAGCTTCATATATCCTATTTCATAGATTTTGCGATAGTCACGATGCGCTTTTTCGTTTGGGGTAATGCGTTTTTTTTGGTTACGTAAGCTTGAAATGGCTTCTTCTACGTTTTGATAGACCTTGCTGCCAATTCCCGCCGTCATTGCAGCTCCGAGTAAAGTTGCTTCTGAAAGACTTGGAATGGTTAATTGGCAGTTGGTAATATCCGCTTTTATTTTCAGCCAAGCTTTGTTTTTGGCTCCTCCGCCAACGACAATTACGTGGTTGATTGGATGTTCTGTGATCCTTTCTGCTGATCTTCGAATCGCTTCCATTTCATAACAAGTCCCTTCCATTATTGCCTTTAACAAATCCTGACGCTCATGTGAGGCAGCAACACCGATAAAAGCAGCTTTTGCATCGGGATCATGGTTTGGTGCACCACTGCCAGATAAATATGGATAGTAGAGAATCCCTGTCGGTCCTTCTTTAGCAAGTAACGATAAGCGGATGATTTCTTCATAGGACAATGTTTGGTCTGATAATTGATCTCTGAACCATTCAATTGAACCACCAGAGGAGGAAATTCCCCCCATCCAAAAAAAACGGTTGGCTACGATATGGCATCCAAATGACAGCCTTGATTCATAATCATTTTTGGATAAATCTCTTTTTTCCAGTGTTCCTACTAACGTTTCAGCTGTGCCTATTGAATCGAATACAATACCAGGTTTAACTGCTCCAACAGCGAGGGAAGCACATACGTGATCATGGCCGGCGATGGCAACAGGAGTTCCTTTTCCAATCCCGATCCTTTGAAGATCTGACATGGTGGTTTCCCCCATGATCGTTCCGCTTGGCAAAGCTTGAGGAAACAACTGCTTTGGCAGCTCAAAATGGTTTATCCACTCTAAATCCCAGTCTTTTTGATCGATTCGAAAGGCATACGTTCTTGCAGCCAAGGTATAATCGGTTGCCAGCTTACCTGTCAGTTTATAGGCAATAAAGTCGGAAGCAGATAACCAAACAGCATGTTTTAATATCCCTTTATCTTTCCCTTTTAAGGAAAGAATTTTGGCTAGACCATATTTATAGCTAGTATGCAAACCAGTTTTTTGAAAGCGGCGAAAAGGATCATCTTCCTTTCCAATTTGATTCGCTTCATTTAATGCACACCTGCTGAACCATGGTATAAAAGCTGTTTTTGCTCTCCCTGTCTCCCTATCAAGCAACAAGCCTGTTTCAGCCATGCTTGATATTCCGATAACGGAAACCTTTACACTTCGGTTTGACATGATTTCAGACAGACATTCGTATATCTTGTTCCATATTTCCTCCGGGTGATAAAATGGATTCCCTTCGCAATCGTGAAGGATAATCATTTGCCGTATTGCAATCTGAATAACATCACCGTTTTCATGAAAAAGTCCTGCTTTGCAATGTGTTGTGCCGAGATCAATCCCTATTAACGCCATTGTGTCACTTACTTTCTTCGAGTGCTTGTTTAACTTGCGCTATTCCAAGCTCAGGGCTCGTTAAAAATTTCGATTGCATTGGTTTTGGAAGCTTTTCAAGCACTCTTGCCATCGATACTTGTGCTAAAACAACAAGTTCTGATCGGTCAGCAAGATTTGTCAGCACATTGGCAAGTAGTTCATCATGACCCGTTTTGTCCCCATTGATTAAGCGCTTATATGCTTCCTCTATAAGAACAGGTTCAAAGATAGCATTTGTTGAGAACTGCTTCGCTTTTTCTTTAAGAAGTCTAATAGTTGGATTTAAAGTTGTTGCAAGTGTTGCAGCCACTCCGATTCGTTTCGCGCGGATAATCGCTGCTTCTGCCATTGCTTCATCGATTCGGATAATCGGGATCGATACTTCCTCCCTTGCGATAGGAACAATTTCTCCAACTGATGAGCATGCGTTTAAAATGATATCAGCTCCTAGTGCTTCAGCATTTTTTACGTATTGAATCAGTCTTCCTTGCACTTCTTCAAGTTTTCCGCCATTTTGGCCTAGCTGTGGCAAAATCGAATCATCAACAAAATTGATGACATGAAGATTTGGTAAGGATTTAGCAGCTAAATCTTTTAGTGGCCCGACTGTAACATGTGTGGTATGAATGATCGCTAATGTTTCGCCCACCTGAGTTCCCTCCCTTTCCTATTTTTAGGTAGTCTGTATTATTAGCCTTTAGAACCTGCAGTTAAGTTCATACCTTCAATAAAGTATCGTTGAAAGATAAAGAACAAGATGATAACTGGCAGTAAAACCAATAGTGATCCGGCCATTAAATAGTTCCATTGTGTTGCCAGCTGTCCTTTAAATACTTGTAGCCCTATTTGCAACGTGTAAAGTGATTCTTCGTTCACATAAAGTAATGGTCCTAAAAAATCATTCCATGCACCGTTAAACGAGAAAATGGCAACAGTGGCAATCGCAGGCTTTGCGAGGGGAATCATAATTTTTGCCCATATATAGAAATGATTGGCCCCATCAATTTTTGCTGCTTCAACTAACTCGTTCGGAATTGTTAAATAAAATTGCCGGATCAGGAAGATATTGAAGGCGCTTCCGAAGAATGCCGGGATGATCAATGGTAAATACGTATTTAACCAACCTAATTTCGAAAATAAAACATAATGCGGAATCATGGTGACAAATCCTGGAATCATCATGGTCGCTAAAACGACGGCAAACAAGAAATTGCGCCCTTTAAAGCGGATTTTCGCAAAGCCGTACGCAATAAACGAATTTGCTAATACATTGCCTAAGACGACAAAGACAGTAATTAGTAATGTGTTAAATAAATAGCGGGTAAAGGGCGCAGCTTTCCACGTTTCAAGATAATTTTCCCAATGCCATTCTTTTGGAATAAAGGTAGGAGGATATTGCATGATTTCTCCCATATGTTTAATTGATGTAGCAAACATCCACCAAACAGGCAACAAAATTAGCAAGCTTCCTCCTAGGAGAATCATGGTGACAATAGTCTGGGATATTCGTTTTTTCACCTTGACACTTTGGAAATAGGCTTCCTTTTGTACAGATACACTCATTTATGATCATCTCCTTCATAGTGCACCCATCTTGGAGCAAGTTTTAAATTTATCACTGTTAAAATCAAAATGATGATAAATAAAATCCATGACAGCGCCATAGCATATCCCATATCAAACACTTCAAAGGCTTTATTCCACATATGTAAATTAAAGAAAACCAAAGAGTTTGCGGGTCCGCCATTACCGCTTTCACTCATGACATAGGCTTCTTGGAAAACTTGAAACCCGCCGATTAAACTTGTGACAACATCAAAGAAAATGACCGGGGTAATCATTGGTAAGGTGATATGTCTGAAGCGTTTAAATGCAGAAGCACCATCTATTTCTGCAGCCTCATAAAGCGATTTTGAAACACCTTGCAAGCTGGCAAGATATAAGAGCATTCCTCCACCAAGACTCCATAGCTTCATAAAGATCAAGGATGGTTTTGTCCAATTAGGGTCAAATAACCATGCAGGACCGGTAATGCCAACCCAAGACAGTACGGTATTAATAAGACCGGTGTTCGGGCTTAATAATTGCATCCAAAGCAAATACACACCGACACCTGATAGGACAGCAGGTAAATAGAAAATCGTTCGATAAAATCTCATGCCAGGCACTCCTTGATTTAGCAAGACAGCTAAAAGAACGGCACCTGCTGTGGTAATGGGAACGGATATCAAGACATAGTAGAGGGTATTTCCTAATGAAATCCAAAACAGATCGTCATTGGTGAACATTCTGATATAGTTACTTATACCGATGAAATCCATTCTGGAGGTAACATCATAGTTTGTAAAACTTGCATATAAGGAAAACAGCATTGGTCCAGCTGTCAGGATTAAAAAGCCTATTAACCAAGGGGCAACAAAGATATATCCTTGTAAGCTTTCCTTTTTTTCCAGTGTCATGATTTTTCTATTTTTGATTTTTACTCTATTTTCAGTCGAAGCCTGGGTTTGCATGTTTAGAGTCCCCCTTTTCCTATGATGAAGTAATCAGGGAGCGAAACATACACTCCCATGAACTTCAATTATTTTGTGCTTCCAACTAACTGCTCCACTGCTTTCTGGGCATCCTCTAAAGCTTCTTTTGGTGTTTTTTCACCTAATAATGCTTTATCCAGCTCAGGATTAATTAGATTAAGATAATCTGGAGCCTCGAGCGGTGTTGGGGTTAAAATCGTATGTTCCATATTGTCAATGGCAGCCCGGTAAACTCTCTTACCGTCTTCTTTAAGCTCAGAGCTTTTTGCGGCATTTTCGGATGCTTGAATGTTTGCAACATTATCAAAGTTTTTAACAGCCCAATATTCCTGTGCTTCAGGTCCTGTCAAGTATTTAATAAATTCCCAAGAAGCTTCAGGATTTTTGGCTCCATATGGTACTTCGGCAACAAAGCCACCGCCCCATACTGTGTGGCCATTTCCAGGTTCCATTTCTGGCATTGGTGCAACACCGAAATTCATCCCATTGCCAAAGTCGCGAATTTTAGTATAGGCATCTGTTGGCGTTGTTACGACCATGCCGATTTTTCCTGAAATAAATGGATCTGCTTGGTTTTCACCAAATTCAGCTTTAAATCCGTTAATGACGTCCTCTCCATATATTTGTTCGAAATCATACACCCACTGCAAAGCATCAACCGCTTTTTCATCATTCACGACCGGTTTTCCAGCTTCATAGTCCCAGTAGCCGTGACCTGTTGCATTAAGCATCCAAATATCCGGTCCGATTTTATGTCTTGGTAAAAACCCGATTCGCGTATAACGTTTTCCGGTTTTTTGATCAATTTTTTTTGCAAACTCTTTTACTTCTTCCCACGTTTTAGGAGGTTGTTCAGGATCTAACCCTACTTCTTTAAACAGGTCTTTGTTCCAAAATAGTAATCTAGTATCTGTATTGAAAGGCAAGGCATATGGTACGCCATCATGTGTAACAGCATTCCATAGCTCCGGATAGTATTGATCTTTTATGCTTGGATCTTGTTCAAAGAATGTACCTAAGCTTTCATTTTGCTTTTTTTCTGCACGTTGTCTTACCGTGTTAATATCATTGATGATGACATCTGGAGGATTCCCCGCTGCAACCGCTGCTAATTCTTTTGTCCAGATATCTCCCCAAGGCAGATATGTATGTTTAACGTGGATTTTATCCTGTGAGTTATTAAAATCTTCAATGATTTTTTCAATAATTGGTCTGCGTGTTTCAGAGCCCCAGAAGGTCCAAAAATCAAGTTCAATCTTCCCTTTGCTGCCAGATTCGTTCGTTTCTTCTTTTGAGGTCTCTTTGTTTCCTGAACATCCTGATAGGAACGTTCCCAAACTCATTATAAAAATCATGAGCAAGGTTAAAGATTTTCTGTAACTAATCATACATTTTCCCCCTTGTTAAAGTAAGAATTTACATCATTCAAAAACCCACAATATCGGTAAAGGTCTAATTAAGTATCAGGATCGGCAATTACTTGGATTTTTGCGGTGTTGCAGGATTTGATTTCACTTAACAGCAGCATGTTTTGTGTTATTTGTTTACTGATTATGTGAGGTTTTGTTGACTTGTCTTTATTATCGTTGTATACGCTTACAATGTCAATAATATTTTGAATCTTTTTATCTGATAAAATACGATAAATTTCTATGTTGTTTTCTACTGCTAGTTAGGTTGATGATTTGATCAAGATAAATATGAACCTATTAAATATACTCTAAAATCAACAAAAATCCTTATTTTCATAACGATGACTATGTCCCTTATCCTGGTTCTCGTACATATGCTAGTCAATAAAAATCTCAATTTGCACATCTGTATCTTCTTCACTGCAATCAATCTTATAAAATCGTTCATCAACTGCATGAATTCGTGCTTCCTTTTTGTTCACAAATGCAGCAATCGGCTTTTTGTCAGATACGAATCCAAAAATACCGCCTTCTGCCAAATCGATTATGACCGACTTTTCTCCTTTGTAGGATTTTAATATAGCCGCTGGTGATAAATATTTGTTTATAAGCCCGACTGGAGTAAATCCATCAAACGGCATAATAAGGTATAATTCTGCTGTGTCCTTTTCTAACGTTAATGGCATGGCTTCATCCTTTGTTAAAATCGTGGCTGTTTGCTTTAGAAAATCAAATACAGCAAAGTGATCTCCTGTTAAATGCGGAATGTCAGCTGAACTTAAAGCACCATGTACCTGCTCTCCATTTAAGTGAATGTTAAACACACCGATAACACCAGTGTTCTGAACAGTATTCCATACTTTTAACGGTACTTGTTCTTCATTCGGGTTTAGAAATAAGCAGTCTTCTGTTGGCAGTCCTGGCTGATCTGCGCGCAAAATTTTCCCGTCATTAAAAATAAGCGGCCAAATTTTTTCTGAATCAGTTAGCCCTACTTGATCACTAAAATAAACGGGACCTCCGCTTACCGCCCTTAAAATCGCATTTTGCACACCTTCTTCATGAATTGTCCAAAACATGTCCCAATCGCCCCAATAAAACTCGCCATGGTAATAGGAGTTATAAGCATTTTGCAGAGCGTGCTCTTTAAAGCTAATTTCTTCACCTGGAACAAAGTCATCACTATTGCGGGAAATCGCTGATATTGGCCGATGAAAGATATTTTCTGAAGCCATCCCCATGCAGTTAATCATACAATGATCGAAATGAAGCCCTACAGATGCTTCTAAGCCTGCATGGATGCCATGTGCTGCTTCACCAACTGATTTTTGGTGCATCATAAAGTTCTTAACAGCACTCTGACTATCAACTTTCACAAAATCAATTCCTTGTTTTTTTAAGCTTGAATGGAATTGATTCCAAAACTTTAATCCTTTATCAAGCTCTGGATGAGGGATATATTTTTGGCTGTTTGTTGGATAGACACAGTCATTTAGACTTCTGGCTAACTTTTTGTGGATTCCTCCCCAATAGCCGGCAATCGTATGCCATACTCCAACCCATGATACCCCGTATTGCTGCTTTAATTTTTTTGAAATGGAGGGAAGTCCGTTAGGGAATTTCTGGCGATTTGCTTCAAATGATTGCAGACGATGATCTTCAACATCCAGCCAGCCATCATCGATCATCACCCATTTTACGGGCAGCTGCTTTTCCTTTAGTTCATCCATTTTTGCTAGGATTCCGTCTTCGCTTACTTCATGATAAAAGGCATCCCAGCTGCACCAGCCTAAATAGTCCAATACGTGCGGATAACGCTTTTTCTGGCGCGGTAAGGTAGGGTATTCTAGTACTTCTAATGTACTTCCGATTGTTTTAGTGGATAGTTTAAACGGCTGTTCTCCAATTCCAATTGCAAAGGCTAATGTTTGACAATGGTCAAATCCTCCTGTATAGGAAGAAAGCTTTATATCCATTCCTTGTGTACTGCCTGACAGGTCTGTGCGAAAAATCTTTTCGACGACAGGTAAGAGATAAATATAGCTCTTTTCATTCTTCCATAATAATGACTGCGTTCGTTCAGGCAAGGACTTTAGATCATGCGAAAAATGCGGGCGTGTCCACCAATCTTTGTGCTGGTAGTTAGCCATTAGCCCTGAGGCTTGACCTATACTTCCCACATGAAGTGTAATGGCAGCTTCAGGGGCAAAACAAGTGTGCCTGCTTTGCATCCGTTCGTTTTTAATCTCAGCATCAATGAATGCTAATAACAGGTTTTGATAGAGATGAAGGCGTAATTCTACTGAAACAAGCTGTTTATTGTCAGTAAAGGTATGGATCGTTTCCGTGTATTCCTCCCCTCCTTTTGATGTTGGCCTTGTCATCGTATTGATGAGCCTTAATTCAATGTTTGTAAGGTTATCAAGCGTAACGGATAGCTGAATATCCTGTAAGACTTTTTTGTCTTTTATTTGCAAGCTTATGAGATTTGTATTGTTTGCTAGTTTCATTAATGGCCCTCCTTTTCATTAATCATATTTTTCTACATGAATCTCGTAAGATTAACTTTGGCTTTAATAAATGGCGTTTGCTTGAAAGTTGTTTCTTTTCGATTTTGTTAAATAAAATCTCTGCCGCTTTTATTCCCATGGCCTCAAAAGGCTGCCTTAGTGTTGTAAGAGAAGGGTATGTCCAACTTGAAATAGCGATATCATCGAAGCCTGTTAACGAAAAATCAATTGGCACTTGATAGCCGCGTTCTTGAATTGCTTTGAGCGCACCAATTGCTGTCTCATCATTTGATGAGATAATGGCTGTAAAGTCTCCCATTTCAAACAATTGATTCATCGCTAAATAGCCGCCTTGATTGGACCAATCCGAATGGGTAACCATGACATCGAGTTTAAACTCTGCCATCGTTTGTTCATAACCATCGAGCCGGTCTTTCGTTGCTGATAGATGATCAGGACCTGAAATGTAAGCAATTTGCCGATGCCCTAAACGGTGAAGGTATTTGACCATTTCAGTAATGCCATATACATTATCTACATCGACTGAATCTATTACTTCCAGTGATCCGGCATGACCAACTAACACAATTGGATAGCCTGATTCTGCCATCTTTTGCAGGTCTTCATCTTTTCTTTTTAGGAAGCTGACAAAAATAAGACCGTCAACTTGTCCCTCGTATAAAAATTCTAATGAGGAGATCTCTTCGGAAATATTAGAGGTTAAACTATAAAAGACACAATGAAATCCTTTTTCTTTTGCGATTCGCTCAATCCCTTTAAAAACAGGGGTATAGAAATAATTTGAAATGTCATCAACAACAATTCCAATCGTTTGCGTTTTGTTCATAACTAAACGCCTTGCATTGACATTGCGATGATAATTTAATTCTTTTATGGCTTTCTTAAGTGCCTGTTCTGTTTCTTTTTTGACTGGTTGACCATTTAAAAATCTGGAAACTGTGCTTTTTGATGTGTTGGCAAGCCTAGCCACGTCGTGGATTGTTGGGTTCAATCCAGCTCCCTCCTAAACTGAATTTGGGAACGCTCCCATTTTTAGTTTTTATAAAAACAGTCATTCTTCCCTTTGATCGAATAAGTGGGAACGTTCCTATCACGTTATGATTTTAGCTTAGTCTACTTACGAAAAGCTGTCAAGATGGTTATGGAAATTGATTGATGGGAAAATTAGAATTTTTGTTCTATTTTAATAAGTTTTCATTTAGACATTATGACCTTAGTAATAACTACTTTTTTCTGTCAGCTTCGGTTTATTTGCCCTCCATTTCGCCTAAATCCTTTGCAAAAAGTTTGTATAGGATAAGCATAGATCGGGGAAGGCTGAATATAAGGAGGCGATGGATAAATGAGTACATTTGAAGTTTTGTCTCTCATGATTAGCTTTGGGATGTTTGTAGTCGCCATTCTGGAAACGAAAGATAATGATAAGGATTCTTGAACACGCGAACTGCGTGTTATTTTTTTGTTAAACAAAACCAAAGGTCAGAACCGCTTAGAACACACAATATATAGGGACATTTAGTAATCCTACATATTGGTGTTAGTGGGACTGACCTTTCCTTACTTATTAATGGTTATCTCTTCAATAAATTTATGCATTCATATATTCTCGTCTTACGAACTTTCCAGAGTTGCGTTTTATTGCTTCACATATTTTTCTTTCGCTTGCAGCTGATTATCATAATATTCATTGAACAAATACGTAAGGTAAGAGTTTAGTTCAAATCGATCCTTATTTACAAAATCAGATAATGTTAATTTACATTCTTTCGCCATGATCATACCTCCTTCACTATATTTCCATTCTCAGGCGACCTTCTTATATCATCGTAAAGTTATGTTTTAATAAACCTTAAAGTCCAGTTCCTGTTCAGCTAACGATTGTATCGGCCCCACCTACGCCAAATACTTTGACAGCCACACATGCCATCCAACCCACTTTTATTATAATAGAAAACGCTTACATTTTCAAAGATTAATTGAAAACAAGTTTCGACAGTATTTTATCTCCATCTTAACAGGCAACATTATAGGTGCTTAGAATTTTGTTGAAAAAAGCGCAAGGCGCTAAGCATTCGGCGACAAGCATAAGGCGAACAGGAATTGAAGGTGTTCTTTACCTTCAATTCCTGTTTGACTAGACCCTAGAGGCAGTCAAAAACGCGACGTCCTTATCTCTTGACTGCACTTGCACGTCCTGTGCTTCGCCTATGGCGCCTGAAGCTAGATTCAGAAACGCAAGCTATGTTAAGAAAATATATAAATTCTGATATTAAAAAAAGGGTCGAATCTTAAATATCCACCCTTTCGATCGTCGGTATTTCCCGCGATTTATTAATCCTCATAATAAACGGACTATCCAGTTCCTTTGTGCAGTACTCAATATCTACTGGATTAAACTCCTTTTGCTTTGGATCATAAAATTTATCTGTCACACATGAGTTTTGAATCCTGTTTATGACTTCTTCCTTTGTGAGACAAGCATCCCTTTCCTCCATTATGTTTTTTATATATTCAGCACAGGCCAAATCATCCTCACCGAGCGGATGTGAAGCAACAATATTGACTTCGGTTTGATTCCCTGCATTTGTCCATTTCTTTTTTATATAGTGCGCCGTCGTTTTTGCATTGGAAAACCCGGTAACATAAATTTCTTTTCCGTTTAAGGCGTTGAGAGCAGCCTTCACACCATTTGTTGTTTTCTGTACTAGTACTTTCCCCTTTAAACCATAATGATGAGCAATAGTAAATGGAGAATTATCTAGATCAAAACCGGCAATTGGTAAGCCTTTCACCTCACCTGCTAAAAGGACTTCTGGAAAGTGTTCCTTTATTTTTAAAGCAGATTGGACGGATCCAACAAGCAAAATTTCTTTTACACCTTGAAGAAATGCGTAGTGGGCAACTGTAAATGCCCGGATCACATCAATCACAATGTTGACATCAGATGGTCTCAAATGGTGATCGTTTCCTTGATAAATGGTAATTTGCATTATATTCCCTCGTTTTTACATGATAATAAAGTATATTCAGCTTTAACATGATTTTTGCTAGGATTGTTGTTTTTACGTGTTAAGGAGTTTTCCTTATCAAAAAAAATAGCCCTTTTATCAGTAAATGAAGAAAGGGCTAGATCGTAAGGATCTGATTAAAATTGATCATCAGGGTGTAAGTTATTTTGCATTAATTCTTGAACTTTACCAATCTGTTCAATCGATGCAAGCTCTGTTTTGTACCAGCCTTTTTGATTCATGATCTCAAAAAGCTTATATTGGCTTTGGGTTGCATTTTCAAAACAATGCTGATAAACATCGCGTAATTCGTTATGAGTTGTTTCCAACATCGTCCCTGCTATGCTTCGGCATCTTCCTTTTTCTATTTCGAGACATAACTGAAGCATTTCACGTTCCGTTAATCCTCGTCCTGCCATATTGTTAGGCATGTTCCGACCTCCTTATTGGATCATTCCTGACTTGTTAAAATATTGCGCAAGCTCTGCTATTTTTAATTGGTGATTTTCTGCGATCTGTTCTAGCGTATTTCGAAGCTCTTCATCTTTACATAATGAAGCACACCAATTGATTGTTTTTGCAGCAATTTCCTCAGCTCTAATTTCATCCTCAATAAATGCAAGCTCTTTCGTTGTAAGTCTTGTCATTTTCATCACCGCCAAAAAATTTCTATTAGTACAATGATAGTATGAATCGCACCTTATTTTTTTATCCGGTTTAAAATTCATCCTTCTTGAATGAATCCTCGGTTCGAGAGTCAGAATAAAAAAGGAAGAATCTATTCTATCCTATATTCTCTTTAGAAAGTGGTGAAATGATGGCGAAAAAAGGAATTCAAAATTCAAGCCTTGAACAATTAAAAAATGATCATGAAACAGAGTCGGCTTTTAAGGCAGATGATCCTAAAAAACACAATACGGGTACAAAAAGAAACAAATAAGCTGGTGCCAATCGGTTTAGTAGATAGGAAAAGACCCACCAATTACCTGAGTGGGTCTCTAAGAAAAAAGTTTACACTTTAAATTTCCCAATTAACTCCTGAAGTTCTTCCGCCATTTTTGATAAGGCAGCAGAAGATGCGGTGATTTCTTCCATCGATGCAAGCTGCTTTTCGACTGCTCCTGACATACTATCTGTGCTTGTGGCTGTCAAATTTGACGTCTCGTCAATCACCTTTATTGCTTGAACAATTTGTTCTGTGCCTATATACATTTCCTGAACGGCAGAGGTTACCTCTTGAATTTGTGAAGAGACTTCAACAACTCCTTGTTGGATTTGATCAAAGGAGCTTCCTGCATGATGAACAAGGCTAATACCGGCAGCAACTTTAT
The DNA here is from genome assembly GCF_947503125.1 of uncultured Metabacillus sp. Taxonomy (GTDB): domain Bacteria; phylum Bacillota; class Bacilli; order Bacillales; family Bacillaceae; genus Metabacillus. Next base: position 81,295 of record NZ_CANNCR010000010.1, read on the forward strand.
TTGTCGTATCATCCATTGATTGAACGGTCTGATTTGTATCCTTCAAAATGGATGATATTACTGTTGAGATTTGTTCAGCAGATGAGGCGGATTGCTCAGCAAGTTTGCGTACTTCATCTGCTACTACCGCAAATCCGCGGCCGTGTTCTCCTGCTCTTGCCGCTTCAATTGCTGCATTTAATGCTAATAGGTTTGTTTGTTCGGCGATGCCAGTTATGACTTCAACGATTTTGTTTATATGGGTTGAGCGCTCTCCAAGGAGTTTTACCTCTTGTGAAAGAGACGTAACAGAATCATTGATCTCATTCATTTGTCTCACAACTGTTTCAACCGCTTTGTTGCCTTCAAGTGCCTTTTCAGATGCCTGTAAAGCTGTAGTATTAACAACTTGTGAATTAGCTGCAATGATCCCTACAGAAGTTGATAAATCGTTTATTGTCATAGCTGTTTCTTTTACACTTTGGTTTTGCTTGTCTATTCCTACTGCAACCTGTTGAACGGTTGCTGAAATTTGCTCACTGGCACCGGTGGATTCTTGTACACTGGCAGTTAATTGCACTGAGGCGGCAGCTACTTGCCCAGCATGTTCCCCTACTTGTTTAATTAACTCTCTAAGCTTGCCAATCATTTGGTTATATGAACGGGCTATATCCCCTAATTCATCACTGGATGTTAATTTGATGTTTTGCGTAAGGTCTCCTTCTCCTTCGGCAATTTCTCTTAGGCGAATATGTACGATTTTTAAAGGTTTAATAATCGATCTTACAATAACTAAAGAGAAAATAATGCCACTCATGATAGATAAGATGATAACGGAATATAAAATGATTATTGCCATTTGTTGTTTTTCATTTAAAAGCGTTTTTTCGCTCTCGATTTTGTTTGTCAGATCATCAATAAATTTATTAATGCTAGGATCTACAAGCTCTTTGCGGATCCCTCTTTGTTCCTCCATATGAATGGTTTTGGCTTTTTCGTGATCTCCGTTTAAATATGTTTCAACCATTTCTTTATTCGCTTCACCATAGACTGAGAGGTTTTCTTTCATCTGATTGATTGCTTTTATTTCTGAACCATTAAGATTTGGATTTCCCTCAAGTTCATCAAAATGGGTTTTTATTTCCTTTGTTTTTTCCTCAATCCCGGCAACTAGCTCCATATCCCCGGTAAGGAGAAATGCTCTTTCATCATTAGAAATCCCTGTGAATCGATATTGCAATGACTTTAAAATCAACTGGATTTCTTGCTTTTCTTGAATCTCGTGATTTGCTTCTTCGGTTTTTTTAAGTTCAAAGGATGCGAGAACGCCCGTAATAAGCAACCCGGCTATTAAGAGCGAAACCAAAAGAATAAGCTTTCCTTTTATTTTCAAAACAATTGCCTCCCTATGTTTTACTTGCTGTAATTATTATCGGCAGGAAGAGATTTCGTTTTAAGGGCATAACAGCTTATAAATGAAAAAACCACCAAAAAGGTGGTTATAAAATTAACTTTTTGTAAGCTGTAATCGTTTTTCTGTTTCAACGATCGATTCATAAATCTCCTCCAATGAATAAACCCTGCCTTTTTCATCTTTATAGACAACATGTTCTGGTTTAAAATGTACTGGGGAGTCTAACCCTGCTGCTGCTGCAACACGAAAGAGACCTTTGCGCATAGAGATTAAATAATTTGCTGTCCGATATTTCTTTTCATCAATGACAAGTGCTTTTTGTAATTCAGGGTCTGTTGTTGCCACTCCGACGGGACATGCATTGGATTCACATTTTTGTGCCTGAATGCAGCCGACCGTTATCATAAAGCCTCGCGCTATATTAACTAGGTCTGCCCCCATCGCAAGTGCAATGGCAACTCGATCTGGGGAAAACAGCTTACCCGATGCAATAATTTTTACTTTATCACGTACTCCATATTTTTTTAGGGCATGATCCATTAATGGTAAGGCAGATTTGATCGGCAAGCCGACACTATCAGCCAGTTCTTGGTAGGAAGCACCCGTTCCACCTTCTCCGCCGTCTACTGTAATAAAATCCGGACCTTTTCCTGTTTCTTTTATACTTCTCGCTAATTTATCTGCTTCTTCCTTGCTTCCGATAACTACCTTCATTCCGACAGGTTTGCCAGTATGCTCACGGATCCGCTCGATAAAATGAAAGAGTGATGGAAAGTCGCTAAATTCCCGGAAACGATTTGGACTATCAATTGATTTAAATGGTTCGACCATTCGTATTCTGGCAATTTCCTCGGTTACCTTTTCCGCATCAATATGCCCTCCTCGTGTTTTTGCGCCTTGAGCTAACTTGATTTCAAATGCCTTCACTTGAGGAATTTGACTTTTTTCCGTTAAAGCCTCCCAGCTAAAATTCCCTTCTTTATCCCTAACACCAAATAGCCCCGGACCAATTTGCATGATCAGGTCAACGCCGCCCTTTAAATGGTAATCAGAAATGCCGCCTTCACCTGTATTCATCCAGGTGCCTTTTGCGATGGCCAACCCTTCTGAAAGTGCTGTAATGGCGCGATCACCTAAAGAACCGTAACTCATGGCCGACATGCCAATCTGGCCTTTAACGATAAACGGGCTTCTGCAATTTTGCCCAATCACAATGGCATCCTCTTCATCGAGCAAATATACAAGTGATTCTTCTTTCTCTAGGTACTCCTTTTTCTGTGTAAATAAAGGTTCTTTTACTAGTAAATAGCGTTCTGTTGTTTGTTTTGTTTTTCGATCCATTTTGATCTCTTCATTCAATTTTGGAAACATCGAGTTTCGAATATAAAATCCTGCCTCTTCAAAATCTCTTTGTGAACCAAACCCTAACACATCACGTTTATATTTTGCTTTTCTTACAATATGCTGGTATTCATTTCTAGAAAAAGGCTTGCCCTCTAGATCATTGTTGAATAAATATTGACGCAGCTCAGGGCCAATCGTTTCTAAGAAATATCTTACACGTCCTATCACAGGATAATTACGAAGAATCGGATGCTGCTTCTGCGTTCTGTCTTTGATATACAAATAAATGGAAATGATTATGAGGACAAGCAGGATCACCGTACAAAAAATAAAACCAATAATTGTTAAGACGTTCGCTATATTCAATATACTTCCTCCCTTTCAGCAATGTATTTAATGCCCTCTTGCATTTTTAGCAGGCTAGTAGTTAGGATTCGCAACTAGGGAATAAATATCCATTCATAATAGAGATGATGTTTATTAAATCCATAAAAAAATGCAGGTCCGAATCATCATCGGTCCTGTATTTCAAATGTATCATTGTTTAGAAGTGATTTTTTCTTTCCCTTCGTATGTAATGACACTCATCACATACCTGGAATTTAAAATGCTGAGAAAGATTTTTTCCGCAATGCTTACATATTTTTTTTAGTTGTACACCCTTTTTTAGTTGGTCATTGATCTTATCACTAATGTCGATTCGAATTCTTTCCCAATAGTGAGCTTCTGTATTTTTTCCGAGCTTATATAAAAATAAGAGATGGAGACCAACTGATTTATAGGATAATTCAAGCTCTTCAAGTCCAGATTCCTTCACCACCGGCTCTGGTAATTCTTCCCCATCTACAATTGCTTGCAGCTTTTGCTTCCACTGAACTCTCAAGGATGGCTCATTTGCCGAAAAAGGTAAATGCAAAAAACTATATAAATCAGGTACAGAGAGCTTGGCCTCAATCATTGAATCCTCAATCATCTCGTATAAAAGCTTTTCATCGTATAATGATGCTTTTTTTGTCCCTTTTGGACTATGAAATTGATCCCATAAGGAAAAGAACAGGCCAAGCTTACGTGAGTATTTTTGGAATCTCTCAAGTACAGCTGAAGTTGGTGCAATGGCAAAGCCATGAAGCGGTTCATCCTCTTCTTCAAGAAGACGGACCATTGTTTTTACATTGCTTGTAAAAGCCACTTTCCCGATATCGTAAATACCTCTGCGCCCTGCCCGGCCGGCGATTTGCTTAACTTCCTGAGAAGTAAGCCATCTTCTTCGTGTACCGTCGAATTTATCATTTTCTAGAAAAACAATCCGTCTAATCGGTAAGTTTAATCCCATTCCAATTGCATCAGTCGCGACGATGATGTTAGTTTCCCCTTTGATGAACCGCTGCATCTGCTTTTTTCTCGTTTCCGGGGGCATGCTGCCATAGATCATACTCACCTTGCGCCCTTTTCTTTGCAACTCGGAAGCTGTTTCAAGTACACGTTTTCTGGAAAAGCAAACAAGTGCGTCTCCTTTACGGGCTTGGCCAATCTTGAAAACCTGTGATTCCACTTCAAGGGGAATATCGCGAACATATTCATAAACCTCAACATTGGATTCACCGAGAAGCTGCAGGATCATTGGTTTAGCGTTAAAGCTGCAAATTATATGGATCTCTTTTGCATTTGCTTTTGTGATGGCTTTATACCAAGAAAAGCCGCGATCTTTATCCGCAATCATTTGCGCTTCATCGATAACAACCACTTCATAAAAATCTTTTTCATGAAAGATTTCAACCGTACATGCAAGATGATTGGCATCCATCACCAGCTTCTCCTCCTCACCCGTTTTCAAAGAGCAAGGAACCCCTTCTTCATTTAATGTATCATAAATCTCGAGTGCTAAAAGGCGAAGCGGTGCTAAATAAATTCCGCTGCTCGCTTCCTTCATTCGTTTAATCGCCTGAAAGGTTTTCCCGGTGTTAGTTTCTCCAACATGTAGAACATATTGAATATTACGGCCAGCAGGAGGATTGTATTCTCTTCCGAAAATATCCTCAATCATCCTTGCCTCTTCTTCTTTCCGCCGTCTGATTGCCTCTAGCTCCTGAACAGCTTTTCGTTCTCTTTCAGAAAGATCTTTCTCATATTGCTTTTGATGTGTGACAAGGTCAAAGGGAATGTCAAGTAATCTTGTCAGATCTGATATGTACTCCTCTAACAAATCTTCAAAAAATTCTTGCCCGAGCTCTACAAATGGTTGAAAGGCTGATTCTTTTATAAGGGAATCAGGAAAAGCTTCATGGTAGATGTTCCTATATTCCTCAAAAAGGTGGACGGGAAGATGGTCTTTTAGCCAATTGGTTCCAAAGTCAAACAAATAGCCTGAAATTAGACGTTCATATTTTTCCGTTAGATCATTTGAATATCGATTTCTATTAGAGGCTTGCTCAAGTTCATGCTCTATATAATTAGAAAAAAGGATGTCCTCAGAGGAAAGTATACTCCCTCTTTGTTCAATTTCGATGGCCAGATGAGAGCCAAGTAAATAACGAACATAGAGATAGAGATCTTCATAATGCTCATTAAGCAGTTTATCAATATAATATTCAAGCTTATGAAGATATTTTCTCCTTTCCTCCCGTTGCAGCTGAAGCTTCATTCGACTTTGGAAGGCTTCCCTAGCCTGAATATATTGTTGCTCCCACTTGTCCACTTGATTTAAAAAGGTGTCGTCTAGCCAGCCAAATAGATCAAATGGTTTTATCTCTCTTATTTCATTACGAAACATTTGATTGATTTGTTTTTTGCTTAACCCCTCAAGGTCATAGCCATTTTCAGCAAGATATGCTTTCTTTTCAGAATAAGAGGCATGGCTTGTCGCAGAATTAAGCCAGGCATTTAACCAGATTTGATCAAGATATTGGCCTCTTTCTCTTACGTATTGTTCATAGGTGGGCAGGCTTTCTTTTGTTTCAAGATATTTATATAGATCGTTAAATGCCATCTCCTGTGTACGCTCGACAGCTTTTTGGTAGTGTTTTGATAGAAAATCGTCCATAAAAAACTCCTTATTAGGCTTTATATCTTATTTTTTACGATATATGGAATGTCATACAGCATACATTATCGAAATCTTTATTTTATTTATATATTATATCGTTATTTGCAAGGAGATTCTTTTAAAAAATATAGTTAGAAGGTATTTTTATACAGAATAAACATTTTAATCGTATCGATGGGGAGACAAACGACTGTGGATATTATAAAAAGGAAGCAAAAAACAGGTAATAACTTAAAAATAAAAGAAAAGCCTCAATGCCATAAAAGGTATCTGAGACTTTTGTTGATCATTTTTCACTTTAAGCGTAATTTTATTTAATCTTGTTAGCGGGAAGCTTTTACCATTTTTTGAAAGTATGGATCCATAGCTGAGTTCCCGATCTTCCTATTTTTCTAAATCAATATAAGGAACTTCTGTCATTCTTAAGTTTGTACAACCATATGGCAACAGTGTTACCTCTTTTATTAATTGGCTAATGGGTTTTCTATCTACTGGCACTTTTGTTACAACGCCATTTGTTTTAGGCCAATCTATTTCAACTACTTTTGCTTTCGCCTTTATTGGGGCTTCTTTTGTACTAAATGGAATATCGCTTACACCATTAAATGTGTATTCTATCTTTTTGTCAGCATACCCATAATTCCACTGTGATTTAGGGAAGAGTTCATAATCACAGTGAGGGAATACCCGCAACTTTTCTTTATTTCCATAATTAACCATCTTCCATTCTTCCTCAATAGCAATGCTATATAATAGCGGACCTCTTCTAACTGCAACCATATTTTCCGGTCTTTCGATAAATTCTGTTTCAAACTGCAGGACGACTTCAATGGTTTCTTCATTATTCCAAGTCTTTGAAATCGTATAAAATTCTCCACTTTTCGTATCTGCACCATTTACTGTTGCACTTGAACTAAAGCCCGGAATCCTTATATCAAATGCAAACTCAACTGGCTCACTTACGTTCACACAGAAAATCAATTTATTATGAAATGGATAGTCAGTAGATAAGCTTATTTTTACATCAACATCGTTAATAGCCGTTTCCACTGTTGAAGGTGCTAGTGTAACACAGGCAATCCCTTTGTCTGTCGTCATAAATGCAGATAACGCAAATTTTGGCCATGCTTGATTAAAATTTGAGGTGCAACATCCGTAATGGGGCTCGAGTCCATATAAATGAGCTTCACCATTATTTGTGTTGAACGGTTGGGAGCCTTCTTCGATTCTACTGCATTCAACCTGATTGACGAGTTGATCATATTGATGTGTCCACATATCAGGACTGATCGTTGCAGGCAGAGCGTTATAAGCGATATATTCCAGCTTGTCTGCCCATTTCGTTTCACCTGTTATTTGAATAAGATGCTCTAATGAATACATAAACTCAGCTACAGAGCATAATTCAGTTCCTTGGATTGGACTGTTGCCTGAAAGACACTCATCTCCAGTAAAAATGCCTGTTGCTGTGCCGTGATATTCAAATAATTTTTCTATCATCAATTCTGCAAATGTCTTATCTTCCTCTTGCTTGCTGATTCTGCTAAATAGAGCTAAAGATTTTATTGCCATCGCTTGGTTTACGACATGATTCATTTGACTCCAGTGGCCAAATGCTTGTGGTTTTTCATAAGGCCAATTTTCATATAGAGCTTGATAATCAAAACCTTGAGCTTTCATCTTTATGGCCAGGTTTAGTAACCAGTCTTCGTTTCTTCTTTCGTATAACCAATAGATTGGGATGAGCATTTCAAACCATCTTGTGGACGCCCAATTGAAGATTGTGAACCTATCAATATGCCGATCCAAATTTTTCGTAGCCTTATAGATAACCTCTTCTATCCTTCCATCCTTACTGCACTCATAATAGACGACTAACACTTTTAATAGGAGAAATAATGCCCACATGTCATATCGTTCTCTCTCTACTTTAGAGCATGGGCATATCCAGCCATCATCCTCTTGCCCATGAATGATCGCATCTATATACTTTTTAGCTCGTTTTTTCATATCGTCATCATTTAATAGATACGCTAATGGGATAAAACCATCTAACCAGTAAGGTACACGTTCCCATCCTTCTTTATCACCGCCAATCCACTTACTTTCTTTAATATCCGGCCAAAATTTATCAAGGTTCCCGCTTAGACCTTCTGCTTGTATTTGTATTTGACGCAAAAGCCATCCTTTTGGTTTAATTTCATTTGTCGTTAATGGTTTTAATATTAATTCAGATATAGTATCTACAACCATTCGTCATACCTCCATTACATTTCAATCAATCTTCTAAAATGTAAGCTTGTTTAATCTTTTCTATACCTTTGGATGCAACCTCTAATGGAGATTGATGATCGAAGTTTTCACAAAATAATTCCAAGGATAAAAAGCCATTGTAGCCTATTTGATTTAAAAGTGATGCCAGTTTTTTGTTTGGTGCGATGCCATCTCCTGGAAATACGCGATCACGGTCACTGATATGTTCTCTCTTTGGAGTAGAGGGATAATCGTTGACATGGACGATCCCGATATTATTTGCACGTAAATAATCCAAATTCTCTATCTTGCTTCCACCCGTATACATATGAAAAGGGTCTAGTAAAACTTTAACGTCTGGTACTCCGCTTTCCATAGCTATGAAGAGTGCTTCACTCAATTTGGAGAGCCTTTTTGATTTTCCCCAGAATTCTAGATATGGCTCAACACCTATTCTGCGTGCAAGATTCGCTAATTGACCAAAATGAAGTGCAATAGTCTCTAATGAAACCCCTTCAACGTGACCGCTGGGGGGAGCGGCAACTGCCTTGCAGCCTAATTTCTTTAACAACGTGATTTCTCGTTCTGCTTGGTCCAGACCTTTTTTACGAATTTCTTCATTAACATCTGTCCACTTAAAAAAAGTAATGGCGTTAACAACTGAAATACCGCTATCTTCTATCAAGCCTCTGAGTTCTTTAATGGATCCGCCATTATCGAGATATTCTTCAATATCTTTGACCCAAAGTTCAATCCCATCATAACCTGCTTCAGCAGCAATATTTACTTGTTCTTTTACATCTAATTTAAAAGGAATCAACGTAGATGTGTTCAAGGCCAGCTTAAAATGGAACAAAAATTTTCCCTCCTTATTAAGAAATGAAATATTTTCTTTTCCGGTTAGTTCACTTCCAATGTTCTTTTTTCTAAGTGACTCTGTTTCGCCATCTCAATCAACAAGATCGCTAATCGAGCTTGTTCCGGCTTAACGACAAGTTCCTCACGTCCCATAATATGTTCGTAAATATTTTGGTAGTATGATTGGTAAGAACCTGGAATGGTTTCAACACGCCCAATAACATGTAGATTGTTAATGTCTGTGTTCAATGTTCCCCACCACTCTTTTGATTCTCTTCCCCAAGCCGGTGAATGAGGAGTCAATCCTTGTTTTAATGCTTCCTCCTGGGGATCGATTCCGTATTTAACAAAAGATCCACTTGTTCCATGAAGTTTATAGCGAGGACCTTGTTCTCGTGCAACCAATGAAGAAATCAATCTTACATGTAATCCATTTTGATAACCTAACTTTACATCGAAATAATCGTCTGCTTGGGTATTTGGCCGCAACGTACGAAGATTTGCCTGAATCGTTTTCGGCTTGCCAAAAAGACATAGGGCTTGATCAAGAAAATGGACACCTAAATCATAAAGCTGGCCAGCACCGATGGACGTGCTGTCTCTCCAATTTGTACCTGCTATTGGGCTGAATCTGTCCCAGCGAAATTCAACTTCAGTCATTCTCCCCAGCAAGTTTTCCTTCACAATGTTTTGGATGGTCAGAAAATCTCCATCCCATCTGCGGTTATGAAATACACTAAGCACCCTATTCCTTTTTTTCGCTAAAGAAATTAGCATATCCGCTTCAGCTGTGGTTGTCGTAAAAGGCTTTTCAACGACCACGTGCTTTCCTGCTAACAATGCGTCCCGTACAAACGTGACATGGTCAGTGCTTGGAGTTGTAACAACAATAAGATCGATTTCTTCATCTTGATATAAGTTTTCAACATGCTGAACGTATTCCACAGATGGATAGCGTTCCTTATCACTCTTTCCACTCCGACTAACGATTTTCTGTATGTTCAATTGAGGGATCGATGATATAACTGGAGCGTGAAAGGTGCGAGCTGCAAAACCAAAGCCAATAATACCTACTCGGACGGTTTCGTTCATATCATTTTCCTTTCTCATATACTTTTTGCCGATCCCCCAATCTTCCAGCAAAGGCAGAAAATCGATGGATCGGCATCATGGATTCTATAAAAATAGGTTTTTATTATTTAAAGTACTGTCTTAAATGGTGAAACGCTTTTTCAATCCCTTTTCGTTCCGCTTCGATCGAGCCCCAATAACTATGATCTTCTAATTCGATACTAATTGCCCCCTGATAACCGAGAAGGTCTAATCGAACAGCCACTTTCCCCCAGTCTACCTCGCCGCGTCCAGGAATGGTATAGCGCCATGAGCCTTCTGAAAAACTATACTTTTCACCAAACGTAGCGTGAATTACACCACATTCATAAAGCTCATCTTGCAAAATTTCGGTGTCCTTTCCGTGACAGTGATTAATTCTTTCACCGAATTCAGTTAATACTCTTACATAATCAATTCCTAAACGGACAAGATGAGAGGGGTCATAGGTCATCCCGAAATGTTTTGATGGTACCGTTTCAAACATGGCTCTCAACATTTCAGGAGTACAACCTAATGTTGGATAATGGGGCGCTGGTCCCGGCCAGCCTTCAATAGCGATGTAGATCCCCATCTGTTCTGCATGCCTGATAATTTCCGGAAACGTTTCTTTCCAGATCGCAAATCCTTCCTTGCGTGGCATTGTATGATCCTCAGGAACCAGACACATGAATAACACGCGCCCTCCTAATTGTGCAATGTCTGTCATCTGCTTTTTCAGATCTTCTACCGCATTTATACGTCTGTTTTCATCCTAACTTAATAGACTGGCCCCATTCCTTGCATCGACAGAACCGATGCCTATACCAGCTTTTTGACATGCTTCTTTTGTTTCTGGTGTTAAACGCGGAACATCAAGGGTATCCAATCCAACCTGTGCAGCCCATGCAGCAGCACTTTCGATTCCTTCTGCCCCAATCTTAGGTGGAATGCGCATCCCAATTTGACATTTCATGGCTTTAGTTCCTCCTCTAATGATTCGCTTTCATTGTTGTGTACGGGTTATAGCCTGCTGCTTCATAAACCATTTCCGAAAACTTGACAACTTTTAATGCGAACTCTCCTGGAACCTTTACTTCGTGCCGTCCCAGAATGGCATCGATAAAGCTTTTGTCTTGATTGGTTGTTTGTTCTGGTAATTCAGGAACAATCGGCTCATGACCTGAACGATGCAGTGTGATCTTGCCATTATCATAAAAAATGCCGCCATTTTCACCGCAAAATACATAGGTTTCATGCCAGGTAGGTGCGCGTCCAATTAGGTTTAGACCTGCCACAACCCCTTCTTCGAAACGAATAGAGGTAAACGTATCGATTTCGACCGGTGCACCTTGGTTCGATAACTGCGAATAAACTTCTATCGGTGTTAAACCTGTTGTCCAAAGCAGGACATCAATGATATGGCTGCCTGAGTCCATCAGAAACCCGCCTCCTGATAAATTCGGTACTTGCCGCCATGAAATATTCTGTCCCTGACCTCTCCACCATTGTTGGTATAATGAAGCAGTAATCGAAGTGAGCTTCCCGATTTCCCCTTTTGCGATCACATCACGAATATAAATGAATTCAGGTTGGAAATGACGCTGATACGATACTTGCATCACTTTGCCCGATTGTTCGGCAGTTTCGATTAGTTGCTTTGCCTCTGTTGATGAACACGTCATCGGCTTTTCAATTAAGACATGAAGTCCTTCGTTCAAGACATCTGTTGCTTGTTGAAAATGCAAAGTATGTGGAGAGCAGATGACGACAGCATCGAGAGTAGCATCTTCAAGCATGTCGCGGTATTCGGAAAATTGCTGGATATCTTGCAGCCCAAATTTCGTAACAAATCGTTCCCTAGCTTGAACATTTACATCTGTAATCGCCTTTATTTCCACCTCTTCTAATTCCAATAACTGCCCAGCATGAAGGTGGGCAATCCCGCCAGTACCAATAAATCCTACGCGAATTTTGCTCATATCCGATTCCACTCCTCTATAAAATTTGTCGTTTATTAATCAATTTTTCTGATGACGTTCATATGCCTGCTTGTAGATATCAATTAGCTTGTCTAAATCCATGTCTTCGATGGTTTTGACATATTTATCCCATTCAGACAATGAGGATTCACCAGTAATGAATTTTGCTCTCATTTGTGTGACGTACGTATTTAAATCCCGTTCAATACGGGTGATCGTTTTTAATTCATCATCTTTAAAATAAACGCTTGGATAAACCGGTGTCTCATAAGGAATCAATTTTTTCTTATCTTCCTCACGCACCCATTCGCCAAATTTGTCATTACCCCATTTCCAGCCTAACTGATCTTGTGCAAATCTTCGAATCGGTACGCCAATTCCCCAGTCTGGAGAAATGGATGATCGAAAATCCTCAGGGCTGTCAAAGCCTGAAGGAGCATCTTTTATTAACCTTTCCTGCTTCGTATTTGCATCTTTCCACTCCCAATAGGTACCTTCTACCCCATTATGAAGAAGATCCGCCCCTTCTATTGAATAGGAGTAATCCACCCATCTGATCGTAGCTTCTGGATGTTCATTTTCCTTTGTAATTGCGAATGTACCATGGCCAATTCCAGTAGATTCCGGTACAATTGGCTGATCGATGAATTCACTAGTCAATGGGTGAAATACCGGGTTGTCAGTTCGATCGGTGGATCCTCCTAAAACAAACGCCGGATGAGCATCAGCAAAGACCCCGATTAAATTTTCGTGTCCTTTCGCCTTTTTTGTGGATTTGTTTGAGAAAATGATTCATGATCAAATAAGTCTTCTTCCCAAAGTTTATTCATGTATTCTAAATAAGCTTTATACTCTTCCCGAACAGGACTATATACAACTTCACCATCTTTTAGTGATATCCCGCTGCCTGTTAGACCAAAGGCTGCAAGCAAATAGGAATCAAATTCACCTACACCGTTATGATTGCTTAAAGGAAGTTCATCAGCTTTTCCATTTTTGTTGGGATCTTCAGTTTTAAAGCGTTTAAGCAGATTGTAAAATTCGTCAGTTGTTTTTGGTAATTCTGTTACACCAAGATTTTTCAACCATTCACCGTTGTACCACATATGCCAATAGGAAGGTTGATCATCAACTGAAGGCAAAGCATATATATGACCATCAGGTGCTGTAATCGCTTTTTTTACTTCTGGGCTTTCTTCCAGCATCTTTTTAATATTTGGAGCGTACTTGTCAATCAAATCTTCAAGAGGAATTAAAATTCCGTTGCCGCCATATTTAATTTGTTCCTGGTGATTGATATCAGATGCGTAGAAGATATCAGGCAGATCTCCGCTGGCTAATAATAATTGCTTCTTCGTTAGGAAATCATCTCGTGGAGGTGTTTCGAACTTGAAGTTAATATTTGTAAGTTTCTCCATTTCCTTAAAATACTCTCTATCTTTCCATTCCCCTTTTCCAACGTGAGGACCGACCATTGTTAAAGTGATTTTTTCATCAACGATTGGAAAACCGCTCTCGTTAATGGCTGCTTTAGGTTCATTTTTTGAAGTTTCATTGCTAGCCTCATTGGATTTACAGCCAAACAACACGCTTGACATTAACACTGTTGTCATCAAGAAAACAGGTATCTTTTTTCTTATGTAAAAAACTCCCTTCTAACGTCTTGAAAAAGACTTTACTAACTTCCTGGGTACTACTTGCCTAAATACAACCCTTATGGATATCCCCTCCCTTCATAGTGTGTAACAGACCTCATCATGGGGTGCCAACTTAACCCTTAATCGAACCGATCATGACACCTTTAACAAAATATCTTTGCAGGAACGGGTACGCGATAAGCATCGGCAAAGTTGAAACAATAATGACTGCATATTTTAAGACCGCTGAGAGGTCTGCTTTCTGATTCATAACCTCTGCATTAGCTATAGCCATAGCAGGGTCCATTGTCTCTGTGGATATTTCTTGGAGGACAAGAATTTTTCTTAATACCATTTGCAATGGATACTTCGCCTCATCATTCAGGTAAATTAAAGCACTAAAGTATTCATTCCAATGCCCCACACCGTAAAACAGAGCCATTACCGCGACAATAGGCATTGACAATGGGAGAACGATTTTAAAAAACAGTTTTGTATTTGTGCAACCATCGATACTTGCTGCATCTTCTAATTCTTTCGGAATGGTTACTTGAAAAAATGTTCGACATAAAATGATATTCCAAATGGAGGCTGCATTAGGAATGACGAGTGCCCAAACGGTATTAATCATTCCTAAATTTTTAACGAGTAAATAAGATGGAATCAGGCCGCCGCTGAAAAACATCGTAAACACAAACATCATCATAAAAAAATTCCGGCCGACTAATTTTTTTCGAGATAAAGCATAAGCTGCCGGTAAAGTGACAAATAAGTTTATTGATACACCTAATAACGTATAAAAAATTGTATTTCGATAACCGATCCAGATCTCATCATATTGAAAAAGCAATTCATACCCTACAAAGGTGATGCCCTTAGGCAATAGCCACATTTTTCCTTGGTTGACCAAAGTTGGATCACTTATCGAAGCGCTTACAATATAGATCAGCGGATATAAAATCATCACCAAGATGACAAATAGAAAGCAATGAACAAAAAACTTAAAAATTAGATCTGATCGACTTTCTCTAATCGCGGACATTTTACCTCTCCTTTCTGCCTACCAAAGACTTGTCTCACTCCGTTTTCTAGCAATCTGATTAACGATGACGAGAATCGTTGCATTTATGACAGCATCAAACAAACCAACTGCAGTAGAATAGCTATATTGGGCATCTAAAATACCTGTTCGATAGACAAAGGTTGCAATAACATCTGAAGACTCCATATTTAAATCATTTTGCATGAGTAAAATCTTTTGAAACCCAACCGACAACAAACTACCCATATCTAAGATAAACAAAATAATAATGGTTGGAAGCAGTGCCGGAATGTTAATATGCCAAATCCGTTGCAATCTTGAAGCACCGTCAACTTTGGCAGATTCATGCAGCTGGGGATCAACACCAGACAATGCAGCGATATAGATAATGGCTCCCCATCCCATCCCATCCCTTGCCATACGCCAGATAATACAAAAACGGTTTTAAACCATCCTGGATCCTGCATAAAATCGATCGGTTCAACTCCAAATAAACCTAGAATATGATTAATCAGGCCAGTTTGAGGTGAAAGAAATGCAATGATCATACCGACCATAACAACGAGTGAAATAAAATGAGGTGCATATGTAATCGTTTGTAATCCCCGTTTATACATCCCATCCTTTACTTCGTTAAAAGCCAATGCTAAAATGATCGGCATTGGAAACCCTATAACAAGCGAATAAAGACTGATACCAATCGTATTCTTTATCAAATCCCAAAAATAGTAAGAGCTAAAAAAATCTTCAAACCACATAAATCCAACCCAAGGACTGTCCCAAACTCCCAAAGCGGGATTAAAGTCTTTAAAAGCAATAAGAACACCGTATAAAGGAACATAATGAAAGATTAAAAAATATAGAAATGCTGGTAATAGAAATACATATAATTCCCAACTTCTAGCGATGTCTTTTAATGTTTTCTTTCGATTTTCTATTTTTAATTCTTTCTTCCTTTTCGTTGATAAATGTGGAATCTTATTAGATGTGGCTTGATTCAATTCAGAAGCCATCAAAAACCCCTCCCCTCCAATATCTCAATAAAACGTTACATCCCAAATATTACTTTCTCATTAATAGAATCATTGAAGACGATAACTCATAGAAAATGGTTTCATTTCCCCTCCTCTTAATCTATCATTTAAAAAAAATGATAGCGTTTTCATTATAATTGATATAATAACTAATATTAATATGTGTATCAATATAAGTTTATATAAAATTATTTAATTAATATAAGATATGGTTTCGAGGAAATATTAGAACTATAATATTTGCTGAGATATTTTTATTATTCGGTCAACAAATCATTTTTTAATACCTCATGGCATACCAAAAAGGGTATACGAATCTCGCATACCCTCTATTATTTGGCTTATAAAAGTTATATCATCAATTTGTTTGTCGCAAATCACTTCTTATCAATGTTCAAGATTGATTCTTTAGTAGCAAGATTAGCGTAAATCTCCACCATTGCTGACTGTTCTAAAAGTGAGACTGATCTGTTCGGGTCTAATTTGAATAAACCGGTTTCTGGATCACGAACGGTTTTCCACATTTCATCAGCATATGCTTGCATAAATTTACGATAGGTCTGATTATTGTTTACAGACTCTAACAGTTGCAGATTCTTAAAGAATATGGCGTTAAAATATGGCGGATCTGAAAATAGACGGGAGCCGCCATAATATTCGAGCGCCTTATCCGCGATATCTTCGGCACGTTTCAAATACGTAAGGTCGCCTGTAGCCTTATAAAATAAAACACTGGCTCCTATCATAACACCTTGATTATAGGTCCATTGTCTTTTGTTAATATTACCTTCAAGATCAATATGATCCCAGTACAGTCCATTCGGTGCAAGCATGCAGCTGTTTACCCAATCATACATTTTCTTAGACCAATCTAAATAATACTGCTCTCCTGTGATGTCATATAACAACAGACCTATTTCAGCTGCCGGGGCATTCGAAATAGTATTTCGGTCATTACTCCATGGTGCCTGAGTCCAGAATACACCGCCTGCACAAGGGTGAGAAGGATCGTTATCCCAGCCGTAAACAGCCAGATCGAAAAGTTGTTTCGCTCGGTTTAATGCGGCTTCATCACCTGTTGTATCATATATTTTGATAAAGTTGAGCGCAAGCCAATGATTGTCATCATAAAACTTATCTCCACCGTTGCCAAGAGGAGGACGGACGTAGGAATCATAGCCTGGCGGGTCTGTTTCATTGTTCCAGTACAATTCAACCCCTTGCAAGCGATCCTGTACATCATCCTTGTAAGTATCTCCTACCTTGTCAAGTTGTGACATATCAATTGTCGTTGCCATGGCACGCGAGAATGGCCATACATAAGAATATGGATTACCGCCGTTATGCGGATATTCCTCAAGGTAAAGCTTAGAGTCCGGCAGATAGAAGTATTTTTGCAGAGCCTGATAAGAATCGATGGCACGCTCCAAATTTTTCTGTTTGAGTGGTGCAGCTTCAGCGTTTAGACCAGGAAATGCAATGGAAACTAACAAGAGTGATAAGACGGTCAATATAAATAACGGTTTAGGCATTTCATCTCCTCCTCAAAGTAATATAAACTTGCTTCTGGACAAAAGATGGTTATATATAGCATCATGTAAGTTTAAAGGTATTGAATTCTCTCAATTTATTATTCTCCTACAAACATATCGTTATATAATCATCTGCATGAAAGATGCTAACCTTTTGCTTTGTCTTTTAATCTACTATTATTTTATTTTTCTACACTCATAAAAGCGCTCTCACAATAATCGATGACAAATTCGCAATACATAGCGTTAGCCCATGAAAACCAAGGGCGAGTGAATAGTGTCGGATCATCAGCGTGGAACCCTTCATGCATGAGTCCCGTATCTCCATCAGTCTGTTCGAATAAACGTAATATTTTTTCCTTCTCATCAAGCGTGGTAGCAGTCAAGCCTTGGATTGCCAATGCGATGTGCCAAATATATCTATGGGGGGTGTGAGGACTTCCGATGCCTGAAGCGGCTTCCCCCTCATAATAATAAGGGTTTTCTTTACTAAGGAGAAAAGCTCGAGTGTTTTGATAGATTTCATCCTCTGCCTTGCAGTAACCGAGAAATGGCATAGATAAAAGGCTTGGAACATTTGCATCATCCATCAAGTTGTAGTTACCCATCCCATCAGTTTCATAAGCGTAAATTTTCCCATATACCGGGTGCTGGTATATTCCGTAGTTTTGAATGCCCTGTTTAATCTCCTCTTTTAGAAGAAAAGCCTTTTTAGCTAAATGGGAATTATTGTAAATGGTGTCCGCGATTTCTGCTATATAACCAAGTACTACGGTTGCGAACATATTAGAAGGAATTAAGTATCCATATTTACATGCATCATCACTTGGCCGAAAACCTGACCATGTCATTCCAGTTGGTATTACTTCTGCTCCTTTTCCATCACGTGGAAGAGTATCGGACTCAGGACAATTCCGTCTTTCAAAACGGTAAGGTGATCGATTTTCATGATCTTGTTCCGTGGTCCAAACTTCGATGATCATATAAAGTGCTTTTAAAAATGCTTGATCGAACGGTTCTTTGTTATCGGTTTGCTTCCAATAGAGAAAAGCAAGCTGGATCGGATAGCATAATGAGTCAATTTCATATTTTCGTTCCCATACTATGGGCGACATGTCAGTTAGATCATTTTGGTGCCCATTGCCATTCTCTGTCTCATTAAATGCATTAGCGTAGGGATCATGTAAAATGTATGTAATCTGTTGCTTGATCACCCCTTTAATTAAAGATGATAATTGCAAATCTTGTTTGGCTATTCTTAAATAGGGTCTTAACTGAGCGGATGAATCCCGAAGCCACATCGCAGGAATATCACCGGTTACCATAAAGACTGTGCCATTATCCAAGCGTTTCATAGTTCGATCAAGTGTATCTTTAAAACAATTTTTGAATAACTGAACCGCTTTAGGGTGTGCGTTCATTTTCTCTTCAATTTTGCGTGAAAACGACTCAACTGCTGATTTATCAAATAGTTGGTTGATCATGACTTTCCTCCATTGTTAGAATTACTTATAATAATATGCATATTACTTATATAGGTCAATATATTTTATATGTTTTTTAATGTGAAAAAGCATAGGTTTTTTCAAACCTATGCTTTCATTTATACCTCTTTTATTTTTTTGTAGTAGATTGGCCTTCGATTAATTTGGTGTCAAGCAGCGTCGTTTGCAAACTTTTGGCATTATTAATTACTCCTAGTAATTGTTCTACTGCTATCCGTCCCATTTTCTCTTGATTTTGGAGTAAATGGGTAAATGTAAAAGCGCCTGGTTTACATGGAGGACTATCAAAACAAAGTATGGAAATATCCTTTGGTACTGATAGTCCAAGTTCTTCTACGGCTTGTTTAGCTAAAAGAGCAATATTGTACTCAAGCGCAAATAAAGCCGAAATATTCTTGTTTTTTTGCAAGTGATCCTTAATCTTTTTTAAATCATTAGAAATATTAGGCTCCTTAAAGGAATCAGGCAAGGTTGAAATAAGTTCAGTCAGCATTAGAGGTTTTTTTGTCATTCCTTTTTCTATGTGTGCTCGAACAAAACCTTCAATGCGATCTTCAATGGCAGTAGCGCTTACAGGGGGAGGACTTAATAATGTAATTGTTTTATGTCCAAGACCAAACAAATAGTCTGTTCCTTTCTTTGCTGCTCCAATATTATCTGTACTTACCGCAGATGCTGCAACTCCTTTTAAATAACGATCGAGGAGGACGAAAGGAAACTGGTCAACGATAAGCTTTAAAATTTCGGAATTAAAAAAAGTTGCCTGTGATGGAAGAATAATTAATCCATCTATTCCCAGCTCCATCAAATCGCGAATAGCGGCTTGTTCTTTCTCAACGCTTCCAAATGTGCGGCGCAAAACGATAAATGCTCTCTCTTCTGCAGCATGCTCGATTCCATTTAACAATCCTATTCCATAACTTTCGTCAAAGTCCGTCATGATCACACCAATAACCGGTTTAACTCGGACTGAGGAATCAACTTTCGTTTCATTAATGGCCAGTTCCTTAACGAAAGAACCTCTACCTACCTGTCGGAAGATTAAGCCCTCGGATGCTAACATTTCTAATGATTTTCTAGGAGTGATAACACTCACATTCCAAGTATCAGCCAGTTCTTTTTCAGAAGGAATACGTTCACCTTCCTTATATTTACCTTCAACAATCGCTGTTTTAATGGTTTCATATATTTGTTCGTAGATCGGTTTAGCCAATTTAAACACCTTCTTCCACTTCGATAGTCACATACTTTGTATAATGCATAAATAGCAGTAACCGGATAGAATATATAATATTATATAATTAAAGCAAAATCTACATTTTACTGAATTAGCAGCAAGTATCAATTTCTATGTGATGAAATTTATATTAGTATGTATATTTTATTAATATAATTAAAACTTTCACAACAGTAAACAAGATTTTTCTTTATCTACTGCTCGTATTTCTGAAAAAATAATAAAATGAGCTGCCAAAACAGCTCATCATATCCTTGTTAACTATTTTATTTTTTCAAAACCGGTATCCATATTTCACTTTTAAACGTTGGTGAAGTAACGTCTTTATTTTCATTCCATAAGATTTCTGGACCCTCATTAATTTCATAGTTTGATGATGGAAACCATTCGGAATAAATCCGTCCCCAAATATTTTGAAGGGTATCTGGGAATGGCCCGACCACTTCAAATACAGCCCAGGTTGAGGCAGAGACTTCAAGCTTCGCTAGGTTTGTTGGACATTCCTTCGTTGTCGCAACACCAATATAATGATCTAGCGCCCCTTTTTCCTCCATGCGACCTTCAGAAAAGTTTGCGGATGCACTAAGCAGTCCCACAGGTTTGACATTTGATAGGCTTTTAAGTTGACTAATCATTTCCTCATCTAAACTTTCCCACATCTCTGCGATCTCAGGATTTACTCCGTTAAAAATGATCGGAACACGTTTCTTTAGCCCAACGATGTTAAATCCTTCTTTTTCTTCAATACGATAGTTCATAGAACTTCCTCCTTTAATGGATAATTGGAAGGTCATCCTAGGATACGCTTTAAGCGGGTGGCTGCTGTTTCTTACTTCTGATGGGGTTAGCCATGAAGGTTTTGAAAAGCTCTTGCAAACGAATCTGGTGAGTTGTATCCGTATTTCACTGCAACATCAATCACTTTTATGCTGCTATCTCTAAGCTCAAATGCTGCAAGAGTAAGTCGTTTGCGGCGGATGTATTCTGATAATGTTATTCCAGCAAGGAAGGAAAACATTCTTTTAAAATGATATTCGGAACAAAGAGCCAGCCTTGCAACCTCTTTATAGTCAATGTCATTTGTCAGACTTTCTTCTACATACGACATTGCGTTATTAAAATGTTTCAGCATATCCATTTATGTGACCTCCGTTATCAATAGAATAGCAGGAGTGAAAAAAGTTCATCCGACATTTCATGCACGGTTTTGCAGGGTACTTCTTTATCTGAAACTTTTTTCCTTATTATTTTTTAGAAAAAAGATGAAGTTTTGCCGGTTGTTTACCTTACTAAAAGTATAAACCATTTGTTCATATTGTAAGCTAAACAAATGGCTTAAAAAATAGAAATCTATCCTGTGATATCACGTTTTTTGTAGCCGATGAACCCTATTAGCATAAGAATGGCTGCAATACAGGTTAACATACTTACTTTTAAACCATTCATCTCTTCAGCCGGCAATTGAGGAATCTGTCCAAATGGCGAGAGTTTTTCCATCCATTCAGGGAGCTTCAGCAAACCTCCTAAATAAACAACAAAGAAGGAATAACCTAAATACAACCAGATCATCCCGGTTAAGTGTGGGAATAAGCCGATAAGCAGGACAGCCAAGTCAATCATGATCGAGATAGCTGGTAAGTAAACCATTGCTGCTTCAAACATCATTTCAAAGGAAATCGGATCCTCCATCGCCGGAGAGGCTGCAGACCATAAACCAATTAACGCTAGGAATAACATAACAAATCCGAATACGATTGAAAGGAAAAGGTAGCTTCCCATTACTTTTGTATGGGAAACTGCGCGAGATAATAAATGCTCTGTCCGGTTCCTTTTTTCTTCAGCCTTCAGCTTAAGCATGATCATCAACGTAGGAATCGTACACATCATTGAAAGAACAGACATAAGCATGGATAAAAATTGTTCGGTTAACGATAACCCGTCACCTGATTTTAATAGATTTGTCATCATTTCAATATTCGAAAAAAACGTCTCTAAATCACCAAACACAGATCCGTATGAAGCTCCCAATACGAAGGAAATCTCAACTGTCAAAGCGATAGGCCACCAAATATTGTTAACATACACTTCCGTCCCTAAAATCCAGCCAAACGGTGATAACCACGAGAGAATTTCATTACTGACATCCCCGATTGCACGCAGTAAATATGCTGCCACAAGGAATGTAAAGGGTTGGCCAATGGTCCCTCGGGCATTTTCTGAAAGCTGGGCGAATAATAAAGTGCAAGCAGTGAAAAATATTCCAGTTGCTCCCAAAGCTGCTCCATATAGCAAGGAGCCTAATGTTTTCTTCTTAAAGATATTTAAACTTAGCAAAATGAAATATCGAAGGTGACATTTACATATTGACATTAGTCTATTGTGTGTTAATCATTTTATAAATTCTTCTTTAATATCATGAATGAGCTTACTTACTATCCCTTCTTGGTAAGCTGCTTTTTTTCTTACTTTTATTGACCTTACTACTTCTTTAAGTTCTGGCGATGTTACTGAATCAATTTTTGTGAGTCTAGTAGATATGTCTTCTTCAGATAGCATGTTTTCATAAGAATCTTTATCCATTCTCCAAAAAGTCACACGATCTTGATAACGGTCTTTAAGTCTTTGTGCCATTGTAAGTCCCTCAGGATCTATATCTCCTGAATAGTAAATGGAACAGCCAGTTTGAATAAGGTGATCTAACAATACCCAGCTGGCTGTTCTAAATTGACCATGGGTACAAATAATCGGAGCTGCAGGTACTTCGTCGACAATTGTAGAACATACACTTGAATTTTCAATGACCCAGACTTTATCACCTTTAACTGGCGATACTTTTTTCACTTTTAATAGTTCCTTAATAGGTACGTTTAAAACCGTATCTTTGTTAGCTGCGGCTTTCCAAACTGGATGAACTCCGTATTCATCTTCTGCTAAAAGTCCCCGACATGTTACAAAGCTCCATAAGTCGTCTCGCATTAATCCATATTGACCAAGTAAATCATTTAATTCTTCTGTTGTTTTTGGCATACCCGATTCACGAAATCCCTTTATAGCTTGATCAACATGTAAACAGTGTATCAGCAATTTTCCTGTCACTTGGTCATAATCAAAAAAATGAGGATTCCCTGTAGTTCTTTGGGCAAATAAAGGAAGCCGTTCAAATTCACCATTGGTAGGAAGTTGTTGAAATGCTTTAAATACAGCTGTTAATTTTTCAAGTAAGCGATTAGGATCCTGTTTATAAAGTGACCAAATCCATCTAGTATCTGAGGATTTAGACTGGATCCAGTCCCACCACCACTTTCCATCTTGAAACATTGAACATAGTGATTGAAAGAAAGACCTTTCCCTCTCTTTGTCAAATGCTTGTTCTTCATTTTTTGTGAGGATCGATTCTTGCAGCACTTCCTCAAGTAACTGAGTGAGTGAATAATTAGCAAAAGGAGTACGTGCTATTGCCTTTTCAAAGGAAAGTAAAGAAATTTTCCCCTTATCCCGCAGTGTATCAACAGACTGACCGATAAATCCTGCGATCGATTCTACTTCCTCATTAGAAAAATCAATGATACTTACCGCTCCCCCGACACGACCGAGGGAACGATACTTTTCCTTAAATAAAGTAAATAGCTTGAGAAATCCAGGTTCCTCCCTGAAGACTTGTACATTGTCATTCATTCGTAACCAACTCCTGTACAGGCTCCTTGTCAAAAACTAATGTTCGTTTTTTCCCATCCCACTGATAGCGGATGACGGTGACAAAGTCAGCGTTTTTAGGTCGTACAAGTTCACATATTGATAAATTTGATATGGTATCATAATCCCCCCACAATGCTTGAGAATTCATAATATAACTAAATCCGAGCTGTTCAACGACTTCAAACATATCACGAATATTGTTTTCATCTACACCTGCAAAAGCTTCATCAAGAGAAATGATAAACGGAGCCATATCTCCTGCTTCCTTGTAACGTGAATAAGCGGCTGTAAAGAGAGGAATATACATGGCCATCGCCTTTTCTCCTCCGCTAAATTTAAAGAAGGCATTGTTTGTTAGTTCTCGTTTTGGTTCATTGACACGCTTAAAAGATAGGACAAATGTGAACCATTTTCGATAATCTAACACTTCTTTTAATACTTGATGTAATGTTGATCCTTCATTTCGCAGCTGGATTAATTCTTTTGCCTTCTCGATCCTAGATTGGAAGTGCTTTGTAATTCGATTTAAATCCTCTTCGTTTAAAAATTTACTGTTCCGTTGTAAAAGTTCTACAAGGTCTTTCGTATCTAGTTCTTGTTCAGATTCTGCTGTTAAGGGCTTCCATGCTATTGAGAATGTTAATCCTGAAGAGTTGTCTCGACTTTCCATAATTTTGTTCATTTCACGGACCCATTTTTCCGCCCGATGGATTCGGTTGCGGAGGATGATTCCAACTGTATTTACAATAATATCTTCATATAGCTGGCGATCCTGCTCATCTAGCCATCCTTTTTGATCTTCTAATTCTTTTTCTAATGATTTTAATACATAATAAGGACTTACCCGTTGACCATGGTATTCCATTTGGATAATTCGTCGTCCACGCAACTGATTCCACTCATTTTTAAAAGGTTCGTAGTAATCTCCTCTTTCGATAGAAAACCAGTCAGGTCTTTCAGCTTCTTCTGTGTATTCAAACATTCGATACTCTGTTAGATGTAACTGTTCATTAAAGAAAACTTTTGTAAGTTGTTCATTTAGCTTTGAACGATCATATTTTGCAACAATTGCTTCAAGCTGTGTGAGAATGGCAGAAGGGTTAATCTTATCGATTTCAATAAAGCCGCGGGCTACCTCACCTTTTACGATTTTTCCCCATTCTGCAGCCATATTCGACCAGAATTCAGCACTTGTTTTTGCTCCTTCTAGCTCTTTTTCACATGTGTCTCGATTCACTCTTTTCTGTGGAAGAGTTTCTTGGATATGTTCCATTCTTTTCTCGGCATCTGCAAGTAGCAGCTGTACCTCTTGAATACGTGCTCTAACCTCATCAATTCCTTTTAATTTCAATTGTTGTTCAATCGAATTAATTTCAGCCTTTGTTTGAAAAAGTTGAGAATTTTTTACATTTTGCTCCCCTTTAATTTCATCCATTTCCTCTTCTTTTTCTTGAATTCTACTATGAAGATCTTCAATACGTTGACGAGAAAATAAGCATTTTTGAAATGCTCCGCGAAGCTCATGAACATGATCTCGATAACGATTTGCCGCCTGTAATGCTTGTCCAATCGATTCTCTTGTTAAGGTGAGATTAAGCTGACTTCCTTGCTGGTGGAGCTTAAGTTTAATCATTTGGATTTGTTGATGAACCTTTTTCCACTGATTATCCACCTCGAGCAGAGTCTTTTGCTGTTGTTTCAGACGATGATCATTCGTTTCAATATCAACATTTAGCTCACTTAAAACTTTGTCCGATGGTATCTTCCTTTTCCACTCATCAGCATTCTGAAGCTCATCTTCAACTTGCAACAACTGATGCTTTATTGTTTCTAGTTCGACATGTAGTTCCCTTAGCTGCTGCTCGCATTCATGAATTTTTTCTTGCTGATATCGTTTGCGGGAAGATCGGCCAATATACTTTGATGGCCCTTGATTTGGGGCATGTCCTACTAAACATCCGATAGAATACGTTCCATCGACATCAACGTGAAACCTTGTACCTTCTTGTTTAAGTGGAATGCTTCTTAATACTTCATCGACATGATGGTTAGAAATTAGACTATCTTCGTCTAGATCCGGACGCAAATAATCCGCTAATGTAGGCTTGAGTATCAATGGCTCTTTTTGAATTACCCGATCATGGGTCGGTAAAATTTGTTGATCGGTAATCAAACTATCTAACAATCCAATATGATTTAACGCAGACTCTAATCTTTCTTTTTGCTCATCTGTCACATGGTCTTGAAACTCGACCGCTGCATAAAAGGGAACATATGATTGATTTTTGTCATGTAGCTTCTTTCGAAACTCCTCTGTATCTTTGGCACGCTCTGGATTAGCTATCTTCATTGTCTTCCATTGGTGGAGCTCATCTTTTACAATTTCAATCTCCTGTTCTTTTGTAACTTTTCGTTTTTCGGTAAGGTTTTTCTCTGTTTTCATCTCGGCTACATAATCATTAATAGCAGTAAATAATTGTTCGCGTACATCATCATAGCGATTCACTTCATATAAACCTTGTAAAGAACGTGCGATTTCCTGAAGCCTCTCATTAGAAAATAAAAGCTTTGGATGATGTTCAATCCAGCTAAATACTTCATGCTCTAACTGTTGCTTCTGTTCGGTAAACCACTGCTCTAAATGATCTTGTTCCTTCCGCAACTCATCTATCTCCTGCTTTTTCTCAGAAGATAGTCGCCCTAGTCGTAGGTGTTCTTCTGATAGGCGAGCCTCTTCTTCTGCAAGTTGTTTCAAGGAAGTTAGTAATCTGTCATGATTTCCCGCTTCCTGAATCCAAACCGTAAAGTCAAATTCATCTTCCTTTTGACGTTCAAAATCATTTACATTTACCTCGTGCAGCGGAAATGCCGCTTCTTCCGCATCCAAATGCAATTCCTCTAGCACGTCTTTTACAACGGTTTCCTGCTTTCTTAATTCTTCTTGAATTTGCTCTCTTTCTCGCCAATCACGACTATGTAGCTTCTTTTTAGAATCCCATTTAACGTTAAGTGCTTGAAGATCTTCATTTAACGTAACAAATTCTTTTTTCTTTTCGGTCAAATCCTTTTCAAGTTTCCACACCTCATGACCTTGTAATCGATCTTTTTCATTTTCTGCAATAAGCTTTTGCTGCTGAACTTGTTCTTTTTCTTTCTCAAGTTGATTGATTTCATTTTCTAGTTCTTGATCTTGTTTTACCAAAGCTTTGACTTGATCGTCTGCATCTTTATGTCTCTTTTGTGCAGCATGCCACTGAGCAGCTCGCTCTGCTAAAATATACTGATTATAAAGATGGTATTGATTGACTAGCTTGCGACTTGATTCGTATTCTCTCTCTAATTGTTCAAGCTGTTGCTGGGTTTGATCCATGCTTTCAATCGTATCAGATAAATGCCTGAGCTCGTCATCCGTTAGGGGCGGTAGAGCAGACTCTAATATTTCATAAATAACCGTTGGTTTAAAGTCTTTAGACAATTTAGGACTTCTGAGTTGAATAAGCAGTTTAATGAGATCCTCATAAGCTTCGATTGATTCGAAGCCGAAAATGTATTTATTAACTAGCTCCATATATTCCCTTTGCGTATGGACAACATTCCCACCTTGGCCAATGCGATTTTCTAACTCTTTAGCCGAAAATGGTACCCGATCTCCTAGATGAGTTTGCGCAAGCTGAAAATCATGCCCAATTCGTCGATTGTCTGTTAAGAGAAAATACCACGATTTTATCCCTTTATGTCTTTTAGCCTGCATGCCTATTCCGGTTGTAACATACTGTTCCGTACCTTGTTTTTTATATTCAATAAATAAATAGCCTGTACGCTCATCACGATTGACAACTTCCTTTTCACCAAGCAAATAATCTTCCATTCTTCGTGCCTTCGATCCAAACGGATCTAAACGGTCAGGTGTCTTTTTCCCATCTAATAACACAGGTAAAAAACTTTGCATCGTAACCGATTTTCCTGATCCATTTGTGCCGCGAAGGAGAAGTTTTCCATCCGAAAACGTAAAAATTTCATCATCATAATACCAAAAGTTTAATAACCCTGCCCGGTTCATTACCCATTTTGAATTTGTCATTTTTCTCCGCCTTTCTTAAAAATCAGCTGGGTACTCACCAGTGATTACGCCTAACAGTGGTCTTATTCGAATAAGCGAGGTGTCCTCGTCTACATCTGCCATCATCCAGTCTTTCATTGCAGCAACTAGCTCTGTACGAATTGCACTCGTGCTTTTTTCACGAAAATACTTCGACCAACCCGAGCCATAGCTTTCACGTAAAGTATCTATTATTTGCTCAAACTCTCCTTCTGTCACAAGGATTTCACCGTTTTCATTAGGGACGAACCGTTCGGGCTGTCCGTGAATCTCCTTTGCTAGCTGTAAAAGGATATCCGTAGATGCCTTCGTATTAGGATAAAGCTGATGATATTGTCTAGGTTCAGAGATTGATAGAAATGCCGTATTCTTATAAACATGAAGCTGATAATCACTATGCTTTTCAATGTCCTCTGCGAGCCGATTCCGGAAATTTCGAATATAGAGGAAGTCTGGGTCTTGCTGGTCTTTACGGTGCAAGCCTGGAGAAAAGAATAGTTTACGATACACCCGTTTACGACGCTCATCCTCTTGGTTTAGCTTCCAATCATCTTGCAGGAGCTCATTCCAATGAGAATAAGTCGAAAAATCTTCTGGATATGTTCTCATGAAATACCGACTATATATCGTTGCTTCATATAAAACTTCTTGCTCTTCGTTATGATCAAAACGCCCAATATCACCATCAATTGTATGAATCAACTGAAAATCGATTAAAATGTTGACAGCCCTAATCAAAGATTTTCTATGAGTAAAAAGGGTCCAATCAAGTGGATAATCCCCAGGGTAATCACTTTGTATCTCTTGACATAACTCTGACAGAAGAAATTGCTCATCAACCTCCTTTCCTTCTAAAAAGGAAAGAGCACAACAGAAAATAGCATAATCCATAGGCTCTTGGAAATGCTGAATCCCCATCCAACGTTCCGGCTCTACAGGGATTTTTTCTAATTTAATAAAATATTGGTGAACAATAAGCCGTAACCCGAATTTTTCATTAATATAGCGGCGCAATACCTTTTCCCGCTCACGAATAAGCTGATACCATTCTGGATGTTTCGCACGTAAAATCCAATAATGATGGAACAACAAATCCATTCCTTGTCTTGCTTTTTCATCAAAAACATCGAATTGCTCCATTCTTATCACCCCTGCTGTTCAAACTGAAATGTTGCATCAGGCATTAGGAGATTTCCATCTTCAGCTTGCAAAGTAATGGTACGTTCTTGATCAAGCTTTACCTTAACTAATAAACCATAATCCGTTTTGACAACTCGATCCTTAGAAGTCATAGATTTTCCGATCCAGCTTAATAAAACCTTTCTGATGAACGGTTCAACTGTAGAAAGGGATGAAAGTTTAATAACCCCTTGCTCCATATATTTTTCTATTAATTTCTTTTCCTGTTCACGTTCCCTTAAATATTGTTCTCTCTGTTGTTTTTTCTTTTCTTCATTTGATTTCATTGAGCCAGGCTTTGTTTTTTTACGATATCGATTAGTCCTCGGTTTAATCGTAAGGAGCGTAGGAACCTCATCCCATGGATCGACATGAAGATTTTCTGTTGTTCCATCTTCAAGCTGAAGATGTTGAATCGTCATCGCCCCAAATACGACAGATGAAATTTTATGAGCTTCTTCTAAATTCTGGCTTTCTGCAAACCATTTTGCTAAATGTAAGTAGTCTTTCTTTCGACTGCGAAAATGTTGTTGTCTTTCACCAATACGTTGTACGTATCTTGTCATCCTCCGTATCATTTCATTTGTTTGCCACTGAAGTACCTCAAGCTCACTTTGCTGGGTACCTGATCCTAAAAACCAGCTTCGAAGCGAATCCCAATATTCCTCATATTCAACCAGCCACTCCGCTGATGAAGACGATATGTCCTCAAGACGAGGAATCGACCTCCGATGTTCGATTAACTTTTGAAAATAAGACTGTAGTTTCGCCAAAGACAGTTCCCCTAACCTCTGCTGTATTTGCAGAGATGTTTTTTGAAGGGACACAATAAAATCGCGTAAATATGTTGTAAATTGATTTTTATATACAAGAAATGCCTCGGTTTGCATTCGTTGATCCGTTTGTTCACTGTTAATATAGGCAATATAATCTGCTGTACTTGTTCGAATTGATTGAAAATATCGAAATACATCCTCCCAAATCCGCATGTATTCTTCTGCTGGTTTAATTAATTCTAAATTCAGTTCATTTTGAAGGGTTATAAGAGCTTGGAGGAGCCTGTCAAACTGAGAACGTTCCAAAGAGCCTTGAAACGTATCGCCTATTGTCTCCAATTGCACAAGCATTCTCTCAATTTCAACAGTATATGGTGTGCATTGATATCGAAACCTTTTTTTCTTATACTCTTCAATTGTTTTGGCATTCGCCATATCTTGGCGAGCGATTAAATTATTCCATTTTACCAATTGAGCTAATTGTTGATGAAGTTGCTCCTCTTCATAATCAAAAAATGCTGGAATTGAGCGCATATGATCTAGTATTTCTTCAGGAGCAATGAAATCTCTCATTCTTTCATGCTGATGATAAAAATATCTTAAGATCGTTCGATAGTGTGCCGCAGAATCTGCTGTTAAATAGCTAGCCTCGATAATCTTTTTCATAGTTGGATCCAAACGTCATCATCCTTATTTAATTTCTATAAGTACTATTTTAAATGATAGACTTATTGATTTAAATGTAAAAGAGTTCCTTTCTGATTTTCATTAAAGCACATAAAATTGGGTGTCTATCTCCGACAAGTACTAGGAAATATGACTACTGGTAGAACTTTTTTGTTTCACTATCTATTATTCTAAAGTGGTCAATATGGACTTCTTAACATAAAATCCTTGTAAGAGAAGGAAGTTCATGATATATTACCAATAATTAAATTTTTCTTATTTCAATACTTTTTGAAGTGAGGATAGAGGTGCAAAGTTCATGAGTACACATTCTGAGGAGAATGAGATCCTGTGATGATTGTGGAAAGGGGAATTTGCCGAAGCAGAAAGAATCTCATGTTCTTGAAGCTGGTTCTGTTATTGAATAAATACAGAACTGTCATATAGGTCACTATATGGAGGGCTATCTTACGCACGGAAACGATATTTCTTGATATTGTCTCTACTGCAGCAGCGATTCCCCTCGTTGCTGCTTTTTTGCGTTTCTTTTTGAATGGCTCTAAACACCTATCCTTATGAAAATACGATAAAGGGTGTGAAGCTATGAATTTCGGGCAAGTACTAACAGCAATGGTTACCCCGTTTGATCAAAATGGCGAGGTAGATTTTAACGCAACAGAACAATTAGTTAATTATTTAATTGAAAATGGAACTGATGGACTTGTGATAACAGGTACAACTGGTGAGTCCCCTACGTTAACAACCGAGGAAAAAGTCGAGTTTTTTAAGTTTGTTGTAAAGGTCGTAAATAAAAAAGTGCCGGTAATCGCAGGAACTGGATCTAATAATACGAAGGCATCGATCAGCTTAACGAGACTTGCGGAGGAAGCAGGAGTCGATGGGATTATGCTTGTGACTCCTTATTATAACAAGCCATCACAGGAAGGATTGTACCAACATTTCAAAGCAATTGCTGAAGCAACATCCTTGCCGGTCATGCTTTATAATATTCCTGGACGAAGTGTAGTGAATCTGTCTGTTGATACCATTGTTCATCTTTCTAACATTGATAATATTGTCTCAATAAAGGAAGCGAGCGGTGATTTAGATGCGATGGCAGAGATCATTAGCAAAACTCCTGAAAATTTTACGCTGTATAGTGGAGATGACGGCTTAACGCTTCCTGTTTTATCCATCGGCGGAACTGGTATTGTCTCGGTTGCTTCCCACATCATCGGCAATGAGATGCAGGAAATGATCAATCATTTTAAAAATGGCGATGTTCAGCAAGCGGCATCCTTGCATCGCAAGCTGCTCCCGGTTATGAACGCATTATTTGCAGCGCCAAACCCAACGCCGGTCAAAGAGGCATTAAATATGATTGGTGTCAATGTTGGCGGGGTTCGCTTACCCATGATTCCTTTGAACAATGGTGAAAAAGCAGTGCTGAAAGAGACATTAGAAGCTAGTAAATTGGTGACGATTGTAAAGTAGGATGTAGAGGGTGAAATAATTCACCCTCTATTAGTTAATTTGTTGAATTCTCCCCTCGATTTGTGCAGCAAACGGATGTTTCATTGATTTGATATAATCAACAAGTGCATCTACATCAACTGGTCCAGTTTTTCGATTTTTCCCTTTACGGAAGCCTGTAAAGTTGTCCCCTCCCTCTGCTAAGAAAGCATTGGCAACAACTGTGTAGCTTTTGTTGGGATCCATATCTGATCTATCAGGCAGCTGCATGGAAATGATTTTAGCTCCTGCAGGCTGGTTCGCATCCCAAGTATACGTGAACCCAGAGATTTGGAGCATTTTCGTCCTGCTTGCTTGCCATTGTTGATTCAATATCTTTTGAATTTGTTGCCCAGTTAAACTCATTTTAATTAAATTGTTTTTAAAGGGTTGGACAACATATAATTGCCTCCATGTCACTTCTCCAGCATCCAAGTCTGCCCTGATTCCTCCTGGGTTCATTAATGCAA
Organism: uncultured Metabacillus sp.; assembly: GCF_947503125.1. GTDB lineage: Bacteria > Bacillota > Bacilli > Bacillales > Bacillaceae > Metabacillus. Next base: position 113,642 of record NZ_CANNCR010000010.1, read on the forward strand.
TATCCGCCTTCATTGCCTCGCGCTGGGCATCTGCAATCAAATTGCCCAATGCAGATTCGCCGTTTTCATTTTGCGCAGCTGTGATCGAAGTTTCAGCTGTCCCGATGACACGACTTACAATCGGTTCTATTTTCTCTTCATATTTCTCAATCATCTGCTTTGTCTCAGGATGTGGCGAGATCCCTTCTTGGTAAACCGTAACAATTTCAGATCGCTTCCCAACAATGTCACCTGTTTGCGGATCTATTTCAATATCAACATCAGAAAAAGCTGTACCATATGAATAAGATTGAACCAATAGTTTTCCATCAACAAAAGCATTTAAATAGGCATGATTATGACCGCCAAAAATAATATCGACTTCATCATCAACCGCTTTTGCTATATTAACGATTTCTCCTGTTGCTTGCTCGCCATTATCCTTTGATGTTCCAGGGTTATGTGCAAGGACGATAATTGCTTTAACACCTTGTTCTTTTAACTCTGCAGCAGCCTTGTTTATGGATTCTGCTTCATCAAGAAACGTAATTCCTTCCACACCGCTTGGTACAACTAAGCTTGGCGTGTCTGTTGTTACAACTCCGATAAATCCAAGCTTCATCCCATTGTTTTTTAAAATTTTATATGGAGGGAGAATGGTTTTACCTGTTTTTTTATCAATCACATTTGCCGCAACCCACGGAAATTGAGAACCAGCAAAATCCCCTGTTGCTTCATGTTTTCCTCCATTTATCAACAGCAGCAGCTCTGCTATTCCTTTATCAAATTCATGATTTCCAACTGTTCCAATTGTAATGTTTATTGTATTTAAAAATTCAATTGTTGGCTCATCCTGCAGTAATGAGGAAATCGGCGGACTGGCTCCAATCATATCACCAACATGTACGAATAATGTGTTTTTATTTTCGTGAGTACGCTGCAATAAATATGCTGCAAGATAATCCGCACGTCCTGCAGGCTTGCCATTGACTTGTCTGGTGACATTTAATTGACCGTGCAAATCATTAATCCCAAGTAGCTGGATTTGCTTGTATTGCGGGTTTTCTTTCTCTTTATTGCGATTGAGTGGCAACTCGGGACGTCGTTCGATATGGCCATGATAATTTTTTGAAAGGCCCTGTTCATTGTCGTTATAAGTTTTTGAGGCTTGATATTGTTGATTGACTTGTTGGGAGGATTGGCTAGTTTTTAAATCAATATTTACTAGGTTTTTATTTTTTTGTTGATTGTCTATTGTATGGTTAAAAGCATTGAAGCCAAATAAAGTGAATAATGAGAGGGTTAGTAATATAGTGTATAGATATTTTTTCATCGGGTCCTCCGTGTATGATTGAAGCTCGTACAATATTTAATTTCTATTGTTATTTTTTGAATTTTGGTTGATTTCATACTTGAATTTTCAGGTCGGTTAATAGCTTATCAAGGTGATAAGCGAGTTGACACTTAGTAGCAATGTCCTATTTCCATTCATTTTTTCACCATACGTTTTATGATTAGTATTATTATCCGAACGGAAAATAAAAGGGAAATCCATTGCTATGATATGGATTTCCATTATGGGTCACATGTAATATTAATCACAAGTTACCAGCTTATCGATTTTGCTGCTTCTGATCAGTTTGTTTCTTTTGAGCATGTTGCTTCGTATTCATCGTTTCGTCAAGAGCTTGACCCACATTACCTGTAAAGTTGATTTGCTGCTCTGGAATTCCTTGTTTTTTCATTCGAATAATCCCTCCCTTCCTTCCATTAGTATCCTCGTGCTAGTGAGGATACATGTATTGCACTTTTTAAGAGTAGTATTGAGCTAAAAAGGGGAATCATGTATCGATTCCCCATTCATTTTAGAAAGTCATAACAAGCTCTGCAAATTTCGCTTTCTATCCATATACGTCACTAGTTCTTTATCTATTCGGTCATATTCTTCAGTACCCGCTGACAGATAACCGATTTTTCCTAGTAGCTCTGTGATTTTTGTTTCAATGAGTGCCAATTCTTCGTGTACATTTTGTTCTTTTCGTGTATACTTGTTCTTTTTTCGTTCTTCATACTCCTTTAATCCCATTTCAATTTGTTGAATTTTACAATTGTCAATTACTAATAATTTCGTACACAGTTTTTCAATCAAGTACCTGTCATGTGAAACGATCAAAAGTGTGCCAGTATACGTACTGAGGGTTCTTTCCAGCTCTTTCCTGCTTGGCAAATCTAAATGGTTTGTGGGTTCATCTAAAATTAGTAGGTCATATTCCATCAGAATCATATAGATAAGCTTGATTCGTGTCCGTTCACCAAGACTCAATTGAGAAATCGTTTTTTCAAGGATTTCTTGCTGAATACCCATATTGGCAAAAAGCGTTCTGGCTTTCGTTTCCTGCTGTCGACCTTTAAGATCAAGGTATTGTAATGGTGTTTTTTCACTAGGGAGGTCACTTACATCCTGCGAAAGATACGCCACTTTCGTCGATTCACTTATCCAAAGCGTGCCTTTCGTTAGGGTTTCTTCCTCAAGCAGGATTTTGATAAACGTCGTTTTCCCTGCTCCATTAGATCCTAGCAAGCCGATCCTTTCGCCATGCTTTACATAAAAGTGGCTTTTATCAAACAGCACTCGATCACCAAACTGTTTTTTGATTCCTTTTGCTTCAAGAATCCTTTTTCCGTGTTTATGAGCTGATTCAAATTGAAAAGAGACGGATTTCTCTTCTTTTGGCTTTGTCACCTCATGTTTTGACAACTCTAGATTTAAGCGCTTCAGCTTTGATTTTATTTGATTATCTTTTTTCTTTGCCTTCGCTCGTTCGAATTCCCGTAATCCCATCTGACGATTTTCAGCATTTGACCTCCCTTTTCCCGCTTGACGATGGGCTTTTGCTGACCAGTCTTTTAAGGTGGTAAGCTGCTTTTCAATCATCTCAACTTTACGTTGTTGTTTTTCATATTCACGTTTTTCTTGTTCATACCTTCTTTGCTTTTCGTTTCGATAGGACGTATAATTTCCGTCATATACCGTTAACTTTCCTGCTTCTAGTTCATATATTTTTGACACTGTTTCGTCTAAAAAGTAACGATCATGCGAAATAATGATGGCAGCACCTGAATAGTCTCTTACTTCTTCAATCAGCCAGTTTGCCCCTTGCATATCCAAGTGATTTGTCGGTTCATCTAAGATTAAAAACTCTGGGGAATTTGCCCAAATTTTTGCTAAGGACAATTTAAGCTTTTCTCCCCCGCTTAAATGGTGCAGATCTTCTTTGTCCCATCGATCTTTCGGCAAACCAAGCTGCTTGCTTGTTTCCATCAGTTTCTCTCCATTATTGAATAGTTCAGAATCAATCGACAAAGAATAATCTGTAGATTGAGGCAAATAGCCAATTTTTAAATCGGATGGCCACATTGTGACAGTACCTTTGTCAGGCTCAATCATGTGCATAAGAATTTTTACAAATGTTGATTTCCCCGCACCATTACAGCCGACGAGACCAATTTTTTCACCTTTTCGTATATCAAAGCTAACTTCCTTTAGGATTTCCCGTTCTCCAAAACTTTTCTGCAGGCTTTTACCTTGTATAACAGGAGTCATGCAGATCACCTCTTTTTGTTTTTCATTGAGAGGTTTTTAGAAATTAAAAAAGCCTCTCCAGAAATCCTGGAGAGGCTAGTATCTAATCCCATATCAAATAAAATGCAAACGCTTAAAGAGTACAGTTATAGACACAAAGACAGAATTTGTGTTAACTTGTATTTTAAACGGCACGTCATGATAGCTTCTATGGACAGACTAATCCTATTTCTCCAGGTTCTCATTTTCAAAATCATATGAGTGTTATCCCTTTTAAATAAGATTAAATCCACATCCGCTTAGTACCGTTCCTTTCCACTTTTATACTTACACATTCAGTATATTTATCAAGGTAAGTATTGTCAACAGGAATCCATCTAAATTGGCATGGTTCTATTACTATGGCAACAAAAATGAGAAATTTCTAGAATGTTTCACAATCTTCGTTGAAAGCGATTTCCATTTGCTGTAAAAGTGAAATGATAACTGGTTCCTAAGATGAATGATTTTTTTTTGAACAAAATGACCAACTAATGTATATCAGCTTATTTTTAGTTTGCTTTTTTTCTTCTCATCCATTGGGTAGCAGCCCATTTATCTCCTATGATAACGGGGGCACCGCCATGTAAGGTTAGCTCGTTTAAAGCAGGATCGTTGTAAAAATATTCAAAGTAGACGGCCATTCCTTTTTGCGGAGAGATTGAAAAATTAAGCTTTGGAAAAAATGTTTCCCCACCGTGTTCTACATCATTTAAGTACATGATGAGTGTGCTTATTCTCGGATTGTTAACAACATGATTTGCGGATGAAAAATAATCAAAATGAGCTTTATATTCTTGTCCTTTTTGATAATGAAGAACTTGAAGACCTTCACCGTGTTCAACGGGTATATTCATGATCGCTGAGATTCTTTTTTCAACCCTCAACACAATGTCATTTTCTTCTTGAAGAAATGTACTGCTGCTTGTTCTAAGATCATTGACTTTACGCGAACTCCCAATTTTTGACCGCTGAAGGTTATCCTTTGATAATTTAATTAGCTCATCACATTCATCATCACTTAATACATTCCCTAAAATAACGATTAGTGGTTCTTCAACTTTAGCAATGATGTTAATGACTCTGTCTTCTGTTACTATTTTATTTCCAATGTGATTAAAAATCGTTGGTTCTTTCATCGTTAATTCTTTCGCATCCATTGTCAACTTTCATCAACCTTTACAATTATTTTTCATAAATAATTAAATGGGTTTGTTTTAGAAAGCGGTCATTCCATCTGTTTTATTAATGCATTCATCTAGAGGAAATCGGTAACAGTTGTGTTTCTCTATTAAGTTTTCATTCCTCCTGCCTTTTCATAGGATGTTACTGATTTCAGTAAATAAATTTTACACCTTGCATCGGTGTTTTTCTACTACTTTATGATTCTATTTTTAATAAAAATTTTTACTCTCTGAAGTTAAAAATACAACTCTTGAATAAAAAATCTGATGAAACAAACAATATAAATAATTTAGCTGTAAAATGAGGAGTGATCACATGGTAAATGTATGGGAAACAGTGATGGATGCCATGAAATCCACGACAGTTCAAGATAAAGATCAACCACTTCATGTCGGAGAAGTGATGTCATGCTGGATGTATTTAGCAGGCCTTGAATTATCAAAAGTTTCTGTTCAAGCAGGTATTAATACTACGACAGATAATGAACTAAAAGCAATCCTTGAAGAAGATATGAAACTTGGAGCGAGTCAAAGGGAAAGGCTCCATGATTTTATGATTAAAGAAGGAATTTCATTACCTCCTGCCCCTGAAGATATGCCGGTATCAGACCCTAACAGTGTGCCTCTCGGTGTTAAATTAACCGATGATGTCATTGCAAATGAATTATCGTTAAAAATTATTAGCTTAATTATGCGTGCTGCTGGTGCTTCTTCAGAATCGATTCGTACAGATGTAGGTTTATTGTTTGTTCAGTTTCAAGCAGAAAAATTAGCTTTCGCGACGATTAAAACATTTAATGCGCAAACGCGGATGGATTAAAGTGCCGCCATTTTACATTCAACCTGGTTCGAAACAACCTTAAGCTCAAAATTCTATAATGGAATGTATGTAATAAAGGTAAAAATAAGCATATCAAAAACAGTAAGAAGCTATTTTAGGATTACATAGACATTACTGAATAGTATACGCCAACCCCCATACCTAGGGATTGGCGTATGTTTATTTTCATTATTTATTCGGAACTTTATATATCGTTTATACATATTTCTTGCTAAGTTGGGAATTTTATTTGTAACTATAATCTTAGGAGATAATCTTTATGAACAATAAAGTATTTAATTTAATCAATTATTATTCTGGACGTTGTTCTCCAATTGATTTGCTAATGATCTTGATTTCAAATAAGATTCGTTATGTGTTTATTTTTGTGTTGATTTTTATGTGGTTTAGAAATGATTTTTATAAAAAAGTGACTTGTAATGCTGTTAAATCTACGGGTATTACAATGGTTATTCACACATTGATTAAATTGTGTTATTTTAAACCACGTCCCTTTGTGAAACATCGTGTCGGCATTCTTATTCCTTCAAAAATGGATTCTAGCTTTCCGAGTAAACATACTCTGCTTGCGTTTGCAATTTCTACTTCTATTTTTCTTTATGACCGTGTCCTTGGTTCCATCATGTGGGTATTATCGGTATTGACAGGCTTCTCCCGTATTTGGGTAGGACATCATTATCCATCTGATATAATCGGTAGTGCATGTATTGGTACGATGGCCAGCATCCTATTAGATAAAACAGATGGTGAATGTTCATCTGATACTGGAATGGAAGAAAATCCCCTTGATTGAAAAGACACTTTGTTTACTTGGATGATAAGTATTTCACATAAATAGCTTGTGAAGAAGTTTCTGTCTTGCAGCCTTCTAAATCTTCTTCATGCAGCAATCCCAGTTGGATGGCTGATTTTATTTTCCCTTCGTCTGGCCTTTTTTGAATAAGATCAAGCAGATTTAGTTCTTCAAGTCTTTTAACAGTTGGTTCCTGTTTATATTTAACTGTTTTTCTAATTTGTCTTTGTAATTTGTAATCTTTAAATACCATTTCCCCCTTGGCATTTTGGCCCACTGATACATCAAAATAGTCATTAAAAACGTTCTTCAGTTCTTCAAGTTCTGTTTCCACTTCTTTTTTCTTATGATTGAGTTCAAGGTAATGAGCAAGCATTTCTCTGGTGATGACCGGTTCATTCGCCAACCTTATCCCCTCATTTCACAGTTGATAGTTCATCATATTGTCTTCATAAGAAAGATATTCATCAAACAGAACGAATGTTCCTGGAAAAGTTATTTAAGAGGATTGTTGTAATGATGGATCTTTATCTAATTTATGATTTGTTTTTACTTGTTCTAAATCACTTTGTTCTATAGGTAATGAAATTTTTACTGTTGTTCCTTTCTTTTGGATACTATGAATTTCAAATTTACCATTATGGTTTTGAATAATTTTTTTGCTGACCATTAACCCCAATCCTGTACCTTCTGTTTTGGTGGTATAAAAGGGCTTACCTAATAAATGAATATTTTCTTCTGGTATCCCTTCCCCATTATCTATTACCGAGATGACTAAATAGGAGTCTTTTTGTTCTAATTTAATATAAATCTTTCCGCCTGCCGACATTGCTTCAATTGAATTCTTTATTACGTTAGCTAATACTTGCTTTATTTGATTTTCTTCACACTTTATTAAAAAAGAATCTCCAACAAATTCTGGGAAAATCTCAATGTTTTTCATTATCGCTTGAATATTTAGGAGGGTAATGACATTTTTAATAATAAGTGATAGATCAGTTACCGAAATATTGACAATATGCGGCTTAGAGAGCACCATGAATTCACTAACGATAAAATTGATCCGGTTTATTTCATCAATCATAATTTTTAAATAATTTTTATTTGAATGATCGTTTGTTTGTTCGTAAATGAATTGAGTAAATCCCTTTAATGATGTTAGTGGATTTCGAATTTCATGAGCAACACCAGCAGCCAATTCTCCAACCAGAGATAGTTTCTCAGACTCTCTTAGCTTTCTTTCACTTTCATTAAGTTCTTCCATTTGTGATAGAAGTTTTTTATCAAGAAAGGCATTTGATAATAACATGATTAACACTACTATTAAAGCTGGTACACTAATAAAAGAACTCAAGCTGTTAGAGCTGACTGTATAATAAGTATTAATTGGTGGAGGATTTGTCATTATAGTAAAATCTGTTCCCCACATGCCGATATAATGCATTCCTGAAATTCCCATACCCATTAATATACAACTTAATATCCTCCATTTTAAATTCATAGAGTGGCGATGATTAAAGAAAAAAAGTAGCCATAACGAGGCAAAGGCCGCTACAACAGCAAATATAAAAGACAGACTGACAATAAGGTGGTTAAAAGTAAGCAGCACATTTGGATACATTGCCCAAACACCTAGGTAGTGCATACAAACAATTCCACCTCCCATAAATAGACTAGATAATAGGAGTCTAAAGGGATTTAATTTCATAAGTAAGAAAGCTATACCTGTTCCTATAATAGAGATAATCAATGAAAGAAAAACAATTCTAATATCATAAATGACATGACTTGACATTTTCATAGCAACCATGCCAACAAAATGCATTGTCCAAATACCAATACCCATTGCAACCGCACAACTTAATAGCCATACATTGTACTTGAAATCTTTAAATACGATCATCTTCCAACGAAGGTCTAAAGCAATGTATGAAAAAAGAATACCTAGAAGAATTGAAAAAACTAACCAGTAATAATTATAGGTATCATTTAAATGATCCATACGACACCACTTCCATTGTCTATTTAAGTTCTATTATCATGATTAACTAGCAAACATTTTTTTAAAAGGGAAAAGGATAATATTGAACAAATATAAAAATATAGGATAACAAAACCTCAAAAATGTCCAACCTCGTATTCCCTATCTAATTAAATATGTACTCTCAAAATACTATCCTTTCTCCAATTATTTTCGATAAAAGTACTAAAAATCCTGCTCATGTCCATTTCTAGCAGTCATGAAAAATAAAAATGGCACATCACATTCTCTTCGTGATGTACCATTTTATGGGTTTCATGTAAACTAAATTTATTTTGAAGCAGGCGCTAGTGAAGCTTCTGGTGATGTAACCTTGTCGTAGAAATCAACAAATTTGTCACGGTCCTCGCTGTCACGGTAAGCCATCGCCACACGCGGATGCTCATTTAATGCACCTGAGATCATGTAAGGAATAATATACCCCCACTCCCATTTTTCACGCATTTCAAGCATGTGGTTTTCAATAACGCCTAGAACAGGCTTCATTTCATAGCTTGGTTTTTGGATGTATGTAACAAGAAGCTCTGTGTGGCAGTTTCCAGCCGCACGGCCCATGCCATAAACAGATGAATCCAGGAATGTTACGCCATTTCGCATCGCTGTTAATGTATTAGCGAAAGCAAGCTGCATGTTGTTATGGGTATGGATTCCTAACTGCTTATTTGGCAGCATCTCTTTAAACTTTTTCACCTGATGCTCAATATCTGTTGGTGCTAGGCTTCCAAACGAGTCAACGATATAAACAACATCAACGGGACTTTTCTTTACCATTTCAAAGGCTTCGATAAGCTGATGCTCAGGTACACTTGATAAAGCCATAATATTAAGCGATGTTTCATAGCCTAAATCATGGAACATTTGAACAAGCTCCAAGCCTTTGTCCACCTCACGGATATAACAGGCAACACGGATCATATCTAATACACTTTGCTCACGCGGCAAAATATCATCAGGGTCGACACGACCAATGTCTACTAATGCGGATAGCTTTGTGAATTTTTTCTCCGTGATGACCTCTTCTTTCAAAAACTGATCATCTAAAAATCTCCACGGATTTGGTTCTTTTGCATTAAGAAGCCTTGGTGAATTTTTGTAGCCAATTTCCATATATTCAACACCAGCTTCACTTAAACCGTTATATAAATCTTGAACAAATTTTACACTAAAATCCCAATTGTTTACCAATCCGCCATCGCGAATCGTACAGTCAATAATATTCGTGCGATTTTCCATACTTATTACTTCCTCCTGATGTATGTACATATATCTTATAAATTTGACATAAAGGTTAGTACGTGTCAACAGTTTTGCAAAATAATTAGGAATTGTGCGAAAATAGGATTTAAAAACCTATTATATATAATCCCTAAAGTTTAATATTCTATTCTAGTTAAGGTTTTGCGGAATTCCTATTTTGATTGTAAAAAGCTTGTCCTGTAACATTATTATGGTGAATAAAAACCTATCTTAAAGTTGACTTTAACTCTTCATTTCTTACCTCTAAAAAATACATTTTATACACAAAATCTCTACCGCCATTTTTTTCATACCATTTATTTATTCGATTGATATGCTCTTTGTCATCTCTTACTTTGGCTTCAATTTCTTGATACTTCTCATACCTATCGTACTCCCAAATGGCGAATATCTCAGTGGTTGTTTCATCATTAGGTATCATCCATCTACCAATTAATCGTGCACCGTATTTTAGTTGATTAGGTAAATTTGTTTCATTAAAATGGGCATTAAAAATTTCAATAAATTCATTTTTTACAATGTAAAACTTTCTCCTGTAAAACAAATTTCTCGCTCTCCCCTATTTTAATTAATAACTACGTATAGTATTATCAAAGATTTCGACAGTGAAGGTCTTTATTTTGTAAAAGTATCTGCTAGTCAGAATGGTTCAATGATTATGCCTCAAAAACAGTTTATCGTAGGTGAACTTTCTAAAAGTGAATTAGAATACTTACAAAAAGGTGCACAAAAACAAAATGCCCCTCATGAACATCACCATTAAATGATAGAAATCCGGTTTTCATTTGAAGACCGGATGTTTGCTAAGTGATACGCTTTATTACCCTTTTTTTGCACCTCAATGCTTTAACTAAGACGAACAACCTCCGCCACAGCTTGAGCAGGAGGAACCGCATCCACTATTTCCGCCGCCATCGCCTGAACCATCGCCATGGTTATCCCCGGAACGATCAGAGGAAGCTGTACCGCAGAAAACGGCGTTGGAGCAACCGCTGGTATATTTTGCTACTTGAGTAAATGCATATACTTTCGCGTATTCCCAATAGTCATTAAAATAATAAAACGAGAAGAATACCATAACAAGTGACAAGGAAGTCATATCACCATATGTCTGTTGCTTTGTAAATGAGCCTTTTTTATCAACCTGATAGATCTTTTCCGCTTCATTTATTTGCTTCTTCATGCGATCGACTAAATATTCAGCCAGTCCTTTATTAACTTCGCTTTGACGAAAATACTTTTCCAACAAAGCTTCCTTACTATTTTCCTTAAATTCTTTTAAAATCTCGTTAGATAACGGGTGATTGAAAAAACTCCCCCAAGTCTTCCAGCTAAATTCGGTAATTTGAAACAGCTGTGAGAAAACCCAGTCGAAAAATGCGCGATCCTGTGGTGCTGGATCGGGATTTGTGTTTGGAATATGATGAAGCATTTCCCCTAAAAATTGCTCTGAAAATGACTGATACTCTTTCGTAAAAAGGATCATTTCATGCCAGATTTCATCGACATCTTCACTAAACATAGGGGCTTTCTTTAGAATGTTAGCGACTAGGAAATACCTTTTTAATTCAAACAAAAGCCACTCAAACTCATCCTCGCTCCGTTGGGGATGCTCCTTAAGGAATCGCTGCTTAACTTGTTGAATATACTCATCGTCTAAAGCCATATTTAATTGATTAAGTAAAGGCTGGATTGGGACATGGTTTAATACACCTAGATTTTCCGGTATATTCTCCTTAATTAATTTTGGCTGACCTTTTTTGATTGAAGCAATGATCCCAACTGTAATACCGGCTAACAGCAGGCCTCCAAAAATAACACCAATAATCATTTCACTCCCCCTCCCCCTTTTTGAAAAATATATATGTTTTGGTAAAATTATACTACACTTTCAGTGTTATTTTAAGAGTTTTAGAGCTTTAGGCTAGTTTTAGATTGGGAATTTTTTAAAACTGGATTTTTGATAAATTAATTGGTTTCCTTTTATTTGAGAAACTTGAAACCTCACTATAGGTTCAATTACATTTTGCCAACCAAATGATGTTTGTAAAATTTCATAAAACCGAAAAATATTTAATGGAACCGATGATGTTGTAGGCTACACGGAAGCCGTGAACAACTAGGAACTTTTGGGCGGTTTGTTTTAAAGATTCAATCGAATGAACCGCTGTGCCTTCTAGAAACATTATTTCGTTACGTGGCCATTCAAAAATGATCGATGTAGCTCCTTCTAAAACAAGCATTAACATACTGAAAAAAATCCAATAACGTGCAGGCTTTACTTTCCATGCCAAAATGAATGCTGCTACCCCTGTCAAAATGCTAGCGGCTCCTAATGGTGCCGTTAAAGAGACGAATCTTCTATTTAAATACTACGTTCTTTTATTTGCTGTTCTATTTTCTTTTTAAAATGTTCAAGTGGAACACTTTCCGATTGTTGTTCTCCGTATTTTCTAACATTTACTTCATGTTCTTTCACTTCATTGTCCCCCAGCACCAGCATATAAGGGATTTTTTGCATTTGTGCTTCTCTTATTTTATACCCTAGCTTTTCGTTACTATTGTCAATTTTCACCCTTACTCCCAGTTGTTTCAGTTCGGATTGAATCTGTAAACAATAGTCCAAGTGAACCTGTGAGATCGGGATAATTTGCACTTGCACAGGTGCAAGCCAAACAGGAAAAGCACCTGCAAAATGTTCGATTAAGATACCAAAGAAACGATCAATGGATCCAAAAATAGCACGATGAATGACCACAGGTCGAACCTTTTCATTGTTTTCATTAATATAAGTTAAATCAAATTTTTCCGGCATTTGAAAATCAAGCTGGATTGTTGCACATTGATGGCTTCGTTTTAAAGCATCTTTAATATGGAAATCTATTTTCGGACCATAGAATGCCCCATCGCCTTCATTTATATGGTAATCAATTTCTAAATGATCAAGTACATTCTTTAATGCTTCTTCAGACATTTCCCAAAATCTGTCATGACCTAATGAATTCTCTGGACGAGTGGAAAGCTCCACCGAATAGTCAAAGCCAAATGTACGATATACTTGGTCAATTAAAGAAAAGACCTGTTTAATTTCACTTTCAATTTGATCCTCTCGAACAAAAATATGGGCATCATCCTGGCAAAATGTACGGACCCGAAGCATTCCATTTAACGCACCACTGTATTCATGACGGTGAACCTGACCATATTCCGCTATTCGAACTGGTAAATCCCGATAAGAATAAAGGTCATTTTTAAAAATTAGCATATGCCCTGGGCAGTTCATTGGTTTGAGAGCGAAATGTTTCTGTTCGACTTTTGTGAAGTACATATTCTCATGGTAATGATCCCAATGGCCCGAATTCTCCCATAATTGTTGATTCATCATAAATGGAGTACGAACCTCAGCGTAACCAGCTTTGTTTTGAAGTTCACGAGAGAATTGTTCTAATTCATTTCGAACAATTTGTCCTTTTGGTAAATAAAACGGCATTCCTGGAGCTTCCTCAGAAAACATAAATAACTCCAATTGCTTTCCTAATTTCCGATGATCTCGATTTGCTGTTTTTTCTAAGAAATGTAGATATTCAGTTACATCCTTTTTCTTTTTAAATGCCACGCCATACACCCGTTGCAGCACTTCATTTTGACTATCACCTCGCCAATAAGCACCTGATACACGAGTTAATTTGACTGCTTTTATGAAGCCAGTGGATGGAAGATGTGGGCCGCGACAAAGATCTATAAATTCTCCCTGTTGATAAAGAGTAATTTTTTCATCTTTTGGAATATCCTTTAATATCTCTAACTTAAATGGTTCACCTTTTTCTTCAAATAATTTTTCGGCCTCTTGATAAGAAACTTCGATTCGTTCGATTTCTAAATTCTCGTTTATGATGTTTTCCATCTCTTTCTCAATGGCAAGTAAGTCGTTGGAAGTCAAACTGTGTTCCAGTTTCAAATCATAGTAAAATCCATCTTCAATGACTGGACCTATCCCAAGTTTTACATTGTCATAGAGCCTTTTAACAGCTTGTGCCAATACATGTGCGGATGAGTGCCTTAAAACTTGCAATCCTTCCTCTGAATCAAGGGATAATATAGAGACTTCCGCATCCTGTTCGATCTTGCAGCTTAAATCTACCAGTTGGTTATTTACTTTCCCTGCAACTGCATGTTTGCTTAAACTTGAGCTAATGGAGTCTGCTATATTTTTCACTGTCATGCCTTTCGAAAATTCCTTTATTTTTCCGTCTGGAAATGTAACCTCAATTAATTTACTCATTACAATAAACACTCCTTTTTATGTGAAAAATAAAAAAACGCACTCATCCCTATGAAAGGGACGAGTGCGTAATACCCGTGGTTCCACCCAATTTCCCATAAGCAAAAAGAAAACTTACGGCTCTGGTGCTATAACGCAGCATAGACGGTATTGGATACTAATATTCCCCAATACAGCTCAAAGGTGGTAAATTATTTCCCTAAGCTAGGAAGGTCACAGCAACTCCTTCCCTCTCTGAAAACCGTAAAAACAATTCATGTCCTTTTCATCGCAATCATTTTATATGTGATTGTAAAAATAAAAACGCACTCATCCCAATGAAGGGACGAGTGCGTAATACTCGTGGTTCCACCCAATTTCCCATAAGTTAAAAGAAAACTTACGGCTCTGGTGCTGTAACGCAGCATTGACGGTATTGGATACTTATTTTCCCAATACAGCTCAAAGGTGGTAAGATACTTTCCTGCGTTAGGAAGATTTCAGCTATCCTTCCCTCTCTGGAAACCGTAAAAGTAACTCATGTCCTTATCAGCGCTTTTATAAATTCAAGCATTCATTTAAATTATTTTACATATTACAATAAATTTCCATAAATAGCAATACCTATTTTTTGTATTTTTACGAAAACTTCTAACCTTCTATAAGAAAATGGTTGCTGTTGCAACCCTTGGAATTTAACCTAAGTAAATGTTGTAAAATTAGGTTAACACTTGCACACCATTAAATGGTTTCCATAAGGGTCTTTGAAATTAAACCAATGGTTATGCTCAATTTCTGTTGTTAATTCAACATTCTTACTTTTCATATACTCATACGCTTGTTCGATATTGTTAGTGTTAAAATGAAAAAGTGGAGTGTTGAAAATAGTATCCTCTGAATAAATCTTGCTATCTAATACAATTCCTGTACCATTCATTGGTACAATATATAAATGACCAGATAGTATCTCACCATCTGCTATTAACCCTAATATGTCACAATACCATTCACGTGCCTCTTCAACATTCTTTACAGGAATAAAAATTGTTCCGATTTTATTTAATATAGGGTTCATAAACTACCTCCATAAATAAATTTCAAGTATATATATTAATTCGCTTTTAGTTTTTATATTCCCTTCTTGTCAAGCATCACTGCACTGTTTAAGAAAAATCCCCAGCTTCATATCGAAGTAAAGTGTGCTCAACAATAGAAAAAGCACAAATCTTGCTGCAGAATTGTGCTTTTTCTATTGTTGAGGATTGTAAAGTTTTGGTTATGATTTAAATGATAGTTCCTTTTCTTCTAATGAAGCTTTAAGTGTAGGTAGAGAAGCAGGTCCTATCCCATGAAATTTTAAAATTTCTTTTTCGCTGTAATCTGACAGTTTTTCCAATGTAGTAATTCCTTCATGTATCAATGCGTTTCTAGCAGGTGAAGAAAGTTTTGAAAGAAATCCACTGTCCGGCTTACTTTCTTGCTCACACGTAGGGCAGCTTGGACAGTCAGTACTTTTATAATATTTGTGTCCTTTGTTACATATCCTTAAATTCTTTTGATTAGTCATCTAAATACACCTCATAAAATTGGTATGTTATTTACTTCTTATTCTTTAAATGCATCGATTCTTTTCTCTTCAAAGTAACTTTTCTTCTTCGAAGCTTCCTGCTAGTAAGGATACCGGATTCGGAATTAAGAATTCAACCATAACGCCATAACACTTAATGGAAAGTGCTTCAGTACGAATCTCAATTTCATAATTAAGTTGTCTAAATTAGTTTAAAAAACTGTAAACTTGCAAAAAAAGTAAAGAAAAGACACCACTTCAGGTGGGGTCTCTTTTCATAAATAGGTAAATTATGCTGCTTGTCTTCTTTCAATACGTGAACGTACTCTAAAGTAAGATACTGTAATGAATAAGTAAATGACGATTGTAATCGTCGTTACCATGATAGATGTAGTAGCTATTACACCAATTAATATAGCAATCAGCGCCAATAATGCGAACCAAGTCGTGTAAGGATAAAAACGAACTTTATAGCAACCTTGCTGTGTCTGATTTGTGCGAGATTTCAAATGTGCTATCGCAATAATAATCCATATACAAAGAACCGTATATCCAAGAGAACCCATTAAGTAATTAAACGTATTACTCCCGGCAAATACAGAAATAAGCACTCCTGCATACAGTGATGATGTACATGCTAATATCGCATAAACAGGCACCTGCTTTTTCGACACTTTTGCAAATAGTTTTGGCATCCGACCATCCGCCGCTTGTGTGTAAAGAACACGTGACGATGCATATAGCCCAGAATTCATTGATGAAATTATAGCTAACAAGATAATAGCATTCATTATGTGATCTGCATATGGAATTCCTATCATGCTAAACACCGTCACAAACGGGCTCTCTGGTACGCCATTCACTTGATTCCATGGGATCAAGCTCACAATAATGAAAAATGGTAAAATATAAAAAGAAATAATCCGTATCAATGTACCTCTCACTGCTTTAGGTATAATCTTTTCCGGATCTTTTACCTCTGCCAACGTAACACCTATCATTTCAGTACCACCGTATGAATAAATGACCACCAGCATAGCCATGATCAATCCATGCATACCATTAGGGAAAAATCCTCCATGCTGTGTAAGATGTGAAAATCCTGTTGCGGTATGGTCTTGAAACGGTATTAATAAAATGATTAAACCGGTTATAATAAATAATACAATGACACTGATTTTTAACAATGTGAGCCAATACTCTGTTTCTGCAAATAGCTTAACTGAAAATAAGTTCACAAGGGTAACAATGGCAGATACCATTAAAGCCAGTACCCAAACTGGAATATCTGGAAGCCAGTATTGCAGAAAAATAGCAGCAACCACTGATTCCGCAGCGATATTTAATACCCACATTTTCCAATAAATCCAGTCTAGAAAGTGTGCAGCATAATTACCTAAAACTGGCTCAATTAAATCACGAAATGTTCTTGCCTGTTTGTTTCTAACTGCCATTTCAGCAAGGCCCTGCATAATAAAAAGCAAGATGATACCTCCAACCATATACGCAAGAATGACAGCAGGGCCCGCCATATCGATGGCCGTACTGCTTCCTTTAAATAATCCAGCACCTATAGCTCCTCCCAGCGCCATCATCATAATATGGCGTGATGTCATCGTCCGTTTTAAACTTTCTTGTTTGTTACTCATACTTATAGTCTCCTAATCTTTGATAGTATACAAAAAAACCCATCATCTCTTAAAAAGAGACGATGGGCTTTTGGCCAACCGCGGTACCACTCTTATTGACTACGCTTCTTACAAAGTCCAGCTTTCTGCACAGTTTTAATATGCTAAACCTTTTAACGGAGGTTAGTCGTTAGAGCCTAATTTATTCGGCTTCACCACTCCTAGACGAGTTCAAAGTTTCATGTGACTGCGTTTCACCACCCCGCAGCTCTCTGTCCATCATGAACATTCTTCTACTACTTCTATTCATCGTGTTCGTTATTTTTATCAAGTAATGCATGTGTAAAATTACTATATTGAAATACTATACAAGCTGACAACCTCATTGTCAATGAATATAACGAATTTTTATAATATTTCACAAATCTCCTTTCAACATTTACGCTTCGTTTCCCATAAAGGATTAACATATAACTTTTACTTCACTGTTCTTAACATTGTAATAAAAACTTTTATTTTCATAACATTTAGAAATACTCCTGAGCTTAATAAACAATCCAAAATTACCCTTGTAAGAGTATCAAGAACGTACAAGTAAAATCTGATTTATGCTAGGTGTCTGCCCATCTAAAACGGGACATCTCTCACCTTCTTGTTTGTATGAATATACTGCATGATGGAGGTGTCTTCATGCGTGGACTTTATGTGGATAATCCCTTAAGCCGGGATCAATTAAAAGACTGGGAAAAAAGTTATTTAGAGAAGTTCTCAGCAAAAATGAGTAATAAAGCAAATCCATTTCCCTGCATCCCTGCAGTCATCGGCTTCAAACAAAATCAGTTGATATACAGCTTTATTGGTGATCCGCGAAAATCTTCTACAGTAGCTGACCTTGCCGTAGCATTGAGTGGTTATATGAAGGTTGCAAAGGATATTGGCAACTACACGTCGTTGATCGTTTTTTATGAAACTCCTGATGATATGAAGAAAAGGTTTAGTACAGAAGAGTATGAAAAATTATTTTGGAAGAATTTAAGTGAATTAAATGCATACGACAGATTTGAATGGCCTGAGGATATACCTTCGAATCCCCATGATCCTTTATGGGAGTTTTGTTATAGCAAGGAGAAATATTTCATGTACTGTGCAACACCAGCCCATAAGCATCGAAAAAGCAGGCATTTTGATGGAATGATGCTCGCAATTACACCACGATGGGTACTAGAGGAATTTAACAAGCATTCTAAGTTTGCAAAGGGGATTAGAAAACAAATAAGGAAAAGGCTGATAACTTACGATTCAGCTCCTATCCACCATGATTTAAACAGTTATGGGCTGGAGGATAATTTTGAGTGGAGACAATATTTCCTTCGGGATGATGATACATCTTTGTCCAAATGCCCCTATCATCGGGTCCTTAAAAATTTAAAGTTTGATACTTAAAACGCAGGAAATCCAGCCTACCTGCGTTTATTTTAGTAATTTAGTTTTATTTTCAAAAAGGTATTGAATTCCATATAACAAAAACGCTTTGTAATAGAAATATAAGAAAAATTGAAATTTATTTATTTTGACTAAACGAGCAATTTTTATTTTTTCTAATATTGTTAAATAAAAGCGAAGAAAATATTTATTGCAGCATTTATTACTAAAAATTTCCTAAGATTTCCGAATGACCATTTTAATCCCCATAAGGAACTTACGATAAAAGGGCCAATATTAAAAGGAAATTCGTTATTGAAATATGAGTTTGGTTTATTATAAAAAATCCACCACTTTTTATTCTTAACAAGTTTAACATTTATTGCTTCAAAAACTACAATGAGCATTGATGCAGGAAGAAATCTTTTAAATTGACGCCATCCATAAAAGGGTAAGGATAACCAAGAAAGGATAATCATTGTAATACTAATATTCCACTGATTTTTCAATGACATGTTCATGTACCTCCCTTTATATTGTTTCCTATTTCTCCTTTATCATCCATCGTCATCTAGTTATAATCGATAAGACAAAGGATGAATGCCCATTTGGTTTTTGGCATCGAGAATCTCCATTTTTATTGCATGATCTATGTATAAATTTGTTTTAATATGCCTCTTTCATTAACTCATGAATTTTTTCGCTTAATTTTTCTTTTAATTCTCCATCCTTTTTATGTAAGTAATGGTATTTAGAATTCCAGTTAACGTTATGGCAATTTTTATGAGCAAGCAAAAGAGTCAAGCCCATTATCAAGGGTTTGACTCTTGTCTGTAAGACTCGTTCATGCAAAATTTAGACCCTTAACGAGCCGCGGAATCCTCTGGCAGCATAGTAAGAGTCGGCACCGTTGTGATACACGAAGACGTGTCCGAAGCGAAAATCGCAAAAAAGGGCACCGCCGAGTTCTCTAATATCAGAGGGAGTTTGCACCCAGCTCGACGTTTTCATATCGAAATTTCCAAGTTCCTGCAATCCTCGATATTGTTCTTCCGTTAATAGTTCAATGCCCATGGCAGCTGCCATATCAATCGCATTATTTTCTGGCTTATGTTTTTTCCTTGACTCCAGCGCTTCGCGGTCGTAACAAACACTTCTGCGGCCTTTAGGACTTTCCGTTGAACAATCAAAAAAAATGTATTCGTCCTTCTGTTTATCATAACCAACAACATCCGGTTCACCGCCAGTTGTTTCCATTTCATTGAGTGACCACAGTTTTTCAGTATTAGTTTCCAGCTTTGCTTGGATTTTGGCCCATTCAAGATCTTGATGGCGATTCATGTGTTTCTCAAAACGGGCTTTCAATGTTTTGAGTAATTCTTCACGTTGTTCTAGTGACAATTCCTTTTTATTGCTTTTTGTCATATTAGTTCCCCCTCGTTATATTGGATTAAGTTATATAAATAGTTGCTTTCTAATAAAGTGTTTTCTGAAACTGGAGAAAATGGCGATTAGAACCCCTCTAAAAGAATAAATCAAATATATTTTCGTTTGTAAAGGAATAGTCTCATTATTTTACTAAAAATATCTTTCTCCAATCATCTTCCATTTTCTTTACTATTTTACCATGGAGGATAAATATGTAAAAAGCATGTTCAATCATACGTGCTATTTAATGGAAAAAGAAAAAGGATTGCCGCAGCAATCCCAAATTTCACGCATAAGTTTTATTAATTCGTATTTTTTGTAGAGACGATGAAATGTCTCCTTGTGGAAAAAATCCCCTTTTTATTAACTTACCGTTTTTGAAGCCAGATAAGCGACAAGTATATAACGTTCAGGAGCTGAGCCGATATATTCAAAGGGATAACAGGTACTGACGGTTAGCGTAGCTCTTGGTTTGGGCACGATAACGGTACGATCTTCTTCATCAACAATTCGTACTTTGTTGACTTTGTATTTGAATTCCCCTGCGGATGTTCGAACGATTAACCAATCTCCTTCGCCGACCTCCCCAAGTTTTCGGAATACTGTATCACGATGACCGGAAAGAACGGAATTGTCATTTTCACCTGGCAGCACACTTTCGGCAAAATGACCAACTCCTCTTTCAAGCTCATCCTCGTCAGTTCCGTGATAGATTGGAAGTGTTGCGTTTAATTTTGGTATATACAGTTCTCCTATTTCTTCCCCTTTTTTAGGACGTTCAGAATAGAGTTCTTCTTCTGTATCTTTTACCGTTTTCTTTGTTGGTTCTGTTACTTGGCTGCTCTGAGTATAAGTCTTATCAGCAAAATAACCTTTTGTAAACTTATATATATTGTTTATAGAAAACCAAAAACCAAATAAGATGATCACAATAGTAAATAAAAGAAGAAACAACTGTTTTTTGCGATTGAATGTCTTATTTGTTTTAGGCTCCATTTTAAGCATTTTTCACCTTTCGATACATCAATATTCCGAAAAATACAATGACAAGTCCAAAGAGTGTATTCGGAATATAATCAGAAGCAGTTTTTGGAAGTTTAGCACCTTTTACGGTTCTATGTTCCGTATTCTTCTCAGTAGCAAGGACTTTTTGTTTTTCTGCTTTAATTGGTGATGTAAGCTTTTCTGTTTTTGCTGCAGGTGTACGTTCAGTAGTCTCGATCACTGCCTCTGCAGACTCCTCTATTTGTTCGCCTGTTTCAGTGACTGTTTCGGAATCCACCATTTCTCCTGTTACAATGAGGTCCGCTAGGAATTGTCCAGCAGTGTTAGATAATATTATCTTCAATTTAGCACCTTTCAGTTCGTCTATTTTCATTAAGTCAACAAGTGATAAAGGTGTTTCTGAACCATCTTTCACGAGGCTATATACTACTTTTAGCTTAAAGATCGAAAGTAATTCTTCATAGATAGAAGCCAACTCAGCAATTTGTTCGGCTGTAAGCTCGGCAGCTGCATCAAAGTCTTCGAAAGCCATCATGCGGTTAGCCAATGCATCAAGTCGTTCTAGTGTTTCAGGATTGGAGAGATGTTCCTCTAAAGACATTAAATGGTCTTCGATTCGTTGGAGCTCCTCACCGGTAAGATCGATTTCTTCCTGGAAAATTGGAAGCAGCTCTTCAGCTATTTCTTCTTCCATTCCAGGAAGCAGTTCGCCTTCATAATAGATCCAAACAGCATTATCAAGGTCATCAATATAAATATAATCGTTGAGATCCTCACCGTTTTCTTCTAACAATTTAATGATGGCTTGTCTATCCAACTCATAATTTTCGTAAAAGTAATCTAAATTACTTAGATCAGCTTTAATGACTTCACCTAAGAAACTACTAAGATCTTCGACTGTTTCAAATTCTTCAATATTCGTTTCATAAATAGCAAGGGAAGCTTCCAGATCTTCCTTCGTTACCTCAAATCCTCTTTCTTCGCTAACTTTACTTAAATAATCCACTAGGTCTTGCTCAAAGTTTGGATCACGTTCAAATACTCCATCTTCTGTATAGAAGAAAACAGCTGTATCTAGGTCATCTAGGAAAATATAATCGTTTATTTCTTCCCCATTTTCTGCTAACAATTGATGGAGCCCTTCTTCATCCAATTCATATTGCTCATAAATATATTCTACGTTACTTAAATCTTCTTTGATGACTTCACCTAAGAAATCACCCATCTCTTCAACAGAATCATAGTTTTCTATACTGTCTTCATATAGAGCTAGAGATGCTTCTATATCTTCTTTCGTTACTTCAAATCCTCTTTCGTTACTCACTTCTTGTAAATATTGTGTAAGTTCTTGCTCAAACTTAGTGTTTGAAGCGGCCATTGTTAATTGCGGAAAAAAGCTGATTAACAATGAAAATGAAAGTAAAATGGCCCCCAATTTTTTCATCTTTATACCCATTCCTTTCGCTTCGCTCAAGGCACAAAACGTAATGAAATAAGTTTTGTACCTCGAGCGTCTATTTAT
>NZ_CANNCR010000011.1 GCF_947503125.1 uncultured Metabacillus sp.
CTTTCCTCCACCCAAATTGGTAAATAAGTGTTCAATTTTATCTAGCACTTTCTGTATACTTTAGTTTAGCAGTTACACCTTGCGCTTTTTTTGTTTTTAGACCTCAAAGCAGACTCTGCCACAACTATGAAAAGAGAATAATATTCGAAAGAATATAGGGGCAATGCTTTAGTTTTAGTTCGAACAAAAGTTTGCTATAATGAAAGTAAGCCAAATTATGGAGGTATTTCCATTGGATAATAAAATCCAAACTGAAATCATTAACTTTTTAACAAAAAAGGTTTCACCAGAGTTAGTGTACATATTTGGTTCGACCATTAAAGGAACATCCAATAAAAACAGCGATATTGATATAGCATATCTATCCGATCAAACTTTAGATGAATACCAAACCTTTATGTTGGCCCAAGAATTAGCTGGAATAATTAATGTTGATGTGGATTTAATTGATTTAAAGAAAGCTTCAACAGTATTTCAAGGGCAAATAGTTAGTACTGGCCAAGTCATATACTGTTTAGACGATAAAACCCGTATGAATTATGAAATGAAGACTCTTAAGATGTATGCAAAATTGAATGAAGAACGAAAGTTTATTATCGATAATGTACAGGAAAGAGGGTCTATTTTCAATGAAGAATGATGTTATTTTAAATAAAATAAGCATTATTGAACGATGTGTTAAACGAGTTCGGGATGAATATGATAATAAACCTGAAAATCTTAAAAATTATACAAAGCAAGACTCTATTGTACTTAATTTGCAACGTGCATGTGAAGCAAGTATTGATTTGGCTATGCATATTATCGCTGAAAAGAAGCTAGGTTTACCACAAAGCAGCCGGGAAGCTTTTGTTTTACTGGAATCAGCAGGTATTCTCTCCTCTTCACTTGCTCAAAAAATGAAAGCTATGGTTGGATTTAGAAACATTGCAGTTCATGATTATCAAGAGATAAATTTAGTGATCTTACAAAAAATTGTTGAAGATCATCTTATAGATTTTATGGAATATACTAAAACAATACTATTAGATTAAATTACGGATAAATTTGTTATAAAACAATAAATAAAGGACATTAAACGATAATTTAAGCCTTTAATAGATTCATCATATAGTAAATGAAAAAAGTTCAGGGTTTTTAATCCTGAACTTTTTTAATGGGATTTTTTTCCTCAGCTTGAGGTTAAGTGGACGAGTTATCAGGTTTGCATGGGGGATTAAGTAAACTCTGAATTTACAATGGAGCCACGGGTTCTCAATATTAGGATGGTTTTTATGAGTAAATCTTAGTTCTTTCTTCTGTTAATAATAATAAATAACTAGCAGTATCTATACCTTCTAAAAATCCTCCAATTTAGTAAAAGATTTTGAAGTTTTTCAAACCATTAGAGCAGAATATTCAAAATGAATTTACAATATTTTCGAAAGTTACTCCATTAACCTCAAACATGTAAACGCTTTATAATTTTAAAAGGGAACAGTTTTATAAAGGAGTGACCATTTATTAATGGTTCACAAGGTTGTCATTCCCTTTTTTCTTCACCAAGAAAATGCCCACATACAAAATCGTATCTTTAGGCATTTCTTCTATAGAATATTTCTCTACTCTCTTCTTCGGTTAAATAAAAACTAAATCCTACAACATGATAAAAATGAATAATTCCTAAATGAATATTTATAACATCCTCATATGATCGATTTTTTGAAAGGGGGGATTGCAAGAACATTTTATAGGTATTTTAAGAATTTATCGATATGGAGGTGAAGCCATTAATAAATGACTTACCTAATTTAAAACTTATGTTAGAAATCAAGGAGGGTACAGTGCTATGCAGCATAAAAAATTCTTTTCACTATTTTTAACCATTGTCATGCTAGTTTCACTACTCCCTTTCCCAAAGATTCAAGCGGAGGAGATTGCAACTGTGGAAGAAGGATTAATCGCACATTATGATATGTCGAAGGCAGATGGTAAGTTAAAAGATGTTACGAACAATGGCTTTGATGCTGAATTTGTTGGATTTAAAGATGGAGATTTTTTAGAGGAGCAAGGTGACACGATCTTAAACTTCACTGGCGATAAATCCAAATATGTAAAATTACCGGTTGGGCTTATTGATGATGAAACATTCACCATTGAAACAACATTTTCAACAAGCACAAATGCTGCACATTGGCTTTACAGTTTTGGGAACAAGACAGGTGTTTGGCCTAATGTGAAAAATTATATCTTTTTAAACCCAAAACAAGGGAATGGTACGGTCAGATTTGGTATTAAGAACGCTGATAAGGAGCTTCTTTTCCAAAATGCTACAATTGATTCAGGGAAATATACTACCTTTACAGCAACGTTTAAACAAGGGGAAATCTCCCTTTATTTTAACGGAGAATTGGTAGGGACACTGCCTCATACTTATTCAGTGATAGATATTTTAAAAGATGGTGTGGATCCTGCAGCTAATTCCATTGGCTTTATTGGGAAATCACTCTATGAACCTGATGCAGCATTTACTGGAAAATTAGCTGATTTTAAAGTGTATAACTATACATTATCTGCAGAAGAAGTAAAGAAAAATGCAACATTAACAGATGAGGAAATTGTTGAAACAGCAAAAGCCAACTTGGAAATTCCAAATGCAGATGACATCCGCGGCAACATTACGTTACCAACGACAAGCGACAAAGGAGCTGCCATTACTTGGGAAACGGACAGACCGGATGTTGTGAATGTAAATGGTAAAGAAAATGAAAACTATGATGATATGCCTGCAGGGGTTGTAATAAGACAGGACAAAGATACAAAGATAAATTTAACAGCCAAGATTTCTTATGGGGAAATCACTGCGACAAAGACAATACCGCTTACAGTTAAGGCAAAGCCGGAAAATAAGAAGTTCACCTCTTATTTAATGACCCACTTTACAGGGGAACATGATATTGGAGAACAAATTTATTTTGCCAGTAGTAAAGACGGTTTAAATTGGACAGACTTAAATGACAGTAATCCAGTATTAACATCTAATCTAGGTGAAAAGGGCGTGCGTGATCCATTTCTTTTACGCTCAGCAGAGGGAGACAAATTCTATCTTCTTGCAACCGATTTACGAATTGCAAATGGAAAAGGCTGGGGTGCAGCGCAAACGGCTGGAAGTAAATCTCTTATTGTTTGGGAATCTACTGATCTAGTAAACTGGTCCGAACCAAGAATGGTAGAAGTGGCTCCATCAAACGCAGGAGATGCATGGGCTCCGGAAGCTTTTTATGACGAGAAGACAGGAGAATATGTCGTTTTTTGGGCTTCAAGGGTTTCTGATAGTAAAGGAAATTTTGGTCCACATGATATTTACTATTCAAAGACAAGAGACTTCCATACCTTTACAGAACCAAAAGTGTTTATTGATCGTTCAGGTGATACCCATATTATTGATACAACGATCATCGAAGATCAGGATATGTATTACCGATACTCAGGAGATGGGCAAATCACGATTGAAAAAAGTGATCAAATTCTCGGCACATGGTCAAAGGTGGGAACGATTGAATCTTCAACAGGATTAACAGGGCATGATGTCGAAGGGCCGTTAATTTTTAAATTTAATGATCGAGAAGAATGGAACTTAATGGTCGATCAGTATGCTACAGGAAAAGGATATCTTCCTTTATTAACGACAGATCTCTCAAGTGGTGAATTTACGAAATTAACAACTTCAGATTACTCCTTAGATTCTAACAAAAAGAGACATGGTTCTGTCTTACCGATTACACAAGAAGAGTACGAAGCTGTTATGGCGAAATGGAACAAAGTAGTTGAAGCACCTGATGAAGAGGAACAGGAAGAACCTATTCTTAAGTACAATTTTGAAGAAACAACAACAGACAAGACAATTCAGGATGACTCAGGTAACGACTATACAGGTACATTAAATGGAAACGCAACTTACGTGAAAGATGAAGATAAGAACTCTAAGGTCTTATATCTAGATGGTTCAGCCAATACGTTTGCTGCCTTCCCGACTGGATTCTTTGATGGAAGAGATACAGTATCCATTTCCATGGATATTAAAGCGGAAACCGTATCAGGAAACTTCTTTACCTTTACAGTAGGGAAGAATAACCAAAAATATATGTTCTTACGAACACGAGATACTGAAATTAGAAATGCCATAACAGTAAACAGCTGGTCCAGCGAGCAAGAGGTGAAAACGAATACACCTTCTATTAAAAGCAAATGGATGAATATCAAACTTGTCATGACACCTACAAGTATGAAAATGTATAAGAATGGTATTCTTGCAGCTGAAAATAATAATGTAACAGTGGCAATGAAAGACTTAGGGGCTGATTTATCAGGATTCTTAGGTAAATCCTTCTATTCCGGAGATCAGTACTTTAAAGGATATTTTGACAATGTTAAGGTTTATAACCGCGCTCTCACAGAAGCTGAAATTCTCGATATGAGTTTTGAACCGACTGAGATCGCTAATTTCGAAGTCCCTGGTCAAAAAGGTCAAGCTGAAATTGACAAGGAATCCAAAACAATTACTGTTCATTTTAAAGAGGGGCAAGGTACAGATGTAACAAATTTAATACCAACGATCACTCTTTTGCCTGGTTCTACCGTTAGTCCAGCATCAGGTGCAGCACAGGATTTTACAAATCCTGTTACGTATACGGTGACGGACAAGGAGGGAAACAAGCAGGAATGGACTGTGAAAGTGGAGATGTATCCATCAGGTACATTGCCAGGACTTTATGCAGATCCACAAATCGCTGTCTTTGGGGATACATATTATCTTTATCCTACGACAGATGGATTTGAAGGCTGGTCTGGCTCGCAATTTAAAGCGTTTTCTTCCAAAGATTTAATTAACTGGAAAGATGAAGGGGTCATTTTAGATCTTGCAACAGATGATGTCACTTGGGCAGATAACCGTGCCTGGGCACCTACCATTACCGAAAAAGACGGAACGTATTATTACTATTTTTCAGCAGATGCCAACATCGGTGTTGCTACATCTACATCCCCAGCAGGACCGTTTAAAGATGCTTTAGGTAAACCATTAGTGCCAAGTGGACTATATCCAGGCCAAGCGATTGACCCTTATGTATTTAAGGATGATGATGGACAGTATTACTTCTATTGGGGGAATGGAAATTTATTTGGTGCAAAGCTAAAGGAAGATATGGTTTCATTTGCTCAAGATCCAGTGAATATGACCCCTGCGAACTTTAGGGAGGCTCCGGTTGTATTTAAGCGAAACGGAATGTATTACTTAATGTGGTCAGAAGATGATACAGGCAGTGAGAACTATCAGGTTGCGTATGCAACAGGGTCATCACCAATGGGGCCTTGGACAAAGAAAGGCGTTATTCTTAGTAAAGATTTAAGCCTTGGAATCAAAGGACCTGGTCATCACTCTGTATTAAATATACCGGATACTGATGATTATTATATTGTTTATGCCCGACATGCCATTCCTGATGGGAACGGTTTTAACCGGGAAGTTGTCATCGATAAGATGGAATTTAATGAAGATGGCACGATTAAACAGGTAAAACCAACATTAAAAGGGATAACGGAACCAGTTTATATTGAAAAAGGCGATACAGAAAGCCCAGAAGGTCGTTTTACCATTAACTTTGGCGCCGAGTATACAAATAAGAGGACTGTTTCCTTATCCCTTGAAGCGACAGATGATAGCAGTGGAGTTCATCAAGTGCGCTATTCAACTGATGGAAAAGAATGGACAGAGTGGGAGCCGTATACAACATCAAAAGAATTAACGTTACCAGCTGGTGATGGTGAGAAGACTGTATTTGTTGAATTTAAAGATCAAGCTGGAAATATCAGTGAAACATACGATCAAAAGATTATTCTTGATATGACGGCTCCTGTCATTCAACTTACAGGTCATCAAGATTCCTATTCCATCGATTTGTCTATTAATATTTCTTGCAAGATCGTTGATGAGCTGTCAGGAATAGCTTCTAAAGAATGTCCAAATGTGGAAGGACCAGCCTATAACTTTGAAGTAGGAGTCAATTCATTTACTGCTTCAGCAGCTGACAAAGCAGGCAATATTGCGAAGATTGAATTCCAATTTACCGTAACGGTCGATTTTGATAGTTTAAGTCGATTAACAGAAGCCTTTGTGACGAAACATGGTGTGGCAGATTCATTGGTGAAAAAGCTGCAAGCAGCAAAAGCATCAGCGGCTAAAGAAAATACAGAAGCAATGAATGGACAATTAAATGCATACAAAAATCAGCTCAATGCGCAAAGCGGGAAATCCATTAGCGAACGAGATAGTAAATTATTAGGGTCTTTGGCTGATTCCTTAAAAAGATAATCAGGTAAACAAGTAACTCATTAGAAAAAGTTCAGGGGGTGGCCCCTGAACTTTTTCATGAAAAGAAACCTATTCTATTTTTTATTGAAAATCTATTAAAGACAAAAAATAACCAATTTTTGATGCTTGGCAGCGAGATTGGGTGAGTCATGTACTAAGAATCGCAGATCACCTTGAAGGGAACCTGGCTATTGTTGGTGTTCTAGCACCGAACAGTCTTTTTTAGCTTATGCTTTCTGATCCAGCTCCAATGGCAAAAAAGCATACTCTCCGTCCTTAATCATTTCACATTTACGAACGGAAATTGGATACTTAAAGATCGGCCCATCAATTACAGTGGTATGGAACTCTCCACCTTCTCCACAGGGGTCAATCCCTCGATCAACAAGCTCCTTCACGTACTCATGGGTTAACGTTCGCCCTAAATCGTCTTCCCGCATTCCTAATGATAAATTAACAGTTACAATCATCGTTACAAATCCTAAATTGATGAACTCTTCGACAGCTTCACGATGATCCATTTCCCATAAAGGCATACCAAGCTTTAAGCCAGCCTTTTTCGTAACCTTGTCATGCCAACAGCCATGAGCAGGCATATCCAAGTCTCCAGTTACTAACACTTCTGCTCCTTGATTTTTTGCTGTTTCTAAAAGGTTCAAAAATACTTTTTCATAATCAGTCCAACTTGCAGCCGCAGCATATACCGGCAAACCTATAGAGTTAGCTTGGGCACGTATAAGCTCTGGAGGCATTCCATGGGATCTCGAACGTTTCCCTCTTTCTTCTAGCATAACGATTAGTCCAACCGCTTCCCCAACCTTCGCTGCTTTATATAGAGCTAAGATACTATCCTTTCCTCCGCTAAAAGAAGTGATGAATTTATGCCCGCGTGCTCCATTTTTCCAATCTTTTAATTCTTCCATTTAATCTTTCTCCTTTATTCATAAATGTTGGTTTTAACTGTTGCTATCCTTGCTGCATTTAATGAGTTGTGTTGCTGTATCAAGAAATTGTTTAACCAAAATTGAATCTTCATCCGTCCGCCAGGCAAGACTCATTTCTACACGTGGGGCCTCTTGCTCTATGTTTATATATGTGACATCCCGCATATGAAAATTCGATGTTGATTTTGGTACGATACTAATACCCAATCCTGAGGCAACTAACCCTATAACCGTCTGTATTTCTTTTACTCCTTGACGTATGATTGGGCTGAAGCCAGCATCGTGACATTTAGAGATGATATCATCGTACCAACTTGGCCAAATTTCCCTCTCTACCAATATAAATTGTTCGGTGCTCAGATCAGCCAACGATATTGAAGCCCGTTGCGCAAATGGATGTAACTTCGGTACGACAGCGATGCATGTCTCTTGATATACTGACAAGATTGATAAAAGCGGATCAACTATAGGAGGTCTTACAAAACCAATGTCAATTTCCTTATTATGAAATGCCTCAATTTGCATTGGTGTAGGCATCTCGTGAAGAATCAAATCTACATATGGAAACTGTTCCTGAAACCCGCGAACAATGATAGGAAGAATATCAAATGTTGCAGATCCAACAAACCCCACCACTAAGCGGCCAACAATTCCATTTTGTGCCTTAAGAGCTGAAGCCTTTGCCTCCTCTAATTTGGTAAGGACCTGGCGAACTTCTTGCAAGAAAATCTTTCCCGCATTTGTTAGCTCTACATGTCTTTTTGATCTCTCAAACAGCTTTACGCCAAGTTCATTTTCTAGTTGTAAAATTTGTTGACTTAAAGGTGGTTGTGTCATCTGTAAACGTATGGCAGCACGACCAAAATGCAGCTCTTCTGCCACAACAGTAAAATATTTTAGCTGACGCAGCTCCACGGTATTACTCCTTCCAATTAAGTCGTTTTACGACTTAAAAGTGTGATTTTTATATATTAGACACTAATTGATTCCCGTTGTAAAGTTTTTTATAGATGAAAACAAATCAACAATGTTTCGCCAAAATCCATATATTGATCCTCAAATGTTAGTTATCAGTGAAATTTGAGAACAACAGCTGGAAGAACTGACACACCTGAAGTTGGAGAAATTTAATTGGACAAAGATCTATGTTTCTGCACAATAAATAAGATTCGTTGTTAGATGAACTTCATACTTTCTAAAAATGATTATTTAAGGGAGAGAAATAATCGTATGAAAGCTGCGATAGCCGTTTTATGTCTGATATGGGGTTTTAATTTTGTTATCATGAAATTAGGAAATGGTGTTTTTCCTCCCGGGGAGTTTGCAGCATGGCGATTTTTAACCGGTTCCTTCGTACTCCTGGGTGTGTGTTTGATGAGAAAAATACCACTGCCAAATAAATCGGATTTCAAGTGGCTGGTTTTATGCGGGCTGCTCCAAACAACTTATTTTAATATCGCTATTCAAATATCGCTAAACTACATTAGTGCAGGTCTTACATCTGTTTTGACCTACAGTATGCCGCTTTTTCTCTCAATAATGGCACATAGATGGATTCCTGGTGAACGGTTGACAGCAAGAAAGTCGTTTGGAATTATACTAGGCATTGGGGGGTTATTTCTTGCAATGAACATCCATTTAGGTGGATCCATTTGGACTGTGTTACTGGCACTGAGCTCCGCTATTTCTTGGGCTATAGCTAACTTGCTTTTTAAACTAAAATTAAAGCATTGTGATACCATTCAATTTACCACTTGGCAAATGACAATTGGAGCGGTGGGATTATTGGTATATACTCTTTCATTTGAGCATGGTGAAGCGAATTGGGGATTCATGCCGGCCGTATATATTGTATTTTCTGGGGTTGTTGCCTCTGCCATGGCCTTTGTATTGTGGAATCATATTTTGAAACGTACAGAGGCAAGCAAAGCATCGATTTCTTTATTACTTGTACCCGTTGTGGGTGTCATTTCTGGAATCATATTTTTGGATGAAAACTTAAAAATGACTACATTAGCAGGGATATTACTTGTACTGGCAGGAATATGGATTGTAAATAGTAAAAATACTCACGAAACTCGTAAGGTCAAATCAAATGCTGTGAATAAAGGAATATAAATGTATGCTACTTGACGTTACCAATGTTGAAGCAGGAATTGTTACTGATTCTGATGGTAACCATATCTCAAAAAACGACTAAACCAATTATCTTATTCTGATCATTTATCTCGTTTAATGGTAGAATGACAGGTTCAATGTCTCCTAAGAGCATGTAACCCGAAAAATGACATTAACGGAGGAGAAGTTTCTTCTCCCCCTTAATAACGTATTCAATAATTAGAAACGACCCATTGATTGTTGAGCCATTGCAACTAGTCGTTTCGTAATTTCTCCACCAACTGAGCCATTAGCGCGTGAAGTTGTTTCAGCACCAAGGTTCACACCAAACTCTGATGCAATTTCATACTTCATTTGTTCAATAGCTTGTTTAGCACCTGGAACAACTAATTGATTGCTGTTATTATTACGTGCCATAAAATCATCTCCTTAAAGTTTGTAAGAATTAGATTATGCAAGCTTGCTTAATGGTAGTTTGAAGTATTAAACAAAAATTATACAGGTAAATAATGGTGATTTTTAAAACGAGGATTTTTCTCGCCATAAGCAGAAAGGGGGATTATACACAAAGCTGAGCTTTGTGTATAATTTTTATTTTACCGATAAAATTACTTTGATAAAAAATACAACTTAAGTGAAATACGATTAGTGACTATCGCTTCTCATAACACTCATTTTCTTCCCTTCAATCCCTCAAGTGCCAGCAAAATTTTAGATAATTTTCCTAGAATGAGAGTATATTCCCATATCTATTTTTTTGGATTAGAAAAAAATAATGCAATTTTTTTAAAAATTTTGAAGTAAATTCAGGTCAATAGATGATTTCATATAAAATAAATTTACAATTTTTTCGAAAGTTAGTCCATTCACTCAAAGGTTGTAAACGCTTTATAATCAGCTTATACAAATTCAAAAACGACTTAGGGGACATTTTTGAATGGAAGAAAAAAGGGAGGTTAATAGATTGAAAAGATTATGTAAAGGAAAAACCATTTTATTTTTTATGATGGCGCTCATGCTTTTATTATCAGCTTGCAGCTCATCGGGTACAGGCGGACAAGCGGAGAATGCTGGTGCCGGTTCAGGGGATTCGAAATCTGGCGATAAGCTGGTCATTGGCTTTTCGCAAGTTGGAGCAGAAAGTGAATGGAGAACAGCGAATACAAAATCGATGCAGGATGCGATTAAAGCTGCTGGCCATGAATTGAAGTTCTCAGATGCTCAGCAAAAACAAGAAAATCAAATTAAGGCACTTCGTTCATTTATTGCGCAAAAAGTAGATGCGATTGTCTTCTCTCCAGTTGTTGAAACAGGATTTGAAACGGTGTTAAAAGAAGCAAAGGATGCAGGAATTCCCGTATTTCTAGCTGATCGTGCGGTTGATATTCAAGATGATTCACTTTGGGTAACGTTCTTAGGATCAGACTTTGTGGAAGAAGGAAGAAAAGCGGCGAATTGGTTAGTAGAAGAAACGGCTGATGCAGAAGGTGATGTCAATATCGTTGAGCTTCAAGGTACAGTAGGCTCTGCTCCAGCGATTGACCGTAAATCAGGATTTGAAGAAGTCATTAAAGATCATCCAAATCTTAAAATCATTAAATCACAAACAGGTGATTTCACACGGGCAAAAGGTAAAGAAGTTATGGAAGCGTTCTTAAAATCTGAAGGTGACAACATTGATGTGTTATACGCCCATAATGATGATATGGCCATTGGTGCGATTCAAGCGATTGAAGAGTACGGATTAAAGCCTGGTGAAGATATTAAAATCATTGGTGTTGATGCAGTAAAAGGAGCATTCGAAGCAATGGCAGCAGGCAAAATGAATGTCACAGTTGAATGTAATCCGTTATTTGGTCCGCAAATGGTTGAATTAATTGAGGCTCATTTTGCTGGTGAAGAAATTCCAAAGCGTGTAGCGGTAGAAGAAAGCATGTATACAATGGATCAAGCAAAAGAACTTCTTCCAACTCGTGAGTATTAATCAAGGAAATTAACATAGAAAACAAGGCCACTAGGGGAGGTAGTAAATCTTACTATTAACGAACTAGTGGTTATTAAAATAAGAGATTGTTAGGAGGGTAAATGGTGAAGAAGCAAGCTCCAGTATTAGTCATGCAAGGCATAACCAAGGAGTTCCCGGGTGTGAAAGCTTTATCAAATGTTCAGTTAAAGCTGTTCCCTGGAGAGGTGCACGCCTTAATGGGAGAGAATGGTGCAGGGAAGTCAACCCTTATTAAAGTGTTAACAGGTGTATACACGTTTGATGAAGGTTCTGTAACGTTGGAAGGGAAACCAATTCGAGTAACCACTCCTCTTGAAGCACAAAATTTAGGGATTAGCACGGTTTATCAAGAAGTTAATTTATGTACAAATTTATCAGTCGTTGAGAATATTTTCATAGGCCGGGAAATCATGAAAAGAGGCCGGCTTGATTGGAAAGAAATGACTCGCCAGGCAAAGGAGTTACTAAAAGCTAGACTAAACCTAGAGATCGATGTGACCAAACAGTTGTCATCCTACTCTGTAGCCATCCAGCAAATGATAGCGATCGCACGTTCCCTTAAAGTATCTGCAAAGGTACTCATTCTCGATGAACCAACTTCAAGCCTGGATCAAAATGAGGTTAACCAATTGTTTAATGTCATGCGGAAATTGAAACAAGATGGCTTAGCGATCGTTTTTGTCAGTCACTTCCTTGATCAAATTTACGAAATCACAGATCGGCTAACCGTTTTGCGTAATGGGACATGGATTGGTGAATATATGACGAAAGAAATTGACAGACTTGAATTAGTTTCGAAGATGATCGGCAAGGACCTAAATGAGCTTAAGACGTCTGAAAGAGAAAATAACCATGTCGTTGAAAAGAAAAAGCTATTTTTGCAAGGAAAAAATGTTTCAAAGAAAGGCAAAATTGCTCCTTTTGATCTCGATATCCATGAAGGCGAAATTGTCGGTCTTGCAGGACTCCTCGGTTCAGGCAGGACGGAATTAGCAAGATTACTGTTTGGAGCAGATCGAGCTGATTCTGGTGAAATAAAGATAAATGGCAAAAAGACGAATCTTTCCTCTCCTAAACAAGCGATTTTAAATGGTATCGCATTTTGTTCTGAAAACCGAAAAACAGAAGGAATTATTGCGGACCTCACGATTCGAGAGAATATGATTTTAGCCATGCAAGGTATCAAAGGATGGTTCAAGTTTATTCCAAAGAAAAAACAAATTGAAATTGCGGACGAATATATCAAACTATTAAACATTAATCCGCCAAATCCGGAGCAATTAATCAAAAATTTAAGCGGCGGAAATCAACAAAAGGTTCTGCTTGCAAGATGGTTGATTACAAATCCAAATTTACTCATTTTAGATGAATCGACAAGAGGAATAGATGTTGGAGCAAAAGCAGAAATTCAAAAATTAATGCTTTCATTAAGTAAAGATGGGAAGTCAATTTTGTTTGTTTCTTCAGAAATAGAAGAAGTGCTGCGTACTTGTCGTAAAATTGCTGTCCTCAGGGATCACCATAAGGTGACAGAAATTGAGAACAATCAGCAAATGACACAAAAAGACATAATGAAGGCAATGGCTGGGGGATAACGTGATGAAATCAAAATTATTTTGGCCAATCGTCGTCTTAATCATCATTTTATTAATCAATCTTTTCTTTGATAAAAACTTCTTTTCTATTGAAGTAAAAAACGGTTATTTAACTGGTAGTTTAATTGATATTTTAAATAGGGGAGCACCATTGTTACTTGTTTCGATCGGAATGACCCTTGTTATTGCGACAAAAGGAGTCGATCTTGGTGTTGGGTCAGTTATTGCAATGGCTGGTGCAGTTGGAGCTATGACAGTAAGCGGGGCAAACGGTGATGGTTTAGGACCGCTATTTACGGCAATTGCTCTTGTTATCGCGATCTCACTCATAGCCGGTTTATGGAATGGTGTGCTTGTTTCAAGAATTGGAATACAACCAATTGTTGCCACATTAATTCTTATGGTTGCCGGACGTGGTATTGCTCAACTAATAACAGATGGTCAAATCATGACCGTTTATTATGACCCTTACACTTTCATTGGCGGTGGATACCTTCTTATGCTGCCATTTTCCATTTTTATCGTCACTGCTGTTTTGGCCATTGCTGCATTTTTAACGAGAAAAACAGCAATAGGATTATTTATTGAATCGGTTGGAACCAATCCGGAAGCTAGCCGTCTCTCAGGAATCAATTCAAAAAATATTTTAGTAATGGTTTATGTGTTTTCTGGAATATGTGCAGGAATCGGCGGCTTAATCTTAAGTTCGAATGTTGCGAGTGCTGATGGAAACAATGCAGGCCTTTGGTATGAGCTTGATGCCATTTTAGCCGTTGTCATTGGCGGGACATCACTGAATGGCGGCCGATTTAACTTGATGGGTACAGTCATTGGTGCTCTTATCATTCAAAGTTTAACGACTACGATTTACTCGATTGGCATTGCACCGGAAATCAACCTTGTAGTAAAAGCAATCGTCGTATTACTCGTTTGTCTATTGCAGTCATCAGAGTTCAGAAAGAAAGTATTTGGCGGTTTTGCCGTGAAAAAATCACAAAAGAAACGTGAGGGAGTGACCGTATCATGACGAAAAAGATCCAGTTAGACTCAAAACATCTCCCTTTAACAGCAACGATTCTGTTATTTATCTTAATGTTCTTATTTGGCTCACTTCGCTATACTGGCTTTTTTTCAACACAAGTTTTCTTAAATTTGTTTATTGATAACGCATTTCTAATTGTTGTAGCTGTTGGGATGACCTTTGTGATTTTATCAGGAGGAATTGATCTCTCGGTTGGTTCAATTATTGCTCTAACGAGTATGGTAGCAGCGAGTTTGACAATGAACGCACAGCTTTCTCCAGCTCTTGTTACCCCAATCAGTTTACTTATTGGTACAGTCCTTGGTTTCTGTATGGGGTGCCTTATCCATTATTTTAACTTACAGCCATTTATCGTTACGCTTGCCGGCATGTTTCTTGCGAGAGGCCTATGTTATCTCATCAGTGTTGAATCAATTACGATCGACAATGGCTTTTTCAATTTTATGGCAAGCACGAGAATCCCGGTTGGCGGCGGGAATTTTATTTCCATTAGTGTCATTATCGCAATGGTCGTTGTGATTGCCGCTATTTTTGTTGCTCATTACTCGAAATTTGGCCGTAATGTTTATGCATTAGGCGGCAGTGAACAATCTGCATTATTAATGGGATTACCTGTCGGGAAAACAAAAATTATGATCTATACAATCAGCGGGTTTTGCTCATCTCTAGCCGGTCTCATTTTCACGTTCTATATGTTGTCAGGTTATGGATTACATGCAAATGGGCTGGAGTTAGATACGATTGCAGCAGTTGTCATCGGCGGCACTCTCCTTACTGGTGGTGCCGGGTATGTAGCAGGCAGCGTTGTTGGGGTGTTAATTTTAGGAATTATCCAAACAGTGATCGTGTTTGAAGGAACGTTAAGCTCTTGGTGGACAAAGATTGCGATTGGAGCCTTGCTATTATTATTTATTGTTTTACAACGAGTCATCGTAGCTAGAAGCAAGACGAACCAAGCATCGATATCAGCACATTAAAGGGGTGTGAATGATGAAAAACAGGAAAAGATTGTCCGTCTTTTTATTGACGGTTATGATGTTTAACACGCTTTCCGGATTATGGCCAAAGGTCTCATCAGCGGAAGAAGCGAACTCTACAACTCCTGAACTGATTCTCCATTATGACATGAAAACTTCAGAGAAAGATGGGGATCAACTGACGATAAAAGATGTGTCCGTCAGTGGCACAACATTTGACGGGGTTTTCAAAAAT
Source organism: uncultured Metabacillus sp. (assembly GCF_947503125.1). Classification (GTDB taxonomy): domain Bacteria; phylum Bacillota; class Bacilli; order Bacillales; family Bacillaceae; genus Metabacillus. The sequence goes on from NZ_CANNCR010000011.1 coordinate 15,266, forward strand.
CCTGAAAATGGTCAACTTGTTCATAATGAGGAAGTTGGATATGCAGCGTTTAATGGTGGAAGTTCAACATCAAAAAGCGGTTATATCGAAATTCCAAAAAGCGAAAATGGTTCAGATTTATTAACTGGTTTACAAGATGTAACCATTTCAGCACTTGTGAATTGGAGTAATGATGGGGCCAATCGTTGGATTTTTGGTTTAGGAGCTGTAACAGATGATGCCGAGAATGGGAATAAATATTTCTTCGTTACACCGCAGCATGGCTCAGGAAATGTAGCAGCAACAGGAATTTCCAAAGCGGGCTGGAGAAATGAATCACTAGTCAAAGCAACATCGGCCATGAAAGCGAATAAATGGGAAGTAGCCACGGTTGTTTTCTCTGGCCAAGCCAATACGATTACCTTATATGTAAATGGTGAGAAGGTCGCAACAGGATCAGCAGGCGGGAAAAAGTTATCTGAAATTATTGATCCATCAGCAGGTTTTTCTGGTTTTATCGGAAAATCAATCTTTAAAAACGATTCCTTTTTTAAAGGGATGATCGGTGATTTCCGTGTCTATAATGGGGCACTGACAGATGACCAGGTTATGGAATTATATACAGAAACATCAAGTAAAATTGCAAAAATCAATCAGCTTGTCATCAATGATGCAACAGAATCCTTAAATATAACTGAATATGTAGACAGTGAAGATGAAAGCACTGACAAAATAACGAAGAACCTCGCACTTCCTGCAAAAGGCAAGCATGGAGTAGCTATTACGTGGAGTTCTAGTAATACAGAAGTGATTGCTAATGACGGCACCGTTACTCGTCCTGAGAAAACAGAGTCAGATGTGAAAGTTGAGTTAACAGCAAATCTAGCTTATGAAGGTCTGACAGCAAAGAAACAATTTACGGTAACTGTTTTAAAGGAATATACGGATGAACAAGTTGTAGAGCTTGATGCTTCAAACTTAGCCGTTATTAATGCAGATAACGTAAAAGGAAATCTAAGCTTACCAGTATCAGGTCAAGAAGGAAGTACCATTACGTGGGAATCCTCAAACCCGGTAATGGTAAAAGGATCTGCAGAGGCAGCCGAAAATAATAAAATGCTTGGTTGGGTAACAAGACCTGAAGCAGATTCAAAGGTTACATTAACAGCAACCATTTCAAAAGGAAACGCTGAAATGAAAAAGGAATTTAACCTTACAGTTAAGAAAAATCCAGGTGAATTGACGTATGATGCTTATTTCTTCTCTTATTTCACTGGAGAATACGAAGGAGGAGAGGAAATTTCCTTCGCTACAGCAGAAGATCCGTTAAAATGGCGTGCCTTGAATAATGGTCAATCGGTCATTCAGTCAAACATGGGTGAAAAGGGACTTAGAGATCCATTTATCATCCGTTCTCCAGAAGGAGATAAATTTTATATGCTGGCGACTGACTTGAAAATGGGTGAAAGCACTAACTTTGACCAGGCGCAAATCACTGGAAGTCATTCTCTTATGGTTTGGGAATCAGATGATTTGGTCAATTGGAGCGAACAGCGAATGGTAGAAGTGGCTCCTAAAACAGGCGGTAATACGTGGGCGCCTGAAGCCGTTTATAACGAAAAAACGGGTGAATATGTTGTATTCTGGGCGTCTTCAATGAAAAATGAAGAAACATATGGCGATTACCCAAATGGAAGACCGGCGGGACAGTACAATGTGATGTACTACGCCACAACGAGGGATTTCCATACATTCTCTGAACCAAAAGTGTTTATTGATGAAGGCTTCCCGACAATCGATACAAGTTTTGTAGAAGATAATGGCACATTTTATCGTTTTACAAAATCGGAAGTCAATTACAGAGTGTATTACGAGAAAGCAACAGATATTTTCCAAGATAAAGACGGAATCAAGGAAAATGGATTTCAATACGATGTGATTTTGGGTACAAAAGATGGAAACAGAGGACTGATCGGTCATCAAGGTAACAATGAAGGACAAACCATTTTTAAAGATATTCATGAAGATAAATGGTATATGTTCTTAGATTCTTGGCCATATCATGTTCGCTGGTCAACTAACTTAGAGGATGGATCACAATTTGTGAACAATTTACTCCCTGAATCTGAATATGCGCTGCCGCCAGGACCACGACATGGGACCGTTATTCCAATCACTCGCGCGGAATATAATGCCCTTCAAGAAACATATGGCATGCCTTCACCAGAGACATCTGAGGAACCTGTTGTACACTATACATTTGACCAGGAAGATGTTGATGGAATAACTGTAAAAGATGTTTCCAAAAATGGTTTTGACGCAACATTAGTAGGCGGGGCGAAAATTGATGCAACTGACACAGTTGGCAAATCTTCAGGAGCAGTAGATTTAGATGGAAGCACAGGATATGTTGAGCTGCCGGAAAATATGATTAAAGACCTTAACCTGGAAAGCATGACAATGTCTACTTGGGTGAAAGTAGAGGGGAATCAAGCAAACCAACGAATCTTTGATTTTTCTTCAAATACTGGAAGAGTAGCAAACCGCAATACAATGTATTTAAGTACACAGGGTGATTCAGGTAACGTGGAATTTGCGATTGTTACACCTTTCACCGAAAAATTTGCAAATCAAAATTCACTTTTAGGAAGTTCCTATAAATATGCTGTGAGAGCTCCAATGCTTTCGACTGCACAATGGCACCATGTAGCGATGACAATTGAAGGATTTGATGCCGTCTTATATGTAGACGGAAAAGAAGTTTCACGAAGCTCAACGTATAATGTCGAGCCGAGAATGCTATTAGAAACAACAATGAACTATTTAGGGAAGTCCAGCAATGAAAATCACAGTCTCTTTTACGGGAAATTTGATGACTTTAAAATTTATAACCGAGCTCTTAACGCTGAAGAGATTGCTAGTTTAGCAGATGAAGAAGTTTCAGCGCCTCCAGTTGAAGAGCCGGAAAAAGCTGAGTTAATTCTTGATTATGATATGAGCAAGATTGAAGGCACGACAGTAGTAGATAACACAGGTAACTTTGAAGGAAAGCTTGTCAATCCTCAAAACGCTGAACTAATCAAAGGGGATGAGACAGGAGTTATCAGCTTTAAAGGCGGCTCCACAAGCTCATATATTGAGATGCCTCAAGGTGTATTGAACGGGCTAGAAAGTGTGACTGTTTCATCATTAGTGAATTGGGAAGGCAAGAATGAGGCTGAATGGCTATTCGCTTTAGGTCAGGACAGCAATAAATATCTATTTATGACACCAAAACGCAATTCAGGTGACAGATCTGCAAGGGTAGGACTTGGCATCACAAGCTGGCAAAATGAGGCTGGAGCAAATGCAACAACGGGTTCCTTAAAGTCAAATGAATGGAAACTGGTGACAGCCGTTATGTCTGGTGAAGCTAAAACGATAAAATTGTATATTGATGGTGTTGAAGTGGCATCCGGATCTACAAACGGATATACATTAGCACAAATCAGCAATGGTAATGGCAGAAGCGGATTTATCGGCCGTTCCTTCTATTCTGCTGATCCTTACTTTGGCGGAATGATGGCTGATTTTGAAGTATATGATGGAGCTTTAACAGCAACAGAAGTAAGCAAATTAAAAGAAGCAGCCGATGCAAAAATTGCAAAAATGGATGGTTTATTGCTTCAAAATGCGATCAACCAATTAGATTACGCAACATTCCTTAATGAAAACGAAAGCAAGGATGAAATCACAACAGATCTATCATTCCCTAAGACAGGAGCAAACGGAACAACCATCACTTGGGAATCACAAAATCAAGACAACATTACAAATGAAGGGAAGGTTACGAGACCATCCTTTGAAGAAGGAAACCAAACAGTGAAAATAACAGCAACGATTTCAGATGGTAAGAACGAGGCAACAAAAGAATTTACAGTAACTGTTGTAAAGAAACCGCATGATTCTGTCGCAGTCAGATCAGATGCAGAAGCATTAAAGGTTCATAACATTCATGATGTTCGCGGAAATCTAACATTACCAACATCAGGGGAAAATGGCTCTTCAATTACTTGGAAATCAAGTAATTCATCGATCATTACCCCAACCGGCAAGGTTATACGTCCTGTACATGGTGAAGGTGATACAACCGTTAAATTGACGGCAACACTTGCCTTAAATAATGAATCGATTACAAAGGCGTTTTTAGCAAAAGTCAAAGAAATGCCGAAAAAGGAAAAGTATGAAGGGTATGTCTTTAGTTATTTTACCGGGGAAGGCTACACGAACGGCGAGCAAATTTATTTCGCCTTAAGTGATGGCAACAATCCGCTTAAGTGGAATGAAATGAATAATGAAGAACCAGCCATCACCTCTAATTTAGGGGAAAAAGGACTTAGAGATCCGTTTATTATTCGCTCTCCTGAAGGCGATAAATTCTATCTCATTGCAACCGATCTAAAAATCAATGGGGATTGGAATTGGGATCGAGCGCAAAGATCGGGAAGCAGATCAATCATGGTTTGGGAATCGACGGATTTAATCAATTGGTCTGAGCAAAGAATGGTCGAAGTTGCACCAAAAGAAGCAGGAAATACATGGGCCCCTGAAGTCTATTATGATGATACGACTGGAGAATATGTTGTATTTTGGGCTTCTAAAATCTACGACAATGAAGAACACACTGGCTCAACCTACAACAAAATGATGTATAGCAAGACAAGAGATTTCTATACATTTACAGAACCAAAAGTGTATATGGATTATGGCTATTCTGTGATTGATACAACGATGATCGAGCATGACGATAAAATCTATCGCTTATCAAAGGATGAAAGAAACAATACATCATCTTCACCAAACGGTAAATTTATTTTCCAAGAGGTCGGAGATTCAGTACTTGATCCTACCTTCGAGCTGATTAAAGAAGGAATTGGCAAAGGATCAATAGGTGCAGGTGAAGGACCTACGATCTTCAAATCGAATACCGAAGAAAAATGGTATATGTTTATTGATGAGTTTGGCGGCAGAGGATATGTTCCTTTTGAAACGACCGATTTACAGTCAGGTGAATGGAAGATGTCTGAAAACTACGATTTACCTGCACGTCCGCGTCATGGAACAGTCATCCCTGTTACGAAAGCTGAGCATGAGGCTTTACTGGCAAATGTTCCAATCGTTCGTGTCCCAGCACCGGAACAAAAGCCAACAAGTGTTACGCTTGACCAAGAGACATTGAAGCTTTCAGAAGGTAAAACAGCACAATTAACCGCAACCGTTGCACCTAATGACGCAGTCAATAAAGAGGTTGTGTGGTCAAGCAATAATGAACAAATAGCAACTGTTGATGAAAATGGAAAAGTAACGGCTCTGAAAGAAGGAATCGCGAAAATAACCGCAACTACAGTCGATGGCGGGTTAATGGCTGTGAGTGAGGTAACCGTTGAGAAACAAAAAGATATAACACCGCCAGAAGGTCAGTTTACGATCAATGCTGGTGCAGAATTTACGAATAAGGAAACCGTCACTTTAGCATTAGAAGCAACTGATGACTTAAGCGGAGTTCATCAAGTTCGCTATTCGACTAATTCAAATGAATGGTCAGATTGGGAAGAGTATGATCCAACAAAAGACGTAACGTTACCATCAGGTGATGGAAAGAAGACCGTATTTGTAGAGTTTAAGGACAATGCCGGAAATATCAGCAAAACGTATAAGCAAACGATCACACTTGATACAATGGCACCGGTGATCCAATTTACAGGTCATCAAGAGAGATATTCGGCAGATTCGCACATCAACATCACATGCATTGCAACCGATGAGCTGTCAGGAATTGCATCTAAAGAATGTCCGAATGTTGAAGGACCAGCTTATAAATTCGACTTAGGAATCAATAAAGTCACTGCTACAGCGACAGACAAAGCGGGTAATAGTGCGAAAGTTGAGATTCAATTTACAATAACTGTTGACATTGATAGTTTAAGCAGGTTGACAGAACAATTTATCACGAAAAAGGAAGTCGCTGATTCACTAATCGAAAAGCTGCAATCCGCAAAAGCATCAGCAGCTAAAGGAACCAACAAAGCGGTAAATGGCAAGCTAAAAGCTTACGAAAATCAAGTAAAAGCTCAAAGTGGAAAATCAATTTCTGAAGAAAATGCAAAATTATTGATCAATTTATCAAAACAATTGAGCGTAAAATAAGAGGTTGCTTTACCATGCATTAGGCCAATAAAACATTTATTAAGAAATAAGCTAGCTTTCCAGTCTTAGGACCTGAAAGCTAGTTTTTTACACGTTAAGAAAGAAATTTGCAGCGCAGGAGAGAATTCGACGTAGTGGCAAATTTTAAGAATTAAGTATAAGTGCAACTAGGCAGTCGCACTGCGCCTAAAGGCTTGGAGCCAGCCAAGTTTTCTTTATAATATCAGAATTTATATATTTTCTTAACATAGCTTGCGTTTCTGAATCTAGCTCCAGGCGCAATCGGCTCGAGGTCATAAGTCAAACAGGAATTGAAGGTAAAGTACACCTTCTATTCCTGTTCGCCTTATGCTTGTCGCCGATAGGCAGGCGCCTTGCGCTTTTTTTATTTTAATATACAGAATTAATTTGTGTGGAAGTTGTAAGAGCAATTTATGATACTTATAAAAATAACCGAATAAAAAGCCTCTCTACTCATTAGGTATAGGCTAGAATAACTAGATATTATCGTTATTACCTATATTTTTGGTTTAGTAAAGATTTTTCCATTATTTAACTCACACCAATCTAATTCGCCATAAGATTCCTTATCTCCATATTTTTCTAAAAAAGCTTCCTTATTTTCGAATACTTCCATTAAACCATCTTCTAGTAATGTTACCATTTGGTATGTATTTAGTTGGAAAACATTAGAAACGGCTATTAATTCACCTATGTGGACAACATTGGAAAAATCCTTCATTATTTCCTCTCCTTTACAAATAAAGAGATTTTCTTTATGTTACAAGTTCTTCTTTATAGAAAAGATCCATATTTGCCCTCGACGACTCATGCTCGTCCTTTAATTGTTGCAGTGGGGAACTTCATACTATATTCGAAACTTCCATCCATTCATCTGAGATGCGGCGTATCTAATTTAAACTTTTAAAGTATACATCAAAAGTGTCCATTTTATTAATGAACGGACGTATCACCTCGCTTACTTTTTGGATCGTTTTTCCTTTGATCTGTCTATTCTTTATTTTCCCTTTTATAAGTCCTTAAATAACCCATTCATTTTCTTAGCATAAATGGTTATAATCTCATTGATTTGCACACAGCAAATGAGTGAAGGTCTTAATGAGCCTTGAATAGAACTTTATTTCTAGGTTATGAAATGGATGTGTTAGAGTTTAGAATGCATATTCCCTTGAAATTCTTTACAATATAAACCAACTTTTCTCTATATTTCAAAGGCTCATCAACCTTGTCATGAGATGGATATGGACATGAAATGATCTAGTTTGATATGTTCTAATCAAGTTATTCAGAATATTCAAAACAAAAATGTAAGGGCTTCCAATTGGTTAACTGAAAGGAGAATACTTATTTCTTTGTATCTAAATTAATTTAAAGGAGGGGATTTCTTGAATACATCACCGCAGCAAGTCATTACGACGAAACTTCAAGAAAAGGTAGAAGTGGAAAAGAAACCACTTTATATTCGATTGTGGAAGGATCGATGGCTTTATCTGTTTCTATTACCTGGTTTATTGTACTTTGTCATTTATAAGTATTTTCCGATGTGGGGAGTGCTTATGGCTTTTCAAAATTATCAACCTCACCTAGGTATCTGGAATAGTGAATGGGTAGGCCTAAAACACTTTGAACGTTTATTTAGTGAAACTCAATTTTGGATGTTAATAAAGAATACGTTATATATCGCCTTCTTAGATTTAGTTATTTTTTTTCCAATCACAATCATCCTGGCGCTATTATTAAATGAAATTAGAAAAGAAATGTTTAAACGGTTTGTCCAGACAATGGTATATGTACCGCATTTCCTTTCATGGGTTGTTGTCGTTGGTATCTCTTACATTCTTTTGAGTACTGAGGGTGGGGTTATTAATGAACTTATCGCCTCTTTAGGAGGAGATAAAGTCCAATTTTTAACGGATGTAGATTGGTTTAGACCGCTAATTATTATTCAAATGGTTTGGAAGGATGCAGGATGGGGAACCATCATTTTCCTAGCCGCTCTTGCAGGGGTAAATTCACAATTATATGAGGCTGCAAGGATTGACGGGGCAAATAGATGGAGGCTCTTGTGGCATATTACGTTGCCATCTATTCGCAGTGTTATTATTATTCTCCTTATTCTTCGCCTTGGAAACTTTTTAGATTTAGGTTTTGAACAAATCTTTTTAATGTTAAATGCCATGAACCGTGAAGTCGGTGAGGTATTTGATACTTATGTGTATACAGTTGGGATTAGGCAAGGCCTGTTTAGCTACAGTGCTGCAGTAGGATTATTCAAGTCAGTTGTAGGACTTATTTTAGTAATTGGTGCTAATCAACTGGCGAAAAAATTTGGTGAAGAGGGAATTTACTAGAAGCCTAGTAAAGGAGGGAAAGAAAATTGACTAACGACAAGACACTTGGGAGCCGAATTTTTGACATTTTTAATTATACGTTTCTCTCAATTGTTGCTTTCGCAACTGTTCTACCGTTTATTTATGTGGTCATTTCATCGTTTTCTAATACAAGCGCATTAATTCCAACTGAATTTTCGTTAGATGCTTATCGGTATATTTTTTCAACCGAAACGTTTGCTCGCAGCATGGGAGTCTCTGTATATATCACGGTACTAGGAACATTTATTAACCTTTTGTTAACCTCGCTAATGGCATATGCGCTTTCCCATACCCATTTGGCTGGCCGCCGAATATTTTTATTAATGATAGTGTTCACAATGCTATTTAACGGAGGAATGATTCCTACCTACTTTGTTGTAAAAGGGACTGGATTGCTTGATTCGTATTGGGCATTAATTATTCCAAATGCGATAAGCGCCTTTTATCTTATTATTTTGAAAAATTTCTTTCAAGGTATTCCTGAAGAATTAAAAGAAGCTGCAAGAATTGATGGCTGTCATGAAGTAGGAATTTTATTCAAAATTGTGCTCCCATTGTCATTACCAGCAATGGCGGCATTTGGCTTATTTTACTCTGTGGGGCTATGGAATCAATACTTTAATGCTGTTCTGTATATTAATGACCCCTTGAAATGGCCTGTGCAAGTATTGCTTCGGCAAGTTGTTATTTTAGCACAGGGTTCTATAGGGGACTCGAGTGAAATTGCTGATGATGCAGTTGTGTTTTCACAAGGAATAAAGATGGCTGTCATTGTCATATCTACAGTTCCAATCCTAATTGTTTATCCTTTTTTGCAAAAACATTTTGCAAAAGGAGTATTATTAGGTTCTGTTAAAGGCTAGTCGTGCATAAATAGACCCGATTTCAATCAATATTGGAGGGAAGAAGATGCCTGAAATGAAGGTAAGAAGGAAGATTGGTCGTTCTATATTATTAATGATTGTTCTTGCGACTGCACTTATTGGTTGCAGCAATAAAGAAGAAGCTAGTGGTAATCAAGAGGGACAAGCAGGTTCAGACTCTAATGGAGAAGTTAGCATTATGATGCATTTTGATGGACTAGAGTTTCCAAAAAAAGATAATGAAGTAGAAAAAGCAATCGAAGAATATACCGATTCAAAATTAGACATATCAGCTGCGCCAGGGGCTACTGTTGCCGAAAAATTACCAGCAGTCGTTGCCTCAGGAGATATGCCTGATATCATTGGAAGCAGTTGGTTTAGGGAACCATACATGATTAATGCATTCCGTGGCGATGTGTTTTGGGAAATTGGGCCATATTTGGATCAGTTTCCAAATCTATCTAGTATAGATCCTATCATTTACAAGAACATATCAATAGATGGAAAAATTTACGGTCTTCCCCGAGTACGTCCAATCGCTCGTGATGTTTATATCTACCGTAAAGATTGGTTAGATAATTTGGGGATGAAAGAGCCAAAAACAGTGGATGAATTTTATGATATGCTTGATGCATTTACGAATAAAGACCCCGATCAAAATGGTAAAGATGATACGTATGGAATGGCAGTTGAGGGCCAAGGGTTAATCAATCGATTTGCCCCATTATTTGGAGCACCTAATGGGTGGGGAGAAGAAAACGGAAAATTCTTTCACGCAGCAACAACCAAAGAGTATTTAGATGGGTTAGATTTCTTCAAAAAATTATATGATGATAAATTAATTACTCAAGATTTTGCAGTTATTGAGCGTTCCCAATGGGAAGAGGCTTTTTCAACTGGTAAAGCAGGTGTTTGGCCTGATACAAGTAATGCGGTTGTAAGAATGTATAATCGAATAAAAGAGACGAATCCTGATGTTGAGTTAGGTGTATTTAGTCTTCTTGAGGGCCCGCAGGGTAAAAGAGTACCAGCAGGGAGCGGCCATAACGGAATCTTCGTATTTCCTAAGTCGTCGGTCAAAACGGAAAAAGAACTGCTAGATTTATTGGGCTTTTTTGAAAAGCTTCAGGAAGAGCCTATGCATACATTGTTTGAATGGGGAATTGAAGGAAAGCATTATGAATTGGTTGATGGGAAACCAGTTCCTATCGAAGGATCAGATCTTCATAATGAGGTAATACTGCCATATCAATTACCATTGGGAATTGTACCAGCAGAAGTTAATGCACTTAAAGGAGAATTAACACCACTTGAAACAAAAGAATTAGAAATTCCAAAAGAAAATGAACCGTTTGCCATTCATAATCCAGCGGTTAACTTAATTTCAGATACACAAGCTGAAAAAGGATCCCAATTAAATATGATTATTGAAGATGCTAATACGAAATATATTATGGGTGAAATAGATGTAGTTGAATGGAAAGAACAGATTAAAAACTGGCGAAGTAGCGGCGGAGATCAAATTGCTGAAGAATATGCCAAAGAATACAAAAAATAAAAGATAAAAATGTAAAAAAATACGAAAAGGCAGGTGGATATACCTGTCTTTTTAGTACGTTTTACTCTATTTCGAGTTGTGAGTAAGGATACCTGTGGAAAGGTAGTAGTGATCAGTTTTGATGAACCAAGATGGACTCCGAGATTTTGGGGAAGCCGACCATATTTCCTTACCCAGGTATATGTAGATCCCGCTTAACGAGTCCTTGATGAAAGTGTAGTGTGCATTCATCTAGAGAATGGGCTTTCTAGGAGCATGAAATCCTTGTAAACTTTCATTTTGACGAAGGGAACTAAATTTCTTGCAGTATATAAATTTATATAAATTACTAAAGCCTGATTGACAGCAATCTTATTCTGCAAGTAAGATTTAAAAAAAGGTTGAATGCGCTTACTTTATTGTTATTTCAACGATAGTAGTTAATTTATTTGAGTGCAGTAGTTTTAGTTTGACTAGGGCTCAAGGAATAACATCTTGCAAAAGGAGGTAGTTGGGGGTGAAAAAGCGATTAAAGTGATGGGGATGTTAAGGACAGGAAATCAGCAAAATGACATGGAATGTTACACATAAAGTAATCGATTTATTCCAGAGGAGAACCTACACATAAAAAACAAACCGGAATACATGATTGTGAGTGATGTTATTGAGATAATTTTAACGTTTTTTTGGGGGGATCTTCCATTAATAACATTAATTATAGGTATTATAAAAAGCTGTTTATTTATAGTTTGATATTATCAACATTACCAGTCATTGTAATAGGGATATTATCGTATACCAAAGCTTCGGCTGATATCGAAGAAAAAGTTGCCAAAGAAAATATGCAAGTTTTATTACAAACTCAAATGAGAGTTGAACATCAGTTAGAGGTCTTAGATACAAAAGTAAACGCAAATATTTTGTCACCTGATTTTACTTCCAATTTTCAAAAAAGTATTACACCAAAAGACTTTATCGAATATAGAAACCTTGCAACAATTATGAAAAAATTTATAACAGATAAAATTTGGTATCAAAATTTGGAACTGGTAAATCATGATGAAAAATGGTTGATAGATAAAAAAGGTCTTAGTCAACTTAAGGAAGAAGACTATAGAAAGCACTATTTAAAAATAGCTAGAACTCCCCATTCATCGGATTGGCTTACATTTTCAGATGAGAACGGACAGTCGATTAAACTAGTTAAAAAAATTCCATTGCTTTCAAAAAATCCAAAAGGACTAATAATTGTTACCATTACTAATGAAAAAATTACTGAACTTATCAATGAAAAAAACAAGGAAAATGAAATAGTTGTCTTGGACAAGGAGTATAAGTTAATATCAAATAATTCACCTAAACAGTCCCCTTTTTTATTTAATGATTTAATAAATAAAATTAAAAATAGCAAGTCCACTAATGGTTATTTTACAACGAAACTTAAAGGTAAAAGCGTGGGCATCAACTATAGTAAATCTACATTTAATCAATGGACGTATTTGTCAGTTGTGCCGATAGAAGCTATTACAAAAGAATCCAAAGACATTGCTTGGTATACTGTTATTTATTGTATCGTTATTATTATCATCATCAGTATTATTGCCATTCAATGGTCACGCCGCTTATACAACCCGATTCATAATGTATATAAATCAGTTGTTTCGTTGACTGGAGATGATACAGATTCAAAAGATGAATTTGATTGTATCCAAAGAAAAATACATGATTTTAAAAGCACTCATTTGCAGCTTGAACACCGAATAAATAATCAATTGAACCATTTAAGGGAATACTTCGTGCTAAAATTACTTTTGGGGCAGGTAAAATCAAATGAAATAGATAGCATGTTGGAGAATTTGAAGTTTCCAACATCCTGGCAAGCGTTAGCTGTTGTCATCATTAACATAGATCAATTGGAACATACAAACTATCAAAGTGATGACAAAGAATCACTTTTATTTGCCATTAATAATATTGTTCGTAATATAATCGCTGAGGACAAGCATTTTAGCCCTGTATTTTTAAATGATTACCAAGTAACCATCCTATTAAGTAATGAAAAGAATTCTGTTGATCAGAAAAAGTATTTTTATAGTGTTGCCTCCAAAATAAAAACTCTTGTTTTAAAACATCTGGGATTAAAAATTAGTATAGGAATAGGTCGTCCATATGATCAACTGGAAAAAACCGCACTAGGGTATGAGGAGGCTATAGGAGCGCTGAAGTATAGACATCGTTTGGAACCTGGAGTGATCTTACATGTCGATGATATTACAGTAAACCATACTGTAAAGTGTAATTATCCAAAGCAAGTTTCATTAGAGCTTCTTGATTCAATTAAAAGTGCCAATCAAGAAGAATCTAGAAAATTGTTAAAGGAATTTATCGCCTATATGACAAAATTTAATCTACCCTACCATAATTGCCAAATCATATTGGCCCAATTATTATCTAAAATATTGGAACTTGTACAAGAAGTAAATGAATCCCCAGATCAACTATTCGGTAAAGCAATGGTATTTGATGAATTATTCAGTTTCGGTACTATTCAAGAGGTTGAAGACTGGTTTAATCAATCCATTATCCCACCCATAATCGACAAGTATAATGAGATAAGAACAAACCAGCAAACGAATATTACAGAAAGTGTTTTGTCAATTATAGAAGATGAATTTTATAAAGATATTACACTTGAATACGTTGCATCAAAAATTAATTTTCATCCCAGCTATGTTAGCAGAGTATTTAAGAAAGAAACAGGTTCTAGTTTTAGTGATTATTTAATGCGATATAGAATTAATCAGATTAAGAAATTACTAAGTGAAACAAATATTAAAATATCGGAAATTGCTGAGAGGTTCCATTACAACAGTTCTGCTTCTTTTATTCGGTCATTTAGAAAAATGGAAGGAATGACCCCTGGTCAATATCGGAAAAAGTTCAACTAAAATATAAAAGTTAGCCTTTTGGCTAGCTTTTTTCTTTGGGCGGAAAACCTGTTGAAAGATTATTCTAAGAAGAAATATAATGAGAGATTTCGGGATTGTTATAGGGCATCGAACCCTAACAACCCGACTAGTATCTTTAAGAAATATACCAAAACTATGGGAGCAGCCTATTTATGGTGAAAAATCCCAAGAGTGTTTGTAAGCTTTTATAGTACAATGAATGTAACATATTTAAAACTTCTAACTAATCAATGCTTAAAGAACGGTACTATTTTAAGCCATGACTAATATTCAAGCTAAAATAAAAAACTGTTTATATGATTTAGGCTGGTTTTTTAATAATTGAACAATTCAATAATCGATAGGTGTGGTTAAGAATGGGGAGATTGAAAGTAACGATCATTATTGCTAGTTTGCTAGTAATATGCTTTAGCTTATACTTATTTCTTTCAAACTCTAATCAAACAAAACAGGTAGATGTAGAAACATCGTTTATAAATGAAGCGACAGATTCTAATGAAATGACAGGTAAATCTCATACTAAAGAAGAAACGGTTACTGAAGATGCATCTCCTGAGAAAGAGGAACAGGTTGAAGATGTTTCTGGTAATATTGCAGATAAAGAAGAGGAAGAAGAAGCAGATGGCGAAAATAATAAACTTATCACAATTACTGAAGATGTCAGGAAAACGGTTAGGGAAGCAGTAGATGGTGTAATAAAATTATTCAAAAAGGATTTAAAGGTTGTAGCAATTGGTGATTCCCTCACCCAAGGCGTAGGAGATGAAACAGAAAGCGGCGGTTATGTCGGGATCTTAAATAACACATTTGAAGATAATAACATAAATATTACTATTGAAAACTATGGGAAAAGAGGAAACCGTACAGACCAATTATTAAAACGGCTAGAAAAGAAAGAGATTGCAGAATCAATTCAAAAGGCTGATATTGTTATCATTACAATTGGCGCCAACGACATGATGAAGATTGTCAGAAACAATTTTACCAATCTCAATATAGAAGTTTTTAATCAAGAAAAACCAGATTATCTTGAGAGATTAACAGCAATCTTTAATAAGATCAATGAAATTAATCCAAACACACATATTTATTTAATTGGTTTTTATAATCCGTTTGATCGTTATTTTGGTGATATTGAAGAATTACAATTAATAGTTAACGATTGGAATGAATCTAGTAGATCCGTTACAGAGGAATTTGATAATGTAAATTATATTCCGATCTCTGATTTATTTAGTCATTCTGATGTAGAGTTATTATCTGAGGATCAATTCCACCCAAACACTAGCGGATATAAACTCATTGCAAAGCGGATCTTAGAGAACATGGAAGAAGTTAGCGTCCAACCAGCTGTCATTACCGAGGATGTAGAATAAAGGTCGTCTTTTTTAATACTATCAGAAATTATAAAATTTTAACCTAGTTTTTGTGTCTAGCTCCAGCGCATAGCCCCTCATGAATTGAAGGCAAAAAACGCCTTCTATTCATGAGCATTTTATTTTTGCCATAGGCTGAACAAGGCGCTTGCGCTTTTCTTCCTGTAGGATTTAATCAATTATATTGACTTTAAATATTTTCGTTATAAAGAAAAATAAATTCAAAAAGCTCCTTCTAAACCACCAGAGTCAAAAATAATCGTGACTCTGGTTTTTGTATCCGTCATGCATGGGAGTATTCTCTATGTTGACCAATTTTAACTAGCCTTCTTAGCTTCTTGTCGGAATGGTTTGGGTGTCCTACGTCAGGAAGCTAAGAACAATAAAATAGTAATACTTTCTCTATATAGATATAGTCAATTTCTTAGCTTTTTCTACTAGATTAATAGATTAAGCAGGAGCTTCACTTCCTTTAATATGAAATCTGTAAAAATAATATTTTGTGTGGTAAAGTAAAAAAGATAAAAGTTGAAATAATTCTCTATTGCATTTGAAAGGTTGAATGTATATGTGGTTAAAGCTAGGAAAATACAATACATTGCGCAATCAAATCTTACTTGTTTTTTTAACCGTCATGATCATTGTGTTATGTTTTGTTGGAATTGTGACCTATCACATTGTATCAAATTTATTAAAAACCAACGCTGAAAAGCAAATTCAACAAACCGCTATCGAAGCTAGCGGACGGATGGAATCATTATTTCAACAAATTGATATGCTGACTAAACAGGTGGCAACTAACTCGTATGTACAAAAACTGTTATTAACTGAAACAAAAGGAAAGCTTGCAAGCTTTAGTGAGAGACAAGCATTGATGCAGGTTGGCACCACCTTTCAAGTGTATTCAGATGGGATAAATGCTTTTGAAATCTATTCAAAGGATTTTCGAAAACTCATACCACTAGATGGAGATGGGCTGTTTTCTCGAATTGATTACAAATGGATTAAGGAAGCAAATCGTGCAGAAGGCAAATTGGTTTGGATTGGTCAAGATCCTAAAGAGCCTGAGTTTTTTCTGGCAATCAGGCAAATTAGTTTAGTCGATCAGTGGTTTTCAAATGGAGGTTATCTTTTGATACAAATCAATGCAAAGTATTTTGAGTTTACTGATACAGATCGGGATCAGGAGTATATGATTTTGGTTGATCAAAATCGTCATCCAATCATGTCAAATTTTAAAGGTGATATAGGACCGATTATCCCAGAAAAAAGCAGCATTACAACTATAAATGGAAACGATTTCATGCATGTTAAAGAAACTTCATCGGTTACAGGATGGACGATGCATATCTTAACACCAGTTCAGGCACTAATGAAAGGGACCCCAGTTTTACGAATGGCGATCCTTTTATCAGGCGCCATTGGGTTTATGATTTTCCTTATATTATCCATATTGTTATCTTCGATGATCACTCGACCGATCTTAAGATTAACAGCAACGATGAAAAAGACAGGAGATGGTGAGCTCAAATTGAATCCTGAGATCGCCTCCACAATCGAAATTAATGAATTAAATAAATCCTATAACCAATTAGTGGAAAATACAAATCATTTAATCCAAGTTGTTTATGAAAAAGAAATCTTAAAGGGGCAGGCTGAGCTAAAAGCATTACAATCCCAAATCAATCCTCATTTTTTGTTTAATACATTGGATGCTTTCTACTGGTCACTTGATGAAAAGGGAGAGGAGGAATTAGCGGATTCCGTTATTGCGATGTCTGAGTTATTCCGTTACACAATCAGTAAAAACCATCAAGATGAATGGGTGATGATAAAGCAGGAGCTCGAGCATGTGGAAATGTACATGCAGTTAATGAAAATGCGCTTTGGAGATCGCTTTACCTGGAGCGTTGATATTCCCAAAGAATTTGAACATGTTAAAATACCTAAACTATTAATTCAGCCAATAGTTGAAAATGCTATTTTACATGGAGTAGGGAACAAAGTCGGTAAAGGCTATGTTCTCGTTAGTGTTCAGCCTTCTGAATTTTCTGATCATTTGGTCATCACTGTGAAAGATAACGGTCCGGGGATGGATCAAGAGACGATTGACCGGATTATGACTGTCATTGATACAGGGAAAGTATCCTCCATTAAGGGAAATGGAATGGCCATTGCCAACGTACACAAACGGTTACAGCTTTACTATAAAGAAAATAATCTAGGACAAATCGTTATATCAAGTGAGTTAAATAATGGAACCTGTTTTACATTTGAGGTGCCAATAAATGGGGTGGCAGCTAATGCTAAAAAAGACGATTTTAATCGTTGATGATGAACCGAAAACACGGCAAGGATTGAAAAAAACACTTGAAGGATGGGCAGATATAAGCTATGAAGTGATCAGTGCAGAGGGGGCAAATGAAGCTATTGCAATCTTTAAGGAAAGAAAGATTCATATTTTACTAACTGATATTTCGATGCCAGAGATAAACGGACTTGCAATGCTGAAGCTCTTAAAAGATTATCAACAAAATCCGGTTGTGATTATCATTTCAGCTTATTCCGAATTTGATTATGCCCAGGAAGCGATTCGATTAGGTGTTCTCAATTATTTAGTAAAGCCTTTGAATAAACGAAAGCTTATAGAAGCCGTAGAGCAAGCGATCGAAGTCCAGGAAAAAAGAGAGCGTGAAGGCAGGATCTATAAATTTGTAGATGAAAAGCTGGTGGATGTAGTAAAACAGGGAGATCGCAAGGAAGACGCACCTATCCCTATGGCTTTAGATTATATTGATAAACATATCGATTTACAGCTTACCATGAAAGAAGTGGCGAATCATGTACACCTAAATCCAAGTTATTTTAGCGTCCTGTTTAAGGAGCAGGTCAATATGACCTTTAGTGAATATTTGACGAGAAGCAGACTGCAAAAGGCTAAAAATTTATTAATCGAATCAACTCTATCTGTTGCTGATATTGCAGAAAAGGTTGGTTATAGCACGTCAAAGTATTTTATTAAACTGTTTAAAGAGTATGAAGGACAGACGCCTAGCCGTTTTCGAAAAACGAACACGATAAATGAGAGTAAAAACTAAAAAAAGTAGAATTTTCCCCAATCAGTGTTACCTTATTTCAGCATTTTTCCGATGCTATAATGAACTTGTAAATGCGAATACCGCATCTCGTATCAATCCAAAGGGGGATTTCTAAATGAAAAGGAAAGCGATTACACTGTTGTTTGCTCTTACTATGATTCTTAGCTTAGTTGTATCTGGCTGTTCAGGATCTAGTGAGACAGGCGGTGAAGGTGATTCAGGAGGCAAAGTAACGGTTAAATTAATGCATCTATGGCCTGCAGGAAGTTCTAAACAACATAATCAGATCGTTAACGATATTGCTGCAGAATATGAAAAAGAGAATCCGGGTGTTAAAATTGAACAGGAAATTTTAAGTAATGAGCAATACAAGGAAAAATTAAAAGTATTATCAGCTTCAAATGAACTTCCAGATGTCGGGATGACGTGGGCTGCCGGTTTTATGGAACCATATGTAAAGGGGAAAAAGTTTGCTCCGCTGGATGATTTACTTGATGGTGAACTGGGAGATCAATTTATTTCTGGTACAACGGAAGCATTTGCAGTAGATGGTACCACCTATGGGTTACCGCTTGAGTTAAATATTGCCCCAGTCTATTATAATAAAGCTATTTTTAAACAATATAATATAGAAGTACCAAAAACATATGAAGAATTTAAACAAGTTGTGGAAACACTTGCTGATAATGGCGTGACACCGATTACTTTAGGAAACAAAGATCGCTGGACAGGATCCATGTGGTATATGTATTTAGCAGATCGAATCGGTGGCGCTGAAACATTAACAAAAGCAATAAACCGCACAGGAACCTTTGAAGATCCCGCATTAACAAAGGCAGCTGAAGAGATTCAGAATTTAGTAGGAATGGATGCTTTTGTAAAGGGTTTCAATGGATTATCGAATGATGAAGCAAAAGGCCCATTCATGAACGGACAAGCTGCCATGTACTTAATGGGATCATGGGAATTACCAAACTATACTACGAATGAAGATGTTCCACAAGAGTTTAGAGACTCGGTTGGCTTCTTTAAATTTCCAGCAGTTGAAGATGGAAAAGGGGATATCAACAGTTTTGTTGGCGGTCCTGGTGTAGGATTATTTGTTTCAGAAAATTCAAAGGTTAAAGAAGAGGCAAAGAAATTTGTTGAATTCTTTGTAAAAAAATGGGGAGAACGCTCTGTAACAGATGCCGGCGTTATTCCTGCAACCAAGGTAGATACATCTAAAGTTGAATTGCCGCAAATGTATATTGATGTATTAAATGAATTAAATTCTGCCAGCAATATTACGTTATATGCAGATGTTCAAATGAGTGCATCTGTTGCACAAGAACATTTGAACTTAATCCAAGCTTTGTTCGGAGAGGAAGTTACACCTGAAGAATTTACAAGCAAGCAGGAAGAAGCCCTTGCGAATCAGGAGTAATGAACTCTAGTAATCACGTAAGGATGTAAACATGAAAAGGACATATCAATAAATAAGGTGATATGTCCTTTTCTATGCCTGAAATATGAAATCAAAAAAGTAAAGGGGAGGTCATCATGGATAAAGTAATGTCCAATAAACTGGTTATAACCTTGTATGTCTTACCAGCACTTCTATTAATTATGGTTCTAATCTATGTGCCGATTCTATTAACCGGCTACTACGGATTAATGAAGTGGGATGGAATAGGAGAAATGACTTTCATCGGTCTTGAAAATTATACAAAGCTCATTAAGGATGCAGAGTTTTGGAAAAGTGCCTATCATTCGTTTTTACTAGCTATTTTTTCTGCGAGTAGTTTAATAGGTTATTTAGTTATTTCGTTAATTCTTGCTGGAAAAATAAAAGGGGCAAATTTTTTAAGAAAGATATATTTAATTCCGATGCTGTTATCTTCTGTTGCGATTGCACAGCTTTGGCTTAAAATTTATCATCCTTCAAACGGATTAGTAAATAGTTTATTACTATCTTTCGGTATAAAAAATCCACCAGCATGGCTGGCGGAACCAAATCTTGTTTTAGCAGCGTTATTCGTTCCAATTATCTGGCAGTATGCAGGTTTTTATATTTTGATTTATTATGCAGCATTAAAAAATATTCCTGAGTCATTAATTGAGGCTGCCAGAATTGATGGAGCAAATGCTTTTCAAATTGCTTATAAAATAAAGGTGCCATTAATTGCTGGTGTGATTAAAGTGACGATTGTATTAGCGATTGTTGGTTCTTTAAAATATTTTGACTTAATTTACGTCATGACTGGCGGAGGACCAAATGGGGCAAGTGAAGTAATGGCATCTTATATGTATCAAAAAGCCTTTGGAACCTATGACTTTGGCTACGGAAGTGCGGTTGGTTTCTTCCTATTATTAATTTGTCTTGTTGTCACATGGGTTATCCGAAAATTAACAGCAACTGACGAAGAAATTCAATATTAAGAAAGGAGTAATAAAACATGAGTGTTATACAAAATCACCAAGCGCAAGCAAACGTATCTACTCCTCTTTCAACCGGGAAGAAATCGAACAAAATGATAGCTAGAATCGGATTTGGACTGCTCTATCTAGCCTTAGGCTTGATTGCCATCTTTCAGGTTTACCCGCTTATTTGGTTATTCTTTTTCTCATTAAAAGATAATCAGGAAGTGTTCAACAATTCACCGTTCGCTTTGCCAGTAAATCCAAAATGGGATAATTATCTGAAGGTTTGGACGGAAGGAAATATTAGTCTTTATTTTTTTAACAGTGTCTGGATTACCGTTTTATCGGTATTATTGACGGTGCTCTTAGCTAGCTTTGTCACATTTGCGATCACGCGAATGAAATGGAAGCTAAGCAAACTGGTACTTGGCTTGTTTATGGTAGGATTAATGATTCCTGTGCACTCTACCTTAATTCCATTGTTCAGCTTTTTTCAAAAAGTCAATTTGATTGATCATCCTTTAGCGGTTGTTGCGTCATATACAGCCTTTAACCTTCCTATTACGATCATGATTTTAATTGGTTTTTATTATACCTTGCCTCGTGAGGTAGAGGAAGCTGCCATTATCGATGGGTGCTCGATTCATCGGATTTTCTTTCAAATTACGCTGCCAATGACAACACCAGTTTTATCAACAACTGTGATTATTAATATGATTTACAATTGGAATGAATTTGTGTTCATTAATACGTTTATCAGTTCTGATCAGTATAAGACGTTAACGGTCGGAATTCAAAACTTTATTGGACAGTATATGACTGATTGGGGAGCAATCGGCGCTACACTCATGATCAGTATTATCCCGATTTTAATTGCCTTTTTCTTCTTTAGCAATCGAATTGTTGAGGGAATTGCTGCAGGCTCTGTAAAAGGATAAACGAGAAACTACCATATTAATATGTTAAAGGGGTTCGGTAAGATGGTAACAAATCAATTTTTTAATGCACATCACTCTCCAATTGGAGCATTTTCCAGCTTTACATTAGGTTTTCCGGGGAACGGAGGCGGCTTGGATTTGGAGCTTGGCCGTCCACCCCGAAAAAATATCTTTATTGGTGTAGAGTCACTAAATCGTGAAGGAATCTACGAAGCACTTCCATTTTTTGATTATAGTGAAGATGAAAGTAAGCGCTATGATATTGAAAACCCGGATCCAGACCAAAATAAACCAAAAATCATTTTCCCGTTTGCAAAAGATGAAATAGTCCGTGAATTCAAGCTTGGTACAGACACATGGAAAGCAGGGGATTTGACCTTTACCATTTATACGCAAGCACAGTCTGTACCAGATCCTGCATCAGCTTCTCTAGAAGAGCTTATGCTAACACTTGTACCATCGGTCATCGCAGAGGTTACGGTTGATAATACAAAAGGAAGTAAAAGCAGGCGGGCATTTTTCGGCTATGAAGGAAATGATCCCTATAGCTCAATGCGTCGATTGGATGATACATGTGAAGGGATTTCTGGTGTTGGTCAAGGAAGAATCACAGCAATAGCATCTGCCGATACTGATGTAAAGTCAGCATTGCACTTTAGTATGGAGAATATTTTAACAACCCCGTTTGAAGAGAACTGGAGATTTGGTTTAGGGCCAATTGGGGCGATGGTTATGGATGTGCCAGCTGGGACATGCAGGACTTTTCAATTTGCAATCTGTTTTCATCGTTCCGGGTTTGTAACTGCGGGATTGGATGCAAGTTACTTCTATACGCGCTATTTTAAAAATATCGAAGAGGTGGCCGCCTTTTCATTAGAAAACACTAAAGAAATGATGAAACGGGCACAAATAGCAAATGATTTAATAGAGCATGCTGATCATTTAACAGAGAGTTTTATGATGGCCCATTCCATCCGAAGCTACTTTGGCTGTACACAGCTTCTCGATGTGGATGGAGAACCATTCTGGGTTGTCAATGAAGGTGAATACCGAATGATGAACACATTTGATCTTACCGTTGATCAGTTGTTTTTTGAATTGAAAATGAATCCATGGACAGTTAAAAATGAATTAGATATGTTTGTTAAGCGTTTTAGCTATGAGGATGAAGTTCGTTTTCCAAATGACGAAACGGTTTATCCTGGAGGGATCAGCTTCACCCATGATATGGGTGTTGCGAATACGATCTCAAGACCTCATTATTCCTCCTATGAATTGTATGGTCTTGATGGCTGTTTTTCACATATGACTCATGAACAGTTAGTAAACTGGGTGTTATGTGCAGCTGTTTACGTCGAAAACACGAAAGATACAGAGTGGCTGCAAGCAAATTTGAACACTTTCATAAAATGCTTTGAAAGCATGCTAAATCGGGATCATCCAGATCCAAACGAACGAAACGGTATTATGGGGTTAGATTCTTCACGGGTAATGGGTGGTGCAGAAATCACCACATATGATAGTTTAGATGTTTCACTTGGCCAAGCAAGAAATAATATATACCTGGCTGGAAAGTGCTGGTCTTCCTATGTGGCATTAGAAAAACTATTTTTTGAAAATGGATTTCATGATTTGTCAAAACAAGCAGGCATCCAAGCAGAAAAATGTGCAGTAAGCATTGTTAGCCATGTAACAGAAGATGGTTATATTCCGGCGGTTGTAGGCGAGGGTAATGATTCAAAAATTATACCTGCGATTGAGGGGTTAATTTTCCCGTATTATACAAATTGTCAAGAAGCCCTTGATCCAAATGGACGTTTCGGTCCTTATATCAAAGCATTAAAAAAGCATCTGGAAACAGTATTGGTTGAAGGGATTTGCTTATTTGCGGATGGCGGCTGGAAAATATCATCAACAAGTAATAATTCTTGGCTAAGTAAAATCTACTTATGTCAGTTCATTGCTCGAAAGATCTTAGGAATTGAGTGGGATGAAAAAGGGGAAAGAGCAGATGCCGCTCATGTTGGATGGCTAACACATCCAACTTTGTCAGTATGGAGCTGGAGTGACCAAATTATTTCTGGTGAAATTACTGGAAGTAAGTATTACCCTAGAGGTGTAACAAGCATATTATGGCTGGAGGAAAGGAAAGAATCCTTATCAACTATGGAAATGGTTCAAGTGAGCAGTCGTTCCTAATTAAGCAGATAAATCTAAAGGTTTTTTCACTCGAATTATAATAGAACGCTTATTGTCTAACTAAAACTTAAAAAAACAAGAAGCTGTGTCCTTAATAAGTAGTCACAGCTTCTTTACTCTTTTAACCAGTACTTTACAGTAAAGTGTGTAATAGGAAAAACAGAAATACTATGACGGAAGAAAAGATCGATGTTTTTCCAAATAAAATAGTCTTGTTATCTATCATGTTAGTGATGGAAAGTTTGTTTCTCAAATAAGTTATCTTTGCAGTAGGATAATCTACAACGTGACAGATCGATTATATTCCTTTTTGAAACTTTAATAATTTAAGAAAACAAACAAAAAACTATAGTTTTTAAAGTATAACCTATACTTTATAGAGTGACTATACGTTTTTTTAAGATATAATATAAGAATTTACACATTGTATAGTTTGATTTTCTCATTTATGAAAAAGGTGATTCAAAAAACGATAAAATTATAAGGGTGAATTTTTCTATTGCGTTTTCTTAATTTAAAGGGTTTGAAAAATGATTTTAATAGACTAGAATATAAGCAGCAAGCGAACCGGGAACTGTAGCTGATTTTAGTAGGGCTAAAAAGTAAAAATAAAATGAAAGCGCTTATTCATAGTGAAGATCATGCTTTAATTTAGTCCTTTGTGAATGGAGGAATGGGTTACGGTGGCTTTCAAAGTATTTTTAGTAGATGATGATCGTTATGTACGTAAAGGATTAATTAATCTTATTGATTGGGAAGGCTGCGGCTTCCAAGTTTGTGCAGAAGCAGATAATGGGGAGGATGCTTTGGAGTATATTCAAAAGTATAATCCAGATTTAGTCATTACAGACATTAAGATGCCTGTCCTCGATGGACTTGATTTAATAAAGCATACAGTTGATCTAAAAAAAACAAGCCCAAACTTTATTATAATTAGTGGGTATAGTGATTTTAGCTACGCACAACAAGCTGTTAAGTTTGGTGTACACGATTTTATTTTAAAACCAGTAGATAAAGAAGAAATTGAAGACACACTTAGAAAGGTAGCAGATAAGTATACAAAAGAATTACAATTAACCAGAAATAGAGAAAATATTCTTGCAGCGACAGCTTTCAATGAATTAATAACAGGGGAACTTGATGAAGATCTCCTCTATGATTGTGTCAAAAAATTGAATATTGATCAAACATTAGGATTTGCCTACGTCATCATAGAGGTAAATAACGTGGCTGTAAATATGATAAAGATACGTGAAATCATTAGCAAAACCATTCATGGTGAGGATTTAAATGCCACTACTTTGTTTCGTGAACACGATAGTAACCGAATCGGCCTATTAGTCAAAAATGAAGAAGTTCAACAATTAAGCAGGGATATTGTTCATTTTTCAGAAACATTAAAAGCTCAGCTAACGATTCATTTGAAGGCAAATGTCACCATCTATGTCGGAAGGATAGTAGACCATCCAATTGATATAAAGGATTCTTATGAAACGGCAATGAAGATCCTCCAATTTAAGTATGTAGAAGCATCAGATAAACCGATCGTATATGGCTGCACGAAGAATAAGTCTATTAATTACATTGAGCTTGATCAATCACAATACCAATCGTTAATGGAACATATAGAAGAAAATCGAATCTCGGAGATTAGAAAAAACGTTTTGATGATGTTTGAACAGTTTCAAGAGAAAGCTTTCGCGAAGGATGCAGTAAAAACATCTATAAATCGGGTGGTTCATGAAGTGGTTAAAACCTTACAGTCGATGGATGGTGATGAAAAAAAGTTAGCCTCATTACAAAGTATGTTAAATTGGGAAAACCAGCCTCGAACTTTATCTGAAATTAAGAACTTGTTCCTAGATTTTTTATTAGAGGCAGCTGCTCTGTTAAATCGGCTCAATAAGGAGTGTGGGTTAGGAAGCATAAGAAAAATAAAAAAATATGTTGATGCCCACTACAAAGAAGATCTCACATTGAAAGCGATAGCAAATAAATTCTTTATGAACCCCGTCTACATGGGGCAATTGTTTAAAAAAACATATGGCATGTATTTTAAAGATTATATTCTGCAAGTCCGAATAAATGAAGCGAAAAGAAAATTAAGACAGACCGATTTGCGAATCTATCAGGTAGCAGAATGTGTGGGTTTTTCGAATCCTGATTACTTTGTCACTCAATTTGAAAAAACGACTGGTATGACACCAACTCAATATCGAAAAAAACTCTAAAGGAAGATTTTAAAAATGGAGATAAAATGAATCGATTCAATTTTAATAATATTGGTTTAAGAAATAAGCTGTTAATTATTTATATTGTCTCAGTTTTCATCCCAATCACATTAACACACATCGCATTTTATCAAATTACTTCCAACAATGTCAGAACACAAAAGATGAATGATATATCCCTTTCTGTAAAGCAAATTTCAAATGATTTCCGTACAGCGATAGATGATGCAGTAGACATTTCATCTAAGTTATATACGGATTATGAGTTGTACAATTTTCTAGAAAACAAATACGAAAAAACCATAGATTTTATCCATGCTTATCAAAATTATTACAGTGGAATTAATAAAGAAGTACCACTTTTTTCAACTGTTCGTTCACTAAATCTATATACAAATAATGATACAGTTATTTATGCAGGAGGTGTCAATAAAATTGATACCCTTGTTAAGGAGTCTCATTGGTATAAGGAATCTGAGGTAATTAGAAAATCTTATCCTGTTTTGACTCGCCGACTTGGAGAATCAGGAAAGCTAGATACGTTTAGTTTAATTCGAGAATTAGATTATTTTACAACAAAAGGTTCCACACAGAAAATACTGGAATTACAATTTGATTTAGAATTAATGGATCATATTTTTCATAATGTGACGTTTCCAGGTGATATTTATTTACTGGATGAGCAAGGAACAATTGAATATACAACAAATCCAAAGGTGAAATGGTCAGAGGGAAATACTCAATATCATTCTGTTACTTTTTCAAATGATACGTTGGTTTTTGAAGAATCATTTAATGTCCCTTATTTAAATAATTGGAAGGTAGTCGGTGTTACTCAAGAAAAGGTATTACTTGAGGAGGTTGAAGGTTCCCGCAATTTTATTCTCTATTTAGCTCTGATTAATTTAGTCTTTCCATCTCTTTTTATTGTTTATATGACAAGTTCCCTTCATTTACGTATCTTACGAATATTAAAGCATATGAGGAAAGTAGAGGATCAAAACTTTGAACTAATTAAGGGTGTGAACTATCAGGATGAAATAGGTGAGCTTACTCAAGCATTTAATCGGATGGCTTCTAAAATTAAGAAGCTTATCAATGAAGTATATATAGCAGATATACAGAAAAAGGATTTAGAATTACAACGTAAACAAGCACAACTAAGTGCCTTGCAAAGTCAAATTAACCCACATTTCCTATTTAATGTATTGGAAACCATTCGGATGAGAAGCATTCTAAAGAAAGAGGAGGAAACGGCGAAAATCATACAAAATATGGCAAATATGCTTAGAAAATCTTTCATATGGGGAAAAGATTGGGTCAGCGTCGAAGAAGAAATTTATTTAATAAAGTGCTTTTTAGAAATACAACATTATCGATTTGATGATAAAATGCAATATCATATTGAGGTCGATTCTGAAGTTAAGAAGTGTATTATTCCGAATATGTCTCTTATTCCGTTTGTAGAAAATGCAAGTATACATGGAATTGAACCGATAAAAGGAAATGGAATGATAAAGATATCGATTAAGCGGGATGGTGATACAATCGTTTGTGAGATAACCGATAATGGGAAAGGTATGGAAAAAGAGGAATTTGAACGGTTAATCCGATCCATAAACGAGGTTGAAAACATAGGAGAACATGTGGGAATAAAAAATGTTTACTATCGCTTAAAGTTGCATTATGCAAATCACTTTGATTTTAAAGTGAAAAGTGCGATGGGTGCAGGAACGACAATTAGAATCGTTTTACCATTTCAAACTTAGAAGTTTCTGGTTTGTCTAAGCCCTATCCATTTTAAAACAGCTGCACTTTGATGCCAATACGTGTCGGTCGTATGATTGATGTGTGTTGGCATTAAAGCGTATTTGAGAGTATTTCATGATAGAACTAGGCTAAACCTATTGCCTCATATGCTTATTTCATATTAATCTATATTTTTCCTGAAGGTACTAAAGTTTACAAAGTAAAAACTATACTTTATATGGTCACTTAGGAAAAGCAAGCAGGCTATAATGAAAGTGCTTACAATACTTCGATTACGGGGTTGCATTGCTATTGCTTAACTTAAACAAAGGGGGAGCCAAATTGTTAAAAAGAAGATCCAAATTTCTAGCTTTTGCTTTAGTAGTCATGTTGTTCATCGTTACAGCATGTTCGAAAGTTGAAGAAACGGGGAAAGATCATAAATCTAGTAAAAACGGAGAAGTTTTTACTTACACATTCTTTAATGCATCTTCAACAGGAAAAGATGTTAATACGGGTGATACTAAAATTGGGAAAATGTTCGAAGAGGCAACAGGAGTTAACTTTGATATTGAACATATTGTAGGAGATAGTAACCAAAAGATCGGTACAATGATCGCCAGTGGTGAATATCCGGAATTATTAAATGCTCAAAATGCAACAGCTGACGTGATTGATGCTGGTGGATTTGTACCACTTAATGATCTTATCGAAGAACATGCTCCAAACCTAAGAAAATTGTATGACCCAATCTGGGAAAAAATGAAACAAGAGGATGGGAACATTTATATTCTGCCATCTGGTGTATCCAATGGATATATAAAGCCTCCTAATGTTGGACAGAGTGCATTCTTTATTAAACGGGCAGCATTAAAAGAACTTGGCTATCCACATCCAAAAACAATAGATGAATATTTTGATATCATTGAAAAATATGCAAAAGCCCACCCAACTACAAATGGTGCAGATACAATTCCGTATACATTATTACAGTATGATTGGCATGTTGGACAACTATTTGATCCGCCTGCCTTCTTATCGGGTGAGCAGGAAGGAATTATTGTTGATAATGAAACACTAGATGTTTCCGTTTATCATAATAAGGATATTACCAAAAAATGGTTAGAAAAATTAAATGAATTAAACGCAAAAGGACTATTTGATAGAGAAGCTTTTACACAAAATTATGATGAGTATTTAGCTAAAATATCTTCAGGACGTGTTGTAGGATGGTTTGGACCTCGATGGGAATCAGGTACAGCTTTAGACACACTTGAGCAAGATGATGATCCTTATAATGACTTTATGGGATTCCCTATCGTATTCGAGGAAGGAATCAAAGACCAATACTTGAATCCAGAATCTTTTGTAACATCTCCAGGAATGGGACTAACGACAGGTACTCCTGAAGAAGATCAAATTAGGATTATTAAATTTTTAGATCACATCGCTAAAATTGATTCTCAAAAACTTATTACTTGGGGTATAGAGGGCGAAACGTATGAAGTAAATGAGGATGGCCGTTTTTATCGAACACAGGAACAAATTGATTTAGTGAATAAAGAAGAGTTTAGAGATGAATTTGGGTTTTCTGCACTAGGATGGTACTGGCCAATCATGAGTGGTAAATTTGATGACGGTAATTCTGTTGATCCAGCTATGCAACCTGAAGTTGCCAAGCTAGCTTATGATGAAGTGGACAAAGAGTTTTTAGAGGCATATGGCATAGAAACGTTTACTGATTTATTCACTGAGCCAGAACCTGCACCATGGTTTCCGTTTTGGGATGCAACAATTGAGACGGGCTCTGAAGCTCAGTTATATGACCAACAGTCACGCGATTTAATCAAACGGTCATACCCGGATATCATACTTGCAGATCCATCTGATTTTGATACCGAATGGAAAAATTTTAAGAAGGAATTTGAAAAGCTGCCTTATAAAGCCTATGAAGAAGTAATGGAGGAATCGGTTAAAAAAGAAGCTGAACTTGCCAAATAAGTAACAAAAGAATTTGAGGTGAAGGCTGAATAATCTATAGGAGGAAGTTCAGCCTTCTTTGTATAAAAGTTCCTTTTTGCTACTGATTTTGTATCTGTTGTCAATAGTTTTTATGGATTAAAGTTCACTAATTAAATAGGAATAGGAGGGAATAAAATGCAATTACAAACAAAAGAAAAACCACTTTCATCCCCTACTGTGCTACCAAATCAAGCAAAGGGAATGAAAGAATTCCTTAAAAAATGCCGTAGTCAAAAATCATTATTATTGATGACGGTACCATTTGTTATTTGGGTATTTATTTTTAAGTATTTTCCTGTTTGGGGATGGACAATGGCATTTCAGGATTTTAAACCAGCTCGTTCTTTTACAGAACAAGAATGGGTAGGCTTTAAACATTTCTTCTTTCTATTCACAGATGATCGTTTCTTAGGAGTTCTTAGAAATACGCTGGCTCAAAGTCTCATTAATTTGGTTTTAGGTTTTGTTACTGCAATCGGTTTAGCCCTACTGATAAATGAATTAACAAACCTTAAATTTAAAAGAGTCGTTCAAACCATTAGCTATTTACCGCATTTCCTTTCTTGGGTTGTAGCAGCTGCACTTGTTTCGTCTGTATTGTCTATCGATGGAATTATTAATGAAATATTGATGAGACTTCATTTTATTGACAAAGAAATTCTTTGGCTTGGAATCGGTGAGTATTTTTGGGGGATTTTAGGTGCTTCAGAGGTTTGGAAAAATGTAGGTTGGAATACAATCATTTATTTAGCCGCAATATCGATGATCGACCAAGAACAATATGAAGCAGCCAAAATAGATGGTGCTTCTCGATTACAAAGAATTCGATATATTACGCTTCCTGGAATGAAGCAGGTTATTGTGATCCTTTTAATTATGAACATTGGGTATATTATTGAGGCTGGATTTGAACCTCAATATTTATTAGGGAATGGACAGAACGTAGAGTACTCAGAAAATATTGATGTATTTGTTATCAACTATGGTATATCAATGTTTAATTTTTCAATGGCTACTGCGGCAGGAGTGTTTAAAACGGTTATTAGTTTACTATTCTTGATGGCAGCTAATTCATTCTCGAAAAAAATGGGACAAGGCGGTTTATACTAGGGGGGTACAGAATGAAAAGAGGTAAAAAAGGAAAGAGTTTAATGAGAACGAGAGAAGATGTAATATTTGATGCTTGTAACATTATTTTCATGATTTTAATTAGTATCATAATGCTATATCCTTTTCTAAATCAAGTAGCCCTTTCTTTTAATGCTGCAGCAGATTCTGTAAAAGGTGGAATATATATATGGCCAAGAGAATTTACTTGGCGCAATTATGAGTATGTATTTAATCAAGCATCCATCATACAAGCAATTATTGTTTCTGTAGCAAGAACAGTTATAGGTACAGGAATAGGATTATTATGTACTGCAATGGTAGCTTATGCGATTGCACAAGAAAAATTTATTTTCAAGAAATCAATAACCATCATTTTTATTATGACGATGTATTTTAATGGTGGGTTAATACCTACTTACCTACTAATGAGAGATTTACATTTAATCGGAACTTTTTGGGTATATATTTTACCAGGATTAATAAGTGCATTTAATCTTATTATTATGCGTTCATTTATAGAAGGTCTTCCAAAAAGTCTTTTTGAGCAAGCACGAATTGATGGGGCTGGAGACTTTAGAGTTTTCTTTCAAATTGTGTTGCCTCTGTCCTTGCCGGTATTAGCAACCGTAGCATTATTTGTTGCCGTTGGCCAATGGAACCAATGGTTTGATGTATTTTTGTATAACTCAAGCAATGAAAATCTCACGACATTGCAATATGAATTAATGAAAATTCTTCAAAATACTGCAACTTCAAACGGTGATTGGAATACCGCCCAAGCAAATGGTGAACATGCTGTCCAAGCTGTTACTCCTAAGTCCATTCAGGCAACTATGACCATTGTAGCGAGTCTACCAATTATTTGTGTGTATCCGTTTCTGCAAAAATATTTTGTTAAAGGTATGACATTAGGGGCAGTTAAATAATTTACTCTTTTTTCTTTTAATGATATAGCAAGTAATTTGGAGCACAGTGGGTTTCATCTAAAGGAAAAATCCAGGAAAGAAAGGGATTAAGGGGAAAATCAAAACAATGAGTGAAAATTTAAATCTACATTCAAACTTGTTCATTCAACACGATCAAAACACCTTTGAAAATCCGATTATATGGTCAGATGTACCAGATCCTGATGTTATTAGGGTAGGTGATACGTATTACATGACTAGTACCACTATGCACATGAACCCTGGGGTACCAATTATGAAATCGTACGATCTCTTGCATTGGGAAATCGTTAATTATGTTTATGATATTCTTGCTGAAAACGACGAACAGAAGCTAATTAACGGAAAGAATGAATATGGAAAAGGTTCATGGGCAAGCAGTCTTCGTTATCATCAGGATACCTTCTATGTGGTTGTGGGCTCTTTAGCTACTGGGAAAACCTATATCTTTCAAACGGAAAATATTGAAAAGGGTCTTTGGAAATGCTTTACTCTAGATGCGTATTACCATGATATGTCACTACTATTTGATGATGATGAGCGCGTGTATATGACTTATGGTAATGGTGATATAAAAGTTATTGAGCTTACTAAAGATGTAACAGCAATTAAAGGAGGTGGACTAAACAAAGTAATTATTCCAGATGCTAGTCTAGTTGCGAGTGCGGAGGAGGGCTTAGGTCTGTTGGCTGAAGGTTCACACATCCAAAAAATTAATGGGTACTATTACGTATTTACAATAACATGGCCAAAGAATGGAAACCGGGTTCAACTCGTGCACCGTGCAAAGCGTATTGATGGTGAATATGAAGGTCGTATTGCTATGGATGATCCGAGTGGTATTGCACAGGGAGGAATTATTGATATAGTTAACGGTACTTGGTACGGCATGTTGTTTTGCGATAACGAATCCGTTGGTCGAACTCCTTGTCTTATTCCAGTTACATGGGAAGACGGGTGGCCCGTTTTTGGCGAGCAAAGTAAGCTTCCAAAACGTATGACTTTTCCATTTCGTGATAAAACGTCTAGTAGTCTCATTGTGAATTCCGATGATTTTATTTCCGATACCGATAAAGTTGGATTAGTTTGGCAATGGAATCATAATCCTGATAATGAACATTGGTCATTGACCGAACGTCCTGGCTATCTAAGGTTAAGAAACGGAAGGATATCTACAAACTTAGAGGGTGCTAAAAATACGCTTACCCAAAGAACATTCGGACCAGAATGCTCGGCTCATATTGCGATGGAAATCTCGAACATGAGGGACGGAGATGTTTCTGGTTTTGCCGCCTTTCAGAAAGATTACGGGTTTGTTGGAGTAAAAATGTCTGGCGATTCTAAATCCATTGTGATGGTGAATGGGAGCTTTGGCTCTGCAGAGATTATTGAAAGTATTCCTATTACCCAGGTGAGAGTATATTTTAAGATTGATTTTAATTTCAGGAATCAGACTGACAAGGCATATTTTTATTATAGTCTTGACCATGTTAATTGGAATCTAATAGGGAATATCCTTCAAATGCGTTATAAATTAGGCCATTTTATGGGCTACCGTTTTGCTTTATTTAACTATGCAACAAAAACAACGGGTGGATTCGTAGATTTTGATTATTTCAGGATAGAAGATACTATTTTTAGAGAAGTAAATTAGAAAGTAATTATTGAAAACTTCGTTTATTGTATGAATAAACGAAGGGGTATTTTTTAATTTCAAGTTAAGAACTCTATCAACTTCGTATGTTTACTCAAAAAAGTCCCTTTTCTCATTTAAGTAACTTTAAATATCCTAAAAAATGAAAAGGAGTATATATATGTTAAAAATTTCACATAAACAAATTTTTTCTGGATTAGCATTAGTCTTATTATTACCTCTAGGAGCAAATGGTGCATCTGCTTTAGACCAACCATTAGACGCTTTAAATGCAGCACCAATTGATGAAAGATATGAAGATTCTTTCTCAATTGGTGCTGCCGTAGAGCCTTACCAATTAGAAGGAAAGACTGCCGATATACTAAAGCGCCATTATAATAGCATCGTTGCAGAAAACGTTATGAAGCCTATTAATATACAGCCAGAAGAAGGAAAGTTTAATTTTGGAGAGGCAGATAAAATAGTCAAGTTTGCTAAAGAGAATGATATGGACTTACGTTTTCATACACTTGTCTGGCATAGCCAAGTACCACAATGGTTTTTCCTTGATAAGGAAGGAAATCCAATGGTAGATGAGACAGAACCGAAAAAGCGTGAGGAAAACAAAAAACTTTTATTAAAGCGCTTAGAAACCCATGTAAAAACAATCGTTAAGCGGTATAAAAATGAGGTAGACTCTTGGGATGTTGTGAACGAAGTAATCGATGATTCCCCACAGAACGAAAAAGGTTTACGTGAATCTCCATGGTACAACATCACTGGCACTGACTACATTAAAGTTGCATTTGAGACCGCTAAAAAATATGCAGGAAACGACGCAAAGCTTTATATCAATGATTACAATACAGAAGTAGAACCAAAAAGAACAAATTTATATAATTTAGTGAAAGATTTATTGGAGCAGGGGGTTCCAATTGATGGTGTGGGGCATCAGTCTCATATCCAAATTGGCTGGCCATCTAATCAACAGATTGAGGATTCGATTAATTTATTTGCTAGTCTCGGATTAGATAATCAAATTACTGAGCTTGATGTTAGTCTTTATGGTTGGCCGCCAAGACCTGCTTATGAGACTTATGAATCCATTCCAGAAGAGAAGCTCCAAGCACAAGCTGAACGTTACGATGCTTTATTCGCTCTATATGAGAAATTAGATAATAAGATTAGTAATGTCACATTCTGGGGCATTGCTGATAACCATACATGGTTAGACGACCGTGCACAACAGTACAATAACGGAGTCGGAAAAGATGCACCATTTGTTTTTGATCCTGAATACAACGTGAAACCTGCATATTGGTCAATTATGGATTAAACATCGCAGGCTGCCTTTTTTAGATGGGAGGGCAACCTCCTTTTCTAGAAAAGAAGTGAGGACAAAAGCCTTATATAAAACAATAATTAATTTAGGATTAATCAAGGTATAGGTTGGTCGGCATTACTTAATCTTTATAAAATCAATTAGTCATCGGAGGGGAAGAGATGAATCAGCTTCAATCTAAGTTAAATATTCCATCTTTTTCAGACGTTTATAGTGATTACTTTTCAATTGGGGCAGCTATCAATCCACGGACAATTGAAAGCTCAAAACAACTCTTAATCAGGCATTTTAACAGTATAACAGCTGAGAATGAAATGAAGCCAGAGAATCTCCAGCCTGATGAAAACAAATTTTCGTTTAAAATAGCAGATCAATTTGTAGCTTTTGCAGAAGAACATCATATGAAAATGCGTGGGCATACATTGGTATGGCATAATCAAACGCCAGATTGGATGTTTAAGACACAAGACGGTTCAGTTGCATCAAGAGAATTACTATTAAACCGCATGAAAACGCATATTTCAACTGTTGTAGGACGGTATAAAGGGCGTATTCATAGTTGGGATGTTGTGAATGAAGTAATTGATGACAGTGAGGATCTCTTTTTAAGAAAATCAAACTATTTGGAAATCGTAGGAGAAGATTTTATCGAAAAGGCATTTCGGTTTGCTCATGGAGCTGATTCAAAGGCATTGCTTTTTTATAACGATTATAATGAGTGTCACCCTCAAAAACGTGACAAAATTTATAAATTGGTCAAATCTTTACTCGAAAAACAGGTTCCTATACATGGAATAGGCATGCAAGGGCATTGGAATTTAACGGTTCCAACGT
Organism: uncultured Metabacillus sp.; assembly: GCF_947503125.1. GTDB lineage: Bacteria > Bacillota > Bacilli > Bacillales > Bacillaceae > Metabacillus. The sequence continues at coordinate 51,072 of NZ_CANNCR010000011.1, forward strand.
TAGATGACATCCGTGCTGCAATTGAAAAATATGCATCTCTTGGCTTGCAAATTCAGCTTACTGAATTAGATATTTCAGTATTTGATTCTACCGATGGACGAACAGATTTAAAAGAGCCAACAACTGAAATGATTGCGTTACAAGAGGAACGCTATGAGCAGCTGTTTTCTATGTTAAGGGAATATAGGGATGTAATCAGTAGCGTTACTTTCTGGGGTGTTGCAGATGATTATACATGGTTAGATAATTTTCCTGTAAAAGGAAGGAAGAATTGGCCGTTGTTATTTGATGTCAATCAACTTCCAAAAAAATCTTTTCAGAAAATTACGAGTTTTAGATAATCTTTCTCAATTTTTTATGATGATAGCAGGACAAATTTGACAGAATTTGGTTATAGACTAAGAAAAACATGTATATGACTGACGGGACACATGCAGGTTATTTTGCATGGTCCTGTAATCCAGATGGCAAAAAGAATTCATATGGACCTGCGCCGGATGGGGAAGAATACGACAAAATAAGGCACTGAATTTCTAACTGACATAAAGAATTTCCACGCTGTTCAAGAAAAGGGTACTTTCATGAAAATAAAGGATGAGCGCTTCATTTTATGTAAGGTCCAGATTGTTTAAAAACGCTTGGCGATAATCTCTAAATCTATAATCGTAAGAAATGCCAAATTCGAGTTGAGTGATAAAAAGTTGGCTTTATCACTTGTAAAATAAATCGATAAAGTTTTGAGCAACTTTAGATAAGCTATGATTCTTCAGCCATATTAATCCGACTGGTGAAGAAATCTCAGTTGTACTGGAAATTTTGTGGGCTTGTATAGAATACCCTTTATGTCGTTTAAGCATCGTTTCTGGAACAATCGATGAACAAAAATCAGATGAGATTAAATCCATCAAAAGAGTAATGTCTGAACACTCACCAACAATGTTGGGGCGCAGATGAAACCGGGAAAATGCCTCCAATATTAAATAGTGGACACCTAATCCCTCTGTACTCGGTAAAATGAGAGGATAGTCTTTAATTTGATCAAGTGAGACTTCATGGTCGAACCGTTTCTGTTTTTGGGATGTAATATAGTAAAAGGGTTCTGTATAAAGATGAAGTACTGAAAAATCATCCAGATCGAGCGGCAACCGGATGATCGCTATTTCTACTATCCGGTCTCTTACTAATTTACAAAGATGAGAGGATTCATTTTGTTTAATTTTATAAGTCACCTTAGGGTATTGTTTATTAAATTGATGAAGTATTTCAGTTAACTCAGCAACGGAAAATGTATTGATGCCTATCGCCAACGTTCCGTTTACCCCGTTTCCGACTCCCTTTACTTCCATTTTGGCTTCTTCCATTAACTGGGTCATTTCCAAGGCGTATTTATACAACGTTTTTCCAGCTTCGGTTACTTCAAAATATTTTCCGCTTCTTTCTACTAATTTTGCGCCAAGTTCCTCTTCCATTGATTTCAAATGCTGGCTTAAAGGCGGTTGAGAGATATGAAGTCTTTCAGCAGCAGCGGAGATTTTCCTTTCCTCTACAATCGCTATAAAATATCGCAGTTGTCTTATGTCCATCGTCAAACACACTCCTTTTTATTATATGAAAAACTTAAGTCAATCTTATTTTTTTTATATTTTTCATATAATTATCCCCATGTTACCATGTTTGTATATAAGGTGAAAGTAACTGTGCTCATGATGTATTACCTTTAAAGAACGGGCGATTAGAATAATTCAGCTTGAGCTTCTTATCATCACAGTAAAGATGGGTGATGGGCTATGTTTTAGGAATGAATCTTTTGAAACATTTCATTTAATGGAATATAAGGAGGCAAAAGAAAGTGACAGATACTAATGCATACTGGTTAACGAATGTCAGATTAGAAACTGGTTACTACTATGAAAATGGTAAAGTTACAGGAACAGAAACAGAACGTTTCCATGTGAGAATGGAAGATGGGAAAATAAATGAAATGGTCTTAGCTGATACATCGTTAGAAACCAATTTGCCTAAACGGGATGCGAATCATTATTTAATGCTTCCATCATTTAGAGATATGCACATCCATATAGATAAAACGTATTACGGAGGTCCTTGGAAAGCGCCAACGATTCCAACTAAGGGTCTTTTGACAAGGTTAGAAGAAGAGGAAGAACTACTTCCGCGCTTATTGCCTGTTGCCGAAGAAAGAGCGAAAAAAATATTAGACTTACTCCTGCATTCAGGATCGACTCACATACGTACACATTGCAATGTCGATCCTGTAATCGGGTTGAAAAACCTGGAAGCTACTTTACAAGCAGTGAAAGCTTATAAAGGAAAAGCTTCTGTTGAAATAGTCGCTTTTCCGCAGCACGGATTATTACGCAGCCAATCTGTTCCGTTAGTAAGAGAAGCATTACGAAGCGGAGCCACAATAGTAGGTGGTGTTGACCCTGCATCAATTGACGAAAATATTGAGAAATCATTACAAACGGTAATGGAACTTGCCGTGGAAGCAAATGCAAACATTGACCTTCATATTCATGACCCCGGACATCTTGGTATTTTTACGTTTAAGCGATTGGCCGCTCTAACTGAGGAAGCAGGATGGCGTGCTTGAACGTGCCGGTCGATTAGCGGAAGTTTCAAGATGGATAGATGAACGATCATTAGCACACGCTCTATACTTTATTACTGGCGGCAAAACACCGCTTAATCATACTGGAGAACAAGTTTGGCCGCAAGTCGGGGACGATGCCAACATCGTGTTTATTGAAGCATCTTGTTCTGCTGAAGCAATTGCAAGAAGATCGCGACGGGCAGCTACGATGTTCAAAGGAGAAATCGTTTCAGGCTTATTTTAATCATGTAATGAATGTTTGAATTGCCTCATTGAACAATTCGGAAGGCATGAGGGAAAATAGATAGTTAAAAGAAAATCCCGCTTGAAATGGATCAAGCGGGATTTTCCTTACCCTTTCACTACTTATTCATCTTCAAATAATTTTTCACCGCGGTGGAGGCGAATGGCAATCCGTGCTGTATGGGGCATTTCTCTGGCAGTTGGGGCATGGCCTGCAAGATAACGTGTTACGGCGAGGGTCAACGTTTCCTGTGCATGACGAGCAAGCTCGGAATCCTCAAGTTGCCAATGATCATGTTCGACCATCGCTGCTTCAAACATTTGAAACGAATGAAACTCTGCATCCTCTCTAAGTAAAGCGTGACCGAGTGTATTGAAGAGCTCACTTTTATCACCGCCGCGGGCCAGGTAATTTACCACCCATCGTGCTGATTCTGCAACCTGTTGCTGTTTATTCATCAGCTCCAATAATTCAGCAGGATTCTGCGGTTCAGCTTCTATATTCTTTGGTTCCGGTCTTCGTGCAGACGGTAGATTGAGAAAACGATCAAGATAGACACTCATCGCTCCATGGAAAACAGCTCTGGTCAATTCAGGTGTCGTCGAACGACGTAATGATTCATGTACCGCATGCGCGTGTGTAAAAGTATGAAGCACAGTAATCCAATCACTGAAATCATTTTGTACATGGAAACGGGAAATCCGCTCCGCCGCTGCCAAAGCTACGAGCTGGGCCAAACGGACAGGTGAGACTCCATTTTTAAGTGTATCCAACATCATCTTTACCGTTTTTATCGCATTATCTGATAAAATTTGCTCAACTAATGCTGCTTCATCCACATCAGTGTCCCCTTGTGATGGGGCATTTGCAAGTATATCTGGCAATTCCTTAAACGCTTCCATTAATGGATTGACCAAGTTCACTGGTGATTGCCAGCTATGGGATTCTTCACTGCGGGATACATTTCCGATTCCAGGTAACAAGGATGTTAAAACATATGGCCGGTACTCAGAACCAATCTGCTCCAGAATCTCGAATGCTTTATTATGAAAATCGAGCGAATGACCTGTATTTACATAAAAATGATCCGTGATCGCTGTCATCATCATGTCAGCAAGCTGCTCATTCGAGAACCCTAATTCAATCGAGGTCAAGAGTACTCGTTCAGCTCCCTGTGAATCACGAACCTCCACACAATGACGATACCATTCTGATAATTGTTCCAATGATTGGGCATTCCTATCTTCTGAAACAGGAAGGGACCCTAGTAAAAAATGTGTTCCCATTCCAGAACATTCCCGTGCAACATGAACCAGACCTTGGAACAATGCTAAAATCTGACCAGTTTTATCCAATATAGGCAATACATTCGTCATCGCTGTTAAAATTGTCAATCCAGAGCCCCAGCCGCTTTGGTTATGAGAGGTCCCGAAGCTGACTCCGACCTTTGCAATCTCGGTCGCTGGAAAACCAGCTTCCATCAATCCAACTACCGATTTCGCGATGACAAGACTTAAATTTTGCTCAAGACCTTCACGTAATCGCTGCCTTAATTTTTCGATTGTTACTTTATTGTAAGGAACAGGGTGGACCCAAACCCCGTCTTCCTTTATCTCGACAGGGTAAGTTGGGACATCATCTGCCCATGGATCCAATGTTCCGCCGCTTTTTATATCAAAGCGAGCATGGTGCCAGTGGCACGTTAAAATCCCATCACATAAGCTTCCTGTATGGAGGGGGAAGCCCATATGCGGACAACGGTTATCCACCGCAAAAACTTGTTTTTCGTGAACGAATACTGCAATTGCATGACTGCCACCTTTTATTACCTTTGCTCCCTCATCTTCAAGTGCCTGTAATGAACCTGCATAAATCAATTCTGACAAAAGGATCACTCTCCCAGATAATAAAGTTCAATGCCCTCTAAATAAGGATGAATTGAGGTCTTACAAAAATTGTTATTTACTATTTTATATTATAGATTGAAGGCAGTAATCCTCCATAAGTTGAGACTTTTCTCACTCTAAAGTCTGAACTTGTAAAAAACGGTTGAAAATAATACCCGTCCGTTTTTGGCCCTGCATATACAATTTTATATTGAATCTACGCATAGTAGTCTGAGATTGAGTATGATAGACGGGTTTTTAAAACTTCAGAACAAAAATAATAATGGAAGGAAATTGCAAATGTAAATGAAAACGTTTATAATTGGAATTCCGACTAGACAGAACTGAATAGGTTTCCTGTTAACATCTTAGAAATACTTATTAATACCATGGATAGGGTTCAAATGCCTTTTTCATGGTTTTTGTACGTTTGCCTTAAGAAAAATACTCGGTTAAATAGGAGAGTGAAAAATTTGGGACAAAAGCAGCATCCTGATTTTTACGAAGAAATGGAGCGGCTAAGGTTTACAAAAAAGTATATGGAAATGTTAATTCAAGCAAGGGAGCTTGATGAAGAATCCTTTAGGAAAAATGCCAAGGAATCATTGGAGGGAATTGACTTAAAGGATAGCAGCTTAAGGTATTTAAATTTGCTAACAAATTCGAGTATGCTTCAACGAACAGAAGAAGAAATACGTAGTCTCAAAAAAATCTATCATAAGCCATATTTCGCTCGGATTAATTATAAGGCGAATGATAAAAGTGATGAAGAGATTTTATACTTTGGTAAGGCGTCTTTATTTGATCGTGAAACTCAAGATCCTATTATTGTTGATTGGCGTTCTCCTATTGCAAATCTTTATTATGATGGACGGCTTGGTGACGTAACATACGAAGCAGAAGGGGAACTATATGAAGGGAAATTATCATTAAAAAGACAATATACCATTGAAGAGGGAGAGCTTAAAGACATTCGAGATGTCGATTTGACAACCACAGATGAGCTGCTTCAGGAATCTCTTTCAGCTAGTTCAAGTAATCGGTTAACAGATATTGTTTCTACCATACAGGAAGAGCAAAATCGAATCATTCGAGCGGATTTAAATAAACCGATTATTGTTCAGGGGGCAGCTGGAAGCGGAAAAACAACGATTGCTCTTCATCGAATCTCTTATTTTATTTATACGTATGCCGAACATTTCAAACCTGAGCAGCTCATGATTCTTGCTCCTAACAATTTGTTCATTGATTATATATCAGAGGTCCTGCCAGAGCTTGGGGTAGACCGCATTTTACAGATGACGTTCAGCGATTATGTCAAAGCCTGTATCTCGAAAAAAATCAAGCTAACATCCCCATCTGAAAAGCTTGGAAAATTTATTGATCGAACCTATGAAAATCCTGAAATGATCCAATGGATTTCTAGCTTTAAGGGTTCATTAAAAATGAAAATCATCATTGACCGGTACTTAGAAGATATATTGAATGCTATTACACCTAAAAAGGACTTTTATTTATCAAAATTTAAACTTTATAGTGCCGATAAAATAACACATCTCATGCAAAAAGAATACACTTACCTACCTTATTATCGACGTTTGGAAAAGGTAAAAGAGGTTCTGCAAAATTACGTCAGAACAGAAAAGAAAGCATTACTGAAAAAAGTAGAAGAGTTTTACGATGAAAAGATAGAAAGGGCTCTGTTTAGTACGAGGCTGGAACCTGACAAAAGAAAAAGCTATGTTACAAAGGCGATGGACAAAAAAGCCGAACTTATGGACGACATTCTCAAGCAGTCCCGAACAGGGGTTCAAGCATATATAAAGCAGATTGAGAAGCATGATTTGATTCATTATTTCGATGAGCTATTTGCACATAAAGAGCAACTAGTAAAATATGCTGGAGATCTATTAGATGACGATCAACTTGACTTTTTTTATAACTATCAAGTAAACCTTAGAAAAAAACGGCAATTTGAAGTAGAAGATTTGGCGAGTCTATTATACTTACAGTATCATCTGTTTGGTATAAAAAAAGAGCTTCGTGCTCGTAATGTCGTCATAGATGAAGCCCAAGACTACAGCTATTTTCAACTGTATGCACTTAAGAGTGCTTTGGAAACAGACATGTTTACAATCGTAGGAGATCTAGCTCAAGGTATTCACTCGTATCGAGGGTTAAACGACTGGAGCCTAGTAAAGAAAGACATTTTTCCAAGAGCTACTTATACCACTTTACAAAAAAGCTACAGAACAACGGTAGAGATTATGCAGGCAGCGAATGATATTCTCTCATTATTGCCATTAGATCTTCCGAAAGTAGAACCAGTCGTTCGACATGGCGATAAACCGGTATTTCATTATTGGAATGATGAAAAGGAAGCAGTTGAAAAGATAAAAGCTGAAGTTCAGCGTTTATCTAGTGAGGGAATGAAAACCATTGCGGTTATTGGGAAAACAGAGAGAGAATGTGTAAAAATAGAAAAATTGTTTAGGAAACACGCTGGCGGGGAGTTACGAACCCAATTACTTCGTGAAAATGAAGAAATTAACCAAGAAGACGTAATCATTGTTCATTCACAGCTAGCCAAAGGATTGGAGTTTGATGTTGTCCTCCTTTTTGCGCTGGACGAAGTGTTTGAGCTTAGTGAAATTGAATTGAAATTACTGTATGTGGCAATGACCAGACCATTGCACCGATTAATGTTTTTCGGAAAAAGTCCTATTGTGTTTTTGTTAGAGCATATATCTGATGATTTGGTAACCAAGTTGTAGGTGTTCATGGGAAACATTGCAGAAAAAGTTGTTATTATGGGGGAATCAAGTGGAATTGGTGTAGAAACGACCAAGATATTTGCGTAAGAAGGGGTAAAATCAGTAACCTAATGACATTCAAATAATTCCACTGAATTCTTCCAGGAGTACCACGTAGTAAGTAGGATGGAACAACTAGCTTTATTTTTTGTTTGAAATAATATGTGGGTGAAGAATCGCCATTGTAGCTTGCTTAATTCAGAGACACGTTCATTGGTAGTAAATAATATTAGTAGAGCCACCTGTATTTTATATACATATTAATGATATACACAGGTGGCTTTCTGTTAATTAGTAATGGGAATCTCTAATTTATCGTTTTTATGAATATCTTCCGTTCCGGCATTCAATGCAGTCTTGTAATAGGAGCATTTATGCTCGATGACTTCCATTGTTTTTTTTAGTTCTTCCATCTGTGCTTCAACAGTAGCTTTCCGTTCTATAAACATGTCATATCTTTGCTGTAATGTGGAATCCCCCTTAGAACACCAATCAATGAAAGTTTTAATTTCCTTAATAGGCATCCCGGTAGATTTCAGGCATTCAATTACTTTTAAAGCTTCGATATCGGATTCTTTAAACAAGCGTGTTCCACTGGTTGTCCGTTCTACAAAAGGCATAAGTCCCTCTTTGTCGTAATAACGCAATGTATATACTGTAAGATTCAACACTTTTGCGACTTCGCTGATAGAATATGTCTTCACCATTTCTCTCCCTTTCTTAATGATATAGACCTCGAGTTAACTCTATTTTTATGAGTGGATTCTATCACGGTATTTGCTTAATGTCAAAATCATCTTAAAGGAAAGGAAAATTGTGCTCGGTTAAATAGAGTTATATTTAGTTTTAAAAAAATGTAGTTAACTATTGGCTAGATTGATAGATGATATGAAACCTGTATGACCGGAGGATTTTCAAAAGGAATATAAATTAAGCACTTGACCTAGAGTTAACTATAAGTATTAACATTGGTTTGTAAGGGAAAAGAAGGGATCGAAATGAATGAAGCAGGATTTCACCTGCGTTATTCATTTGCCTGGTACAAGCACATTCTCTTGAAATGTAAAATTTATAGGAGGTTTTATTCATGATAACTGCTAAAGCACGAGCTGTTGATGGTCCTGACAAACCGTTTCGAGCTGCTGAAATTAAACGACGCGACCTTGATTTGCATGATGTTCTAATTGAAATTAAATATGCGGGCATATGTCATTCTGACATTCATACTGCACACGGCGAATGGGGTCCAGTGAACTATCCTCTCGTACCTGGACATGAGATTGCGGGGATTGTCACAGATGTAGGAGCCGAGGTCACAAAGTACAAGGTCGGTGACCGGGTAGGGGTCGGATGTATGGTTGACTCCTGCGGCGAATGTGAGAATTGCCGTAAAGGAGAAGAACAATACTGTCTCAAAGGAAATATCCCTACTTATGCAGGTGTTGACAAATACGGCGAGCCAACCCAAGGCGGCTATTCTACCCACATTGTCGTAACGGAGGATTTCGTAGTCAGAATTCCTGACAGCATTGAGCTTGACGTTGCAGCACCATTACTTTGCGCAGGTATTACAACATATTCACCGCTAAATCATTGGAAGGCTGGTCCAGGTAAAAAAGTAGCTGTTGTTGGTTTGGGCGGTCTTGGACATATGGCTGTCAAGATTGCACACGCCATGGGTGCAGAAGTTACAGTTCTTTCTCAATCATTGAAGAAAAAAGATGATGGCTTGCAATTCGGTGCAGACAACTACTATGCGACAAGCGACCCTGAGACATTTACTAAACTTGCTGGTACATTTGACCTGATCATTAACACGGTAAGTGCAAGTATCGACATTAGTGCTTACCTCTCACTGTTAACGCTGGATGGTACGCTAGTCAATGTTGGTGCGCCTGCAGAGCCATTGGCAGTTAATGTGTTCTCTCTTATCGGTCACCGTCGTTCATTTGCAGGTTCAATGATTGGCGGCATCCGTGAGACTCAGGAAATGTTGGATTTCTGTGCAAAACATAACATTGTTCCTCAAATTGAAGTGATAACAGCCGATCAAATTGATGAAGCATACGAACGAGTATTAGCTTCAGATGTGAAGTATCGTTTCGTGATTGACACCAGCACAATGTGAGTTGCGTCAATGATAGGATTAAATGGTCATTAAAAGGTGTCCTAAAGCCTAGCTTTAGGACACCTTTATATTTTGGCTTTTAAACTCAAGTTAACGATAGAATGTAAATGAAATTTCTCGAGTACTGAAGAATACCTATATAAAAAAGAGAGAAAACAAAATAATTCTACTTTTCTATAAAAAATTTCTATTTCTTTAATTATGAAAGCGTTTTACAATGGGGTATATATATATTTAAAAGAAAAATTCTACTATTTAAAAAATAGGGGGTGGTTGTTATGAATAAGGAGTTGCTAAAAGCAGATAGAATCATAGAAAAACGAGGTATTGTTAAGTTTTTCGCAGATATTAATCGCGAAATGAAGAAGGTTAGTTGGCCAAAGAGCAAGGAATTGACAAGATATACAATAACAGTTTTATCCACAGTTATATTTGCCAGTGTGTTTTTTGCCATTATTGATTTTTGTATTTCTTTTATTATTCGTTTTATGATGAATAACTGATTAAACTAATGTTAGTTAAATAGAAAAAAGAATTGAACTTAAAGTGAAGCTGACAAATTCGCTGCTTTTGAAGAAGCAATTGAATCTGCTGGCACTATAGCTGAGGTGACCTAATGTTTAAACTAATCGCTAATTTCATGCGTGTAAGTGATATTCGAAACAAAATCTTCTTCACCCTTTTAATGTTAATTGTCTTTCGTATTGGTACATTCATTCCTGTGCCGAATGTCAATGCTGATGTGTTACAAGCACAAGATGAACTGAATGTATTCGGAATCTTAAACACATTTGGCGGAGGTGCTTTATATAACTTCTCGATCTTAGCGATGGGGATTATGCCTTATATTACAGCATCGATCATCGTCCAGCTCTTGCAGATGGACGTTGTGCCAAAATTCACTGAATGGTCAAAGCAAGGTGAAGTTGGGCGGCGCAAGCTCGCACAATTTACAAGATACTTTACGATCATATTAGGTTTCATCCAGGCGTTAGGTATGTCCTACGGGTTCAATACCCAGTCAGGCGGATTGTTAATCGAAAATCCTGGTATATGGACGTACTTATTAATTGCGATTGTCTTAACAGCTGGTACAGCATTTTTAATGTGGTTAGGAGAACAGATCACCTCCAAAGGTGTTGGAAACGGAATTTCCATTATTATCTTTGCAGGGATCACAGCAGGCATTCCCTCAACGATGAACCAAATATATGCACAACAATTCCAAGATGCCGGCGATCAGCTTTTCATCCGAATTGTAACAGTTGCCATTCTGGTATTGGCTATTTTAGCCGTTATCGTTGGGGTTATCTTCATCCAACAAGCACTTCGCAAGATTCCAATTCAGTACGCTAAGCGTTCCGGGAACAACAATATGGGAGGAGGTCAAACAACTCATCTGCCTTTAAAAGTGAACCCTGCTGGTGTTATTCCTGTTATCTTTGCGGTGTCATTTATTATTACTCCACCGACGATAGCAGCCTTTTTTGGTCCGAATGATGTGACGGATTGGATCCAGAAAACATTTGATTACACTCAGCCTATAGGGATGATCATCTATATCGCATTAATTATTGCTTTCACATACTTCTATACATTTGTTCAAGTGAACCCTGAGCAGATGGCAGAAAATTTGAAGAAGCAAGGCGGCTATATACCTGGTATCAGACCAGGTAAGAATACGCAGGAATATGTTACAAAGGTATTATATCGTCTAACTCTTGTCGGTTCTCTTTTCTTAGCAGTTATAGCTGTTCTTCCTGTTTTCTTCATTCAATTTGCTGATCTGCCGCAATCTGCACAGATTGGCGGAACAAGCTTGTTAATCGTTGTCGGGGTTGCCCTTGAAACAATGAAACAGCTTGAAAGTCAGCTAGTGAAACGTCATTATAAAGGCTTTATTAAATAGGGAGGATACGGGAGGCTCCAAGGAGAATAGTATAAAAATAGACTGTCGTTCTTAAAATGACAGTCTATTTTTTAGACCATTTTTTCGATTTGAAGGGATCGAAATAATTTGCACTTTTCTCAAAAGAATGTCTATTTCTTTAAAATTGAAAGCGTTTTATATTAGAACTAAATAGTTGATAAAACATTTTAAAAGAAATAGTGAAAAGCTCATTTTGTCATTACTATTAGTCTTTTTATAAAATGAAACCCGTTTCAAAGAATTATCTTTATTATTCTAAAGATTACATTTCATGCTCTTCTATCTAAGCATTACCTATGAGGGGGTGATAGGTTCAGTACAAAATTGATTGTTTAAAAGGAAAAACGAAATTAATTATCAATGTAATTAACAGGGAAGAAACCGTCATTTTCTCTGTATTACCTAACGAAAGGGGAGTTTATTTAATGTTACAAGTTGGGTTTATTAAAAAGTTACTCATTTCTTGTATCCTTGTATTCCTTATAACGGGAAGTATTTTACCGGCTTTACCTACAGTGACGAAAGCGGAGGAGGCAGAAAATGAAGTGAGTTCCATTTCAGAGTCCATAACACTAGATCCAAGCTATCAACATGAACCGTTTGATGGCTGGGGAACGGCACTTGTATGGTTTGCAAATGTAACAGGCGGCTGGCCTGATGAACTTCGAAATCAACTTGCAGATGATCTATTTGGTGAGGAAGGACTGAATTTTAATATTGCCCGCTACAATATTGGCGGTGGAGATTCTCCTGAAACAGAGCCATATATGCGGAAAGGTGGAGCCGTTCCAGGTTATTGGAATCGTCCTGCCGAATATGGCCCGCCAGAGGGGAATACAGAAGAATGGACCGAGCAAGAAAATTGGTGGGATCCTGAAAATCCTGAGCACTGGAATTGGGAAGCTGACGCAAACCAGCGTTGGTGGGTAAGTGCAGCAAAGGCGAGAGGAGCTGATACGTTTGAGGCATTTTCAAACTCACCGCCTTATTTTATGACGCAAAGCGGTTATGTATCAGGTAACTGGAATCCATGGGATGACAATATCAAGCCAGATCAATTTGGAAATTTCGCCACATACTTAACTTCAGTGGTGGATCATTTACAAAAGGAAATGGATATAGAATTTAAAACTCTTTCACCTGTAAATGAACCAAATACCGGATATTGGCGAGCGAAAGGCAGACAGGAAGGATCGAACTGGTCTCCAGCTTCACAAGCTAAAATTATTAATGAAGTTAAAAAACAATTAGCTGAAAAAGGTCTCGGCACAGTCGTATCAGCTATGGATGAAACAAATCCGCAAAAATTCAGACAAAACTGGGAGCAATATGATAGCACAACTAGAAATAATATCGGGCAATTAAATGTGCATACATATGGTCCTACCCAGCAGATTGGTGCAAGGGATATTGCAAAGGGATCAGGGAAAAAACTGTGGATGTCTGAAGTGGATCTTAGTGCAGGCGGCGGGCAAAATCATGAAGATATCATACCAGGTCTTTCCTTATCTCAGCGAATCACAACGGATATTCAACAATTAGAATCAGAAGCATGGGTGCTCTGGCAAGCGATTGAAGATGAAGTGAATATGAGTCCAGAGCATGAAAATGGCAACTGGGGACTTATTCAAGTAGATTTTGCTCCAGCAAATTTTGATGATGTTGAGATTTATAAAAACAAAAAATACTATGCGATGGGTAATTACAGTAAGTTTATACGACCTGGATACCAAGTCATTAATTCTACTAACAGCAGCACATTAGCCGCAATAAACAAAGATGACGATTCTGTCGTTGTGGTGTATACGAATTCTACCACAGAAGAGAAATCGATCAATTTTGATTTGTCAGGTTTTGAAACCATAACAGCAAGTGCAAAAGCAACACCTTATGTTACATCTAAAACGGATAATTTGGCCCAAAAATCTGATGTCATGATCTCGGATAAAAAGCTCTCAGCAGTCGTGCAACCACAATCGATTACAACTTTTGTTATATCAGGTGTGTCTGGTGTAAATAAGGATCATGTCTTTTTGAACAATGACGAAGAATACAAATTTATTAATAAAAACAGTGGTAAAGTGCTTGCTGTTGACCAAGATGGAAAATCAATTGTTCAAAAAACAAATATACATGAAGAAGAAACACAAAGCTTTCGCATTCAAAAAATAACAGATGGTTTTAGCACAAAAGAAATTTATAAGATTGTGAATCCTGCTACTGGAAGCGTACTTGGTATAGAGAATGGTTCAGTTGTGCTTCAAAACAATGATGATTCAGCAAATCAAAAATGGATGCTCTCAACCTATGGAAATGGTGAGTACACATTTATAAACGTTCAAAGCGGAGATTTGATAGAAGTGGGCGGTGAATCAAAGGAAGAAGGAGCAAAAGTTGGCGTGTGGAAACCGACAACAGGGAACCACCAGCAATGGAAGGTTGTCAAGGCTGGTATCACCAAAGTAGAGCCGGTTGATGTTGTTGTGACAAAGAAAAAGACAGCACCAGTCTTACCTACTGAAGTAACAACGATCTATGGTAATGGAGACAAGGTTCAGAAAAAGGTTGTCTGGGAAGAAATCGATCCAAAGTTATATGCAAAGGAAAATATTTTCAAGATTGAAGGATCTGTTGAGGGAACATCGATAAAAGCTGTCGCAACGATAACAGTCAGTAAGATTGAAAGTATTGAACCGATCAAGGTAAAAACAACACCAGACTATGCACCAATCTTACCAAATAAAGTAATAGCAAACCTGCAAATTGGTACATCTGGATATGTATCGGTTGATTGGGAAGAAATTGATCCAACGCTATATGCAGCTGTAGGTAAGTTTTCAGTAAAAGGATCGATTTCAAATAGTCCAGTGAAAGCAATTGCCAATGTCCAGGTGACAGAACCGGCATTAGAAAATCTAGCCCTAAATTCTTCTGATTCCGGCAATGAGTACCCGAAAGTAACCGCTTCGTTTACCGGCCAATGGGATAGCACAAGGAATGTCAACGATGGCATTGTCTCCAGTGCGAGATGGACGAATTGGGATCCAAATAACTGGAGAGAAGATGATTGGGTTGCAGTTGAATTTGAGAAAGAGGAAACCATATCAGAAGTGAAATTTCACTTCTATGATGACAACGGTGGCACAAGACCAGCAAAATTTTTGCATCTCGAATATTTTGATGGAACAGAATGGAAGGAAATTGAAGGAACTCAAACCGATGTTCAAAATAAGGAGCTAACCATTGACTTCACTCCATTAAAAACCAAAAATATTCGCGCAGTCATGAAGGCAAGGGAAGGCACTTGTATCGCCATTTCTGAAATGGAGGTATTAGGGATTGGTAACAAAAATCATATTCCAGGTCAAAGCGGGGATGCAACATTAGAAACAATACGTATTAATGGGAAGCAATTAAAAGAATTTAATAAGGATACTCTGCAATATCGTGTTGACGTAAAGAAGAAAGGTCAGGAAGTCCCGGAGATTGAGGCGGAAACAAGTAATTTATTTGCAACCTATCAAATTGAAACACCTCCATCAATTCCTGGAGAAGCGGTTATCACTGTTACATCTGAAAATGGGAAGAACCAAGTGAAATATACTGTTTTATTTAATGAGAGAAAGTGATATTCAAATCAAATTACAAAACGGTATACGAATGAAACAACGATCGAAAGAAGTATGAGAGAGAGAATAGT
Organism: uncultured Metabacillus sp.; assembly: GCF_947503125.1. Taxonomy (GTDB): domain Bacteria; phylum Bacillota; class Bacilli; order Bacillales; family Bacillaceae; genus Metabacillus. The sequence goes on from NZ_CANNCR010000011.1 coordinate 66,384, forward strand.
CAAAAGTCTGGTATGAAGAGGTCGGGGAATCTCTCCCTCCTACCAGATTTCAAATGGTGTTATTTATCTCACTATAAATCATTAATATAAAACACCTTTTCCAAATAATAGATTTCTTAAATAATTAAGAGTAATTCATTATTTTTATTAGTCAGCCAGCACGATCTTCTTGGAAGATCGTGTTTTGTTGTTATTTTACAATAGTGATTTGTAAATCATTACATTGTATCAGAAAAACTCAACCTTATAACATTTTATGTATAGAGATACAAAAAAAGAGTGATTTTGAATGGAAGGGACAATGAATACATACTTCTAAATTTTATGGTGAAATATATATCCTGCAATTATTTAGAAAATATTGTATAGGTAAGAATAATAAAAATAACAAGTAGATAAAGAAAAAAGTTGAGACATTTGCCTATTTAGTCTGTAGTAGAGCTCGTGAACAAGACGGAAATTGAGTCAGAATATTGTGGTAATTGATTCTAAATAACCAAAAAAAATTAATAAATTGTGAAAATCTAGATACTATGCCTTATTTTCATTTTTTTTAACAAACGTTTTCAAAGAAAAAGTATGCCGTTTTCATCCTTTAAGTATCAATGTCATTGAGATGATCTCCCTACTTTATTTTTTGATTTTTTCGTTAGTTGACAGAAAATTCTACCATCGGTAAGATTCATCCGTAATCAAAAATTTTCTTACGAGGTGAAAAAAATGCTCTCATCCAAAAAAACATTGCGAGTATTAGCTGGACTGTCTCTTGCAGCTACAGTAAGTTTTTCTACTGCAGTTCCAAGTGCTCTAGCGGTAACACAACCGGAGGCGGATACCCCTTTACAAAAGGAAAACCTCCAAAAGTTAAGTGTCCAAGGTGTCACTGAACTCTCAAATGGGGTCAAACTTGATTTAGGTACATACGAAGCTTATATTCGGGTTTTTGCCAAAGATCTTGTTAAAGTTTCAGTACTGGAAAAAGGTGAAGAAGAATTTGAATCAAGAGGGATCGTGAAAAAAGAACGTGAATGGAAAAGTGTGCCATTCAGTGCAAACGTTAGCGCAGATACCTACACATTAAAAACAAAGGAAATAACAGTTGAAATTAAATTGAAGCCGTTTGGAGTGAAATTCCTTGATAAAAAGGGGAATGTCATTAACGAAGACTACCTAAATCAAGGTGCAACATCAGGTTATGAAAACGGAAAGCCTTACGTCTTTAAGAAAACGAATGAAGATGAAGACTTTTACGGCTTTGGTGAGCAAGCAGGGTTAGAAGTTAATAAGCGTGGAGACAGTATTGGTTTATGGAACACAGATGCTTACGCATATAACAAGGATACAAAATACTTGTATACTTCGATTCCATTCTTTATTGGGTTAAAAGATAACAATGCATATGGTATTTTCTTTGATAACACACATCGTTCCTACTACGAAATGGCCAGTGAATCTGATGATTACTACTATTTCTATGCAAATGGCGGAAAATTAACATACTACTTTGCATATGGCCCAGAAATTGGCGATGTTATTGACCGTTACACTGAATTAACAGGTAAGATGGATGTTCCTGCAAAATGGTCATTAGGCTTACACCAAAGCAAATGGGGTTACACTCCAGAGGAAATTGTGAATGTTGCGAAAACGTACCGTGAAAAGAACATCCCATTAGATACCATGCACTTTGATATTGATTATATGGATGGCTATCGTGTGTTTACTTGGAACCAACAATACAAAGATGCATTAAAACAATTAAAAGCTATGGAAGGCTTCCACGCGATTGCGATTAATGATCCGGCTGTAAAGCAGGATGAAAACTATAAAATTTATCAAGAAGGTACAAAAAATGACTTTTGGGCAAAAAATCCAGATGGTACTCCTTACATAGGTCCAGTATGGCCTGGAGATTCAGCTTTCCCTGACTTCTCTAAAGAAGAAGTACGTGATTGGTGGGCAAAGAATCATGATGTGTTATTTAACGAAGGAATTGACGGTATTTGGAATGATATGAATGAACCGGCTGTTTTCCGTGATGATGAAAGACATGCTCATACATTGCCACTTGATACGTATTTTGGTACTGAAGACAACAAAATTCTCCATACTGAGTACCATAATTTATATGGTCATGATGAAGCAGAAGCTACTTATAATGCGTTTAAAATGCACAAGCCTGGCACTCGTCCATTCGTCTTAACTCGTGATATGTATGCTGGTACACAGCGTTGGGCTGCGTTGTGGACAGGGGATAATTTCAGTAACTGGGAGCATTTAGAAATGTCACTTCCGATGAACATGAACGTAGGCTTATCTGGAGTTGCATTCGTAGGTAATGATATTGGCGGTTTCGCATCACGTCCTGATGCAGAATTATTTGCTCGTTGGATTGAAGTAGGAGCATTCTTGCCATTCGCTCGTATTCACTATGATAGTGATGCAAAAGCAACCGTGAAACAAGGTCAAGAGCCGTGGGCATTTGGTCAGGAAGTGGAAAAAATCAGTAAGAAATACATTGAAATGCGTTATAAATTGCTTCCGTATCTATACAATGAATTCAAAGAAGCAGCAGATAGCGGGAAACCGGTTCAGCAACCGCTTGTCTATCAATTCCAACATGATGAAATGACACATGATATCAGTGATCAATACATGTTCGGAGATTCGATGATGCTGGCTCCGGTCGTCAAACAAGGTCAAACATCACGTGAAGTTTATTTACCGAAAGACGTTAGTTGGACAGATTATTGGACAGGCAAAAAATATGAGGGTGGACAGACAATTACTGTCGATGTACCGCTTGAACATATGCCAATATTCGTAAAAGATGAATCTATTATTCCAACCCGTGATGTCCAACAATATACAGATGAAAAGCCGCTTACAAATCTAGTACTAGACACTTATCTGAAAGAAGAGGCTGCTTATTCATTCTATGAAGATGATGGTGCTACTGAAGACTACAAGAATGGTGAATATAACGTTACTGAATTTAAAGTGGAACAAAAACCATACCATGTTACATTTGAACAAAAGAAAAAGGCAACGAATTATTCTGAAACACAGTTGAAGCAGTACACATTAAAATTAAATAATGCAGTAAAGCCAACAAAAATTCAAGCTGGAAAAACGATTTATAAACAAGTTGGTTCATTAAAGGAAACTCAAGGTAACCTTAACACATTCTTCTATGATGAAAATGCAAAAGTTCTATATGTAAGCATTCCAGCAGATGAAGAGAAGAAAGTTCAAATCCGATAATTTTGGGTATGCACTTGGTCAAGAAGGAATATTAACTAGTTCCTTCTTGCCATCCTTATGAAACATAGAAATGAAGAGAGAAACTGACTGAGGGCGGACATCCAATTGAAAAGATAATGGATGCTGATTATAGTTGGAAAAAGTAAGCAATATGCCGAAGCATAAATAATAAGCAGAAAAAAGAGGGACTAGCTTTAGTGTTAGTTCCTTCAAATAGGATATTGTTTCAAGTTGGGAGTAGATTTGATGTTATCGAAAAAAGTGAATATATTAATTTTCTTATCTATTATTTTATTACTGTTAATTATAATAGGTGTAACAAAATACCCCTCTTCTTCTCCTCATTACGATTCCAAAAAAGAAACTTCATACATCATTCCCGAACATAGAAACATGATAAAAAATATTTCAACGGATAAAGCAGCTTATCATGTTAAGGATACCGTGAAATTTACTGCTCAATTAACGAATGGACATTCAAATGGCATGCTAATCATTACCTATTACCATTTAGGGAACATTCTTTTTAAGCAAGAAGTGAAGGTAACCAATAAGGAAGCCAAGTGGGAATGGCAGCCTCCAAAAGAAGATTTTAAAGGATATTTTGTTCATGTCCAGTATACATCCAATACAAAACAGGATAGCCAAACAATTGCAGTTGATGTGTCAAGTGATTGGTCTAAATTTCCTCGGTACGGATTTTTATCGAATTTTCAAGATCTATCGTTTAAGGAGATGCAGTCTGTGATATCCAGGTTGAACCGTTATCATATTAATGGATTGCAGTTTTATGATTGGCATTATAAACATCATCAGCCTCTTAAAACAATGAACCTGTCCCCTATTGGGAGGATATCGCCAATCGTCCCACATCCCTGCTTACGATAAGAAAATATATTGATTTAGCTCATGAACGGAATATGAAGACGATGGCATATAATCTATTGTACGGTGCTTTTGCTGAAGCTGAAAAAGAGGGAGTTAAAACAGAATGGCGATTATTTAAAGATCGGCAAGGTCATGCCCATGACTATCATTCACTTCCAGATGACTGGAAAAGTGATGTGTTTATGGTGAATCCGGGAAACCCTGAATGGCAGACATATATTATTGGTCAACAAAAAAGTGTGTATCATGCTCTTCCATTTGATGGTTGGCATATTGACCAGCTTGGTCCAAGAGGAGAGGTCAAACGCATCATTGATGAGAATGAACACTATTCAGAAGGAAACAAAAATACAGTCTTAGCTGCTTATATGAATTATGAATTTTCCAATCAGCCCGGGGAATTTAATACACCAGGTGTGTTATTAGCAAACAGTGTGATTTTTGCAGCAGGAGGCTCTCACTTAGAACTTGGAGAACATATGCTATCAAAAGAATATTTTCCACATAAAAATTTGAAAATAGCTCAATCTTTGCAAAGCAGTCTGATCAAGTATTATGATTTTCTTGTTGCTTATGAAAACTTGCTTCGAGATAATCTGCAAGAGGTGCCAATCTCGATTCGTTCACATGATCGGGTACTTTTTTCTTCACAACCAGAACAAGGGAAAGTATGGTATTACGCAAAACAAAAAATGAATATAAAAGTCATTCACTTCATTAATTTTGTAGATGCAAAAACGTTAGAATGGCGTGATACAAATGGAAGTCAAGCAGAGCCTCAAGATCGAAAGCAGCTAAATGTACAGCTTAAAGAGACCAGGTCCATTAAAAAAATTTGGCTGGCCTCACCAGACATCCAAAACGGAATTCCGATTTCACTCCCATTTAAACAGGAAAATGAAGAGGTTCGCTTTACCCTTCCAAGTCTTAAATACTGGGATATGGTTGTGATAGAGTATAAATAATCGCAGCTTGGTGGTGTCTTTTCTTCCATTTAAAACCTCTTAACTGGAAGAAAAGACACTTATTTTATTTAGAAAATATCAAATATAAGACACTATTTTGATAATATAAGCGATTTATTTTGATAACGCTTTCAACCATAATGAAACTATGTTCACTAAAATATGGGGAGGTTGTTTATTTGAGTAAACGCTTAAAAAGAAGCATAAGTAACTATAGGGGTAAAAAGAAGAGCTTGATCAGTAGGGTTCGTGCCTTCTCTGTTCTTTCAACACTAGCATTAGCAACAGCGATTACAGGAACGGCTTCAGCGCAAGACAGCCAATTTACAAGGCAGGGAGCCGGGCCGATGTATTTCATGACCTATGAGCATCAATGGACGAAAAATACTTATATGCCCGAAAAACGCCTTAAGGAAAATATTGATTGGATGGCAAAACATTTCTTGCCATATGGATATAACATGATTTCAACGGATGGATGGATCGAGGGTGCCACACTGCTGAATATAAATGGCTATGTTGTTAGCCATAATGATAGATGGATGACCAATCCATTAAATATGGATGGCTCTGAAGAAGAAGTCACGCCTGGTCAGCTTGAAAATGGAGATTTTGAAGAAGGTAGTGCTAATGGTTGGCAAGTAGAAACAGATGCGATGTTTGGGGTAGATGCAAACGATGCTTATGAAGGGGTAAAATTGTGGGTGTATGACCCGAAGCCGCATACAGCAAAGGTTTCGCAAACTGTAAAAGGATTAGAAAATGGAAACTACACATTGACGGCAAGGGTGAAATTTCCTAATGATGTTCATAACTTCATTGATGGCACGAGCACAGCCAATATGAAGTTAAAAAACTATACAGATGCAACTGATGGGGAGACAGCGCCTGAACAAATAGTTGAGTTGAATGATGGATTGACAGATGAATACGGTAAAGCACGCTATGGACTTTTCGAATTACAGTCGGATGTGACAAACGGTCAGCTGACGGTTGAATTTTATATTGATGCCAAGGGAGAGCACAGCTCATTCCAGCTTGATAATGTTGAGCTTTATAAGACTGGTGAAAAACCAGAGGAAGACAGTAATGAAAATGAACCGTTTCAGTATCCATCTGAAAAATATCCAGACGGTCACACTTGGAAGTTCTGGGGGGATTATTTAAAGGAAAAGGGTATGGAATTTGGCATTTACTACAATCCGCTATGGATTAGTCCTGAGGTAGTGAAAAACCCTGATAAATATATTGTCAAAGGAACGGAAAATAATCCTGATGGTCCAACATATGTTATGGATTTAATTGATCAAGGTGATCCGAATGATCCGACAGATGGCGACCGTTTTAACGGTGGTCAGGGAAATGAGCGTGCACTTTATTGGGTGGACGTGAATCACCCGGATGCTGAAAAATATGTGAAGGGCTACATTGACTTTTTTGCTGAACAGGGGGCTAATTTTCTACGTGTTGATTTCCTTTCATGGTATGAAACTGGAACAGATGCCAATATAGGTACAGTAGGGCAAGCACATGATAGAGGCCTTTATGAAAAATCGTTAAAGTGGATGTCTGAAGCTTCTAAAGAAAACAATGTTTTCCTAAGTCTTGTTATGCCTCACCTTAAAAATCATGGGGAACTTGAACATAAATATGGAGATATGATCCGCATAAATGAAGATACGTTTACAGGAGGATGGGAGCATATCAGCGGCAGACGTCAAGAGTGGAGACCCGGTTGGTCACAATGGGCGAATTCTTTCCAAGGGTTTACTGGTTTTTCTGATATCGGGGGTCGTTCAAGCTTGATTTTGGATGGTGATTTTCTCAGATTGAATACATTCTCTGGTCCTTATGCAGAAAATGAAAAGAAAACAACGTTGTCACTTTATACACTTGCAGGATCTCCAATCGCCATTTCTGATCAGTATGACACAATTGGCGCCAACTATCCGTATTATCAAAACACTGAATTGATTGAGTTTAATAAAATGGGTCTTGTTGGCAAACCAATTTATGAAAGTGCCGTTCATTATGGAGAGTCAAAAGACAGTCGTGACAGTGAGCGTTGGGCAGGTCAACTTCCTGATGGTACATGGGTAATCGGATTGTTCAATCGCCAGAATGAGAGCAAAGCGTTTGATTTCAATTTTCAAAAAGAACTTGGAATTGAAAAAGGTCATGTTCGAGATGTATGGTCTCATCAAGATCTTGGTATTCAGTCTTCTTACTCAGTAACACTTGAAGCTCATGATAGTGTTGTTTTGAAAGTTGTCCCGGCAACTGCTGAAAAAGTGTTTGAAGCAGAAGTCGCGGCATATTCCAAAGGGGTTGAATTCTCTAATACATTGGAAAGACATGCCGGGTTTGGTTATCTAAATGGCTTTAATGAGTCGGATGAAAGCATTACTTATGCAATAAACGCCCCTTCAAAAGGGGTCTATAACCTGAACTTGAAATATGATGCAGATTAAAATAGTGAAGCAACTGTTCATGTAAGAGAAGATAAGAGCGGTAAAAATACCCTTTCAAAACATGTATCATTTGAGGCAACGAATGATCAGTGGAAAGAAGCAACTGTAGAAGTTGAGCTTGATGAAGGAACGAATCTTGTAAAGATTGATTATGCCTCTGGTAACTTTAATCTTGACTCGATTACTTTGGGAGAAGCGAGGAATCAAGAAATAGCCTCATCTCTAAGAAACAGTGATTTCGAAGACGGATTTGCCCAATGGAGCCGCAGCAACATGGTCAATCAATCAATTGTTGATGGAGCCGTGCAAATTGCTGGTGCTGATGCTTTTACTTCCGACCTCTGGCAGTATGTTGTTCCCAAAGCAGGTATTTATAAGTTGACTGCTGAAGTCAAACGGAGCGGTCAGTTTGATGAAGCGGCTATTTATATGGAAAATGGTAAAGACAAACAAGCAGCAGAGATCCAAGAAACCGACGACATGACAACGGTCACCATTTCTAATATAGAAGTGTCTGAAGGCGATATCTTGAAAATTGGAAATATAGCGAATACACAAGCTGGCGGTAAACTAACGATTGAAAATATTCAGCTCAGCCCTGACTATCACAATCATTACTTTAAAGTGGATCAGAAGAACATAAACAAAACTGAAATTGTTCGTGACCTTAACGTACAAAACAATACAAAGCTTTCTTCTTATCTATTGAAACTCACTGACCAAACGAAACCAAAATCGATCCAGGCCAGCAGCATTTATAAGGCAGTAAATAACATCGATGAAATGAAGGAAGATAAAGAAACATATTTCTTTAATGAGAAAGAAGGAATTCTTTATTTAAATATTCCTGCTAATGAGATGAAAAAGCTGCAAATTAAGTATTAATTTTCCGTGGAGTAGAGAAATTTTTCTCTACTCTATTTTTACATTTAGAGAGCTTAATAGTCTGAAAAAATAAGGCACATGCGGTGCTTCCTTTCTTTTATTCTTGGAGAGGTGGTATTGTTGCAACCTCCAATTTTAAATCAAAGAAGGTGTCGTATATTCTCTTACGAAAGAGATCTACGACACCTTTTTGTTATTTGTCTATTATTCAAAATGAAAAAGCAAAATATAAGACACTATCTCCATAATGTAAGCGGTTACCAATAGGGGTATTTTCATAGATAATGAACACAAATACAAGAAAGGGGTTCAAGGAATGAAACGATTAAAGTCATTAGTTGGTGGTTTATTCATTTCCATCCTGCTCTTAGCTAGTGCATGCAGCGGCGGATCAAGTGAAACAGGATCAAGTAGTAGTGATAGTAGTGATGGGGGTAATAAGAAGAATGTTGTGCTCGAATACTGGCACACATATAGTGATCAAGAAGAAGTGATATTAAAAGAAAAAATCAAGCCGCTATTTGAAGAAGAACACCCTGGAATCGAATTAAAGCTAACCCGCATGCCATATGAAGGCTTAAAACAACAAGTAATAGCCGGTGTATCAGGAGGGGAAGCACCAGATTTAATGCGAATGGATATTGTATGGGTATCTGAATTTGCAAAAATGGGCGCATTGCAGGAGGTAAGTTCATTTGAAGGGTTTGAAGAAGTAAAAAACAGTGTGTTTGAATCAGCGATGGCCACTAACTTATACGATGGAAAATATTATGGCGTGCCTGTCAATACGAATACGAAAATTGCTATTTATAATAAGCAGTTATTAGAAAAAGCTGGTTATTCCGAAACGCCAAAAACGATAGAGGAATTAAAAGAGGTTGCTAAAAAGGCTGTCGAGTCAGGTGCAAAAGGCGGTGTTGGAATCGGCGGCAGCTATTCTTGGGGATTCCTGCCTTACTTTTGGAGCTTGGGAGGGACTTTAACAAATGAGGATTATACAAAATTTGATGGGTTTTTAAATAGTCCGGAAAGCATTGCTGCTGTTGAAGAAATTGCACAGTGGCATAAGGATGGCCTTGTTGCTCCTACTATTCTTGGCGGTGAACCAGGAGCGTGGGATGGCATGAAGAACAATGAATATTTAATGATTGACGATGGTCCATGGTTTTATAGTGTGTTAGCGAATGAGAAAGGAAGTAAATTCAATCCTATCGAGAATACTGTAAGCGGTTTAATTCCGGAAGGTCCTGGAGGAAGCCGTTCCGTTATCGGTGGGGAAAATTTAGTTACGTTCGCAGGATCTGAGCATCCAGAAGAAGCATGGACCTTTGCCAAGTGGATGTTAACAGAAGAACCGCAAAAATTGATGGCAGAAGCTGGATTAATTCCAACAAATAAGAAAGCTGCTAATGACCCAGCTGTTTTAGAAAATCCTTATATTGCAGATTATGTGAAGCAGATTGAAACAGCATTGCCACGGACGCCGATTCCTCAATGGTCTGAGGCTGAAAAAATCATTAACTTGAATTTTGAAAAAGTTATACGTGGAAAAATGAGTGCTAAAAAAGCAATGGATGATGCAGCAAAGAAGGCAGATGCCTTGCTTCAGAAGTAGTTCCACAAAAGAAGGTACTTCACCAGGTTTATTAGCCGGTGTGAGTATCTTCTTTCATTAAAAGATATGTAAGGAGGGAGCCCAATGCTGCCTAATCATGTTAAAAACAATGTAGAAGATAATATTTCGATTGTGATTCCGAAAAAGCCTTTTTCAAAACGATTTAAAATAGGCTTTAAGCAATGGATGGAAGTACTGCCGTTTCTTTTAATAGGGCTAGTAGGAGCAAGTGTTTTTGTCGTCTATCCGTTAATGAAAGGGATTGTGATGAGTTTTCAGGATTATAAAATTATGCCCGGGGCAGAGAGCCCATTTGTTGGTTTTCAAAACTATCAAAAGGCTTTTTCAGATCCAGCGTTTTTATATGCTGTTCGAAATACGTTTTTAAATACAGTTGTCACCGTTCCAATCAATTGGTTTTTAGGTCTCTTTTTTGCTTGTTTAATTAATTTGCAATTTGTAAAATACAAGATTACATTCAGAACACTGTATTATTTGCCGATTATCACTTCATGGATCGTTGTTGCGTTTCTTTTTCGCTATTTATTCGCTGATGGAGAGAATGGCTTAATAAATTATGGACTCTTACATTTAGGAATCATTGATGAGCCGATTAGCTGGCTGCAAAACCAATGGACAGCGATGGTTGTCATCTGGTTATTTCATATTTGGAAGACGGTAGGCTGGACCGTTGTTATTTACTTAGCAGCATTGCAAGGAATACCAAAAAATTTATACGAGGCTGCTGCAATTGATGGGGCCAACGGACTTAAATTGTTTAGACATATTACGATTCCAATGTTGGGACCAATAACTGCTTTTGTCTTCATTAATCTAATTATGGGAGCATTTAACTTTTTCCCGCAAGTATATTTCATTACAAACGGCGGACCAATGGGACAAACAGAGGTATTGCAAAGCATGATTTATAAAGAAGCGTTCAGCAACTTTAACTTTGGCTATTCCTCTGCATTAGGAGTAATGATGGGGCTTACGATTTTCCTTATTACATTCACCCAACAGAAAAGGCTTGGAAATCAACGCTTCATGTAGGCATTCTAGGAGGGATGAAAAATGAAAGCAAATTTATTAACGAAATTCATAGTTTATACGGTGCTCATTCTTGGAGTCGCGATTTTTATAACGCCATTTGTGTATATGGTCTTAACAACATTCATTAATGAAGCATATTCATTGCCACGGCCACATGAAGTCTTTTCAGCTGTTGCTAATCTTGAAAACTATGAAATTGTTTGGAATAAAAATAGTTTTTTTCGTTATTTCTTAAACAGCTTATTAGTTGCGGGTGTAGCGACAATTGGAAGTGTTTTTTTAGGGGCGATGACTGCTTACTCATTTGTGCGATTTACTTTTCCTGGAAAGGAGGTTTTATTTAGAATATTTCTATTTACAATGATGATTCCTCTGGTATTAGCCATCGTGCCGCAATTTACAGTTATTAAATCGTTAGGTCTTGTGAACTCATATTGGGGTTTATGGCTTATCTATGTCGGAGGCGGGGTTATTGGTTCGACTTTCTTTTTACGTGGATTCTTTGAAACCGTTCCAAAGGAATTAGAAGAATCAATTTTAATGGACGGAGGGGGAAATTGGACAATCTTTAGGAGAATTTATTTACCTCTTTCCAAGCCAGCTTTAGGAACAATGGCTATCTTTGCTTTTTCAGGAACATGGGATGAATATTTTGTTGCATTAACAATCATCAAGGATGAGGCGATGAGAACATTGCCAATTGCACTAATGATGTTCCAAGGGAAGTATGCAAGTAACTGGGCATGGATTTTTGCCGCATCAATCATTGCCATTTTACCGGTTATGATCGTTTATATCATCTTCCAAAAGAAATTTGTCCAAGGCGGTCAATCTGAAGGAGCAATCAAAGGGTAACATCATAAACAAAATTACAGCTTGCTAGATATAAAATCGATAGATATGATAAAAACAAGAATATGTTACACAAAGAGGGATTAAACAATGATAACTGAACTATTAAAAAAAAGATTTGCTGTAAAGGTTATCGTAGCGATACTAATTGTATGTTTAATCCCAACGGTTTTTAATAGTTTCTTTTTCTATCATTCTGCTTCAAATATTGTAAAAGAAAATGTAAGAGAATCATCCCTTCAGATAGCGCGGCAAGCAGCAGATTCTCTTTCATATATTTTTTCTAATGGCAGTGATATGGCGGACCTTATTTATAGTAATGAACGGATTCAGGAAATTGTAAAAAAAGATTTACACGAAAGTCTTTCACCTGCTGAATTTGAATCAAGTCAAGAGTATATTACATCCTATCTAAACTCAACTATTTATTCGAGTTCTTTTGTAAGAATTATCTATGTATTAAAGGATAAAGGGACAAGCTGGGGGAGCGGGTCGTTTTCACCGTTTAAATTATCTATGGTAGATCTCCCTCAGCTGGAATGGGTAAAGAAATCAATTGAAAAAGATGGGGAATTAGTCTGGGAAGGACTTCAATACGACCGGTTTAGCGGTGCAGGTGAAAATACCGATCTTGTACTGCCAATCAGCCGTGTCATGAAGGATTTCGATAACCTAAATAATATTGCGTACATCCAAGTTTGTTTGGACGGGAATGCCATCTTAGAAAAAATCAACCAAATAAAGCTTGGGAAAACAGGTCATTTTTTCGTTGTAGATGAAGATGGGAAAATTATGATTGATTCTGATATACAATCGATTAATTCCCCTGTTGAAAATAAAGATTTACGTAAGCACATTTTAAGTAAGAAACAAGAATTTCAATTTAAAGAAAATGAAGTAAATTTTTATGGTGTGAAACAACAAATTGGGAATGGCTGGTCAATTGTAGGGGTTGTACCAGTAAGCGAAATTACAGGTGAAATTACAACGATCCAGAGGATAATCATCATAGCTTCAGCATTGTTTGGAATTGTCGCTATATTTATTGGGATTATACTAGCTAAAAGAGTAACTGAGCCAGTCAATGTCCTTACGAATCAAATGAAGCTTGTTGGTAATGGGAATTTTAATGTTCGAACGAGCGTGAATTCAACTGATGAAATCGGGATGATGAGTATTCAGTTTAATCATATGATCAACCAGGTTGAGGATCTGCTGGAACAGGTGAAAGAGGAGCAATTTCATAAGCAGGAAGCGGAGCTGCGGGCGATTAAACATCGGATTAACCCCCATTTTTTATTTAATACATTAAGTACAATCCGCTGGTTAGTACAATTCAATCAAACAGAGCGTGCAAATCACGCGCTCTCGGCTTTATCCAGTTTGTTAGAAGCAAATATGGGCAAGACAGGAACGTTTATAACGATCAAAGAAGAGATTGAAATGATCAAGAAGTTCATGGTTATTTTACAAATTCGCTATGAACAAACCTTTTTTTTGCATACTCAATTTGATAAAGGTTTAGAAGATTTTTTACTTCCAAGAATGCTTTTACAGCCAATTGTTGAAAACGCCATTTTTCATGGAATTGTTCCTACTGGTCAAGAAGGGACAATTGCTATTACTGGAAGGGAAATCAATAATGCTATTGAAATCGAAATCCGGGATAACGGCATAGGGTTAGATCATAAGCTGCTAAGGCAGTTAAAACAATCTGCTAATGAAACAAATTCATTTGTTGGAATCGGTTTGAGGCATGTGTATGATTCGATAAAACTTTACTTTCATCAAGACTCAAAAGTGGAACTTCAAAGCAGCAAAGAAGGTACGATTGTGAAACTAATATTGATCCCTATAAAGTAGAGGTGAATAACATGTATACCGTCATAATTGTTGATGATGAGCCAATTATTAGATTTGGGTTAAAATCCTCTATTAATTGGGAAAGGGAGAATCTCCAGTTACTTGGTGACTTTTCAAATGGTCAGCAAGCATTACATGCAATGGAGAATACGAATTGTGTTGATATCCTTATTACTGATATTAAAATGCCTGTTATGGATGGATTAACATTAATGAAAAAGGCATTGCGATTAAACCCAAAATTAAAGGTTGTGTTGGTTAGCAGCTATAATGAATTTGAGTATGTGAGAGAAGGCCTGACACATGGTGCAGTAGACTACCTCTTAAAACCAACTTTGGAACCTGAATCCTTTTTAAAGACCATTCAAAAATGTGTACAAAAGATAGATGAAGAGCAAACAATTAAACAAAAGTTAGATATAGTTGAACGTACGGAGCGACTTCAGGTAAGAAAAAAGATTGAACAAGAAATGAAACGAATTCTTTTTAAAAAAGAGACGGTGAATGATAACAGTATGAAAGAGAGATGTCATCTCCCTTTCCTTGTCGTTTGCATGAGAATGAAACAAATTGGAATGGTTGAAGAGAAGTATGGTTTTTTATATAAAAGTCTGATCTTTGAAGAAATACAAGAACGTTTTTATATGGAGGAAGAAGATGGGGTTTGTTTTCCGATAGGGGAAAATGAGCTTTTGTTTTTTATAAAAAAAAACGGTGATCCTCTTGCAGTTACCCATCAATTAATAGCTAAAATAGAAAAGCAGACAAATATAAGTTTTTCGTTTGGCTATGATGTGATTACTAAATGGACGGAAATAATAGACGGCTATCGGCGCAGCCTTTTTGCATCTCAACGACACTTTTTTTATGAAAATGAACATGTCTTTACGTATCGAGCGCCGGAGCAAACTTCCTTTGAGCCTATTAGCAAAGGGCAAATAACGGGGCTTTTGCCGTATGAAGAAGCAAAGATTAAATCTTTTCTACAAGAACGATATCAGCAATGGGCTAGTGAACATATGACACCTGCCTCAATTAAAAGTGAAGCATGTGATATTTTAACAACTCTTTTTTTGTCATTAGATCATGCTTTATTATTGGAGAAATGCTCTGAAATAGAGGCATGTGAGTCGCTTCATGATCTTCGTCATCAGTTAATGATCAAAATCGATGAATGTCACCAACTATTATCAGATCAGAAAAGTAAGCCTTATTCGGATAACGAACTTTTGGACAAAGCGCTTTATTATATTCATGAACATTATACACAAGATTTGACACTCCAGAATGTTGCCGACCATATCCATATAAGTAGAAATTATTTTAGTATCCTATTTAAACGATATCTTGAGCAAAACTTCATTGATTATGTCATTGATCTTAGAGTCAAAAAGGCAAAGGAGCTATTACTTCACACTACATTAAAGGTTTATGAAGTTGCTAGAAAATCGGGCTTCAATGATGTGAAATATTTTAGCAAGTTATTTAAAAAAGTAACAGGCTTATCCCCTGGAGATTTTAGAATCCATCATCAGAAGTAAGTAAGCGGAAAGGAAATGCAAAATGCTCCGACTCCTAATGATACTATTATTGTTCTTATTATCCCTAATATCAGGTTGCGGAAATCAAACAATCATTGATGACCGTCACCCTACAATGACATTTGAAGAAAAAGCACCTGTTCAGATTGAGATTTGGCATACGTATAGTGAGGAAGAAACAAGAATCTTTGAAAACGAATTGATTCCTTTATTTGAGCAAAAATATCCAGAAATCGATGTAAAGCCTTTACGTCAATCCTACAATGAACAATTAAAGTCAGCGCTTATTTCAAGAGCTTCAGTAAATAGGAAACCGGATATCATAAGAATGGATATTACATGGGTTCCAAAATTTGCTGAACTTCAGCTTTTATATCCTGTTAGTCAATTTGCTGACTTTAAGAAAGTAAAGGAGCGCTTCTATGAAGCACCTTTAGAATCTAATTTATATGAACAAAAATATTACGGTCTTCCTTTAAATACAAATACAAAGTCAGCGATTTATAATAAACAATTACTAAAAGATGCTGGTTTATTAACCCCCCCTAAAACAATGGATGAGTTAATTCAGGTTGTTAAGGAGCACAACCTGAAGATCGGGATGACACATATTTCTTCATGGGGGAGCTTATCATATTTTTATGGGCTAGGCGGCAGGTTAACGGATCCATCCTATTCAAGAGCATCTGGTTTTCTTGATAGCAGGGAAAGCATTCAGGCTATTAAGAGACTGGTAGAATTATTTAAAAATTCATATCTTCCTCCTCAAATCGTGAGTGGTTACCCTGAAACATGGCAAAGTGTTAGAAGCGGGAACTATTTTATGATTGATGATGGGCCTTGGTTTTATAGTGTTCATTCATTGGAGGAGATTTCTTTAATAAATGAACAAACCGTTTCCGCTCCTTTCCCTAGTAATGGCGGTCCTTCATCTATCTTAGGCGGAGAAAATATCGTGATGACAAAAGGCACGAAACATCCAGAAGCAGCCTGGACCTTTATTAAATGGATGACAACTGAAACCCCGCAAAAAGCTTTATTACATGCAGGTTTATTACCAACAAATAGACTTGTTGAGATATCATCTATCATTAAGCAATATCCTTATTATAAAAGTTATATAGACAGTATCGATCAAACATTCCTGCGCCCGCCTGTAGCAGAGTGGGATAAAATTGATGAAGTATATTATAACTATATTAGGCTGATATTTACTCAAAAGATCAGTGTAGAAGAAGGATTGAAAAAAGCTGCATCAGAAATTGATCAATTGCTAAAAGCTAAAAAGAAAGATAATGGTATATAAATGGAGTTCTGTATCAAGTTCTTTTTTAACAAAATGCCTCCTTCCAGTATTGTGGAAGGAGGCATTTTGTTTTAGGATTGCACACATCTTTCTTGACACAGGGTGTACAAAAAATAGCAGGTAGATATAGCATAAATTGGTGTTATATATTCCTGAATTGGTGTATTTAATTAAGCGCTTTCAATAAAAGTATTCTCCTCTATCTATGATCATTTTACAATAGATATTAATATAATAGCTTTGCTGTTTAAGGAGGAAAAGACTTGATCAAAAATGATGTTATAACTATAGGGTTAATTGGTCTTGGAGGAATGGCTAATGCCCATCGCAGAATGATCTCTGAATTGAAACAATTAAAATTGGGTGCTCTGTGTGATGTGAATGAAGAACTCTTAACGAAAATTGGGGAAGAGGAAGGGATTAGTCAAGAAAAGCGTTTTAATAATATGGAAGCTTTGATTGCAGATCCGGATGTTGATGCTGTTATATCGATCGTGCCTAACTTTTTACACGCAAAGGCATTGGAATTATGCATTCAATATCAAAAGCCGATTATGGCAGAGAAGCCTTTTACATTAAATTTTGCTGAGGCGGAGATTTTAGCAGTGTTATATGAAAAACAGCCAATTCCATGTATGGTCGGATTTTCTTATCGTTATGTCCCATCATTTCGCTATGCGAAAAAGCTGTTAGAAGAAAATCAGATTGGAGCAATTCGCCATATTGCTGTCCGTTATTTGCAATCTTTCGGTGCACCGCTATTCGAAGCACCTTATGCCTGGCGTTTTAATAAAGCTGTTACAGGGACGGGAGCACTTGGGGATTTAGGTGCTCATATGATTGATAGTGCCAGATTCTTTGTTGGAGAATTCAAGTCTGTATCAGCACTGATGGAAACATTTGTGCACGAAAGAAAGGATCCAATCAGCGGAGAAATGATAGTAGTAGATGTGGATGACTACGCGAGCTTTCAGGCGGTGCTTGTAAATCATGTGATTGGCAATTTTATCACGACAAGAAATGCAGTTGGGTCAGGGAACCAGCACGAAGTAACATTATACGGTGATTATGGTACGATACATGTCAATTGCGAACGGCCGGATGAGATCGACATTTGCATCAGTGATGGAACAGATAACCGGCTAATTTTTAAAACAAAAAAAGTTCCTGAAAGTTATAAGAGACAGCAACTCGAAGATTTTGCTGACCTGGTAACAAACAATCAGCAGACGGGAACGCCGACTTTCTATGACGGCTATCAAAACCAAAAAGTGCTTGAACGAATCATTCAGTCTGCAGAAAGCGGAAAAACGGTAATAGTTGATTAATATTCAGAGAGATTTATAAGGTGAAGTATTTAGCTAAAATAAATTTGTATAAATCGAACCAATTATTCTATCCTGTTGCTTTATATGGTTTAAAGAAGGTAAAAGACTCATTTAGTTTTGAAAATTGTTGTTTTTAAAGAGATTTAGGATATATTTTCCTATCAATCAATAATAGAAACATAATATATGACACTTTTTTCTTAATGTTAGCGGTTACGTTTTTACAATGGAAATAAGAAAATACACCAAATCTATGAAAGGAGAGTCATCTAATATTTTTGGGTTTTTTTTGACAACGCTTTCTTATATTATTTTAAATGAAGGAGGAAAGGCATGAAATTATCTAAACGCAAACGAAAGCTGCAGCTTGCTGGTTTAGTTGCCTTAAATTTGGCTTTGACATCATTGAGTGTAACACATATAACAAATGCCCAAACAATAATACAGCAGGTCAGTTCACAACAAATTTCAACAAGTAAAAAGCAGCTCCCTGATGAACCAATTCAAGCATTATTAGTAGACAAAGCAAGATATAATCCAGATGAAAAAGTAAAAATGTCCTTTTTATTTGATACTTCAAAAGATTGGAAAGGGAAGCTAAATCTAGAGGTCTTCCATTTAAACGAAAAAATAGCTGAAGGGAAGAAAAATATACAGGTTAAAAAGAATCTGAAAGGATTGGAAATTGAGTGGACACCGCCTGCTAATGATTTTCGTGGTTATCTGGTTAAAGCCTCAATTGAGGGTTCAGATCAAGTGCTTACAGCAGCGATAGATGTTTCAAGTGATTGGACGCGTTTTCCACGCTACGGCTATACAACCGAATTTCCTCAAGAGTCAGCGTCAGAAAGTGAAAAGAAAATAAAGCAGCTAACACAGGAATACTACTTAAATGGGTTTCAATTTTATGACTGGATGTGGCGCCATGATGTATCTGTCTATTCCAAAACAGACAGCAAAGGCAATCCGATTTTAGATGAAAATGGGAATTTTATTATTGAAGAGATCAATAAAGTTACTGCTTACGATGATTTATTAGGACGTAAACTTTATCCCCTAACAGTAAAACAGCAAATTAATGCAGCGCAAAAATACAACGCAGCAGCAATGGCCTATCAAATGAACTATGCGGCCAGGGAAAATTATGAAGCATTTGGTGTAAAAAAGGAATGGGGACTTTATAAGAAAACAGCAAAGTTTCCGCATCCTTCTATAGCTGATCAGGAAGGTTTTTTCTTTGATTGGGTAAATCCGCCAACAGGTTTATTTCTTCAAGACCCAGGAAATAAAGAATGGCAAAACTACATAAACAAAGAGTTTGTAAGAAGCGTTAATGAATTTGGCTTTGACGGAATGCACCTTGATCAGTGGGGCTTTCACGATAATGATTATTTATATGATTATGAAGGAAATAAACGTCATTTTTCGAAAGACTATGATTCTCTTATTAATTCTGTAAAAGCTTCCTTGGAAAATAATGACAAGAACAAGAGCGTTGTAACGTTTAACATGGTTGGCGGCAATGAAGGCTATCAGGATGTTCCGATAGAATCAACGAAAACAGATTTTGATTACAGTGAAATTTGGCAGGATAAAGACAACTACCGTGATCTCGTAAAAGTGGTGGAAGAAACCCGGGAAACAAATGGCGGAAAAGCAGTTGTTATCGCTGGTTATATGAATTATAAGCAGGCTGCAGGAAATCACTATGAAGCAGCCGATGTCAAAGGAGTTCCTAAGTCAGAGCAATTTATCTCACGGATTCAAATTGTTCCAGGCTGGGTTGGAGATTTCGGCAAAAAAGATGAGGATCAGATTATATGGACTGTTGATGTTCCTGAAGCCGGAACATATCAGGTTGATCTTAAATACGGACATGATAATGGTGAAAGTCCTGAAGGGAAATTATCGGTCAATGATCAACTTGCAGAAAGCGCTATATCCTTTAATGAAAAAACAGGCTGGGGAAATCCTATTGCTATTAAAAATGTAACGTTAGATTTAAAAAAAGGTACAAACGAAATCAAACTGCAATTAAATACGAATAATCTTTGGTTAAACGTAGATAGTATTATCCTTAAAAATGATTTTTTTGAAAAGGAATATGAAGCAGAGGACGCAGAGCTTATTAGCTGTAAAGTAGATAAATATGGGCATGTCTATCATTTTGAAACAGATGGTGATTTTATTGAATTTACGGTAAATGCAGCTGAATCAGGCACATATCCGATTAGCTTTCATTATGGTGTAGAAAGAGTGGCAGTCAATCGTCATTTGTTTGTTAATGATGAGCTCGTTAGTGATTCTATTAAATTAGAACCAACTGGGGGATGGGAGTCATTTAAAAACTCAGAAGCCATTCAAGTACCATTAAAAGCTGGTAAAAATAAAGTCATATTAAAAGTAGAAAATGTTAATGATACAGGTGCAAAGATTGATTACATGTTTGTTGGAGATACACGATACCAGGCTGAAAAAGCCATAGTCGGCTGGGAACCAACAAAGAAGCCTTTAATCGAAAAAGCAATAAATCAGATTAGCAACTTTAAACAACAGGGAGATTATCTCACATTCAAAATCGATTCAGAAAATGCAAAAGAGGTTCCGATTTCTATTTTCTATAAGAACAATGGCCAAGAAACAAAACGCAGCTTGCTAGTGAATGGGAAAAAAGCAGGAGTTGTACATCTGCCGCAAACGAGCGGAGATAATTGGAGTAAAGTTGAAACAAACATTTATCTTTATAATGGTATAAATGAGATTCAATTGAAGATGGAGGATCAAACCGATGAAACAGGAATTGAAATAGACAAATTTGAAATAAATAATACCTTTATAGAAGCGGAGCAAGCTGAACTCGGTTGGAGTCCTGTTATAGCAAAAACAAGCGAGGTTTCCACGGCTCCTGGAATTACGAACAATCTGGGGAATAAAGGTCAACGAGTAATTTTTACTGTAAATAACAAAAAGGAGACACGCACTCTTAGCTTTAAATATCGAACGGCAAACAATCCTAGAGTAAATATCTATGTTGATGGAGAATTGATTCCTTCAAACAACATGTATGTGGATGGAAAAACAATTTCAGAAAACGTATTCTCCAGTACACCAGGTGGCTGGGACGGAGCAATGGTTGAAAAATCAATAAAAGCAACCATACCTGCCGGAAAACATGAAGTTGTCTTTGAACTAGCATCAAGCGGTGAGTATATCAATTTAGATAGCTTACTTGTTGGTGATGAGGAATACCAGGTTGAAGAAGCTGAATTTGCACCTGAAGGTCATGGAATCTCAACAACGATTGGACATATTTACGGTTTTCAAGATGAAGGGGATTTCTTATCCTTTGATATTCATAGTCCAAAAGCAGGAACGTATGATGTAACTTGGAGATATAACAATGATAGTGCCTCAAAGCGTAATGCAAATCGTTCCGTATATGTAAATGAAGAAAAAATCGAAAATATTCTTTTCCCATCTAGTAACGGGTGGCAAGATCTTACGATGAAAGAAATTCCTTTAAAAGAAGGGAAAAACACAATCACGATTCAAGTTGAAAACATAGATGATGATGGTGTAAAGCTAGATTATTTACAAATTAAAGATAAAAGGTATCATGCTGAATCTGCGACCGCCCTTCCGCCAATGTACATCTATAAAGACACACTATTAAATTTTAGTCATGTAGGGGACGAAGTAACATTTGATGTTGATTTAAAAGAAGAAGGAGAAACAAGTTTTATTTTCACATATGCGAATGCAGGAGCAGAAACAGCAAGAACAATTTATGTAGATGGAAAACCGGTGCTAGATGAAAAAGGCAACCCTTACACCGTTGCATTTAAAAGTACGGGAAATATTGACTCATATAGTGAGGATGGCTACGTTGTTTTACCACATTTATCAGCTGGGAAACATAAAGTGACATTGAAACAGGAAAAAGGACAGAAAGGTTCCATTAATTTGCGCCGTATGACCGTTGGACTTTTCGACGAGCCTTCTGTTCGTTTAATGGATGCTGGTTTAGCTGCAATGGGAGCAACACATATTGAAATCGGTACTGCGGAAAAATATAAAGAAGGGCCAAACATGTTGGCTCATGAATATTACCCGAATCGAAGCAAAAAAATGAGCAGTTCCTTAAAAGAATCGATGAAAGATTATTATAAATTCTTTGCTGCTTATGAAAATCTTTTATTTGATAGTAAAGAAACGGATTCGATGATTAAAGTAGAAAACAAGGGACAGCCGCTTAAGGTTAGCAGAGATGGAGAAAAAAATACAATCTGGTCTATAGTCCGTGAAAATAAAAATAATAAAGGCTTTGAAGACTACGATGTCGTTCATCTTGTTAATCTACTAAATAATGACGCTAATTGGCGAAATGCAGCATCAAAACCGGATGTGTATAAGAATTTATCAGTAAGATACCCAATCGGTAAGAGTGAACATGAATTACCTAACTTAAAGGTTTATACAGCAAGTCCGGATCGTAATGAAGGAGAATTAAGTAAAATTCAATACAGATGGGAAAAAGAAGAGTTAGTAATCACTCTTCCTAGCCTGGAATATTGGGAAATGATTGTCATTGACCGGGACGGTACTGAAAATAAAAAACTGATGAAAATTAAATGAAAGTTGAATGAATGCATTGGAATGTTTACGTTCTTTTTGTAAAGAATAGTATACGATTTTGCGTGCCACATCTCTTGCACTATGATGATCCAATGTCTATCCTTTGTTATTAGTATCAGAAGGAAAAATAAATATTTTAAACTAGAAAAAACACCACATCGACCCATGTCGATATGGTGTTTTTTCTAGTTTAATTGTGAATGTCTAATAAACTAAAGGTTTGTTCGTTAGCTGTGTTTATTGTGTAAGTCCTTAAGATACAAACGTATTGTCTTAAAAACTATGCCTCTTTTTCAGTGAAAGAAATTAATAAAAAAATTAAGATGAATTTTTTGTATACTTAGTAGACAAATTGCGACAAGAAATGTATACTACACATACAGGATAACTTAGTAGACAAGTAAACAAGGTCGAAAGTTTAGAATTTTTAAAAGTCTTAATTGAGGTGACAGAGATGAAAAACATAAGTATAGAAGAATTAAAAGAAAAAGCGATTGAAATGCGAAAAACAGCTTTAACGATGATTCACAATGCACAATCTGGTCATCCGGGAGGTTCACTCTCAGCTGCGGATCTTATGACAGCGCTATATTTTAAAGAAATGAACATTGATCCGAAAAATCCTACTTGGGAAGACCGTGACAGATTTGTCCTTTCAAAAGGTCATGTTTGCCCAATCCAATATTCTGCATTAGCCCTACTAGGTTATGTCCCATATGAAACGGTCTATACGTTAAGAGAATATGGTTCTCCATTCCAAGGGCATCCTGATATGAAAAAGTGCCCAGGTATCGATATTTCAACAGGTTCTTTAGGTCAAGGACTTTCTTGTGGTGTAGGTATGGCAATCGCAGGAAAAAGAGATAAGAAAAATTACCGTGTGTTCTCTTTACTAGGAGATGGCGAGTGCCAAGAAGGTCAAATTTGGGAAGCAGCACAAACAGCAGTAAAATGCAAGCTAGATAATTTAATTGTCTTTGTTGATCATAACAGACTTCAAATCGATGGCTTCACAGATGAGGTAATGCCAGTTTTAGATTTAGAGAAAAAATTTGAAGCATTCGGTTTTGAAACAAAACGAATTGATGGACACTCCATGGAAGAAATTGTGGAAACATTAGATGAAATTAGAGAATTAAAAAATGGAAAACCAAAATGTATCATCCTTGACACGGTAAAAGGAAAAGGCGTTTCTTATATGGAAGATGTTGCCGAATGGCATGGTATTGCGCCTAATGATGAAGAGTACAAACAGGCAATCGAAGAAATCGCAGGAGGTTTAAAATAATGAGCATCTTGGAAAAAACTCTAACGAAAAAAATAGCGACAAGACAAGCCTTTGGTGATGAAATAGTAAAATTAGGTAAGGAAAATAAAAATATTTACGTCATTGATGTTGATATTGCCAAATCATGTAAAACAACTGGTTTCATTAAGGAATTACCTGATCAGCATATTAATGTCGGAATTGCTGAGCAAAATGCTGCCGGTTTAGCTGCCGGGCTTGCTACGACAGGTAAGATCCCGTTTGTAAGCACATACGCAGTATTTGGTTCGTTAAGGATGGCTGAGCAAATTAGGCAAGAGGTTTGCTACCCAAATTTGAATGTTAAAATCGCTTGTTCTCATGGGGGACTAACACCTGCTAATGATGGCGGAAGTCACCAAGCGATTGAAGATATGGGGGTATTAAGAAGTTTCCCGAATATGACGGTCATTATGGGTGCTGATTACTATTCTACTAGAAAACTAGTCGAGCAGGCTGCCAATATATATGGACCGGTATATCTGCGCTTTACTAGAGACATGGTTCCAGTCATTTACGATGAAAATGAAGAGTTCACAATTGGTAAGGCGAAACAATTAAAAGATGGAAATGATATCGCTATTATTGCAAATGGTGACACGGTTCGTCTTGCTTTAGACGCAACAAAGGAATTAGAAAGACAAGGGATTTCTGTCAAATTACTAGATATGCATACGATTAAACCAATCGATCGCGAAGCTGTCGTAGAGTGCCTCGAATTAGGCCGAATCATTACGGTTGAAGATCACAATATTTTAAACGGACTAGGAAGCGCTGTATGTGAAGTAGCTGCTGAAGAAGGCAAAGGAAAGGTTAGAAGAATAGGTGTTCAAGATCAGTTTGGACAATCTGCTCCATATGAAAAACTGTTAGAACTAAATGGCATTACTGTTGAAAATATTATTAACACTGCAAAAGAAATGCTTTAATAGCAAATTCTAATTATAAAACTATTAACTTGAGGAGAGAATAAGAACATGTTTGAATTAAATGATAGAGTAGCAATTGTTACAGGAAGCGGTTCAAAAAAAGGGATTGGACGTACAATTGCCCTAACACTTGCAAAGCAAGGAGCAGCCGTTGTCATAGCTGATTTAAATGTAGATGGAATCCAAGATACAGTAAATGCGATTCAAGAAGCTGGCGGAAAGGCGTTAGGGGTAGAGCTCAATGTAACGAACAAAGAATCAGTTGATGCGATGGTTGAAAAGGTTCTAGCAGAATATGGTCGTATTGACATTCTAGTTAATAATGCAGGAATTTCACAAAAAGTGACAGTTGAAGATATGACAATTGAAGATATCACAAAAGTCTTTAATGTTAATATGTTTGGATTATTCTTATGTACTCAAGCGGTATTAGACACAATGAAAAAACAAAAGTTTGGTAGAATTGTAAGTCTTTCCTCTGTATCTGCAAAAAGAGGAGGCGGAGTATTCGGCGGAGCACACTATTCTGCATCTAAAGCTGCTGTATTAGGATTCTCTAAAAACTTAGCTCGTGAAGTTGCAACAGATGGCATTACTGTAAACTGTTTTGCACCAGGTCTTATTAATACTGAGATTTGGAAATCACTTCCAGAAGAAGATGCGAAAAATGTTATTGCTGGAATTCCAATGGGCAGACCAGGTGAAACAGAAGAAATTGCCTCAACTATTGCTTTCTTAGCTTCAGAAGAAGCTTCTTATATTACTGGTGAGGAAATCGATATTAACGGTGGATCACATATGGATTAATAGTTAACTAATTTTTAGACAGGCATATCATATTGGTTGGTATGCCTATTTATATAAATGATATAATTAAATGATTTGGAGAGGATTATTATGCCATTATTATATACAGCTATCGGGGTTATCTTACTACTTATCTTAATAATGGGATTTAAATTAAATACATTTTTTTCATTAATTATTGTCTCATTTGTAGTAGCCTTGTTATTAGGGATTCCAGCAGAAAATATCGTTTCATCAATTGAAAGCGGTATAGGAGGCACACTTGGTCATATAGGTCTAATTTTTGGACTTGGAGCCATGCTTGGAAAATTAATAGCAGATGCCGGAGGAGCCCATCGGATTGCAATGACCTTAATTAACAAATTTGGGGAAAAGAAGATACAGTGGGCCGTTGTGGTTGCTTCATTTATCGTAGGTATTACCTTATTTTATGAAGTAGCATTTGTTCTTTTAATTCCAATAATCTTTACAATTGCAAAAGAATTAAACATTTCTATCATCAAATTAGGTCTTCCCATGAGCGCAACTTTGCTAGCTACACATTCTTTTCTTCCACCACACCCAGGGGCAACAGCCGTTGCTTCGGAATATGGTGCAGATATTGGTAAGGTATTAATTGTTGGTATTATTATCGCCATCCCAACAGTTATTATAGCGGGTGTTTTGTATCCGAGGCTTGTTGAAAGATTTATGCCAGATATATTTAGTACTAATAGAAAAATTGAATCAATAGGTGAACACAAGCATTTTGAATTAGAAGATACACCAGGATTTGGTATTAGCGTATTTACAGCAATATTTCCAGTAATCTTAATAACCATAGGATCAGCATTTGATATGTTACAAAAGACAGTTGGATTTGCAGATAATGGGTTTATTATCTTTATGCGTTTTATTGGAAACGCTTCAACCTCCATTGTGATTTCATTGCTATTTGCCGTTTATACGATGGGAATTGCAAGAAAAATTCCTATAAAAAAATTGATGAGTTCTTGTTCTTCAGCTATTAATGCATTAGGAATGTTACTCCTCATTATAGGTGGAGGTGGAGCTTTAAAACAGGTTCTTATTGATGGCGGTGTGGGTGATTATATTGCTAAGCTATTTGAAGATACTTCTATTTCGCCAATCTAGCTTGCGTGGACCGTTGCGGCATTGTTGCGTATTGCTTTAGGATCTGGAACGGTTGCAACTTTATCAACAGCGGGTTTAGTTATTCCGATACTTAGTCAAACACCAGATGCTAACCTAGTTCTTGTCACACTTGCTACTGGGGCAGGTAGTTGTATGGCATCACATGTAAATGATGCAGCTTTTTGGATGGTAAAAGAATATATGGGAATGAGCATGAAAGAAACGTTTGCAACCTACAGTGTCATTTCAACAATTACTTCAATAGTTGGGTTAGGATCTATTATGATCTTAGATATATTCATGTAATCTGCATAAAAGCACTCGATGATCATCGAGTTAATAGATTGCTAGAAACACTTTGCACTTTTTCAACAAAAGCTAATCTTAATTAGGATATCTCTATTTGTTATTAAATTGTTATATAGAATCTCTGATTAGGAAACAAGAAGGGTTTTCCTATTTTGAGGTTCCTAAGAAGAGCGACTAACTATTATATATGAGGGGTGAAAGTAATGAAAGTAGCAATTGCATCAGATCATGGGGGCATAACGATACGGAAGGAAATCATCTCTTTAATGGAAGAGTTGAATATTGAGTATGTCGATTTTGGATGTGAATGCAGTACATCTGTTGACTATCCAGATTATGCGATTCCGGTAGCTGAAAAAGTTGCAAACGGTGAAGTTGATCGAGGGATTTTAATTTGTGGAACAGGTATTGGGATGAGTATTGCCGCAAATAAGGTATTGGGAATTCGGTGTGCTCTCGTACATGATGTTTTCAGTGCGAAAGCGACAAGGGAGCATAACGATTCAAATATATTAGCAATGGGAGAGCGTGTCATAGGACCGGGATTAGTTCGGGAAATTGCTAAAATATGGCTGACAACACCTTTTCAAGGTGGCAGACACGAAACCCGTATTAATAAAATAAAGGTATTTGAAGAAAAAGATTTATATTTATAGTTTTAAATCACCTACTATGTTTCATCGAGTTTTACAGCTGATCAGCTTGCTATAGGATTGTTTTCTAATTAGAGTAGTCAGTATCCAAAAAATGCCGAAGTAAAATAGAATCCCGCTTCGGCATAGATGCTGTTGTGAATTATTTTACAAGCCAGCTGCTCATATACTTCTCGTCTTCTAGAGCATGAGCATCCTTTACGATATAAAGGGGGCGGAATGTATCAACCATGACTGCCAGTTCCTGGGTTTCTTTTTTGCCAATACTTGCTTCAATTTTCCCTGGATGCGGCCCATGCGGGAGTCCGCTCGGATGAAGGGTGATGGATCCTTGTTCAATGCCGCGGCGGCTCATAAAGTCACCGTCCACATAATAGAGAACCTCATCACTATCCACATTGCTATGTACATAAGGTGCAGGGATAGCTTCGGGATGATAGTCGTACAAACGCGGCACAAAGGAACATATTACATAATTATGCGCCTCAAACGTTTGGTGTACTGGAGGTGGCTGATGAACACGTCCGGTGATCGGTTCAAAGTCATGGATACTGAATGCGTAAGGATAGAGATAACCATCCCATCCCACAACGTCGAGCGGATGGAAATCATAGGTATAGGAAGTGATCATTCCTTGTGCACGTACTCGAATTTCAAATTCGCCTTTTTCATTTTTCGGCTCTAATTTTTCTGGTGTTCTGATATCACGCTCACAAAAAGGGGAATGCTCAAGAAGTTGGCCAAATTCATTCCTGTAGCGTTTTGGTGTTAGAATGGACGAATTCGATTCAACGATAAAAAAGCGGGCTTCTTCTGATTCCAAAACAACGCGATAGGTTGTTCCGATTGGAATAACGAGGTAGTCACCTGGCCGAAAACTTAATTCGCCAAAAATACTTTCAATTTTGCCCGTTCCTTCATGTACAAATATCAATTCATCACCTTCACCATTACGGTAAAAATAATCCATCTGTTGATTGGGTCGTGCGACTCCTAACGCCACATCATCGTTTGCCATGAAAATTTTCCGTGCTTCAAGAAAGTCACCACCCGCTTCCGTGTTCCATGTCCGGAAATGCCGGTGTCTCAGAGCTCCTTTTTCCTCATATTCATACCGTATATCACGAATTTTTTCAGCTTTCTTTACTTGTGTTGGCTGATTGATGTGGTAAATAAGCGATTGAATACTAGAGAACCCTTTTGTGCCCATCAATTGCTCATAATAGAGACTTCCGTCTTCTTGACGAAATTGAGTATGACGTTTATGGGGAATGCGTCCCATTTTAATGTAATGTGTCATAATTAAAAACTCCTTCCATTAACCTTTTTATTAAAACGGTTAAATTTCCATTTTTTCGGCGTCTAATATGTCAGTGATTGAAACGGCTGGTAATACTTTGCCGCTTACTTCACCAAAGCCTATTCGATATCCGTCTCCTTGACACCAGCCGTTGATGGTTATTGTGTCTCCATCTTCGACCCAGCAGCGTTCACCTCCGCCATTAAGCTGAAGCGGTTTTGCACCGCGCCAGGTCAGTTCAAGCAGGCTTCCACGTTCTGCACGATCCGGCCCGCTGATTGTTCCGGAAGCATGCATGTCACCAGGTCGCATGTTACACCCTGTAATGGTATGATGAGCTACCTGCTGGGCAATTGACCAATACATATAGTTAAAGTTGGTCTTGGTAATTTTCGTTGCTTCCTCCTGATTTTCTGGGGTCAAATAAACCTCAAGGTTAATATTAAAGGCGCCATCTTTCGTTTGCTGCAGGTAAGGCAACGGTTTCGGTTCCTGCTTCGGTCCTGCTACGCGGAACGGCTCTAGTGCTTCTAACGGCACAACCCAAGGGGAGATGGAAGTAGCAAAATTTTTAGCTAGGAATGGGCCAAGCGGCTGGTACTCCCACGCTTGTATATCACGCGCACTCCAGTCATTTACAAGTACGAGCCCAAAAACATGGTCTTCAGCTTTATTAACTGAAATGGGTTCTCCAAGATTGTTGCCTGGTCCTATAAACCAGCCCATTTCAAGTTCAAAATCAAGTTGGATAGATGGTCCGAAAACCGGATACTCTGAATCCTGAGGTTTTCGCTGTCCTAAAGGGCGTCTTACGGGCGTCCCGCTTGGAACGACAGAACTAGCCCGTCCGTGATAGCCAACTGGCAGGTGTCTCCAGTTTGGCATCAGTGCCTGATCTTTTCCTCTAAACATCGTTCCCACATTGGTGGCGTGCTCCTTAGAGGCGTAAAAATCTGTATAGTCCCCAATCTCAGCTGGGAGAAGCATTTGCACATCAGCCCTTAAGTGAAACGCTTTTGAGCGGAGTTCTTCATTATCACGAATCTCAGGCGTGTCTGCATCTAAAAGATATTGAAGTTTCGAACGAACAGCTCCCCAGACAGGACGGCCAAGGGCCATAAATGGATTAAGGGAAGAAGCAGAAAAAATATCTTTCCTTTCTGCTCCTGTGCCGTCAAATAATCCTGCTTCGTCGATCACAGATAAATCAAGAACATAATCACCAATGGCTGTACCGACACGCGGGGAATGGCCTTTTTTTTGAAAAATGCCGTATGGTAAGTTTTGAATAGGAAAATGCGAATCTGGTTTTGTTTTGATAAACGAATGGTTCACCGTACTCCCTCCCCATGAAAAATCGCAAGCTCTCCTAGTTCTTCCCGCGGCTCATCAAAGCTGCAGCTCCCATATGAAGCAGCAAAAAAATTGCGGGCATGATTGATCTCAGAAGAACTGACGATCAAGTTACGCCAGGAAAGTGTGTCTGTAGTAAATGAAAAGTTGGTGCTGTTCTCATCAAGCAATATTTCTTGGATGGTAGCTTTGTTAACTGAACGGCAGTATACCATGATCGAAGCAGTGAAAACATTAACGAAACCATGCATAAATGTTTCGACTTCTTTTCGGTATTGGCGGATTGGATGATGAAGGCCGGCTGTGAATTTAAGGGCCAGTCCTCGCTGTTTGGTTTCATGGATAACAAATGCTGCTTGTTTCTCAGAAGGAAACATGTTTGAAGTAATGCCACCCATACGATATTTAATACCGAAACTCCTTGATGATATTTTATTGATCTTCTGAATCAAATCTAACTTAGCTAGCAGCTGCTCATTCGTTCCTGTTATTTCACAAAAAATCCGGTAACATGCAATCTGTTTATCAAGTTCCTCTAAACACGCGAAATCAACCTGTGAGGGAAGCGGGACTTCAATGGCTTCTATACAACCTGCATTTTTGTAGGTTTCCAAAAAGTGTTGTGCATCCATTAAATCCGCTTCAAACTTCCAAGAGTTGTTAAGGATAACAGATAATCGAAGCGGATACTGATCATTAAATTGCTCCCTAAAAGGTTCCAGTTCACCCAATCGGGAAGCGGGGAGAACAAATGGACCAAGCATCCAGCTATTCGGTCCATGGATATACGAATGATAATTTTTTATTGCTTCCGTAAGGGAAAGGGCAGCTGGCGGAAACAGTCCAGCATAATCAATAAGTTCTGTCATGAAATGACTGACCGCATCCTCTTTCCACTTTACATTGACTTTTGTTAGCAATCGTCTTACACCTCCTGTTAAAAGCGGTCATACCGGATATCAACTCGGTATGACCGGTTTAAAAATTAAATGTTTCCACGGAGTGCTTGTTCACGTTCAATCGATTCAAATAATGCTTTGAAATTTCCGTCACCGAAACCTAGCGCACCTTTACGCTGAATAATTTCGATAAACAAGGTTGGGCGGTCCACAAGCGGTTTTGTAAAGATTTGGAGCAAATACCCTTCATCATCACGATCAACTAGAATATTCAGTTCTTGAAGGCGTTTTACATCTTCATCGATTTCTCCCACACGATTGGCGAGATCTTCATAATAAGTATCAGGGGTAGTCAGGAATTCCACACCATTTGCTCTTAATGCAGCCACGGTACCAATAATATCGTTTGTCAACAGGGCAAGATGCTGAACGCCTGGGCCATTATAGTAATCTAGGTATTCTTGAATCTGAGATTTCCGTTTTCCTTCAGCTGGCTCGTTAATAGGAAACTTTATGCGACCTGTACCATTCATCATCACTTTGGACATTAGCGCAGAGTATTCAGTCGAAATATCTTCATCATCAAAATGTTTAAGAACAGTAAAGCCAAATACTTTTTCATAATAACTCGTCCATTCATCCATTACTTCTACATTACCAACGAGGTGGTCAACACCGATTAAGCCTGTAGGCAGTGCAGATAAGATGTCATCACGCGCTTCAAACCCCGGCATAAATACGCCTTTATAATCAAGTGGTTCTACAAGCGTGTGAATCGTATCGCCGTAAGTACCGAGAATGGCTTTTCTTACTTTGCCGTTTTCATCCTCTTCAATCCATGGCTTCCGGATAGGGATGCCTCCTCTTTCAACGGCACCTGCATATGTTTTCTCTAAATCTTTTACGAGAAGGGCAATATCTTTTACTCCTTCGCCATGAGTCTTAATAAATGCAGCAATGTCAGTACTATCTAATAATGAACCAGTTAAAATTAAACGGATGGTCCCCTGTTCCATTACATAGGAGACACGGTCACGTGAACCAGTTTCCAGTCCTTTATAAGCCACAAGCTTAAAACCAAATGCTTTAGCGTAAAAATAAGCAGCCTGCTTAGCATTTCCCGTATAAATCTCGACGTAATGAACATTTTTGACTGGAAAAACTTCCTCTTTTTTTGCTTTAGGTGTTTGACCCATTTTTTCTACCATTTTCACCGCTCCTTATTCATTCTTTATATAGACAGAATATTCTAAATAAACTGTCTGTAATGTAGCCATCATATGACAGAAAAATGTATCTCGCAAACCTAGGTTTTAACGCGTTTTTTCTACAGTGCTTCCATGCTTTAATACATTAAAACTTGGTTGCGTCTAGGTGTGCTCTTGCATGCTTTTTATCGATCAACTTAAAATGTTGCCAATAAATTTAAGGAGTGGTAAACATGAATATTCGCGTGAAATTCTGTCCTTGTAATTTCGAAGATGAGCTGGAAGCTATTAAAGAAAGGCTAAGAGAGCGCAGTGATATAGAAGTGATTGAAGAAAGATGCCTGCTGTATTGCGGGCAATGTTTAATGGAACCATTTGCACTTGTCAATGGTGAAAATATTGTCACAGACGAGCCAGAGGAACTTTATGAAAAAATTGATCAATGTATAACTGGGATCAAACAGGAAGATGCATAATAAAGGCAAAGGGAATAATCGTCTGCAAACCTTTAGAATAGGTCAATATATGGTAAAATGTTTGAAAAGCACTACGCTAAAATTAGTAGGGTATTCTCTTATTCTAAAGGAGTATATGATGACGGCATTGATTGGAAAAAAGTTTGACAATGGTGTTTTAATCATGGCTGATAGAAGAATTACCTATAGGGGAACGGATGACTTTCATGATCATGAGAAAAAAATAATGGCTTTGAATCATAACGCCATTTTTGCCTTTGCTGGTGTCAAAAATGTTATTGATGAGCCAATTGAAGAAATGAAGGCATTTTCCCTTCAAACAAATTCATTAGAAAAAATTGAAGCTCATTCCCAAAAATTATTTAGTGCTTCTTTGGAATTCTTCAAACATTCCTATCCTGGACACGATTATGCAACGGTTTATTTGCTAGCTGGATTTGCAGCTGATGGTACGTCCCGTGTTACTTATTTCTCTTCTGATGATCATTTTCAAAAAGGTCATCCCCTTGAATTCTTTTATAAAACATTTCCGAACACAGAAATGGTCTATCTGCGAAAATACTTGGTAAATGAAATTGATGTGTCAAAGAAATATATAGATTATTATATTCGTCAGTTTTCTTCAGCAATCCGCCAGATAAACAATCAAAAAGTTAGCAAGAACGCGTATTCAATCTATTTATCCAAAGAAGGTTTATTTGAGACTGAAATTGATGAAAACGGGAGATTTAAAATAATTCAACTAGAGATGGAAGAGCATAAGCCTCGCTGAACTGAAGCCAGGTTCAAATTCTTCCATGCTTTTACCTTTTACGTTAATGCGGTGAAGAATAACTGACTTACAGAAAAAACGCGTTGATGTAAAGGGTTGCAGTTTAAAAAACTCGGTTATAAGATTTAAAAAAATCGAAAAATGATTTTTTTGCTACATCAAATTATTAAAACTGCAGAAAGGGGGATTTAGGGCTAAAATATAAAAAGGAGATGAAAAATGGCATGACCCTCTAGTCATAGGCACCAAGTTGTTATAAGATAAATATTATATTATTTTTTTGTATACATTATTAGAAAATTATGACAAATTGGTGGGCTCAAATTGATTTCAAAAATCGATCGATCTAAAACTCTTCAAGATCAAGTATATGAATATTTACACGAAAAAATTGTAAGCGGAAACATTAATCCTGGTCAACGTATCGTAGAAAAGCAAATTTCCCAGGAAACAGGGGTTAGCAGAAGTCCGATCCGCGAGGCTATTCGAAGGTTGAATAGTGATGGTTTAGTTTCTGTCAGTCCGAGGGGTGGAGTAAGAGTGTATCGCCCAACTTTTTCAGATTTTAACTATCTATACGAATGCCGCTTGAGTCTTGAACCAACTGCTGCTTATTATGCTGCTTTACGCTTGGATGAAAAGCGTCGTGTCCACATGTCAAATGTAGTTGATGAAATGAACCTGATGGTTAGGAAGAAAGATATTGAAAAATTAAAAATCTTAAGTACCCAGTTTCACTTCCTAATTGTAAAAGGCAGTGGTAATCCTTACTTATTAAAAATGATGAATCAGTTGTATTCGTTAATTTCATTCTACCGTAATGCAGTATTAAATATACCAATGCGATTAGAAGAGGGTGCTGAGGAACATCAAGCGATCTGGCAGGCTATACAATCCCGGGATGGGAAAGCGGCAGAGGAGTTAATGAAAACACATATTCAACGTGATTTCCAATTTTATCATTCTATGCATTCTGGTGTAACGGATAAGAGGAAAGACCTGAGTGAATAGAAAAGGAATCTAAAAATTTTGTAAAGGAGTGCGAACGAATTTGGTCTTTCCTAAAAGAATGAAAGTAAGAGATGTCACATTGAGAGATGGTTTGCAAAATGAACCAGTTTTTGTCGAGACTGACCAAAAGATCAATAAGATTGAACAATTAATTGCGGCAGGTTTTGAACGCTTGGAAGTAACTTCTTTTGTTCATCCAAAGTGGGTTCCAGCAATGAAGGATGCAGATGAATTATCTCAAAAATTACCGATGGATCATGGAGTGGAGTATGAAGCTTTAGTCCCTAACCAACGGGGATTAAGTAGATTCCTAGATTCAAAGATTCATACCGCCCTTTTCTTCCTTTCTGCCAGCACAAAACATAACCAGGCAAATTTAAACAAAAGTACAGATGAATCTTTATTAGAAATAAAAGATTTAATTGAAGAAACAAATAAAAGAGGCAGAAGGACAATTGGTGCGATTGCGACCGCTTTTGTCTGTCCATTTTCTGGAGTGGTCCCTTATTCAGAAGTAGAAAGGATAGCAGAGTTTCTTGTTAACAATGGAGCTAATGAGCTGGGACTTGGAGATACAATCGGGAAGGCAACACCTAAACAAGTATATGAATATTGCAGCCGTTTAAAAGAAAAATTTCCGGAGATCCCGATTGCCCTACACCTTCATGACACATATGGATACGGGCTGGCAAATGTTATGGCCGGAATACAGGCTGGCGTTTATTTAATAGATGTAGCTCAAGCTGGTTTGGGAGGGTGTCCATATGCACCTGGGTCTCCTGGAAACATTCAGGCAAGCCGTGTTGTGGAATTCTTGGAAAAACAAAATATAAAAACCGGTTTGAACTTAGAGATGCTAAAGAAATTTGATGGTACATTCCCTCAATTATTAAGTGATGGTCAGGTTGTAACAAAAACAGTATAAAAGTAATGAAGATTAAGGATAGGATTTTTTTCTTCTGTTGATTTTTGTATACATTATCTGAATATTCAGTTTACCTGTTTTGCAAAAAGTTTTGAAATCAGATAAACAAATAATGAAACAAAGGTGGGAGTCAATGAGAAAACCATTAGATGGTATTAAAGTATTAGAATTAGGAAATTTTGTAGCAGCTCCTTTCGCAGGAAAGATTTTTGGAGAATTTGGTGCCGAAGTGATTAAGGTAGAAGATCCAAGAAGCGGCGATTCTTTACGCAATTGGCGTGTTATGCATAAGGGAACTTCACTATGGTGGTATGTGCACGCAAGAAACAAAAAATCGATTACATTGAACCTCCGTGAAAAAGAAGGTCAGGATATGGTGCGGGAATTAGCAAAAGAAGCCGATGTTGTGATTGAAAATTTTCGGCCTGGAAGATTAGAGAGTTGGGGGCTCGGTTATGAAGATTTGAAAAAGATAAACCCAAGTATCATTATGACTCGTATATCCGGATATGGACAAACAGGTCCTTACAGAGACAAGGTTGGTTTTGGTAGTGTTGCTGAGTCAATGGGGGGACTTAGATATTTGACTGGTTTTCCTGACCGGCCACCAGTCCGTGTCGGATTAGCTGTTGGTGATTCTATCGCAGGTCTTTATGCCGTAAATGGGACGTTATTAGCATTAAGAGCAAGAGATATGGATCCTTTAAAAAGAGGCCAGTACGTAGACGTTGCTCTCACGGAGTCAGTTTTCTCCCTGCTGGAAGGTGTTCTTCCAGAATATGACATGAAGGGGATTGTAAGAGAGAGAACAGGAGCGACATTAGAGGGAATTGCTCCATCTAATACGTATCTATGTTCGGACGGCAAATATATTGTCATTGCTGCGAATAGTGATAGCATTTTTAAAAGGTTTGCACTTGCGATGGGACGTCCTGATTTTGCAAATGACCCTGTGTATTCAAACAACCAGGGAAGAGCCGAGCATGCAGAATACCTTGATCAGGTCATTGAGGAGTGGACTAAGAGACATACACAGAAGGAGGTACAGAGAATTCTCGATGAAGCTGGTGTGCCAGCAGGTCCTATCTACAGCATTGAGGATATCGTTAACGATGAACAGTTTCAAGCAAGAGATATGCTTAAACCTGTTACTTTACCGGATGGAGTACAAGTACTGGTACCAGGCATTGTCCCAAAACTTTCTGAAACACCTGGAAGCATTGAATGGATTGGTCCTGAGCTTGGACAACATAACGAAGAAGTCATTGGTAAAAAACTAAGTAAGCTAAAATAGCTCGTTCAGTGTAAGAGTTTAATAGATTTCATCGCTTCTCAATTTTTACAATCCAAAGACCATTTATAGCCAAACAATGGACAAATAATCGACCTTTCTCTTCTACATAACAGAAGCGATCAATGTCAGGGTACCATTGATTTTGTACCCTCGGCATCCATAACAAATATTGGGAGGAATAAAGTATATGTTGTCGATTTTAGGGTTTGCCATGATTTTCACCTTCTTGTATTTGATCATGACGAAACGAACATCTCCTTTTCTTGGTTTGGCGATCGTACCTGTTATTTTTGGTTTAATCGGGGGATTTAGCACAGAATTAGGACCGTTGATGATGGAAGGGATTCAAGGTGTAGCGCCAACTGCCATTCTTTTGTTATTTGCCATTTTGTATTTTGGTATCATGCTAGATACAGGATTATTTGATCCACTAACTTCAAAGATTATTAAGTTAGCAAAAGGTGACCCGCTTAAAATCATTGTTGGAACAGCGGTGTTAGCAGGAATTATTGGATTTGACGGTGATGGCTCTACGACAATGATGATTGTTGTTACAGCTTTTCTGCCACTTTATAAAAAATTGGGAATTAGCCCTATCATCCTGGCTTCGATCACCATTATGCAAGTCGGGATTACCACACTTGTTCCTTGGGGAGGCCCTGCCGGCCGGGTAGCAAGTGTCCTGAATCTTGATCCAACCCAATTATATCTTCAAATGCTGCCAGGAATGATTGCAAGCCTGCTGTATGTCGTTGGCGTTGCTTACTTTATCGGTTTGAGAGAACGAGCTAGATATAAAAGGGAAAGCAGTGAATCACTTTCTTTGTCTGAAGCTAGAATTATGGATGCTGCAATTGAAAGCGCTACAATCGAAAACATTGTACCAAAAGAAAAAAGCCTTAAACGTCCTAAACTAATCTGGATTAACTTTTTATTATCAACCGTGATTATGATTGCCATTGTTCTTGAATCGCTGCCTGCAGCTGTCCTATTTCTTCTTGGCACCGCGATAGCATTGCTTATTAATTATCCGCATATAAATGATCAACGGGATCGGTTGGCTGCCCACGCACCTAATGCATTAGCCGTTATTGTCATGGTTTTTGCTGCAGGAATTTTCTCAGGAATCTTTAAAGGTACTCCTATCTCTGAATCTATGGCCCACTCGCTGGTCTCCATTATTCCTACAGAAATGGGAGCTTCTCTAGCCTTGTTTACTGCGATTATTAGTGCGCCTGCTCTTTTTTTAATAGGTCCTGATGGATTTTATTTCGGGATTCTTCCAGTCTTGGTTGAAACGGCTGCAGCTTATGGTATAGATGCTATAAAAATTGGAACCGCTTCATTATATGGCACTCCCTT
This sequence comes from uncultured Metabacillus sp., assembly GCF_947503125.1. GTDB lineage: Bacteria > Bacillota > Bacilli > Bacillales > Bacillaceae > Metabacillus. The sequence goes on from NZ_CANNCR010000011.1 coordinate 104,788, forward strand.
CGGTATTATGGGACCGCTCGTAGCATCGGTTTATTTACTAGTTCATATAACAGGTATTTCATTAGGTGATCTCCATAAACATGCTGCAAAATGGTCGCTTGGAATCCTGCTTATCTATATTATTTTTGGCATATTTTCAGGAATTATTTTGCTATGGTAGATTGAAGATATTTTAATGAATCCGTGATTGTTAAATCATGTTTTTCTAGAGGACTTTTTAATCGAAATCACTATTTAAATAACACGGAGGTATAAAAGAATGTTGTATGCATTTAAAGGGCACTCTCCAGAGGTACATTCAAGCACCTATCTTGCACCAGGAGCTCAGGTAATTGGCAACATTGAACTTAAAGAACATACATCTGTTTGGTTTAATGCCGTTTTAAGAGGAGATAACGAGAAAATTACAATTGGGAAAGGCTCTAATATTCAAGACGGTGCGGTTGTCCATGTTGATCCGGGATATCCGATTCATGTGGGGGAACATGTCACAATTGGACATAACGTGGTATTGCATGGATGCACTGTAAAGGATGGGGCGTTAATCGGTATGGGTGCTACCATTTTGAATGGCGCTGTTATAGGGGAAGGTGCTTTGGTTGCTGCTGGTGCTCTTGTTCCCGAAGGAAAACTAATCGAACCTGGTGTTTTAGTAGCCGGAGTGCCAGCAAAGGTCATTCGTCCACTTACTTCGGAAGATATCGAGCGTTTAAAACAAGGTGCACTTCAGTATGTCAAAAACGCCGCAAATTATAGGGAAGAGAACATTACTGAAAAAGAGAATTTTCTTAAAGAAGGATAATAAGTATTAATAATAATCATGCAGATCATCAAAAGTTGATGGGTCTGCCTGTTTTGCTATTATCAATCGCAAAAAGATAAATTATCTGAAAAAGTGCACTATATATCACATGAAGCAAGTGATAATAGAAACCTATAAAAATTCATTCGTGAGGAAATGATGGAGGCAAAACAATGTATATAAAAAAATTACCTGAGAAAACTGTTGTCCAATTATTCAATGCTATCCTTTCCTTAAAAACAGAAGAAGAGTGTGCAGCATTTTTCGATGATTTATGTACCATGAATGAGATAAAGTCGTTCATGCAAAGGTTAGAAGTTGCAAGAATGCTAAGAAAAGGCGATACCTATATGGACATACAGTTAGAAACTAACGCCTCATCTGCTACAATAACAAGGGTTAAGAAATTATTGGATTATGGGAACGATGGCTATCAAATAGTGCTAGAACGTATAGAGAATCACGAGAAGTGTAGGAGGGGATAAGTCTCCTCAACATGGAAGCTATTCTATAAATAATTGCATTCGAAACAATATTATTACTAATTCTTTGATTCAATCTATCATTCACTCGATTTTGATAGATTATTTTCTGCAGCAAATAAAGAAACATTAATAAGAAGTGGAAGCAATCCGGTGAAGATTGCTTCCTTTACTCTAACATTCAATCGGCATTTTCCAATTTTTAATCCAGCCGCGCGCCTTCATCGCTTCTGCTAGTCGTCCAACTCCTACTAAGTAGGCAGATTCGCGCATCGTCACGTTTTTCTCTTCTTTCATTCGATACACACTTTCAAACGCATTTGTCATTTTTTCTTGCAGCTTTTGATTCACTTCATTTTCTGTCCAAAAATAATGCATGGAGTTTTGTACCCATTCAAAATAGGACGTTACATAAAATATCAGGAATGACAAAGATGTTCTTTTCCTCCATAATATGATTTCCTTCTGGTGTTGTTGGACCGTTTGCAGCTTCAGCGACTATTTTTGCTTTAATCGTCGGGGCGGTTTTCCCTGTGATTTGGTTTTCTAATGCGGCCGGCACAAGGATATCACAGTCCATTGCGAATAGTTCATCATTGGTAATATTTTTATTGTTTTCAAACCCATTTACCGTTCCGGTTTCATTGACATAATCGATTAGCTTCATAATATCCAGGCCTTCTGGTTGATAGACTCCGCCTTTCGCATCAGTAATCGCAATGACCTTTACTCCATATTGATGTAATAATTTTGCAGTGATGGAACCGACATTGCCAAAGCCTTGGATGACAGCTGAAAGATTCGTTAGTTCGAGATTTAACCGTTTAGCGGCCTCGAGAATGGAGATGACGACTCCTCGTCCAGTTGCCTCGATCCTGCCGACTGATCCGCCAATCACCACAGGCTTCCCGGTGATAAATCCAGGGACACTATGACCTGATAACCGGTCAAATTCATCAAGCATCCAGCCCATAATTTGCGGATTTGTATTAACATCAGGGGCGGGGATATCTTTTTCCGGTCCGATAATCGGCTCGAGTTCCCGAATAAATCCGCGGCTTAATTCCTCTAATTCTCTTTCTGAAAGCTCGTGCGGGTCAACAATCACTCCGCCTTTTCCTCCTCCGAATGGTAATCCGATAAGGGCTGATTTTAAGGACATCCACATCGATAAAGCCTTTACTTCATCTTCGGTTACACTTGGATGGAAGCGAATCCCCCCTTTGGTTGGACCAAGGATATCTACATGCTGTGAGCGGATCCCTGTATAGCTTACATATTCACCATTGTCACGGCGAATCGGAATGGAAACCTTCATTAATCTGGCTGGTTTTTTTAAAATCTCATAGACACCTTTTGGGAGTTGCAGTGATTCGGTTGCCCGTTCGATTAAACGTTTGGCAATTTCATAAGGATTGGTTATTTCTTGGCCCATTTTGGTCTTCTTTCACAGGCATTTCAGAACGAATTTCAGAGATTGGATCTTTATTTTTTTCTTCATGAGGATTTTCGTTTGTTATCTTCGGTTTTTCCTCCATAACGATATTCTTTACTGGATCTGGTTTGTTTCCCATTATCAAGTCATCCTTTCTATTTTATAAAAAATTAATGAGATGAGTTTCCGTGCTTTTGTTGTAATTCCTTATCGATACGCATATCGTTATCTGCATCAAGTTCAATATAACGTTCTTCCTGATCGTGCTTTAGGTTAGTTTCTTCTTCGTACTTTTTTTGCGCTTCCATCGTTCGTTTTGCATAAGGCAGGGCATCTAGCCGATAAATAGATATAGGTTCGCCTGTATCGATACAGATTCCATAGGTTCCATTTTTGATCCTTTCCAACGCCTCATTGACATCCTCCAAAAGTTTTTGGGAAGACTCATACAGCATCATTTGTTTTTCTTGTTCATCCAGTTCAGTGGCAGTATCGGCAAATTGATTATCGTAGCTGGACAACTCACCGTAAATATCTAATGATAATTGGTGATTAGATTCTAATTCATCAATAATTCCTTGTTTGATGGTTAATAGTTTATTTTCAAAATACTTAAGTTCTTCTTTTGTCAGCATTCTTTTTCCCTCCATTTTTGACTTTTATGTTTCCTTACCCATTCCCTATAAAACTTAAAACGGTGAATGAATAGAATCTAGAAATAGACTTATATAAGCCAAAAGTAACAGATTGCTATTTTTAAAAAATTAATGGTTTATCGTACGGACAAGACGGTTATAGTTACACTAAGTCCGAGAGGACAACACAAAATTTTACAAGGAGGAAATTAAAAATGGCTAAAAACAATGATGATAAAAAAATGACAGTAGAAGAAGCAGGTCGTAAAGGTGGAGAAGCAACATCAAAAAATCATGATAGAGAATTTTATCAAGAGATCGGAAGAAAAGGCGGAGAGGCGACTTCTGAAAATCATGATAAAGAGTTCTATCAAGAGATTGGAAGAAAAGGCGGCGAAGCGACATCCGAAAATCATGATAAAGAGTTATATCAAGAGATTGGAAGAAAAGGCGGCGAAGCTACATCTGAAAATCATGATAAGGAATTCTATCAAGAAATTGGCGAAAAAGGCGGCGAAGCTCGCAGCAAGCAAAGGAATAATGACTAACCCTTCTTATTAAAAAGGTTAGATTAGGAAGAGGTTGACTCACCGAAGGGTCAGCCTCTTCGGTTTATTAAAAGGTAAGAAAGCATAAAATTTGAACCTAGTTTTAGTGTCTAGCTCCAGCGCCTAGCCCCTCTAGGGTCTAGCCACTCATGAATTGAAGGCAAAGAACGCCTTCTATTCATGACCGTCTTATTTGCTCTAGGCTGATCAAGGTGATTGCACTTTTCTTAATAAACAATCAAAAATGAGGTGAGAAAAAATTGAAAACAAAAATGGATGTATTGTTAACAAAAGATGATATGGTAAACGAAGAGATTGTTCCGGAATGGGTGATTAAGGAATATAAAACATTCAATGAAACAGTAACAGATCCGACTTTTCCTTGTTATTTTGGAATGAGTGCGGAGAAAAAGGGAGAACTTCGTTATTCATACATTACACATGATGATTGGTCACATCTCCCTGATACCATTCAACGGTTTATCAAGCTGTTTGATTCTCCAAAGCTTGTCCGTCACGGCTTATTTCTTTTCGTAGAGCCTGAAAAAGAAGAGAAATCGATTACCTATTATCGAAACTATTTTTGGCGAATTCTGCAATACTTACATAAAAATGATGATAAACCGTGGCCAAAGGATATCCCCTATGATCCCGACCATCATCTGTGGGCATTTTCATTTGCAAAGGAACCATTTTTTGTTTTTGGAAATGCACCAGCTTACAAACAGCGGAAAACAAGGAATTTAGGAAACAGTCTTGTTTTAGGTTTTCAACCGCGCCGTATTTTTGAGGGATTAGAGGGAACCTCAAAAGGAGGGGCGATGTCTAGAGAAAAGGTAAGAGAACGTGTGGAAAAATGGGATCAGCTGCCGAAGCACCCAAATATCAGCCATTACGGTGATCCTGATCATCGCGAATGGAAACAGTATTTTATTGGAGATGATGCGAAACCAATGAAAGGTAAATGTCCGTTTCATGACTTTGTTAAATAAGTTAAACGAAAAAAATTATGATGGCAAGAAAAGGCGGCCTTTGATTCAGCAATGAGTGGAAGGTCGTCTTTCTTTTACAATTCGTCCATTAGTTAGATTGTGAAGTTCAGTACAAAGTTAAATCACTCTATTGATCTTCTAATCTAACTTTTCTTTTTTTCTGCCTGATTTTTCATCATCCTCTCATGAGCCTTTCATTTTCTAATAGTACATTACAAAGAAATAAAGTTTTTGGGAGGAAAGTTAGATGAAAATTGTGATAGTACCCTCAGGATTTAAAGAATGCTTAGATGCAGAGGAAGTAGCGTTAGCGATGGAGCGCGGTGTAAGACGCTTTGATCCGTTGATCGATTTGGACGTAATCCCGATGATTGATGGTGGCGAGGGATTTGTGAAGACAATCGTTCATATAAAAGGTGGAGAATTAGTTTACAGAAAAGTGACAGGGCCAGTCGGCAGACAAATTGAAAGTTATTTTGGGGTATATGGAGAAAATGGCAGGCGTACGGCTGTCATTGAAATGGCAGCGGTTTCCGGTTTAAAGCTCATTCCTCGTAATAAAAGAAATCCTTTAAAAACAACGACTTATGGTGTGGGAGAGTTAATTTTGGCTGCACTTGATAAAGGTGTTGATCACATCTTAATTGGCTGCGGTGATTCTGGTACGTCAGATGGAGGGGCGGGAATGGCGCAAGCTTTGGGGGTTCAGTTTAATGATAAGAACCAACGAATCGTTGAGATTAATGGCGGAGCGGATTTGTTAAAGGCTGCTTTAATTACAACAACTCAATTAGATCGACGATTACATCGTGTTTCAATCGATGTTGCATGTAATTGGAAGAATATTTTATGCGGGGAAAATGGGGTAGCTCGTGTTTTTGGACCGCAAAAAGGAGCAACGCCAAAACAGGTTGAACTATTATCGCAAGCATTGGAGCATTATGCTGCTTTAATTCAAGAAGCGGTGGGGCTTGATGTCCGTTCCATGCCAGGCAGCGGCGCATCTGGAGGATTAGGTGCAGGGCTGCTTGCTTTTACTGGAGCTACCTTACATCCTAGATTTGATCTTATTTTAGACTACATAGAAATAGAAGAAAAAATTTCTGCAGCAGATCTTGTTTTTACCGCAGAAGGAAGTATAGATTTCCAAACTCCAAATGGGAAGATCCCTGCTGAGGTTGCGCGGATTGCGAAAAAAAATAACATCCCGGTCATTGCCATTACGGGAACAATTGGGAAAGGGGCAAATGTCAATTATCAAGCAGGCATAGATGCGTATAGCAGTATTATTCAAAAGCCAACCTCCTTAAAAAAGGCAATGAAAAAAGCTCCAAAATGGATTGAAGAAAGTACGGAGTCTGTTTTGAGGCAAATTGCGATTGGCTTAGGAATTGCCCAGAGAAAGCTCCCTCGTGAAGGTGTTTATCATAAATGATGACAAGAATGGAGAGGCATAGTGCAAAAGAACACCCCATTAAATTAACGATAAATAATCCATCAAAGTCAGTTGTTATTGGCAGTTTGCATGTACTTATTTTAATCGTCATTTTCATGATTGATGGCATTAACTATCAAGCAAAAATCGCGTTATTTGCGTTTTTATCGGCGATGATATTTTGGATGGCGACAAAAATTCCTGCAGGTTTTGTCGCCCTATCCCTCATAGTCTTTATCATCATCATGAATGCCGGAGAAGCGGATTTGTTATACCAATCCCTGTCAGAAGAAGTTGTATGGCTAATGATTGGCTCTTTTATTATAGGGGAAGCGGTGAAGGAGTCCGGGTTAGCAAACCGTCTAACCTTTTCTCTCTTAAAAAACCAGAATACAAAAAACAATGTGCTTCTTGGAGTATGTTCCGTATTATTTGCCTCAGCATTTCTTATTCCGTCCACTTCCGGTCGGGCAGCATTATCAATGCCGATGATTCATCAGCTTAGTCAAAAATTTGCGGCTTCAGAACAAAGGGTGTTGGCGATTATGACACCGGTCATCATTCTAATGAGCACTTCAGTCACGCTGATCGGGGCGGGCTCGCATTTGATTGGAGTGGGATTACTAGAAAGTACTGTGGATCAATCGATTTCTTATGTTCAGTGGCTTATCTGGGGAGTACCGTTTGCGTTAGTGATGACGTTTCTTTCCTTTCTTATCATAAAAATTTTTCTTTGGCCGATAGACGGCTGGCAGGAAATAGGTCATAAAAAACGTGAAGAAGAGGGAAAACCTAAAGAAAAGATTAATGGGAAAGAAAAAAAGACAATGATTTTGGTATCTCTTTTGGTTGTATGCTGGATGACAGAAAGCATCCATGGCTATGATCTTGCCTTTATTACGATGGTAGGTGCTGTTTTAGTAATGACACCCAATATGGGAATCATTAGCTGGAAACAAGGGATAAAGTCGATATCGTGGAATTTAATTTTATTTGTTGCTGCGGCAACGGCACTGGGGAAAGTTTTAGTGGATACAGGTGTAGTCAACTGGATGGAAAAAAACATGCTAAGTGTTTTGCATTTGTTTAATGATGCTCCGGATTGGTTTATTGTACTGATGATTTTAACCGTCACGGTAACAAGTCATTTGTATATTACTTCACATACAACACGTGCCATCGTCTTTATTCCAGGATTCCTATTAATCAGTGAAACAATCGGTGTAAATCCTTCTGCCGTTGTTTTTCTTAGTTTAATAGGGATGAACTATTGTGTAACTCTTCCTGTCAGCTCCAAAGCATTGCTGCTCTTTTATGAAGATGACAATATTTCATATGATGCACGTCATTTAGTAAAGCTAAGTGCCATATTAATGCCGCTTTATCTGATGGTGATAATGGTCTTCTATTTTACTTATTGGAGGTGGATGGGGCTGCAATTATAAGTTGGAATGAGGGATAGAAAACACTAGATACAGTAAACACTGTTACTAGTGTTTTTATTATGCTTTTCATCAAGTAAAGTGGATAACTTCATAGATTTAAAACAATTTAGTTACTTGACGAAAATTAATTATAAAAGTATAATAACTTACATAAAGTAACTAACTTTTAACTATCAATCGACTGTAGGAAAGCAGATCAACTTAGACGAAAATGTGCAGATATAGAGAACTCGCAAAGAGAGGTAATTGCAGCTATGCTAGAGCAGAATTCCGGGATCGAAATTGGCCTCTATACTCTTGGAGATATTGGACCTGATCCGAATACCACCCAGACAATTAGTGCTGGGCAAAGGTTAAAAGAGATTATCGAAGCGGCAAAACTTGCTGATGAGGCTGGACTGGATATTTTCGGGGTAGGTGAACATCATCGATTAGATTATGCGATATCAACTCCCTCAGTCGTTTTGGCAGCCATTGCTCAAAACACAAAAAGAATAAAATTGACAAGCGCAACAACCGTGTTAAGCACGATTGATCCTGTTCGTCTTTTCGAAGATTTTGCAACATTAGATTTACTTTCGGATGGACGTGCGGAAATTATTGCGAGCCGTGGAGCATTTGTTGAATCTTTTCCTCTTTTTGGCTTTAGCACGGATGACTATGATGCCCTGTTTTCGGAGAATATTGAGTTATTTTTAAAGCTAAATGAAAACGAGAGAATGTCATCTTGGCATGGTCACTTCCGCTCCTCATTAAGGGATGCCGAAATAGCCCCCAGACCTTTACAGAAACAGCTGCCAATTTGGGTCGGTGTCGGCGGTTCGCCGGAAAGTGCAGCCCGGGCTGGCAGGCTCGGTGTCGGGATGGCTGTAGCGATTCTTGGTGGTGATCCAGCAAGATTTAAACCATTGGTCGATTTGTACCGTCAAACCGGTAGCGAAGCTGGGCATGCTTCTGAAAACCTCAAAGTTGGGGTGACAGGGCATGGGTATCTTGCAAAGACAACCGAACAAGCGAAAGATGAATTCTACCCGTACTATTCAAATTATTGGTCATACGTAAACCGTCAACTCGGGATGACGGGCAGGATGTCAAGAGCAGACTTTGACCAGCTGACAGGAGGGGATACGGCCTTGTTCGTAGGCAGTCCGCAGCAGATTATCGAAAAAATCCTGCACCAGCATGAACTGTTTGGACACCAGCGTTTTATGGCACAGATCGATATCGGCGGGATTCCGTTTAAGAAAATAGCTGAAGGCATTGAACTACTAGCAACAGAGGTAGCTCCAATAATTCGTAGGGAAACAAGAAAGTAAGTTTGTTAGGAGAAATAGGTTAGGTGGTGAAAGCATGGGTTTTTTAAATAAACTATTTGGACATTCAACAAAGGAGGAAGAAACAATGGCAAATGAAAAATTAACGATTGGAATTATTTTAGGAAGCACACGTCAAGGTCGCGTAAGTCCGCAAGTAGGTGAGTGGGTAAAGAGCATTGCCGACAAACGTGGGGATGCAAACTATGAAATTGTTGATATTGCAGATTTTAACTTACCGTTTTTAGGAACAACTGATGGAACAGAACCAGGAATTGCAGCGTGGAACGAAAAACTTTCCAGCTTAGATGGCTTCGTATTCATCGTTCAAGAGTACAATCACAGCATAACAGGAGCTTTAAAAAATGCCTTAGATTTTGCCCGAGAGGCATGGAACAACAAAGCAGCAGGAATTGTCAGTTATGGTTCAACCGGCGGAGCACGTGCTGCTGAGCATCTACGCGGTATCTGCGGTGAATTAAAAATTGCTGATGTTCGTACACATCCGACCTTATCCTTATTTACAGACTTTGAAAATGGCTCTGTATTTAAACCTCAAGAATTACATCTTACTAATGTCAATGTCATGCTTGATGAAGTAGTAGCATGGAGCGGTGCGTTGAAACCATTAAGATAGGATAGTATGAGAAAGGCTGTCAAAAGGTGACATAGCTATTTATAAATTACATTATGACACTGTGATTCTAGAGAATCAGAGTGTTTTTTTTTGCTAATGCCTATTTTTGAATGTGCCATTATGTTTATTGAAGGGCGCTTTAGTGATCATGGACACTGGTATAAAAGGCAAGTGCCTGTAGTGGAGCTAGCTATTTAACATAAAATTTAGTTTATTAGAATGTCACTCGTTAGTATGACAATGAATTGACAAGAACTTTTATAAATTATATAGTGAAACTGCAACCGGTTTCATGGCGGATGTCGAAAAAGTGAAAAAAACATTTCCTTATAATATAGCAAAATAAGTTAATGTTTCTCCAACAAAGTTTCACGAGTTTTAAGATCATACGAGAGTCGTCGAAGGAATGTAAGGAGTAGGTTTCAATCTCATAAACTACTTTATTCTTTCGGCTTTTTTAATAGGCTAGTGTTAGCCAAAACAACTTATGAAATTAGTAGGACATTTAGAGGTTACTGAAGAACAAATATAAGAATGAGGTGTCCATTTTGTATATGAATTCTGAACAAATAAGAAATGTAATAGACAATAAGAAGAGTTCGCTTCTGTTTTCAAGCCAAGAAGAACAAGATATTTGGTTCGAAACGATAAAGAAAAAGACTGCTTATCAGCCTTTGCTTGAAGAAATTAGGGTCGAGGCGAATAGGCTGCTAAGTGAACCTTCTCAAGAATTAACGTTTTCCACCTTTACTATATTTAGAGATACAGGGGCACGTCTTGAATATGAAAAGGCATATTTTGCAAAAAGAAGACGGCTTAACACCTTTGTCATTATGACTTTGTTGCAGCCGAAGCACTCAGAGTACTTGGAAGAGCTACAAAATATGATTTGGTCAATATGTAATGAGTATACTTGGTGTTTACCTGCTCATTTAAAAAATAGTCCTGAGATGGCTACAAATAGTAAGGGATCAATTTCTCAGACTTTACAACAACCTACCTATTCAATTGATTTATTTGCTGCTGAAACAGCGTTTACCCTTAGTGAAATTTTAAAGTTAACAAAGAATCTTCTTGACCCTTTACTTCAGAAACGAATGGTAGAGGAAGTGTATCGAAGGGTTTTCTTACCATTTTGCCATCAACCTCCATTCGAATGGGAAACATCGACACATAACTGGTCTTCCGTATGTGCAGGTTCAATTGGTTCAGCTGCTTTACATATAATCGAAGATGAAGAAATGCTTTCAGCTATATTAGAACGTGTCTTAAGTAGCATGAACTATTATTTAAAAGGATTTAATGATGATGGTGCTTGTATGGAAGGGTATGGTTATTGGCAATATGGCTTTGGATATTATGTGTATTTTGCGGATTTACTTAAGAAAAAAACAAATGGAAAAATAGATTTGTTTGATTCAGAAAAAGTCCACCAAATTGCCCTTTTTCAGCAGAAGTGCTTCCTATATAAAAACCAAGTTGTTAATTTTTCAGATTCTGTTCAAAAGGCAACGATCTTTTTAGGTCTTAGCCATTATTTAAAAAAGATCTTTCCAGACGTTGAAGCTCCTGAAATAGACCTTCGAGCTTCATATACTGAAGATCATTGCAGCCGATGGGCGCCAGCATTGAGAAATTTACTATGGTTTGATGAACATGAAGAAGGCGTGCCATGGCAAAATAATACGTACTATCTTAGAGACTCACAATGGTTTATATCAAGAAATGATCATTCTGTTTTTGCCTGTAAAGGTGGTCATAATGATGAACCTCATAATCATAATGATATTGGCCACTTTATTTTGCAAGCTTATGGTGAAACATTTTTAAGAGACTTAGGCAGTGGATTGTATAGCGCAGCTTATTTTAGTGAAGAGCGTTATACACTCTTATGTAATGGCTCACAAGGGCATTCTGTCCCAATCATAAATAATCAATTTCAAGCAGCGGGAGCAGATCATTTTGCGACTGTAAAGAATGTCTCAATAGCGGATGATATAGATACTTTCGAAATCGATATGGCAAACACATATGATGTTAAATCATTACAAAAGTTACAGAGGAAATTTTCATGGAATAAGGATGCTAAACCTGAACTGATTTTGCGAGACACATACCAATTCTCTGAGCAGCCAGATTCAATTGTTGAACGATTTATTACTCCTTTCCTTCAAATGACGGAAGATCATGAAGGCGTCATTTTGAATGGGAATCAAAAAATAAAAATAAAATATAACCGTGAACAATTAGATTTAATTATAAGAGAGGCAGAATTTGTCAACCATTTCGGTGAAAAAGAAGATTTGTTAATGTTGGATTTTGCTGTGAAGAATCTAAGCGATTCTGTTCAAGTAGAAATTGTATTTCAAGTTTTATAAAGTTGAAAACAACTGAACAAGTAAAAAATTTTATCTAAGGATGAAATAAAAAAAGCCATCAATCATTTGGAAAATTTAAATGAGTTGCTCGACCATCACAAAGAAAATGATCTAATTCTGAAAAGGTATATATCGTTCTAAAGGCAGATGTTGAGTATTTGTTAGGAAGATCAAAACAGATCTCTTAAGCATTCGATCAACAAATAAAAAGTGGCGAGAAGGCTCCAATCATTTTATGGGCTTCTCGCCTTTTTTGGATTTAACTACATTCAGCTACTTTTAACATAGTAAAAATATTGTCAAAGAGGTAAAAAAAATACATACCCAGAGGGAACAACTCAATCTAAAATAGTCATTATAACATTCTCTTTAAATGGAGGAGATAAAATGGAGTCAAATGGTTGGACGGGAGGCTTATTTCGAATCTGTGAATGGGTGACTAGACTTGCTTATATAAATTTGCTATGGGTATTTTTTACATTTGTTGGGTTTATTATTTTCGGTTTAGCTCCATCAACTGTTGCTTTGTTTTCCATTGTAAGAAAGTGGATTATGGGTGAGAAAGATATTTCTATATTTTCTTCCTTTTGGTCAATTTATAAAAGGGAGTTAAAAAAGGCTAATAAATTATGGTTTTCATTAGTAATCATTTTCTTTTTTATGTATATTGATTGGGTATTAATCAATTCGATGAGCGGATTTCTTCATTATTTTCTTTTAGCATGCTTTATACTAATAGCTCTCTTGCTTACAGTTGTTCTCATTTTTATTTTTCCTGTGTATGTTCACTTTGAGGGAACGATTCTCCATTATTATAAATCTGCACTACTATTAGGAACATCTTTTCCCTTCCGCACGATCCTTATGGGCATTGCAATAGGGACATGTATTCTCGTAGGCTTATTGTTCCCAGGTGTTGCCATTCTCTCTTTTGGAAGTGGTCTAAGTTTTGTTTTAATGTATGTTTCTTATTCTATTTTTACCACTATTAAACCAAGTGTTTAACTTAAATGTAAAATACACTCTGAACTCTTGTTTGCTTCAACGGGAGTAATGAGTGTTTTTTTTATTTTAAGCTGATACCAGTAAATCTTGTTGCATTTGATATATCAACGAAATTCCAATTTAATCGGCGATATTCAAGAAATATCAGCGGAATTCCAATTTATCAGCGACTTCAAGATTAATAACGTTATGTATAAATGCACATTAATCCTCATAAAAGTAAAAAATTTACTATAATAGTGGATACTTTTTAACTGATCATTCATAAGTGAAACATACAATTTTTTCTCAAGAAGTAAAAATTATTGCAAATCTCATCAAAATACTGTTAAGTGTTCAGGTCTTTTATTTTTTATAATAAATCCATATTACAAGATGAGGTGATGACCTATGAGTTCAAAGGTGGAGACAGCTACTGCCTTAAAGGTACTAAAAGAAAGGAAGAGAAAGCCATCAGTTGAAAGAACTGAAAATCTGGCAGGTTTTCTATTTGTATCACCGATGCTTATTGGTGTTTCAGTATTAGTTTTACTCCCAATCTTTGCAACCTTTATTTTAAGTTTTGCTGATTGGAAATTTATACAGAGTATTGACCAATTAAAATGGGTGGGTTTTGAAAACTTTAAAGACTTAATGGGAGATAAAGTATTTAAAAAGTCACTTCTAAATAATGCGATTTTTTTATTCACTGTACCAATTTGTATGATCATTTCCTTAGTGTTAGCCGTTGTTATTGATAAAAGCGTTTACATGAAGAGTTTCTTTAAAGTAGCATTTTTCATGCCTTATATTTCTAGTGTTGTCGCAATTGCAGTTGTTTGGCAAGTATTATTTCACCCTTCTGCTGGACCAATTAATCAAACATTGATGTCTTTGGGGATTGATGATCCTCCGAAATGGATAGCAGACCCGAATTTTGCCTTAATTTCAGTTATGTTAATTCAAATTTGGATTTCAGTAGGCTTTAATTTAATTATCTACATTGCAGGTCTTCAATCGATTCCAAAAGAACTATACGAAGCTGCAGAAATGGACGGAGCAAACTCATGGATAAAATTTCGTCAAATTACATTTCCGATGGTATCTCCAACATCATTTTTCTTACTAATAACTGGAATTATTTCTACATTTAAAGTCTTTGATCTAATCGCCGTTTTAACAAAAGGCGGTCCAATGCATTCAACAAGTATGCTTGTTTGGCACTTATACGACACAGCATTTGTTAACCTGGATATCGGATATTCTTCAGCGATGGCGGTCATTTTATTCTTTATCGTATTCTTAATTACCATATTTCAATGGATCGGTCAAAAGAAATGGGTTAATTATTGAGGGGAGGAAACGTTGTGACAAAGCAAATAAATCTACAAAAGATGATTACAACCATTATTGTTTTTTTAGTCAGTATCTTATTTTTATTACCATTTGCTTGGATGTTGTCTACATCCTTTAAAATCGAAGCAGATGTTTTTACATTTCCGATTCAGTGGATCCCTAAAAGATGGAACGGCTTTAATAATTATAATGAAGTATGGTTTGGAGATTATCCGTTCTATATCTACTATTGGAACTCAATAAAAGTAGCGGTAACAACAACTATCATTTCTTGTATCGTCTCTGCATTAGCAGCATACGGGTTTTCCAAGGTGAATTTTCCAGCAGGTAAATGGCTGTTCATCATTGTTTTAGCAACTTATATGGTTCCACCTCAAGCAAGCTTAGTACCTCAGTTTATTTTATATCGTAATATCGGTTTGTTTGATAGTCATTTAGGATTGATTCTATTAGGAAGCTTTAGTGTTCTTGGTACATTTATGCTACGTCAGTTTTTTATGGGGATTCATAATGAGTATATTGATGCGGCAAAAATTGATGGTGCCGGCCACTGGAGAATCTTTTGGTCGATTGCATTGCCGATTGTTCGTCCAGCAGTTGCAACCTATGCCATTTTAAGATTTATCTGGACATGGAATGATTACCAAAATCCGCTTATTTTCTTACGTACGGATGCACTTTACACCATTCAGTTAGCGATGCAGAAGTTTACGACAATAAATGGAGAATTTTATTCACTTATCATGGCAGCCGCAGTGTCTGCAATCCTTCCACTATTAATTATTTTTATTATAGGTCAAAAGCAAGTTATTGATGGTATTGCGCTTGGCGGAGTAAAAGGGTAAATTTTAATAGATTAATGTCAAATATTTATTAATATAGGTAAAATTATTTACATTTCATAGTGAAAGCCCTTTGCTATAATTCGGTTTGTAAGGGCTTTCTAAGTTGATTTGCTAATAAAGGGGGAAATAAAATGAAGAAAAAGATCTTATCCACTATTTTTGCATCAACCATCCTCTTGGGCGGTTTGGCTGGATGCTCAGGTGGAAGCGGAGAAAGCACATCAGGGGCAGAAAGCAACAAGAATGAAGAGGCTGTTACGATTAAATTCCATACACATGGCAATGAAGCCAGTTATAATTGGAAAAAAACAATTGCAGCCTTTGAAGAAGAGTATCCAAAAATTGATGTAGATTTAGTTATCCTAAGTGAAAAAGGAGATACTCAAGAAGCCACTCAAAAACTAGATTTAGCAGCTGCATCTGGAGAGCAACTAGATGTATTAATGTTTAGTGATCCAGCAAGCTATGCACAACGAGTAGAATTAGGGATGGTAGCACCGATTGATGAATTTATTAAAGAAGAGGGCTTTACAGTTTCTGAAGAATATAAAGTTGATACAAAATTAAATGATGGTTATTACGCTCTTCCAGGGAAATTTAATCCTTGGTATGTATTACTAAATAAAAATCATTTAGATGAAGCAGGGCTTGAAGTTCCAACAGACTGGACTTGGGACGAGTTTATGGAATACGCGAAAAAGCTAACAACCGATAAACATTATGGAACCTATTTCCACGGCCCGCAAGGTGATAGTTGGATGGAATACTTAAAACTGGCACTTGCTAGTGAAGAGGATAACGTAGACTTTATTAAAGCAGATGGGACGTCTAACATTGATAGTCCACTGTTCCGTAAAACATTAGAAATGCGTGTGAAAATGGAAAAAGAAGATAAATCCTCAACTCCATATACAGATATTATGTCGCAGAAGCTTCATTATCGTAACCAATTCTTTGGGCAAGACGCTAGTACCATTTTAATTGGAAGCTGGATGAATACAGAATTAGGTGGAACAGATCAGTTCCCGCTTAACTTTAATGTAGCTGTTGCGCCATATCCAAAGAATGAAGCTGGTGCTGAAGGTGGATACACTCCTGTAACAACTGACTTTATGTCGGTTGCAGCAAATTCTGAGCATAAGAAAGAAGCATATACATTTATTCGTTGGTACACAACAGAGGGACAAATTGTTCAAGGTAAAAACATCCCATCTTGGAATGGTGTAAGTGACGAAGATTTTGGGTCAATTATTGACGGAATTTTAGCAGGGACTGCAAATCCGGAAAAGGTAGATCAAGAATCATTAGTGAATGTATTGAAAAATGCAAAATCTTCAAAGATTATTCCACCTGTGTCCTATCAATCTGAAATTAATAAAGTAGTTGGTGAAGAGTACGAAAAGTTAATTTTTGGTGAGCAGGATATTGATGAAACGATCAAAGCAGCTCAAGGACGTGTACAAGAAATTATTGATAATAATCAATAAGATTTGAAAAATAATAATGTTGGGGCGTAAACCGTTTCCGCCCACATCTTTTTCTTTATACTATCTCTAATTTTTATTTTCTGATAGTATAAGAAAAACTGAAACCTCGCTCAAATGCCTTGGCGAAATTTCAGATTTTTCTAGATGAGGAGGTTGGTTATGTGGAATCGGATACAGCAAAGGCTGGCGCCCCGTTCTTTTCGTTTTAAGGTTATTTTGATTTCTGTTATATGTTTAGTGCTTCCAGCAGTAATTACATTATTTATAAATAGTTATTTAACAAAAGATGCGATGAAGGAGCAAGCCATTTCAAATGCAAATCGAGAATTAAGATTAGCAAATGAATATGTGACAAAGTTGTTCGAAGATATGCTATATGTGGCAAATTTTGTTCAACTTGATTCAGAAATAAATACAATATTAAAAAAGAATGCAAAAATGGGTACTGAAAAAGCTGAAAGTACCGTTCCAGGTGAGCAATATCAGAAATATCTGGATGATCGTAAGGTAACCAAAACAATTGAAAATATCACATTAGTTGGTGAAAAATCATATGTTACGATCCTTCTTAAAAATGGTAAATCTTATTCAAATTACCCTGTAAGTGACTATGATCCAAAGAAGTTGATAAAGGAGCCTTGGTTTAAACAATTAGATCATGTTTATGGGTATGAAGCGATTTGGATTGGGAGTCAGCCAACTGTTTTTAAATTTGAACAAAGCAGCAGCCCTTACCAAATCTCAGTTGCAAGAACGCTAAGAGATTCTAATTTTAGTATATACGGTTATGTAATCGTTTCAATTATGGAAAGTAAAATCAAACAAGCCTTTGAAAATATGCCTGGTAGTGAAGAAATGATGATACTCGATTCATCAAATAAAATTCTCTCCCATCAAGATAACGAAATGATTGGTCAAATGTTCCCGTATTCAGAACAAGTGAACAAGAAAAACTTTTCAAATATCATTGAAATTTCAAATGAAAATTACCTTTATGCTGAACATCAAATTCCTTATACAAAGTGGAAGCTTATTTCAATTAATCCATATAAACAGGCAATTCTTAAAATAAACTCAATTTTTAATAAAATATTTTTCGCGCAATTGATCTCATTTGTCATCTTCTTTTTTCTCTTAACATATTTACTTCAAACGATTACAAAGCCGCTTGTCCATTTAGGAAATGTTGCGACAACTGTGCAAGGCGGTAATTTAAATGTACGTTCAAATTTAAAAAGTAAAGATGAAATTGGAAGGCTTTCAAACTCTTTTGATCAAATGCTTGATCGAATTAATGACATGATTAAAGAAATAACAGAAACCCAGGTAAGAAAACGAAAAACAGAATTTGCTATGTTACAGGCGCAAATTAACCCTCATTTTCTTTTCAATGTTTTAAATTCGATTCGAATGAAAGTGATGAGAAAAGGTGACTATGAGAGTGCAGAAATGATTAGTTCTTTATCTAAACTATTACGAATGACGATCGATAAGGATAAAGGAATGATTTCTTTTAAAGAAGAAGTTGAGATTGTAATAGATTTTGTCAAGATCATGAATATGCGTCAAAAAGAAAAGGTAACATTGGAAATAAATGTATCACCAGCTGCTTATTTGGAAGAGATCCCACGATTTATTTTACAGCCAATTATTGAGAATTCAATTATACATGGGTTAAATCAAAGTGCAGGAACGATTTCGTTAGAAGCGTTTGTCAATCATAATGATTTTGTTATCATGATTGAAGATAGTGGGCAGGGAATGAATGAAGAGAGATTAAATCATGTAAGAAAAAACTTAAGTATTAAAACAGAAACAATTAATACCCTAAATAAAAAAGGTTTCTCAAGCATTGGCATATCCAACGTGTATGAACGAATGAAGATGACCTTTGGTGATGCATTTAACATGCAAGTTTCTAGTATTGAAGGAAAAGGGACAAAGGTTATTATGTTTGTTTCTAGAGGAGGTAACAGATCTTATGTATAAAGTGATGCTAGTTGACGATGATTATCCTGTACTAGAGTTGTTGTCTGAAACGATTAAATGGGAACAACTGGGGTTAAAACTTCAAAGTATACATGAAAATGGTGCTAGCGCGCTAGAGTATGCCTCAAAAGAAATGCCAGACATATTAATAACCGATATTGGTATGCCCAAAATGAACGGAATTGAATTAACGAAACATATAAAAGCACAAAATCCGAATATACAGGTATGTGTTCTAACTTGCCATAATGAATTTGAGTTTGCACAGCAGGCTTTAAAGTTAAACGTACAGGATTATATCCTAAAAGATACTCTAAATCCTGATGATTTAGCGATATTATTAATAAAATTAAAGGAAAATCTAGACAAAGAAAGTGCAAAAAAACAAAAGGAATTTAAATTAGAAACGATCGTTGAGAGAAATCGAGAATCGATGAAACGGGATTTTCTGAGAAAGACAATCTACCAACCAATTTATAATGAGAAAGAATGGTATAAAGAAGCCTATTCTTTAGGCATATATTTAAAGAATCTATCATTTATTCCTGTGTTATGCTTTGTTCAAAATTTCCGTTTAGCAAAGGAAGCCTATATTTCTAACGAAACATTAGTCTTTTCCTTACAAAATGTGATTGGGGAAGTGCTAAGAGAGTATAACAATGGTTCAGTGCATATTACTTTCGGAGAGAAAGATTCATTTATTCTTTTTTCATATCGTTCAAGCTTAAAATCCGACAGCTTCGGCATAGCTACTGAGTGTATAAGTAAAATTCAAAAAGCTGTTTTACATTCTTTGAATATTTCACTGTCATTTATCATTGGTGATGTCTTTGATAGCCAGGAAGCCTTTAGATCAGAACTAGAACGTTTATTAAAAAGTACAAATCAACGTTTTTATATGAAAAATGGCGAAATTGCCAAAAAACAATCTGAAATGAAATTATCTGAAGGCTTATTCTCATGGTATGACGAGGCATATGTTGAAATAAGACAGCTGATGATAGAAAAGGATAAACAGAAAGTTGTCCCTACTGTGACAAAGTGGACAGGAATCTTTCAGGAGAAAGAATATCCTGCTGAGGCTGTAAAGGATTGGGTGTTAAAGCTTTTATTAGATCTAAAGGTGAAATTAAAAACGCTTCAGTTTTTTGGGACAAACTATTCTGATGATGTTCTCCACGAAGAGATCCTCGGAATTGATTCATTAAATGAGTTAAAAATATGGTTAATCAACTATTTTGATTCGCTGCTTTCTGCAGTAGGTGAAATTACATCAAAATCACGACGAAAAGATGTCGTTGAAGCTTGTAAATATGTTGCACTTAATTTGGAAAAGAAAATAACGCTAGATGAAGTTGCTAGCTATCTTTATTTAAATCCAAGTTACTTTAGTCGATTGTTTAAAAAAGAAGTCGGAGAAACGTTTGTAGAGTACGTGACCAAAGCCAAGATGAATCGAGCAAAAGAATTACTTGAGCAAACAATTGATCCAGTAGGAAAAATATGTGAGAGATTAGGCTATGACAACCAAAGCTATTTCATCAAAGTATTTAAAAATTATGTAGGTGTGACTCCAATTGAATTTAGAGGAGAAAGAGTGTAACTTGAAATTTTCATTAATAGAGAAGGAGTTTAGTAAGTTTAATAGAACGTATGAAGATGTATTTTTTCTTGATTTATTATGTAAGGGCTTTATTTTATACTGCTAATCTAAGAAAAAGGTGAGATGATGATGAACAATTTAGAATGGGTAGATGAAGCATGGTCTAAGGTTAACTCGAAGATTGATCGAACGAGCAAAAAAATCGGGGCAAATTTTCCACATGCAAGTGTAAATGGCACTTATCAATTAGAAGAGCCTTTCTGGTGGACAGCTGGATTTTGGCCAGGGTTACTTTGGTTAGTCTATCGTGATTCGAAAGACGAGTCCCTAAAAAAAATAGCAGAACAATGTGAAGAAAAATTGGATAAAGTCATTACGGATTATTATAGGCTTGACCATGATATGGGTTTTATGTGGACATTAACAAGTGTTGCAAGATATAAGCTTCTAGGCGAAGAAGATTCAAAAAGGCGTGCTCTTTTAGTAGCCAATTTACTTATGGGAAGGTTCAATGCTCAAGGAAACTATATCCGGGCATGGAATCCTTGGCATGAAGGTGAAGATAATTCGGGATGGGCAATCATTGATTGTTTAATGAATTTACCGCTATTATTTTGGGCATCAGAGGTTACAGGTGATCCAAGATATGGTCATGTGGCCAAGAAGCATGGAGAGACAGTGCTGTCAAACTTTATCCGCAAAGATGGTTCTGTTCATCATATTATCAGGTTTGACCCAGAGAGTGGTGAAAGGATTGAAGCTATTGGCGGGCAAGGCTTTGCTCCTGAATCTGCTTGGTCGAGAGGTGCATCATGGGCAGTCTATGGATTATCGCTTCTATATAAACATACAAAAGAGGATAAATATCTACAAGCGGCAAAGAGTGTATCACATTTCTTTATTGCGAATTTACCAGAGGATTATGTACCTCATTGGGACTTCAGGCTTCCAGAAGGAGTAACTAAATACCGCGATTCCTCTGCAGGAGCAATCGCGGCATGTGGATTACTGCTTCTTGCTAACCAAGTAGCCCCAACAGAAGCTGAAATTTACGAAAATGCAGGTGTTAAGATTCTGAAATCCCTATACGAAAATTATGGTGATCTTGAGAACCCTAATCAGGATGGCTTGATTCTTAGTGGTACTAGTCATTATCCAGAAGGCAAAAACATTGATGTACCATTAATTTATGGTGACTACTATTTTGTAGAAGGACTTTCTATTTTAAAAGGTCATGAAGAGTTATTTTGGTAATGTAAGTGAAAGATAGAATAGACAAATGATGTAGTGACGAAAAAGGAGTGAAACGATTCAGATGCTTGCCAGTCATAGACCTATTACAATGAATCCGATTAAAACAAGAGAAGATCTAAGTGAACTTCTAAAACAAATCTGCAATCCATTAAAACCTTATTACAGTAAGGGGTTTGCTCGCCTAAAGCTGGGAAACACAAGTGCTGCATACGCTGATTCGATTGCTGAATTTGAGGGCTTTTCCAGGGTGTTATGGGGACTAGTTCCATTTTTTGCAGGTACTGATGAAGAATATGAAATATGGGACATGCAGCTTCAAGGGATAAAAAATGGAACGAACCCTAATCATGATGAATATTGGGGAGATATAAAAGATTATGACCAGAGAATAGTAGAAATGGCTGTGTTTGGATTAGCGCTTTTACTTATTCCTGAAAAGGTATGGGAACCTCTTAGTGATGAAGAAAAAAGTAATTTTAGTCATTGGTTAAGACAAATTAATCGCTACAAGGTTTGGGACTGTAATTGGCTTTTCTTCCCTGTTCTTGTTAATCTAGGTCTCAAACATGTAGGCGAACCTTATTGTCAGGAGATAATGGAGGAAAATTTAAATCGTATCGACGAATTTTATCTATCTAACGGCTGGTATTCAGACGGTATCAATGGACATTGTGATTACTATGTTCCTTTTGCAATCCATTATTATAGTCTTATTTACGCCAAAGTAATGGAAACAGAAGATCCAATTCGTTCCCAGCAGTATAAAACAAGAGCTGAAGTGTTTGCTAAGGATTTTATTTCATGGTTTTCATCTGATGGTTCTTCTATCCCATATGGAAGAAGCCTTGCCTATCGTTTTGCCCAGTCATCATTTTGGAGTGCTGCTGTTTATGCTGAAATTGAACCTTTTTCATTAGGTGTAATGAAAGGGCTCATTCTTAGAAATTTACGCTGGTGGTTTAAGCAGCCAATGTTTAACGACTCTGGCATTTTAACAGTAGGTTACACTTATCCTAATCTAGTAATGGCAGAAAACTATAATTCTCCTGGCTCTCCTTATTGGGCATTAAAAACGTTTTTACCGCTAGCATTAGATGAAGAGCATCCATTTTGGAAGGCTGACGAAGAATCACTTCCGGAACTGGGGAATACTTCTATTCAGAAGGAACCACATATGGTCATTTGCAGGGACAAGGATTCTGAACATATACTGGCTTTTAACTCTGGTCATATGTCAACAAATGAACATACACATACGTCTGCAAAATATGAAAAATTTGTTTATTCGAATATTTTTGGTTTTAGTGTTCCCAGAGCTGAGTGGGGTCTCTCTCAAGGGGCGTTTGATTCGATGCTGGCTTTAAGTGAATGTGATAACCTCTATAGGGTGAAAAGATACTGTGAGGAATTTGCTATAGAGGATCAATTTATTTATACAAGATGGAAGCCTTGGCATGATGTTGATGTAAAAACATGGCTTGTACCAGGTACTCCATGGCATATACGTATTCATTGTATTCAATCAAGCAGACTCTTGGATGCAGCTGATGGCGGATTTGCATTAGGAATAGAAAATAAACATGTGAAAGCTGAAATGGAAGCAACTCAAAATAAAAATGAATGCTTAGCTAGAGTTTCATGGGGGGCAACCGGGATTAAAAATCTATATGGAGATGGGAATGCAGAGCTTATTTATCCTAATTCAAACACTAATCTCATTAACTCCCGTACTGTTATTCCAACAATTAAAACGAGAATTAATCCTGGCACTAGCTGGCTGGTAAGCGCTGTGTATGGTGAGCCAACAATCGGTAAAGGTTTTGAAAGTAGTTGGGAAGATGTTCCCGATGTAAGTGTGACCGCAGAAAAAATGATTGTCCGTTTACCAAATGCACAAACAATTACAATAGTAATCTAAGCAAAAGATTGATCCATTAAGATGAGAGTTTTTCATTTAGAATCATTATGTAATTGCTATGATCCTGTCTCGGTTATGACTGAGACGGGATTTTTTGGTCCCTAGGAGATTTTTAAACAGTCAAAGATGTAAAAAAAAGATTAAATGAGGTCAATAAAATGTTATTAAAAATGAAAGGTAATATGAAATAATGAAAACGCTAACAAAAATATTATCCGAATACTCAGATGGAGGGTTAGAACTGATGAAGGAGGTCCTGATTCAGCTAACATAAACATCCTTTTTGATAATAAAGGGGGGGTTTATTTTTTTGTAAGATTAGTAGTTCAGCTGGAGGAAGCACCGTTATTATCGGCGAATAGCTGGGGGTATCGGCGATTTTCCAGATATATCGGCGGAAAATCGAAAATATCGGCGAATTTCCAAATATATCGGCGGAAAATCGAAAATATCGGCGATTTTCAAAATATATCAGCGAAAAACTGAATATATCAGCGATACCCAAGATTTTACGGCGGAGATCATCAGAATATCAGCGAAAAATTGAGAATCGGCGCTATTCAAATTTATATCAGCGATCTCTCAGATCTATCAGCTAATCAAGCAAATTTCGGCGAACTCTAAATGCAAACTGAAACTCTATGTAAGCAAAACGATTCAAAGTTTTAGCGAAGGGATGGAAAGATGATGCTAAGAAAAAGATATAGAAAATTCATCGGATTTTTATGTGCTATGGTCTTGCTCGTTGGTTCTGTTGTCTTTATCGAACCAAATGAATCTAAAGCTGAAGTTGTCACAAAAACCATTACAATCGATGGAAACAATGTAGATAAATATAACCGATTCAAAGGGTTTGGAACGGTTACAGCTAATAATACATCTCGGCTGCTTTTAGATTATAAAGAAGAGCACCCGAAGAAATATTGGGAAATCATGAATAAACTGTTTAACAAAGCTACTGGGGCTGGATTAACTCATGTCAAGGTGGAGCTAGGTGCTGATGTTAATTCATCTTCTGGAACTGAGCCTGCCACGATGCGTTATGTTGATGAACCAGCAAATGTGCTCAGAGGAGCAGGATTCCAATTTGCCGCTGATGCTAAATCTATCAACCCTGATATTACGACCGAAATTTTAAGGTGGGGTGAGCCGCGTTTTTCATGGAATGGGGCGGCCAATAAGGATTACGAAAATCGTTATCAATGGTATAAACAAACAATCGATGCAGTATATGAGGAGTATGGCTTTAAACTAGATTATATTGGCATTTCTCAAAATGAAAGAGCAATAAGTGGAAATAATAAAATAGAAGTTGATTGGCTGAAATACTTCACTTCGAAGATTAAAGAAGAGCCAAATTATGAAGCAGACTATAAACATATTAAACTTGTTGCGGCAGATGGCTATCGTGATACTGCATCCATAAGTCGTGTACTGCTTAATAATCCAGATTTAATTGATGAAATTGATGTAATAAGTGCACACTATGATTTAAATGGATCAAATGAGCTTACGCAATTGCAAAACAAGTTGATTGCTGACGGAAAGAAACCAAAAGAGGTTTGGATATCTGAAGGTGTTTCACCAATGATTAATGCTCGGTACCGAGAAAATATGGAACCGCATTATAATGGAATTGGAGGAAATGTAGGGGTTGTCGATGTCATTTCAAGGATTATTTCGATCTATTCTTGGACTGGAGAAACCAAAAATCCATTGAATGCTGTTTCATTTGATTTCCAACCTTCTGTTGCAGCATTTTATCAAGGTGCACAATATAATCCAAAACATCTAATTAGTGCTTTTGATCCGTGGTCTGGTTTTTATGAAGCAGACGGTGGGATACAGGGTGTTCGTCATGTGATGAACTTTGTTGAGCATGATGATCGCACAACCGCAGAAAACGAGCGCTGGATGTACGTCAAGGGAGCTACCTATAGTGACGGTGCTGAAGGTGATGGCGGAGTTAAGGTCGATACGAGTACGCATAATTATATGACGTTAAAAGATCCTGAAACAAACGACTATACAACCGTATTTACAAATAATACAAATGATACGCGTAAGTATACGATTAAGGCTACAAATCTAGGTGGAAAAGAGAATGCAAAAGTCTATGTATGGGAAACACGCGGACCAGATGATGGTGATAATTATGATGCAAACTGGTTTAAAAATATCAATGTCATAACACCAGAAGATGGTGAATATGAAATTGAAGTGAAACCTTATTCCATTGTGACGATCTCTACATTGGACAAGGAATCTGAAGTTGAAGATTTTGAATATAAATCAAATCCAGCTGATTTATCAAAAGACACGATCATGCCTTTACCATATAAAGATGATTTTG
Organism: uncultured Metabacillus sp.; assembly: GCF_947503125.1. Classification (GTDB taxonomy): domain Bacteria; phylum Bacillota; class Bacilli; order Bacillales; family Bacillaceae; genus Metabacillus. The sequence goes on from NZ_CANNCR010000011.1 coordinate 130,679, forward strand.
AATATAAAAAATATAAAAAAGATGATCAAGGGAGAAATTATGTTGAGCGTCGCGGAGGCACTCCACGTTATACGACTGACCAGATTGGTGCCTTTGAAGTTGTTGAAAATGCAAGCAAGCAGGCAGCTAGTGGAAGTGCAAAACGTGTAGATTTAGAAATTCCAAATGAAGAAGCTCATGGAAATATGCTGCAACAGAAAATAGCTCATGACATTATTGGAGCAGATTGGTCCGTTTGGGGTGGAACAGATGGATCAGAGTCTGGTGTTAATCCACACACCGTACTTGGTGATTTCCGCTGGGTAAACTATAAAGTTTCCTACGATTTCTTACTTGATACTCATACCCTTGAAAAAGAAGGCAGAAGTAACTATGCCTTAATTGGAGTACGTCAAGTGAAAGCAGGTTGGGCAGATTCGAGTGCACCATACAATGCACGTGTCTATTCAGATGGTAGATACGAAATTCATAAACTTGGCGATGTTGTAGAAGAAGGTACAATTGAAGGATTTGATAACACAGTTTGGCATAATTTAGCGTTTGAAGCAAAGGAAAATGTATTTACACTTTATCTTGACGGCAAAGAAATAGCTGCTTATAAGGACGAAGATTCAACTGTAATGGCAGGAAGAGTTGTGCTGGGATCTGGTTATTATGAAACCCTTATCGATAATTTACGTATCGATCCAATTAAAGGTTATACCTATAAATCAGATAAATATGACAATGCTCAAGGTAAGAAATATGAAACAGAAGAAGAAGCTTTAAACAATACTGACAAATGGAATCCGATTGGTTATATTGGTGATTGGAGTTATACACAAGCCGGGTATGCACACCATAACCGTACCCAAATGACGGCGAAAACAGATTTTCCTGTTTGGAATGGAATAACAGTAGGATTCAGTGACTCAACAACGGTACGAGGGACCTTGAACAAAGTGTTCTATTCCGGTAATTGGTCATCGAACAGTGCAAATGCCTGGGGATCAGCGGGTGCTTCCTTTGAAATAACCTTTAAGGGAAATGAAATCAGGTTGTATGGTGAGACAAATCCATCAAATGGAACTGCAGATGTTTATTTAGATGGCCAATTAGTAGGCGAGGCAAATTACGTGAATAATAGCTCTATTGAACAGGTTGTTTGGTCAGCAGAGAATCTTGAAGAAAAAGTACACACGCTGAAAGTTGTAGCAAAAGACAAATATACTAGCTTTAGCAAAGCAGAAATAGAGACGAATGATCCTTTAGCAATATTAGCGGTCGAAAAATTAGCAGCAAATGATCTTGTCAAACTATCAGATGAATCACTAATTGGGAATGAAGAAAATACGGTGTATGCATTTAGAAAGAATAGTTCTTGGGGCTCAAATACGACCAATGCATGGGCGAATTTTGATGATGATCCGTTCCTTTTGATTAACTTCACAGGCTCAGGTATTGATTACCTTGCCGGAACCGGAGTAAAGTCGAAATATAACTTCGAGCTTGATGGGGTTAATATGGGCGACTTTGGTGTAGGAGCAGACGGTGTCATGTATTCCGTTAGAGGCTTGGAAGAAAAACCACATACCCTAAAGGTATCGCTGAAAGACAATGAAAGAAAAGAAACTTTTATGGATTATCGCGGGGTCAATATTTACAGTACACCTAAAGAAGGCAACAGCAGTATGATCTTCGATTTTGAAGGCTCAGGCTTCAATTTATTTGGAGCGACTCCAGATGCAATGATAGACGTCTATATTGATGATCTATTAATTGATGAAGATGTTAGAGTTTATTCAAAAGGTGATAGACAAACCTCTTACCACATCCGCGGCCTTAAGGACAGCAAACACAAGGCTAAAGTTGTTGTGAAGGCCGGTACTTTCGTATTGGACGGTATTGATGTTATTACCGGAAGAAATAAAGTTGAGGTCAACAAAGATCAATTACAGCAATTGTATGATGCAAATAAGGATAAAGATCATAAAAACTACACAAAAGAAAGCTGGAACACCTTCCATAAAGCATTAACAGAGGCAAAGGCTGTAATAAAAAATCCTCAAGTCACACTAGAGAAGGTTGCTGCTGCAAAAACATCCTTACAGGCAGCAGTTGAAGGTCTAACTGAACAAACAAGTGAATAAATTAACATTGTTTATTTAAATGAAAAAACCCGGGAGATAAGCAGATGAAAAATCTGCTTATCCTGGGTTTTTGCTATTTTCTCACAGAATAATTTTATGTATGACTTGGTCAATTAAATCCCATTGCAATACGTTTCTTTAATAAAGTAAAATGAATATGGAACTGATTTCATATTTATATTTTACAGTGGAGTGATCGAAAGTGGCTACAATATCAGATGTTGCAAAATTATCAGGATTATCAAAAACAACTGTTTCACGTGTGATAAATAATCATCCTTATGTTTCGGATAAAAAGAAAGAATTAGTGCTAAATGCAATGAAAGAGCTTGGTTATACACCTAATCCATCTGCTAGAAGGCTAAGAGGACAGTTAATGATTATTGCAGTTGAAATGAGCCACTTATGCGGAGTTTTGAGCCAGTCATTGCGGAGAAAAGAGCCACCCTTTGCG
>NZ_CANNCR010000012.1 GCF_947503125.1 uncultured Metabacillus sp.
AAATAGACGCTCGAGGTACAAAACTTATTTCATTACGTTTTGTGCCTTGAGCGAAGCGAAAGGAATGGGTATAAAAAAGCATAAATTTCAATTTGGAAGGGGAGGGCCATTACTTTTCCGATCACTTCCATAAACCCTGGCCATAAAAGTGCAAGCTGCACTCCGGCAATTGTTCCTGTAGGGATCGCTACTCCCAGTAGAACAGCCTGTCCCTTTGTCCAGCGCTTTGCCATAATGGCATAATCATGATCCTTTGTTTTTTGATAAAGAAGTTCTGCACACAAGATCATTAATGGCAAGCCGACTCCCAATGTTGCAAAAATGATGTGAAAGCCCATTGTAGTCCCAAAAAGGGATCGAGCCAAAAGTAGATCATCCATCAACTTTCCGCCTTTCTTTTCCATACCTTTTTAATTCTTCCATAGTGTCCACAAATTTCTAGATAATATTCTAAGTTGGAGGATCGATCTAAAAATAAGAAAAGCGCAAGCGCCTTGATCAGCCTTGGGCAAATAAGACGATTTAGAATAGAAGGCGTTCTTTGCCTTCAATTCTAAATTGGCTAGACCCTAGAGGGGCTAGGCGCTGGAGCTAGACACAAAAACTAAATACAAAAAGTTATACTTTCTTAAAATTTAAAGAAAACTCGCCGATTGGCGAGCCTGTAAATGCGGAGCGTGATGCGTAGTTGCCCTGATACTTTATACTTAAAATTGATCACTACATCGAATAGTCTTTCACTCTGCCAATTTATATTTTCGTAACGTACAAAAAAAGTGAGCGAAATTTCGCCCACTTTTTTACGGATCATTTAGCTGATAATGCTTTTTTTAATGTTTCTAGATTTTTGTTCATGATACTAAAATAATCTTCATTATTATTGATATCTTTTTCTGTAATTGTTTCCAGATTGCTCAAATATAAGGCTTCAGCTCCAATTTCTGATTGAACAATATCCGTGACATTGCTGCTTACATTCGCCTCAAAGATAATGTGGTTTATATCATGCTCTGTTGCAACGTCTATGATGTCTTTTAATTCTTTTTGTGAAGGCTCTTCAGTAGGAGAAAGGCCTAGGACACTGATTTGCTCAATACCGTATCGTTGTTGCCAATACCCATAGGCAGCATGTGAGACAAGTATTTCTTTTTTATCGGCTGCCTTAACTAAATCTTTAAATGATTGATCCAAGTCTTCTAATTGCGATTTTAATTTCTGAAAATTTTCTTCAAAAGTTTCTTTTCCTTCTGGATGTATGTCAATGAGGGATTGTTTAATATTTTCAGCTAATGTAATAGAAAGAACGGGATCAAGCCATACATGGGGATCTGTGTCTCCATGATCATGCTCGTCATGAGCTGCTTCCTCTACATGAGTCTCGTCTTCGTGTTCATGGGCAGCTTCTTCACCGGTTTCCTCTGTTTCGTGGTCATGAGATTCCAATTCAATACCTTTTCCGGCATTAATAAATGCTACATCCTCTTTAGCTAAAGCCTCTTCGATTTGAGTAGCATAGTTTTCAATCCCTACTCCTGAGTAAATAAATCCATCAGATTCAGCGATATCCACCATAAGTTTTGAAGTAGGCTCAAAAGTATGTGCATCACCTCCAGGAGGTAAAATGCTTTCTACTTCTACTAAATCCCCGCCAATTTTTTTTGTGAAATCCTCTAAAGGAAAAATTGTAGTATAAATTTTTATCTTGTTAGATGCTGCAGAATCATTTGCTGTTGATTTGGAATTTTCCTCACTGCAAGCAACTAAAAAGGCAGCGACTAATAAAAGAATACTTATTAGTAATGATCGTTTTTTCATGTTCTTGCTCCTTTCTAACGTACAAAACTTGAAATCATTTGGGTTCCTGCCCCTAACTAGAAATAAATCAGTATCATTACGATTAAGCCCTACCTATTATATCTTAATCATTTCGATTTGAGAACTTTTTTTCAAAATGATTTTATTATGAAATCACAGAAAAAAATAAGTGCAGCTTCTTGCAAAAAAGATAAATAGTAACAATTACGATTTATATATTATTACAGTAATAGAGAAAAAACAAGAAATATGTTATATTTAAATCAATTATTTTTTGGTGGAGGTTATGGAAATGAGAATTATTGATGAAATATTATTACATAATGAGAAGTTTGTAGCGGAAAAAGAGTATGAAAAGTTTGAAACAACTAAATTTCCTGATAAGAAACTTGTTATCTTATCCTGTATGGACACAAGACTAGTAGAATTATTACCAAAGGCCATGAATATTCAAAATGGTGATGTGAAAATCGTAAAAAGTGCTGGTGCTATTGTGGCTCATCCGTTTGGAAGTATTATGAGAAGTATTTTAGTTGCAGTATATGAACTAAAGGCAGATGAAATTTGTGTCATCGGCCATCATGATTGTGGAATGAGCAAACTAAAAGCAGATTCTTTCTTGGAAAAGGCAGTTGAGAGAGGAATCACAGAGGAAAAAATTGATACGTTAAGATACTCTGGAGTTGATTTAAACCAATGGCTGCAAGGCTTTGACAGTGTAGAGGATAGTGTGCGTGATAGTGTAGATAAAATTAAAAACCATCCGTTACTAGTAAAAGGCATCCCAGTGCATGGATTAGTCATTGACCCTGCAACAGGGAAATTAGATATCGTAGTAAATGGGTATGAAGAATAAACGATAAAAAAACATGGAAAGCAGTGGGTTTGCAGGAAATCCACTGCTTTTGTTGTTGTTTAGGAAATTATAAAATTCATTGAACTGTGGATAAGCACTGCGACATCCAGCTCCAGCGCCTATCGCCTAACAAACTTCAGATCATCTCCCTACGATAAGTCAACATCGGTTCGCTTCGCTTACCGTGTTTCCTTTATCTCAGTCGATGCTCCTCCAGTTTGTACGGCGATGACCAAGGCGCTTGCGCTTTTGTTGCGCTATGCGATCATTTTTCATCATACACTTCAAATAAATAGTGATAGAAATCTTTCGTCCTGTTTGTAAAACGCTTTGGTCTATTCTTTTTATTGTATAAATCAATTGAGAATGATGCAAAAATGAGGATTATACTGCACATAAAGAATAGGCATAATAAACCGATTATGATTGACATTGATCATTCCTCCTTCTATTTTATAAACTTAGCTTAAAGTATGGAACGCGTTTCAGAGCAAGGAAAAGTTGTTAGTGAAAAGGTGAGTTAATGACAAATATTAAAGATATTGCTAAGATGGCCGGTGTATCCGTTACAACCGTTTCCCGGGTATTAAATGAACATCCATATGTAAGTGCCGACAAAAGGGAGGCGGTTCTGCGGGCAATTGAAAGGTGCAATTATCAACGTAATATTAATGCTGTACATTTAAGTAAGGGAAAAACCTTTTTAATTGGTGTTGTTGTGCCGTTTTCAAACCATCCCTATTTCGGATTGCTGCTTGAAGGGATTGCGAATGAAGCGTTAAAAAATAACTATAAATTAGTTTTGATTCAAACGAATTATGAAGAAATGCGAGAAATAGAAGCTCTCACGATGTTAAAGCATAAGCAAATTGATGCGTTGATTATTTGTTCAAGGATCTGTACATGGGAACTTATTGAGGAATATCGATCGTACGGACCAATTATTTTTTGTGAGGATACAAGGGGAAAGAAGATCTCCTCAACCTATGTTGATCATTATAAAAGCTTTTTAAAGGCTTTAGAGTATTTATACAGGAAAGGCCATAAAAAAATCGGTTATTGCATTGGGAGAAAATCAGGTGCCAATAGCAAACAGCGGGCAGCAGCTTATAAAGACTTCCTAAAAAAGGTTAACTTACCTTTTCATCAGGACTATATTTTTCATGAATGCTTTAATTTTGAAGATGGGGAAGGGGTTGTCCGGCGATTAAGGAAGATGAAGAGCCAGCCTTCAGCCCTATTAGTTACGAGCGATCAGGTCGCTGCAGGGATTTTAACCTGCTGCCATTCAGAAAATATAGCCGTACCAGATGAGCTTGCTATTATGGGATTTGATAACCAGCCCATTGCAAAATTGATGAAGATTACGACGTTGGAAATTCCGCTCATTGAGGTAGGAAGGAAGCTTTTTCATCAGGCAATTAACGATACAAACATTACGCATGAAGAAATCGTGGTTACATTAATTGAACGCCAAACTGTTTAATAGTTGTGTTCTTTTTTCTCAGGAACAGGGTCGAAACCGCCAGGATGATATGGATGGCATTTTAAAATCCGTTTTATTGTTAAATAGCTACCTTTAATAACTCCGAAACGTTTATAAGCTTCAAGCCCATAATGAGAGCAAGTAGGATAAAATCTGCAAGTTGGCGGGGTCAATGGCGATATGAATTTTTGATAAAATTTAATAAGTGTAATAAATATCGTTTTCATGCTTTCGTACCAAATCTCCTTATCTGTTTTCTTTTAGTATACGATGTTTTTAGGAAATTCCAAGTCTTAGAACTTGAGATAGAATTAAATCGGTGTTAGCTTAAGGCAGGTGCTTCGAAATTAAAATTCTCCGTCATTTGCGTTATTATGGTACAATGAGAAAAGAAATTTTACTTTTGGGAGTGAAGAAAATGCCTTCAGTTGAAAGCTTTGAATTAGATCATACCGCTGTAAAAGCACCATATGTCCGTCATTGCGGAGTGCATAAAGTTGGCACCGATGGTGAAGTAAATAAATTTGATATTCGTTTTTGCCAGCCAAATAAGCAAGCAATGAAGCCAGATACTATTCATACACTTGAGCATTTATTGGCGTTCAATATCCGTGAGCATGCTGAAAAATATGATCACTTTGATATTATTGATATTTCCCCAATGGGATGTCAAACAGGCTATTACCTAGTTGTAAGCGGAAAGCCTTCAGTCACTGAGATTATCGATTTATTAGAGGATACATTGAAATCAGCAGTTGAAGTTACTGAAATTCCAGCAGCTAATGAAACACAATGCGGCCAAGCAAAGCTACATGATCTAGAAGGAGCAAAACGCTTAATGCGTTATTGGCTTGAGCAGGATAAAGAAGAATTGGCAAAAGTATTTGGATAATAAGAAAAGCGCCTTGCGCTTTTCTTAATCCTTACGATAACTCAAACGAGCGATCGCATCATGCAAATGAATAGACTCTTCGTTACGGCATTCAACCGTAAATGCTTGAACAAAATCCATTTCATATAAGTCAGCAGCAACAAGCCTTACCATATCCTCAACAAACCGCGGGTTTTCATATGCTGTTTCTGTTACCATCTTTTCGTCAGGACGTTTCAGAACAGGATGAATTCTTGCACTCGCATTTGACTCTGCTGCTTCAAGTAAAGCTGCCTTCCAATCCTTTTCCTCATGAAAATCTTTTGTAAACTCAACATTCATTGTGACATACCCACGCTGATTATGGGCACTATATTCGCTAATTTCCTTTGAGCAAGGACAAAGCGTTGTCACTGCACACCCTAAAGAAGCTGAACTTGTAAATCCAGCACCTTCCGCATAAGAAACAGCTATCGTTGCTTCAGCATGATTTAGACCGATTAATTCAGAGCTTGGACCTTTACGTTCGTAAAACCATGGGAAGGTTACTTCAATACTGGCATCCTTTTGTTTCAGTCGCTCAGCAAGCTCTTTTGTAAAGTCATAAAGGTTTTTGATGGAGAGAGTGAACCCTCCATTTTGCCGATATGTTTCAAGTTGTTCAGTAAACCTGCTCATGTTTGTCCCTTTAGAATCATGTGAGATCTTACTTGTCATTTTAAAACTAGCAATGGTTGTTTGCTGTTTAGGATTAAGTTCTGATTCTAGCAAAATCGGATGCTTCACATTGCTTATTCCAACTGCGTCTATTGTAAAGAGGAAGTCTTTTTTTGTATTTTGCAAATCTGGCATTTGTTCTTTCTCAGTAGGTTTTACCTTTAATCCTGGTTCAATTGAGCCAAATAGCTTATGACGTTCCTTTTTTGGCGGCAGGTTTATCTTTCTAGTCATCTTGATCCCCTCTCACTTACTAAGATATTGAGAGTATACTGTAAGTTGATAGAAAACATCAACGTTTATATCTAAAATTGTCGAAGGAAGCAGAAAAAATCATTTTGAATCATGATCTTTTGAAATAAGCTGTCATAATCTTTTCATAAAACTAGTATCCTATAACATACTAAATTAATAGGATAGGAGTTTAGAACATGAGTAAACCCATCTTCCCTTTGATAAGAGAGCTGTTTGCTCTAGGATTAATTGGATTATTTTTCTACTTATTTTTGTTTGTGGATTTTCAAAACATATCTTTCAATATACCATCTGAGCTCGTAACAGTTAATACAATGTTTTTAAGTATTTTGCTAGAAGCGATTCCGTTTATATTATTGGGCGTTTTTGTATCAGCCTTGATTCAAACGTTTGTATCAGAGGAATTTATAAAGCGTGTGCTGCCAAGGAATGCGATTATTGCCCTTTTACCTGCCGCTTTATTAGGAGCTATTTTTCCGATCTGCGAATGTGCAATTGTTCCAATCGTAAGGCGATTATTGAAAAAAGGAATGCCCCTGCATCTTGGTGTAGTCTTCTTAGTCGGTGCTCCGATCTTAAATCCAGTCGTGTTTGCCTCCACTTTTTATGCCTTTGGATCACATCTTCAAATTGCTTATGCAAGAATGGGGCTAGCCTTTATTCTTTCTATTGTAATTGGTTTTTTGATCTATCTTCTCTTTAAAAATAAAGACCAATTGAAAATGACCCAGGAGCTGATTACCGGACATTCACATGGAAATCAACCTGCTGGGAAATTAAAAGCAACATTATTTCATGCCAGTGATGAGTTTTTTGAGATGGGGAAATTTTTAATTTTGGGAGCCTTCATTGCCAGCCTTTTCCAAACTTTTTTAGATCGTACTATCTTAACAGAGATTGGCACAAGCACGGTCATAGCACCTGCTGTCATGATGGCATTTGGATATATCCTTTCCTTATGCTCTGAGGCGGATGCATTTGTGGCTGCTTCATTTGGGGACTCATTTACAACAGGATCTCTATTAGCATTTTTAGTATACGGACCAATGCTTGATTTAAAAAATACCATCATGCTGTTCGCATTTTTTAAGGCAAGATTTGTCGCTGTATTTATCGCTGTTGTCACAATAACTGTCTATCTTTCCATTCTGGTTTATCAGCTGATATTCCTGTAGAAGGAGGTTTTGATATGCATAACCATAACGAACATTCTCGTTTTCATATCTACTTAAGAGGCATCATTTTAATTGGTTTTACCTTGCTTATGATAAAGCTGGAGTTAACAGGGAATATAACTAATTTTATTGCACCGAAAATGATGCCTTTCGTTTACTTTGCCATCGTTGTTTTTTTATTGCTTGGTGTGATGCAAATTTGGCGGAGCGGGTCAAAGAAGGAAGCAGGGATTGATTGTGCTTGTGGAATGGAGCATTCCAGGTCTCTTACATCTTTCCGGTCTTTCTTTGTTTATCTTCTTTTTATTATTCCAATCATAACGGGATTTTTATTTCCGGAAGCTGTATTGGATAGTTCGGTTGCAGCAAAACGCGGGTTTAAATCGATGGCCGAAACCAAAGCTCAAGCAGATGGAACTGCTGAGCAAGAAGCCTATCTTGATCAATTGGACGAGGGTATTGGTGATAAGGTTGCACAATCGTCAAACATTCCAGATGTTCCACTTGAACACCCGGAAGGATTTGAACTGCAAGCACCTCCTGAAGATTATTATGCACAATTAGAAAAAGAAATGCTCGATATGGATATGATTTCACTCACTGAAAAAGATTATATTGCCATGACCTCGATACTCGATCAAAACCCAAAGAAATTTGTCGGGAAAAAGGTAGAGATGATGGGCTTTGTGTACCGGGAGGATGATTTTAAGGAAGATCAATTCGTCCTTGCTAGATTTGGTCTTTCCTGCTGTGTAGCGGATGCATCTGTGTATGGAACACTCGTGACAATACCTGATGCTAAACAATTTGGTGATGATCAGTGGCTAAAAATAGAGGGGACAGTAACGACGATCAACTATCACGATTTAACCCTTCCATATATTAAGGTGACGGCAGTTGAAGAAATAGAACAGCCTGATGAGCCATATGTGTATGAAAACTATGACTAAAATGATCAATAGAAAAAGCACGTTTACTCTCGCGATGTGCCTTTTCTATTTTTTTCATTAAAGGCCTATTTTTCTTTTTCGCTCTCTGTTTCATTTCCCGGCAGATCATCAAGCTTTTTAACAGGATCAACTGTGTGTTTATATTGATACGCTTTGCTTGTCGTTAAAACACTTAATAACAGAACAATAATGACGATGACAACACAGATAATTAAGATGGTTTTCATTATGACTCCTTTCGCACTAAATAGAGGGTAAAAATAGATAATTTCAACAACTATCATTTTAACATGAAGAATCTTTTCGGTTAAATATGGATAATTAGATAAAATAAAATGTTTTGGAGAAGACTATTTAGGGTAAATAACTACTAGAATGAAAAGGAGGATTTTTTATGTCAGAAAAATTAATTAAAACCGTCAATAAACAAGTAGCAAACTGGACAGTGCTTTATGTCAAACTACATAATTACCATTGGTTTGTTAAAGGAGAAAATTTCTTCACACTTCACGAAAAGTTCGAGGAGTTTTACAATGAAGCAGCCGTTCATATTGATGAATTGGCAGAACGTCTTTTAGCGTTGGAGGGAGCTCCTGTTGCAACGATGAAGGAATGTTTAGAACTTTCATCAGTTAAAGAAGCTGAAGGAAAAGAAACAGCACAACAAATGGTTCAATCTATTTATGAAGATTTTTCTCAACTTGCAGAAGAATTAAAAGAAGGTATGGATCTTGCAGCAGAGGTCGGAGATGAAACAACCGGAGATATGCTATTAGCGATCCACCAAAGCTTGGAGAAACATAATTGGATGCTTAAATCATTCTTAGGCAAATAAGAATAATAAGAAAGGGTTAGTCCACTAAAAAACGGGGACTGACCCTTTTCGTGTGATTAATACTCTTTCTCAGCCAATTCCTCTGTCAGCTTCTCAGTTAAATAAGGAGTGATTAAGGATTGTAAATCATGATCAGATAAATGGTGAATCCATGAAAGAATCTCTGGTTTATTTGTTTTGCTAATGATTGATTGTACATACGCTTTGACATCTTCTTCATCTGCCCGAAATTTTTCTATTTCAAGATGTTTAATCAAATCATGATCCATAGGCTTAATCCAACCTCCATCATAAACTCCATTTTAAGTTACTTTTAATTTCTCTCATCGTTAATAAACTATGCATAAACAGAAAGAATTGAATAAATTATCCATTGGGTACAAAAAATAATCAAAGGAAAAAGTGAAGGAGCTGTCATCGATGGAAAATTCGAAAAAAACGTATTATATTACCGTTGCCCAAGGCGAGATTTCTCAACTTAGCACTGCTTCTCCTTGGGACTTTAAGATTGAAGCAACAGATGATGAAATTATTAAACTGCGACAATATTTTGATGAAGTATATTCAGCAGATATAAAAGGTTTTTATCGTGCTCATACTCCATATGTCCAGTATCATTATGATCGTGAAAACGATGAAATTGATGATACAAATCAAAAAATCTATCGCATGATCTATGAGCTTGGAGATGAGGAAGCGAAGGAGCATATACGCACACAAGGACTTATGTCGAGAATCGAAGAACAAGAATAAACCTTATACATGGATTATACATTGTGATAAGATTTAAAAAGGTATTGTTCACTGCAGATTGGTGGTCAATGTACGTGTTTGGTATATAAGGAGAAAATTGAGGGATTAACTATGTATCGGTTTTTTGATTATTATCACAATGAAGTTCATTTATCATTTGAGGATCACCCATTTTCAACAAACCCGAAGCATGTTTGGGTTATATGTCGATACGAAAATAAATGGCTGTTAACAAAACACTCAGATCGCGGCTATGAGTTTCCAGGCGGGAAGGTAGAAGCAAATGAAACAGCAGTAGCAGCAGCAATTCGAGAGGTTAAAGAAGAGACGGGCGGTATCGTTGAGACAATCAATTATATCGGTCAGTACAAAGTGGCTGGTAAAGAGCGAACGATCGTAAAAAATATTTATTACGCGATCATTAGTGAGTTAATTAAGCAGGAAGGCTATTTTGAGACATATGGTCCTTTCTTATTGGATGAGATACCAGAAGGAGTTCAGAAGGACAGAAGGTATAGCTTCATTATGAAGGATGAAGTGCTGCAAAGAAGTCTGATGGAAATTAAGAAAAGGTTTTTATGAAAAAATAAGAGGTGACAACAACTTTCCCCTCAGGAGAAGTGTGAGGGACTATTGTATGTCAGCCTCTTTTTTCGTTTTTAATAAATTGCTTTTCTAAAAGATCAACACCTTGGTACATGATAGTGGCAAATACCGCAATGATAAGCAGACTTAAAAGCACTAACGTAAAATTGAAAACCTGAAAGCCATAAATAATCATATACCCAAGTCCTTTAGCTGAAACGAGAAATTCTCCGACAATAACGCCAACCCATGATAATCCAACATTCACTTTTAAAGTGGAAACGATGGTTGGAAAGGATGCTGGTAGAATAGCCTCTCTAAACAATTGAATTTTTGAAGAATCGAATGTTTTAAGAACTTTTAAGTAATTTGCATCGACCTCTTTAAATGAGGTATAGATGACAATGGTTGTGATAATGACGGAGATAATCGTTCCCATCGCAATAATGGAAACAAATCCGGGGCCTAATGCCACAATCAAAATCGGCCCGAGGGCTACCTTTGGCATGGCGTTTAATATGACGAGATAAGGATCTAAAATCTTTGAGAGGCGATTAGACCACCATAAAATGGCAGCAAGTAAAGCGCCAAGAAATGTTCCCAAAATGAACCCGAAAACTGTTTCAAATAAAGTTACTCCGATATGAGGCAAAAGGGTTCCGTCATTTAACTTTGTTATAAATAATGCCCATATTTTTGAGGGATAGCTAAATAACAGCGGGTCAACCCATTCTCTTCTCCCTGCAATTTCCCATAATCCAAAGAAACAGATAAAAATGAGAATTTGATAAAATTGCACCCACTTTTTTTCCTTTTCAAGGCCGCGTTTGTAGCTTTTGTGAAGGTGTTCAATTGTTTCATTTGATTTCAAGCTGGTCCAACTCCTTCCATATTTGCTGAAATAGTGTTGAAAATGAAGGGTGTTGTCTAGCATCAAACGGCGTTAATTTTCTTAGTTCCTTTGGTACTAAATAGGTTCTGTTAATTCTTCCCGGCTTAGCTGAAAAAACGAAGATACGGTCACTCATCGCGATTGCTTCACCAATGTCATGAGTAACAAGCAGTGCTGTTTTCTGATAATCCTTTAACGTTTGCCAAACGAGATCCTCTAACCGTAACTTTGTTTGGTAATCCAATGCTGAAAAAGGCTCATCAAGCAAAAGAATTCTTGGGTTTGTCGCCAATGTTCTTACAAGAGCAGCTCTTTGCCTCATCCCTCCGGATAATTGACTTGGATACTGGTGCTCTACATTTTCTAGGCCCATTTCCTTTAAAAGGGATAAGGTGTTTTTTTTCGTTTCTTCTGTTTTTTGTCCGATAATTTTTAAACCTAATGTGACGTTTTCCTCAATGGTTTTCCAAGGAAAGAGATAATCCTGCTGCAGCATATAACCAATAATGGTCTCAGGCTTTGTAATGATTTTATTAGCAATTTTTACAGTACCCTCAACAGGTTTGATTAACCCAGCAATAATTGATAAAAGCGTGGTTTTTCCACAGCCGCTTGGGCCCAGGAAGGAGACAAACTCTCCTTCCTCAACGCTGAGCCTTATATCCTCAAGGGCAACAGTAGCTGATTCCTTTGTAAAATACACATGATGTACATGTTCTACTGTTAAAAATGACATGATCAACCCTCCTTGCTATTCGACTACTTCCTCAGCATATGTGTTGTTTACTAGTGTGTCATGACTAATGCGGGCTGGAAGCTCTCCTGCTTCTTCCATAATATTTTGAAGATTTTCCCACTCTTCTTCATCTAGGATTGGATCTGTAGCGAAGGAGCCTTGTGTTTTATAGCGATCTACCACAGTTTCGATGAGCTCGAGTTCCGTATCTTCAAATTGCGGAGCGATTGATTTTGCAATTTCAGCAGCACTTTTTTCTTGAACCCATTGCTGTGCTTTATAGATCGCTGCAGTAAATTTTCTAGCAGCACTTTCATTTTCTTTAAGAAAGCTTTCTTTACTCATAAACGTTGTGTAAGGGACCTTTCCCGACTCAGTACCAAAGGAGGCAACGATGTGACCAGTTCCTTCTTTCTCAAAGATGCTTGCCGTCGGTTCAAATAATTGAACAAAATCGCCTGTACCTGAAGCAAAGGCGCTTGGAATATTGGCAAAGTCAATGTTTTGAATTAAGTTGAGATCTGTTTTTGGATCTATTTGATGCTGTTTTAACACATATTCACCGACCATTTGCGGCATGCCGCCTTTACGCTGCCCTAAAAACGAACTGCCCTTTAATTGATCCCAATCAAAATTGTCGATTTTTTCACGGCTTACAAGGAAGGTGCCATCAGTCTGTGTGAGCTGAGCAAAGTTTATAACAGAGTCATTTGAGCCTTGTGCATGAACATATATCGATGTTTCAGAGCCAACAAGAGCGATATCGGCACCATCTGAAAGCAACGTAGTCATCGTTTTATCTCCACCCCAGGTAGTCGTCAATTCGACATCAAGACCTTCCTCTTCAAAAAAGCCTTCTGCAATTGCGACATATAAAGGGGCATAAAAAATCGAATGTGTTACTTCAGCAAGCTTAATTTTCTCCGGGCTGTTTTGATTACATGCTGAAAGTGGTAAAACCAGGATAAGAGAAAGACATACCAACAGCAGCCATTTTTTCATGTTGCTAACCTCCTAGATGCAATGCATCAATAATTTTTAATAAAATAGAAACGGTGATGGGTGAAATAAGCAGAATATGAACTACTGATAATTTATGAAAGTTGAAAAAATGTGTGAATGCCTATTATTTATTTATTTAGTAACGCTGCTGTTTTGGGTATGTTAGTAAAATAAGATTGATTTTAAAGATGGAAAGAGTGAAGAATTAGATGAACGGTGAAATCATTAGTAAAGTGAAATATCCCTCTCCAAATCCAGCTATTCAGCTTTGGTTGGTTACATATGTGTCCGATCATTTAAAAGTAAAGGGACTATTGGCAGAACCAATTGCATCAGGCTGTTATGATGGACTTCTCTATTTGCGAGGCGGTATTAAAAATGTAGGGATGGTTAGGATTGGACGAATTATTCAGTTCGCCTCAGAAGGCTTTGTTGTTATGGCACCATTTTATCGCGGCAATCAAGGCGGTGAAGGAAATGAAGATTTTGCTGGTGATGATCGGTATGATGCCATCTCTGCGATCGACCTTTTAAAAAGACATCCTAAGGTGAATCAAGACCGTATCCATTTATTTGGATTTTCAAGAGGTGGTGTGATGGCGTTATTAGCTGGAATACTAGCCGAAAACATCCGCTCAGTTGTCACATGGGGCGGTGTTTCCGATATGTTTTTAACTTATTCTGAGCGAGTGGATTTACGTAGAATGATGAAAAGAGTTATTGGCGGCACACCTGCAAAAGTTCCGGATCGATATATGTGGAGAACACCTTTGTATGAATTAGAAAAAATGACTGCACCTGTATTAATTATACACGGGGTGAAGGATAAAAATGTCTCTGTTGAGCATTCATACAGACTTGAAAAGCGATTAAAGGAATTAAATAAAAAAGTTGAAAGCTGGTACTTCAAGGAATTTACTCATTATTTTCCACCGAAAATTAATCGTGAGACATTACATAGGCTTTGCACATGGATGAAAAAACAATAATGTTTTTCAAGGCCTAGACAAGATGGTATGATAAGTATAAAAGGATTTGTGATAAAGAGGAGGTTTTCTCATGGGAATGCCTGTTGAATTTAATACAATGATTGTGACAAAAGGAAAAGAGCAACGTATAGAAGAAAATGTGTTTCAATTAACAAAAGAGGGATATCGAATTTATCCAATTGATATTCCTGTAGAAGTAAGAAAAACGAAGGATGGAGAAACGACTGGGGAAGCTATTGTAGAAAAGCTTCAGCTTCATGAAAAGAAAACAGTTGTGACGTATCGTTTAGTTGCGCTTAATTCAACAAATTAAAAGTAATACATCCAAAAACCCAGATAGACCTCTGGGTTTTTGGTTTGATTCTTCTTCAGGTTGGATGCATTCATATAAGGAGTACTATTTATTTCTTCTTTTGGTAAGACGAACTGAATTCTTCAATTATTTGATCGCCTCCTTGTTTTTTCCATTCTTCTACAGCAGCTTGGAATCCTTTTTTATCTATATCTCCTATAATATATTTGTATGTGGCATCATCAATGATTTTTTGCAGAGAAACGCTTTTTTCAATAAATGTAGGGGAGTCAAGTCCGATAGTCGGATCTTCAATTAGATACTGTTCATTGTCGGTAAATAATTCTTCAGCCTTTGCTTGTGCTTCATATGTGAAATAGCCTTTCAATCTTCCGTTCGTTTCTTCCTCGGCAATCTCTAATGTTTGTATTGGTAATACTTCCCGATCAAATAATTGTTGATCTTTAATTTGGGCCATCCCATCTTTAATTGTGTAATGTTCACCTTCAATCCCCCAATAAATTAAATTAGCCCCTTCAGGAGTCATGAGATAATCATAGAAAGCAAGGATCTTTTTTAACTCTTCCTCTGATTTAACAGATGATTTAGGGAATAAGATGGCATTTCCATATCCAGGTAATGACCATACTGTAAATTGACCATCTGGGCCTGCAACTTGGTTGTGTACATCTAACTCAACATTAGGGTTAATATTAGCTGCATCTGTGTAAAGAGATTGTACATCTCCCATAGAACCAACATATACGCCTGCTGTTCCATTTTTAAGCATCGCTTGCTGATCTGTTTTACTTGTTACTGGGAAATCTTTATTTATGTAGCCTTTTTTATAATATCAGAATTTATATATTTTCTTAACATAGCTTGCGTTTCTGAATCTAGCTCCAGGCGCCATCGGCTCGAGGTCATAAGTCAAACAGGAATTGAAGGTAAAGTACACCTTCTATTCCTGTTCGCCTTATGCTTGTCGCCGATAGGCAGGCGCCTTGCGCTTTTTTTACGTGATAGGAAAGTATAAAATTCTGTACTAAGTTGTACTAAGTTTCGGTGTCTAGCTCCAGCGCCTATCGCCTATCAAACTTCAGATCATCTCCCTACGATAAGTCAACATCCGCTCGCTTCGCTCACCGTGTTTCCTATATCTCAGTCGATGCTCCTCCAGTTTGTACGGCGATGACCAAGGCGCTTGCGCATTTCTTATCCCACAGGTCCGCCCAATTCTTCAATTTCAGGTGAGACATGGGCAAATTTCTCAAAGTTTTTCTTAAACTTAGCGGCTAATTCCTTTGCTTTCGTGTAATAAGCCTCCTTGGAGCTCCAAGTAAGATGAGGCTGCAATTTATCATCTGGTACACCAGGAACGTGAATTGGAATATTTAATCCGAATACTTCATCCTTAATTGTTTCAATATGGTCAAGGTCTCCTTCAATTGCAGCCTGAACCATTGCTCTTGTATATTGAAGCTTGATTCTGCTTCCTACCCCGTACTCTCCACCGGTCCAGCCTGTATTCACTAAAAATACTTGAACTTCGTGTTCATCGATTTTTTGACCGAGCATGTTTGCATAACGTGTTGCTTGCAAAGGTAAGAAAGGTGAACCAAAGCATGTGGAGAACGTTGCTTCTGGAGCCGTTATCCCGCGCTCTGTACCTGCAAGCTTACTCGTGTAGCCACTTAAAAAATGGTACATTGCTTGTTCTCTAGTTAATTTACTAATTGGAGGCAATACGCCAAATGCATCTGCCGTTAAAAATACAATCGTTTGTGGATGTCCTGCAATGCTTGGCATAATGACTTTATCGATCGCTTCTAACGAATAAGCTGCACGGGTGTTTTCTGTGAAAAAGGCATTATCATAATCAGCTTCACGGGTTTCACTATCGACAACAACATTTTCTAACACAGCACCATAACGAATCGCATTAAAAATTTGCGGCTCTTTTTCTTTAGACAAATTAATGCATTTTGCATAGCATCCGCCTTCAATATTAAAAACACCTGAGGTAGACCAGCCATGCTCATCATCGCCGATTAAACGTCTGTTCGGATCTGCAGATAATGTTGTTTTTCCTGTTCCTGATAATCCGAAAAACAGCGCAACATCTCCTTCAAAGCCAACATTTGCCGAACAATGCATGGAAAGAATATTATTTTCCGGTAATAAAAAGTTCATAACGGAAAAGACAGACTTTTTCATTTCACCAGCATATTCCGTCCCGCCAATCAAAATGGTTCGTTTCTCAAAGGATACAATAATAAATGTTTCAGAATTGGTGCCATCGACATTTGGATCGGCTTTAAAATGTGGGGCATAAAGGATTGTAAACGGCTTTTCTTTTGTTTCAGATTCCTTGCTGCCTTTAATAAAAAGCTGTCTGGCAAATAAATTATGCCATGCATATTCAGTTATAACCTGAAGCGGCAATTGAAAGCGCGGGTCTGCACCAGCATACCCATCGAAAATGAACAACTCATCTCGTTCTTTTAAGTAAGTAATGACTTTGCTATATAGTTTATCAAAGGCTTCCTCTGAAATTGGCTGGTTAATCGTACCCCAATCAATTTTATGTTCGATTGAACGTTCCTTAACAATAAATTTATCTTTAGGAGATCGGCCAGTATAGGCCCCAGTAGTTGCTCGGATGGCACCTGTTGAAGTTAATATTCCTTCCTTGCGTTCAAGTACCTTTTCAACGAGTTGAGCAACTGATAAATTATGTCTGGCATTTTCCCCTTCTACAAGTAATGCTAACTCATTTGTTATATCCACACTATTCATCCCCATTACCATCCTTTTCACAAAAAATTCACCTGATAGTGATATAATACAGCATTCTGGCTTCGTTTTAAATAGTATAACACATTAATTTTATTAAAACATACTAATTATCAAAAATAAACGATTTTTAAAGCCCATTTTTATTTTTTTATAAAATAGAACATTCCCTTCTATCTTGATTGAAGTAATCCCAAGCCTTAGGTAACATTAATAGATGATTTTATATTGGGTAAGACTAAAGATTAGAAGAAGATCAATTTCTTATTTTCATGCTTATTACCTTATGCTTAGGTAGAAAAAAAGAATTATGCAGGTAACTTGTTGATTTTGGTTGACAGTAGTAAATCAGTACGCTATGATATTTCCTTGAACGGATTCTCTTATCCCGAGCTGGTGGAGGGACAGGCCCTATGAAACCCAGCAACCTGCTATAAAAGGAAAATGGCGAACTGTGCGCCTATTTATAGAGATGCTATTTTTAGCAGTTTTTTTGCCTGATCTAAGAAAAACACGGCATGATGCAAAATACATTTTGCATTATACAGTGCTTTTCTTAGATCGAGAATGATGCAAAGCATCATTCAAGCAAGCGTAAGCTTGCTAAGGCAAAAAACTCCTATCTAATACCTCTATTTACAATGCGCATACTAAAAACGGCATTTTCCGACGCAAAGGTGCTAACCTGATGCAAGGCGAAGACCTTGATCGATAAGAGCGAAAGGCTATGAACGATTACAAACCTTTCCTCATGAGGAAAGGTTTTTTTGATAACAGAAAAAAAGAGTATCTTCTTCATTAAAGTTTTTACTTGGAATGCATGTGGTAAAGGTACATACTACTTCTGTTCACAAAACATGCCAACGTGATTCTTTTTACTAGAAAACTAATGGCTGCTCCATATTAGGCGGGGCCAAGTTTTTCTAATTGTAATCAGACTTAGGGAAGAGTTCCGGATCAAATAGAATGTAAACGAATATGAGGAGGCAGCTTTAAATTATGACTAAAAAACGTCTTTTTACTTCTGAGTCTGTAACAGAAGGCCATCCAGATAAGATTTGTGACCAAATTTCAGATTCAATCCTTGATGCTATTATTGAAAAAGATCCAAATGCACGTGTAGCGTGTGAAACATCTGTTACAACAGGATTAGTACTAGTTGCTGGAGAAATTACAACAAGCACTTACGTAGATATTCCAAAAATTGTTCGTGAAACAA
This sequence comes from uncultured Metabacillus sp., assembly GCF_947503125.1. Lineage (GTDB taxonomy): Bacteria > Bacillota > Bacilli > Bacillales > Bacillaceae > Metabacillus. The sequence goes on from NZ_CANNCR010000012.1 coordinate 18,225, forward strand.
TTAAAGGGATCGGTTATACTCGTGCTAAGTATGGATTTGATGCCGAAACATGTGCAGTTTTAACGTCAATCGATGAGCAATCCCCTGATATTGCAATGGGTGTAGACCAAGCTCTTGAGGCTCGTGAAGGGCAAATGACGGATGAAGAAATTGAAGCAATTGGAGCTGGAGACCAAGGTTTAATGTTTGGTTTTGCTTGTAATGAAACGAAGGAGTTAATGCCGCTTCCAATTTCATTGGCACATAAATTATCTCGTCGTTTAACAGAGGTACGTAAGGAAGATATCCTTCCATACTTACGTCCTGACGGTAAAACACAGGTAACTGTTGAATATGATGAAAATGATAAACCCGTTCGCATTGATACAATTGTTATCTCGACACAGCATCATCCGGAAATTTCTTTAGAGCAAATTCAACGAAACATTAAAGAGCATGTAATAAAGCCAGTTGTTCCTGCAGATTTAATTGATGAAAACACGAAATATTTCATTAATCCAACTGGACGTTTCGTTATTGGCGGACCTCAAGGTGATGCCGGTTTAACTGGGCGTAAAATCATCGTTGACACTTATGGCGGTTACGCTCGTCATGGTGGCGGTGCATTCTCTGGTAAGGACGCGACAAAGGTTGACCGCTCTGCTGCATATGCTGCACGCTATGTAGCGAAAAACATTGTTGCTTCTGGTTTAGCTGATAAATGTGAAGTACAATTAGCTTACGCAATCGGTGTAGCACAGCCTGTTTCTATTTCAATTGATACATTTGGTACGGGCAAAGTATCAGAAGGCGTATTAGTAGATGTTGTTCGCAACAACTTTGACCTACGTCCAGCAGGTATTATTAAAATGCTTGATCTTCGTCGTCCAATTTACAAGCAGACTGCAGCATATGGACATTTTGGCCGTCATGATTTGGATCTTCCATGGGAAAGAACAGATAAAGCTGAAGTATTAAGCAAAGAAGCGTTAAATAAATAATAACAGCATAATGCTGTCTGAAGTAGGGTCTGATAACTCAACAACAGGAATTATAGAGCTTTAATAATAGTTCTGTATTTCTGTGTTGCGGATCAGACCCTTTTGTTTTCAAATATATCTTCTTATAAAAGAATTATAAATTTAGTGGGATACTTTGTCTTCGAAATGTGAATAAATGATGAAGTAGTAGACGTATCATCATCTTGAGGTTACATTTATGGTATATCTTAATAAAGGATACTTTTGGAGGTCTATAAATTGAAAAATATCATTTTCGTTTTTGTCTGTCTGATCTTTAGTCTGATTATAAGCGGTTGCCAGGAGACAGAGACACATGGAGCCCACCAGCAAACAGCAGATGAGGAAGTGAAAGCGCCAAGAGTGGAAATTCAGGCAAAAGAGCATGTTAATAAAAATGAAACCGTACCGATTACAGCGAATGTTTATTATGGTGAAGATTTAGTTGATGATGCAAAGGTGACCTTTGAGATAAAACATGGAGATGCATCAGAAAAAGTTGAAGCAAAGCTGATTGATGCAGGTACATATAAAATCGATTATTTATTTAAAGAGGATGGAACCTATCAAGTGATTGCTCATACTGATGTAAAAGACTATCACACGATGCCTGTAAAAGAAATTCAGGTAGGGGAAGGTACTACAATAAAATCAACTGAGACTGAACATCAACAACATCAGGAAACAGAAAACGAGCATCATCATGATGATAAATAATGGATAGAGCTTAGCTAATATTATAATGGCTAAGTTCTTTTTCAAAAGTAATCCAGTATAAAAATTTTACATAGTTCCTAGTTCCAACGCCTAGCCCCTCAGGTATTGAAGGCGCAGAACGTCCTTCTATTCCTGAGCGTCTAATGCTAGTTGGATCTGATTTTAAAAAAATGTTGGTTGTTACCCTTAACATTTTCGTCGTTGAATCCGATGTAATACATATATATATATAATTGTGGGGGTTTCACAATGGAAAAAGAAATGAAGTTTTATAAAGCGATCTTGCTGAAAATACAAACAAGTCTTGTTATTGTAGCAGCTGTGATGATTGGTTTAATTGGATTGTTTATGTTTTATTTTGTTAGTAATGGACAAGCTCAGAATCAGGAATGGCAGCATGTTGCTTTGATGACTATCATTGTGACAGCAGCAATCATTATTAGTGGCCTTTCTATCTTTTATTTCATCATTCAAAGAAAACTAATAAGATTTAAAGAGATTCTCTCAGTTTTATTTGAACTTACTAGTAGACCGAAAGATAAACCGTTGGATAAAGAGCATGATGAATTTGACTTTTTAGAACAATCAATGAAGCAATTAAAGGAACATCTAAAAGCGATGCTAAACGACCTTGAAAATAAAAGCAAATCAATTTCCAGTTCTGCACATGAACTTTCAGCTCTGACAGAACAAACATTCACTACATGTGAGGAGATTGGGAATGCTTTAAGTGAAATATCAAAAGGTTCAGTTTTACAGGCAACAGATATTGAATCAACTAGCCATAAAGCAAATGATTTACAGGTCAACATTACAAACATGACCGAAGAAAGCAATGTCATGATCCAATTGACAGAGGAATGCGCTAAAGCAGTTCGTTCTGGTAAAGAAAGTGTGAATGGATTACAAGCTGCGAACAAAGAGAATGCAAACATGTTAGATCAAATTAGTCTTGGGATAACAACGCTTTATCAAAGTGTACATGAAATATCCGGAATCGTGACGACAATTGATAATATTTCTAAACAGACAAATCTTTTGGCACTAAATGCAAGCATTGAAGCAGCAAGAGCCGGGGAGCATGGAAAAGGGTTTGCAGTCGTGGCAGATGAGGTAAGAAAACTTGCAGAAGAAACGAATCAGGCAACCTCGCAAATTCAAAAGATGATTCAAAATATCGAAAAAGAAACGGAATCAACCGTTCTTGTCATGGCACAAACGACAGAAATATCAAATGGATTAAATCAAAGTGTCTTGGCAACGGAGAATGAATTTAATCAAATTTCAGCGTCCATTTCCAACATAATTGCTGGTATATCCAAATTAAATACAGAGATTGAAATTGTTTCAGAACATAGTTACATTATTTTAGACTCAATTCAAAATATCTCGGCTGTTGCAGAAGAAACGACAGCATCTACTGAAGAGATTTCTGCATCTATTGATGAGCAGCTCCATGTGTTAGGAACAATAAATCAATCATCACAAAAACTAATTACATTAGGTGATGCTTTGCGCCAGTCAGTAAGAAAAATAAGTGATTAATGTCAAAAAAAGCGGCTTCTAAAGCGAGCCGCTTTTAAATTAAATAATGATTTCTCTCTAATTATAACCTCGTTCTCCATATGGCTGAAGACGCTCAATCCATTTTTGCTGAAGGTTCCCAAGCTCTTCCTTTTCGTTAAAATATTTTTGATCTTTCTTTTTAAGAATTTCTAATATATCAAAGGTAAAAAATTCCTTCCCATAATGAGTCCAATCACTTTGTAATTCTTTGTTCATATGACCGCCGTTCTCAAGCGTGAATCTGATTCCGTTTAATGTTTTTAGATTTCTTGTACTGCCGATAAAAACTTTTTGATTTTTGTTGTTTTTAATTTGGTAAACTCCTGCTTCAATTGGCATTTCTTTATAATATTGTTTCAGCTCTTTTTTCCGTTCCAATGTTTTTCCCTTCCTTCTACTCCTTATTTTCTTAACCAATATTGGCTTCCATCAGGTTTTCGTGTTAAAAATCCGTACTCGATTAAATATCTTCTAATCAGCACATAATCATCGTAAACAGCACTTAATACTTGGTTCAGTTCCTTTTCATCATACGTTTTTTCGCCTTTTATACGTTTTGCAATTTCCCTTAGAATAATTAATCTTTGCTTTTCCTTAGGCGGAAATGCTTTTAAGCGTCCGCTTGAGCCTTCGGGGAAGTATTTCTTAACAATTTCCTGTTGTTCCTCCAAGGTAATATTGTAGCGATCATCAATCATTTTGGCGGTTTTATGCATAGGTAAGAAAGCAGGTGCATGTTTATCCTGTTCTTTCAGCAATTCCATTAATACCAAAAAGGTTTTTGCTTGACGTTCCTTTTCCTTTAAAAGAAAACGATGGTTACGAATGGTAGAGGCACTTCCAATTTCCAGTTCCTTTTGAACCTCCTTATCGCTTTTCCCTTGGAAAAAGAGGCGAAGAAGCTGATTTTGATGATCGGTTAGGCCGGTAAGCTTCTTATCTAGTCCGATTAAATAATCAAATACAGATCGATGGGTGCTTTCGATATGTATCTGCATATATTTTTCTGCTTCATAAAGGGTACCTTCATAGGGATAAATAATTCCTTTTTGTATGTTCTCACCACAAAGGAGGCAAATATAGGAATCAGGATCTTCTACATATCCTCTTTTTAGTTCTGCGATCGATGCGTTCCAAAACACTTCCGAAATTTCCAAAATGAAAACCTTCTTTCTAAAAATAAACATTTTGTTATTTTGTTTGTGTATTTATAGATATATTATAAAAATATCTATATACTGTCAATGTATTTAGAAAAGAAAAAGGTTTAGTCCCTTGATAGGAAGCTAAACCTTATAAAAACTATGCATAACGAATTTGGCTCTTTTCAATAAGTACATCTTCGTATTCTTTTAAGAGGCCCTCGAAGATTTGCTCCCATGTTTGTGACAATGCGTAGGTACGTGCGGCGTCACCCATTTTTACGCGCAGAGCATGATGATTTAATAAATGAATAATAGCATGAATAAATTGATCTGCATCTTTGGGTTCACATAGATAGCCAGTTGCCTCATGGCGAATAATATTTTTTACTCCGCCTGAATTGGCTGCAATAACAGGTGTCCCCGCTGCTAAAGCCTCAAGAACCACATTTCCAAATGTTTCTGTAGGGGAAGGAAAGATAAAAAGATCTGAGCTCGCATAAATTTTTGCAAGTCTTTCACCACTTAAGTACCCAGCAAAAGTCATATTTTTAGGTGCATTTTTTTCCATTTCTTCTTTAGAAGGACCATCTCCGACGATTAGCCAATGAACCTGATTTTTTACATGATCAGGGAGATGCTTAGAAATTGTCATCAAGGTTTCAATATCCTTTTCAGGAGCAAGGCGGCCAACGTATGATAAAATGAACTTTTCATTAATGCCATATTCATCAATGATTTGTTGTTTTGAATATCTTGGATGGAAAAGGCTGCAATCAACACCCCTCCCCCAAATGCGGATATTTGCAAATCCCTTTCGCTTCAATTGATCCATCGTTTCTTTTGATGGAACAAATATTTTTCGAAGAGGTTTATGAAACCAATGCATATACTTCCATAAAAATTTAGAAAGAAATTGAAGGTCGTAGTATTCCAAATATTGATCAAAATCTGTGTGATAAGAACCCACGATTGGTATGTTTAATTTTTTTGCATAGCGTAAGCCGCAAAGACCTATATTAAAAGGTGTTGCAACATGAATTAGGTCTGGCTTAAAACGTTGCAGCTCGGCCTTTACATGCAGCATATTTGGCAATGCCAATCGGCATTCAGGATATAAAAAGAATGGCAGACTTGTGAAACGATGAATATGACTGGAAAATAAGCTTTCATTTGTACTCTCAGGTGCAAACACTCTAAACTCAATTCCATTTTTCTCAAGGTAATCTGTGAATCGTTTTAATGTTCTTGCCACTCCATTAACATCAGGTGCATATGTGTCAGTGAAAATAGCTATTCTCATCAAATCCCCCCAATTACCAAAAAAGTGAAAGGTGTCTACTTAACAATATGAAGACGACCGGATGATTAACCGTCTAAATATGTCGTCCAAAAAGGCTGAAAAAACTAGCCTATTTTGGCTAAAATCGCTTCACTTGCAAAAAAATAGCTTATAAATCCAGAAGAGCTTCCAAGTAAGCAGCCGGCTAATACATCAGACGGATAATGTAATCCTAAATACATTCTTGAAAGGCCGACGCTGATCGCAAGTGGAATTAAGACGATTGCAAGCTGCGGCGTAAATAAAATAAATGGGATAATGACAGAAAAAATAGCTGTTGTATGTCCTGATGGGAATGAATGATCCTTTAATGGATTATCAGCTACTTTTGTTTCTATAAGTGCTAGGTACGGCCGTTTACGAGGGTATAGTTTTTTTACAATCGCAACGGGAAGGTGGCTGATGAGCAGTGAAACTGCACTTGCTATACTTGTTGCTTGAAACTGACCTCTCGTAAAAAAGATAAGAAATAGGCTTACAGCGATTGTCGCAACCGCACCTCCAAGATGGGTAATCGTGCGGAAATAAAAATTGAGGAATTTTTGATCGAAATGACGATTCACACTTCGAAAAAGCCTGCATTCAAAATCATACATGTTTGTCAAAAGCTTTGTTTTCATCTGTTAGAACGCTCCTTTATTTGCTCCTTTTCTATATTTTAAGTGAGAAATATTTAGTTAATAATAAGAAATTGTAAAAAATTCCTTCATGGAATTTTCAAATATTTAACGATTTCGATACAATTAACTATTGGCTGAGTGTTGTTTGCATATAATATGAATAATTGAAAAGATAATAATTGGATTTTTAGGTTATAAATCAGAAGTTTGCGGCATGTTTTATAGGTATTAAAGAGGAAGAGTTTGTGAGTAATTAGGAATCGACCTATCGCCGATTCCAGCCTTTTAATATATATGCAAAAAAATGTGATGGAATTATCTCGAAGATGGATGTTGGATCGATTTATAATACTGCCCCTTCTCAACATATTCACGCCGGATTCTCTCCATGTCTTTTATATCTTCAGAAGTTAGTGTTCTTACGACTTTCGCAGGTCTGCCAAGAGCAAGAGAGTTAGGAGGGATTTTTTTTCCGGGAGGAACCAGACTTCCTGCACCAATAAATGCTCCTTCACCAATTTCTGCTCCATCTAAAATTATGGATCCCATCCCGATCAGCGCTTTTTTGCGAATAATTGAACTATGTAGGACCACACTATGTCCAACAGTAACTTCATCCTCTATGATCAGAGGGTTATTTGGACTTTGATGAAGACAGCAAAGATCTTGAATATTGACCTTATTTCCAATGATCGTAGGCGCTACATCACCGCGAATAACTGTTTGGAACCATATACTTGATTCATCACCAATCACTACATCCCCGGTAATTGTCACATAATCGGCAATAAAAGCCGAATCTGCGATGTTTGGTGTTTTATCTTTGTATGGATAAATCATTTTTTTCAACCCTTTCTTATGGAAAGAATATGTATTTTCGTACTAATATTATAACAGAGATTTCTTTAATTGATGGAAAGGAGAGGCAGCAATCATGTGGAAATGGGAATCTGAGGTTGAACAACCTAAAGGCGTAATTGTAATTGTTCATGGAGCTGCTGAACATCATGGCCGTTATAAATGGCTTGTAGAAATGTGGAAATTGTCCGGATATCATGTTGTGATGGGGGATTTGCCCGGGCAAGGAACAACTACAAGAAGAAGAGGACATATTGAATCATTTGATGAATATATAATTGAGGTAAACGCCTGGTTAAAAGAAGCGAAAAAATTTGGTTTGCCTTTATTTTTACTTGGGCATAGCATGGGAGGCCTTATTGTGATTCGGGCTCTTCAGGAGAAACATCATGAAGTGAAAGCTGTTATCCTTTCGTCACCTTGTTTAGGCATTTTATACAAACCGAACAAAGCGTTAGAGCTTGCTTCAAGAGGTCTTAATATAATTGCTCCTACTTTTAAGGTAGAATCTAAATTAAGCGTCTCAATTGCAACCCGAAACAAAGCTGTACAGGATACGGATGAAAATGATTCATTATATGTGACAAAGGTTTCGGTTAGATGGTATCGTGAATTAATAAAGGCAATGGAAGAAGCGCAAAACCAGGTGAAAAAATTTCAGGACATTCCTTTGCTCCTTATGCAAGGCGGAGAAGATAAAATCGTAGACAAATCATTGGTAAAGGAATGGTTTAATAAGGTTGACCTTATGGAAAAATCTTATAAGGAATGGAAAGGTTTTTATCATGAAATTTTTAGCGAGCCTGAGCGTGACGAAGTATTTGAAGCAGCAAAACGTTTTTTTGACGCACATTGTCCTAAAACAGTAGAAATCAGCTGAGATTGTTACATGCGCAGGATAAGGGAAGGTCTCTTATTTATGACATCTTTTCTTCAAAATAATTTGCAAGAGGTGACACCCCTTTGACAGTACCACAGCACCCAATTAGACTCATGGCAAAAGTATATCGAGAAGTTTTTCCAATTGTTCATTTTTATATTAAGTATTGGAGAGAGCAAGCGGAAAAAATCCCAAATAAGGAGCTGAGAAATCAAGCAATTGCAAGCATTGATAAAAAGGGGTTTCACTGTGAAGGCGGCGGAATTTTGTCTATCATATCCGGGCCACATCAGCAGCAGTGTATTAAATTCATTGTGGCTTATCAAACGATAAGTGATTATTTGGATAATTTATGTGACCGCAGTACTTCATTAGACCCGGTAGATTTTAGAATGCTGCACCAATCGATGCTTGATGCCTTAACATGCGGAGCATCTTGCAAGAATTATTATCAATTTCGTGAGGACCAAGATGATGGAGGCTACTTACATAAGCTTGTCCAAACTTGTCAAAATGTTCTATCTGATTTAGAGCATTACCCGGTCATCTCAAAATACTTACTGGAATTATCAAGCTATTATTGTGACTTGCAAGTACATAAGCATGTGAAAAAAGAAGAAAGAGTTCCAAGGCTTGAAGATTGGTTTGAATGTCATAAAGAAAATTTACCGGAAATGGAATGGTTTGAGTTTTCCGCATGCACAGGGTCAACTCTTGGGATTTTTTGTTTAGTAGCCTATGCCTTTCAAGAAGACTTTGAAGAAAAACAGGCCGTTCAAATCAGGGAAAGTTATTTCCCTTATGTACAAGGGTTGCATATTTTGCTTGATTATTTAATAGACCAAGAAGAAGACGAAATTGGAGGGGATTTAAATTTTTGCAGCTATTATGATTCAGAGTCGATCATGATGAATAGACTGGAGCATTTTATCGAGAAGGCTGACCACCACTTATCAGGAATTCCTCATGAAAATTTTCACAAACTAATAAATCGAGGCTTATTAGGTGTATATTTATCTGATGATAAGGTCGCTTCACATAAAGAACTACATAAATTAGCAAAAAGGCTCATAAAATTAGGCGGAATGACCTCTTACTTTTTTTATGTGAATGGAAGAGCTTATCGTGCTTTTCAAAAGCTTCCTTGGAAGAAAAGTTCTTAAAGGCTCCTGTCCAAATGCTAAAATTTTTTTAAAAAGGCATCAATGTTTCCTGACATAGATGCCTTTTCCTATACACTAATAGTTAATGGTCATGAAAAAAGCACCTTCCCATATAAGAAGCTGCTCATTTCTGTCCGTCAATTTAGCATTTTTCAATAGCAATGATATATGGAGGATTGTTCTGTTTATTAATAAATTGATATTGTAACACATGGGCATCTGCAGGATTAATTGTTTTGACGAAATCCATCAAGGCATCTCGTTCAACTTTTCCCTCATCGTGGCCGTGATAAATCACGATGACAATCATCCCTTCTGGCTTTAACATATCCAAAAGCTGATCAATTGCTGAAATTGTTGTTTCTGGTACGGTGACAATCGATTGGTCACCGCCGGGAAGATAACCAAGATTAAAAATCGCACCTGCTATTTGTCCATGTAGTTCAGCGGGGAGCGATGCTTTTAGTTGCTGATGTCCCTGATGAAAGAGTGTTACGTGCTTGTCTAATTGTTCTGCCTTAAGCCGATCGATTGTATTATTTATTGCTTCTGCTTGAATATCAAACCCATAGACATGTCCATTTTCTCCAACCAGCTTTGCTAAAAAAACGGTATCATGACCATTGCCGATTGTTGCATCAATGACCGTATCACCCTGCTTGACAGCAGTTTGCAAAAGCTGTTTTGCAAAGGGCAAAATTCGTTGTAGCTTCATAACGTATTGATCCCTTCTTTTGTATAAAATTTCCCTTGGTAACTATTTCTCACTTTTAATTCAGCATCAATGGAATTTAATACATTCCACTTATCAACACTCCACATTGGACCAATCATTAAATCAATAGGTCCATCACCTGTAATCCGATGAACAATCATCTCAGGTGGAAGAATTTCTAATTGGTCGCAAACAAGGTTGACATATTCCTCCTGTGAAAGGAATTCTAGCTTCCCTTTTTCATATTGTTTAACCATCGGGGTTCCTTTTAACAAATGCAAAAGATGGATTTTTATTCCTTGAACATCAAGGTTCGCAACTGTTTTAGCTGTTTCCATCATCATTTCGTTATTTTCTAAAGGCAGGCCGTTAATAATATGAGAACAAACTCGAATACCATGCTTGCGTAATTTGTTCACACCTTCAACATAACACTCAAAATTATGGGCGCGGTTAATCAGCAGAGCTGTTCGTTCATGAATGGTTTGCAAACCCATCTCAACCCATAAATAGGTTCGCTCATTAAGCTCGGCTAAATATTCAACAACATCGTCAGGTAGGCAATCAGGCCGTGTGGCGATGGATAATCCGATAACTCCATCCAATCCAAGTACAGCCTCATATTTTTCTTTTAACACCTCAACAGGTGCATGAGTATTTGTGTAAGCCTGGAAGTAGGCAAGATATTTTCCGTCCTTCCATTTTTTATGCATCTTTGCTTTAATCTCATTGAATTGAGTAACGAGATCATCAGCTCGGTTACCGGCAAAATCACCAGAACCCGCTGCACTACAAAATGTGCATCCGCCATATGCAACAGTGCCATCACGGTTTGGACAATCAAAACCGCCATCTAATGCTACTTTAAAAACCTTATGACCAAAAGTTTGGCGTAAATGGTAATTCCACGTATGATAACGTTTATCGTCAGAGGCATACATAAATGGATTTAATTTGTTCAAAATGAAAATACCACCTTATTTTGCTGATTTATCAATCTTCATCAGAAAAGTTTATCATGATCACTGGCTGAATAACAGTTTTCTTTCCTACTTACCAATTATTATTAGTTAAGTTTTTAGTTCAGCCTGCAAACAATAAAATTGATGAAGCTTCAATTGACTTCATATCGTTTGGAGGAGAGATACAGATGGCAACAAGACAATCCGTTAACGAATATTTGCAACGCTGCAACGAAGCAATGAAATATGCACGTGAACAATGTAAAACAGGTGCCCAGCAAGAGCATTATAATGAAACCGAATATACAAAAGCACTTCAAGGACTTGAAAACGCAGTAAATGATATTAATCATTTGTCCCTTAGTGCGAATGATCAGCAGCAGGATCAGCTTTACCGTATGCGTCTTCAGCTCCAAGCATTACAAAATGAAATGATTTTATTAAGACACTAGGGGGATCCATATGAAAAAGCGTTCAAAACAAAATAATCCCGAGCAAAAAACAAAAAATGGTGTAAACAATAATGATCTTGAGCTTGGCCAAGATCTAGATCCTGTCATTCAAACGAAAGCAAAGAATGCGAAAAAAGGGCAGCCGATAAAATCTAAGCAAAGAGTTGAAAATAATTAAAAGATAAAAAGGGCCGATTTGGTCCTTTTTGAAAATTTAAGAATGCATACAAAGTAACAAATAATAAATTTCATTCAGCACTAAAAAAGAGACTATAGCTTAAAAAAATTGGCTGCAACCATTGCAGTCAATTTTTGTGTTATATGAGAAAATAATTTTTAGGAGGGATTACATAATGAAAATCGAAATTCGCTTATCAAAGAAAAGTGATTTTGAAAGGATAATTGAAATTGATCGTCGCGTATGGAATTCAAAGACTACTCCTTCGACCATCACGTGGAAATCAGTTGATGAATATGAAAATCGAAATCCAGAAGGAAGTCAGCTCATCGCACTTGTTAATGGCCAGGTAGTCGGATATTTAGGTTTTCATCCACCAACTCCGCTCAAAACCAACCAGCATGTAATGGAAATCGATCTGGCAGTTGATCCAGAGTATCAAGGAACAGGAATTGGCAGAAAACTTTTAGAAAACTATAAGCAGCGAGCTCGTGAAAAGGGCATATGTAAATTATCCCTGCGGGTATTAGCAACAAATGAAGGGGCGATCCAATTCTATAAAAAATGCGGATTTATTGAACAAGGAAGGCTAATTAATGAATTTTTTCTAGATGGCAAATTTGTTGATGATCTCCTCATGTATATCCAATTAAATTAACAGATTTCCAATGATCGAAAAGTCGGTAAATTCCCATTATTAGAACTTTGCAGGATGTGGTTGATTTCTATTGAAACCACATGATAATACGGTTAAAATTTCAGAGGAACAATCAATGAAATCTTCGCGGAAAGAGGATGTTTTTGCATCTTTGCTCTCCGTGATTTTTTTTTAAATATTTAAATTAAAACAAGCATCAACGTTATTGCTGCTTGAAAATAATAATCTAGTTCATTTAAGGGGGGATTATGATGCCGCGTGCTTTATGGCTGCTTGTTATTGGTATGATGGCCAATGTGATGGGGTCATCCTTTTTATGGCCGCTGAATACAATTTATATTCATGAGCATTTAGGAAAATCATTAACCGTTGCTGGAGTTGTTCTCATGCTGAATTCAGCAGCTAGTGTCATTGGCAACCTTGTCGGCGGTGTATTATTTGATAGAATCGGCGGTTATAAATCCATCATGACAGGAATTATTATTACCTTAGTCGCTGTTGTGACCCTCATGTTTTTCCATGGTTGGCCGATCTATATTTATTTACTTATTTTAATTGGTTTCGGGTCTGGAATCGTTTTTCCTGCTACATATGCGCTCGCTGGAACGGTTTGGCCGGAAGGCGGAAGAAAGGCGTTTAATGCCATCTATGTAGCGCAAAATATTGGTGTTGCTGCTGGTGCATCGCTTGGCGGAATCGTCGCTTCCATCTCGTTTCAGTATATTTTTCTAGCGAATGCAGCCTTATATGCTGTTTTTTTCTTGATCGCATTCTTCGGATTCCGAAATATTAATGGGGTTCATGTAAACTCTATGTTGGATCAAACGGCTGCTGTAAAACATCCGCAAAAATTCACGGCACTTGTTACTTTATGTATTGGTTATTTATTGTGTTGGGTTGGATATGTACAATGGTCAACAACGATTTCTTCACACACACAAACACTGAATATCCCGTTAAACCAATATAGTTTGTTATGGACGGTCAATGGGGTTCTGATTGTTTGTGCCCAGCCAGTTCTTTCGCAGTTCGTGAAACATGTTGCCAAAACAATAAAACAGCAAATGTTGATTGGATATATGATTTTTATTGTTTCATTCCTTGTTGCCGCAAACGCAGAACACTTTATAGGCTTTTTAATCGCAATGATCATTTTAACGATTGGCGAAATGCTCGTCTGGCCAGCAGTGCCGACAATTGCAGATAGCCTGGCTCCTAAGGGAAGACAAGGCTTTTATCAAGGTTTTGTGAACAGTACCGCAACAGGTGGAAAAATGATCGGACCGCTTCTTGGCGGATTCATTGCAGACTACTATAATATCAATTTCCTATTCATGGTCATTATCAGTCTGTTAATCATTGGAATCTTTACCACTATTCTTTACGATAAAAAACTGAAACCAACAGTGGAAAATGCTGCAGCGAGAACATAATGGGATTGGATGGGGACGGTTCTTCACAAGGTTGTGGGGACTGTCCCCTATTTAAGTCCAATTCAATATGTTACGATGAAAATAAAAATATTTGCTAGGGGAAGGTAAAATGTTAAATCAACGTTTTCCGTATGCCAAGGAGATTATTGAGACGGTTATTGAGAACGCTTACGTTTGGATCGTTATTGTTGATGCCAATGGGGACATTATTTATATGAATGACAATTATTGCCGTTTTTGCCAGGTTACAAAAGAAGAGGTTATTGGGCGGCATGTAACAGAGGTTATTGAAAATACAAGAATGCATATTGTTGTCCAGACAGGGGTAGAGGAAATCGCAGATCTTCAATATATTCGAGGGAACTATATGATTGCAAACCGCATTCCCATTTTTGCTGATAAAAAAATAGTAGGTGCGTTTGGAACGGTTATGTTTCGAGATACAAAGGAATGGCATGAGATGAATTCCCATGTACGCCATCACTTATCGTCCATTCAATCGTTTATTGAGCAGCAAGAGCTAACAGGTGCTAAATATACATTAAATGATATTCAATCAAACTCCCGCGTCATGGCTGAATTAAAGGAAAAAGTAAAATCAATAGCTGCAACTGACAGCTCTGTTCTCATAAGGGGAGAAAGCGGTACAGGTAAAGAATTATTTGCCCACAGCATTCATTTGCTTAGCAACCGGAGTGAAAAACCATTTATAAAAGTGAACTGCGGAGCTATTCCTGAGCAGCTTTTGGAGTCTGAATTATTTGGTTATGAAGATGGTGCATTTACAGGGGCAAAAAAGGGAGGAAAGAAAGGGAAATTTCAGCAAGCGAATGGAGGAACTATTTTTCTCGATGAGATTGGAGATATGAGTTTACATATGCAAGTAAAGCTGCTTAGGGTCCTTCAAGAAAAAGAAGTGGAGCCAATAGGGTCAACAAAATCAATACCATTGGATGTCCGTGTCATTACGGCTACAAATCGTCCGCTTGAGCTGCTCATGCAAAATCATACCTTCCGAAGTGACCTTTATTATCGGATCAGTGTGATTCCTTTGTTTATTCCTCCCCTGCGTGAGCGAATGGAGGATTTAGAAATATTAGTCAGCTATTTTATAAAAAAGGTTTCATTACGTACGGGAAAGCGGATTTCCATGATCCACGAAGAGGTGATGAATACATTTCAGCACTATCACTGGCAAGGGAATATTCGTGAATTAGAAAATGTCATAGAAGCGGCAATCCATCTTGCAAAAACAGATGTCATAACGTTGGAAGCGATACCTGACTACATAAAAAAGCCAGCGGTCATTCATTCAAAAACGACTTCACTTAAGGAAATGCTAAATGAAACGGAAAAAAATATTCTCCTCTCAACCATTAAAAAATATGACGGAGATAAAAGAAAAGCAGCTAAAGCATTGGGTATAAGCAAATCAAGTATGTATGAAAAAGTTCAAAAATATGGGCTTGAATAACGTAGTCCAGAAAATCGGAAAGCAGTCCAGAAAGTTGGACTGTTCTTTTTTTGTTGGTGCTGCAATACTCATATGTATGGACAAGTTCTTACAAAATAATAAATTTCCGTAAATTCGGAATGGCAGGTATGAACATATAAATCTATTCTCCGTTTTTTAGATCTCTTTTATGTTGGCATAGAACTTGCAAAATATAACAGTGAAAAAGAGAGGGGGAATTCGATTATAAATTTCAACAATATCTTAAACGTATTTTTTGAAAGCGATTACTTATAAACAAATTTACTGTAGCACCCTGCTGTATTGACCTAACAAAAAAAGTGAGTCTTACAATCTGCAAAAAGCCAGCTTAATGGTTTTAAAGAATGTGAAACTTCTACCAGTACCATAAAGTTGGAACAAAGGGGGAAAAACATATGTTAAGTATGATCGGGTTAATTGGAGGTTTAGCACTTTTAATCTATTTAACGATGAAAGGCATGAATTTATTAGTAGCTGGCCCGCTATGTGCTCTATTTGTTGCTGTGTTCAGCGGTTTGCCGCTTTTCCCGCAGTTGGTTGGTGAAGGGGAAGCGAATTTAGTCGGTAATTATATGACTGGCTTTTCCGGTTTTATTGCATCATGGTACTTAATGTTTTTACTCGGTGCGATTTTTGGGAAGGTGATGGAGGATAGCGGTTCAGCAGATAGTGTTTCAAAATGGATTGTCGAAAAAATTGGGATGAAACGAGCTGTTCTTGCGATTGTCATAGCTTGTGCGGTTTTAACATATGGAGGAGTTAGCTTGTTTGTGGTCGCTTTCTCAGTTTATCCTATGGCGGTTAGCTTATTTAGACAGGCCGATTTGCCGCGGCGTTTTATTCCTGCAGCCCTAGCATTTGGATCTGTTACTTTTACAATGACATCTGCCGGCTCTCCGGAAATTCAAAACTGGATTCCGATTGAATATTTAGAAACATCTCCTTATGCAGGCTGGGAAGTTAGTTTAATTGTTGCGGTATTTATGATGATTTTCGGCTATTGGTGGCTTAGAAGAATGATTAGGAAGGCCGTAGCAAATGGAGAAAAATTTATTGCTCGTGCCAATGATCCTGTTAATGAAGATAAGGCACTTCCTCATCCAGTAACAGGGATGATTCCGCTTCTTGTTGTTCTAATTATTTCCTTTGTCTTCCACGATTCTTTACAGCAATCTGCCTTAATTATTGCCTTATTAGGTGGAGTTATTGCGGCATATTTATTAAATCGAAAATATTTCACATCATTTTGGAATGCTGTTTCAGAAGGAACACTTGGTGCATTGATTGCACTTGGAAATACTGCGGCAGTAGTTGGATTTGGCGGAGTGGCTAAAGCTGTACCGGCATTCGAAGTTGCCGTTAATGCGATGACAAGTATTCCAGGCAGCCCGCTTATTGGTGGAGCAATTGCAGTTAGTGTTATTGCAGGTATGACAGGTTCGGCGTCAGGAGGCCAGGCGATTGCACTGCCGCTGCTTGCTCCGCATTATATGGATATGGGAGTAAATCCTGAGGCCTTGCATCGCGTTGTCGCCATTTCTTCAGGTGCGCTGGATTCATTGCCACATAACGGGTATGTTGTGACAACCATTCGCGGTATTTGTGGAGAATCTCATCAGGATGCCTATTATCCAGTTGGGGCATTAACAGTCATTGTTCCAGCCTTAGGAGTGGTATTGGCAATTATTCTTTTCTCATTCGGACTAGGGATTTAAGAACGGAGGTTGATCGTTGTGGTTCAAGGACAGGTTGTACTACTAACTGGTGCTGCTCAAGGAATTGGCTTTGAGCTTGCGAAGGCTTTTGCCGTGGAAGGGGCAAAGGTAGTGTTAACAGACTTACATGAAAATCAAGTAGCTGAAAGTGCTCAAATCCTGAAAGAGTTGGGGATGGAAGCAATCGGATTGAAATGTGATGTTACGAAAGAACAAGAGATCATAGAGGTTGTAAAACAAACTGAGGCGGCTTTTGGACGAATCGATACATTAGTTAATAATGCAGGGCTGCAGCATGTTGCCCATATAGAAGAGTTTCCAACTGAAAAGTTTGAATTGCTTATAAAAGTCATGCTCATTGCCCCATTTATCGCAACAAAGCATGTCTTTCCCATTATGAAAAAGCAGCAATTTGGAAGGATCCTTAATATCGCTTCCATCAATGGATTAATTGGCTTTGCCGGAAAAGCCGCTTACAATAGTGCAAAGCATGGGGTGATTGGCTTAACAAAGGTTGCGGCATTAGAAGGAGCAAAACACGGTATCACAGTAAATGCTTTATGTCCCGGTTATGTTGACACACCTCTTGTTCGAAACCAACTAGAGGACTTAGCAAAAACAAGGAAGGTGCCGCTCGAACATGTATTAGAAGAAGTTCTCTATCCCCTCATTCCGCAAAAACGCTTATTAACTGTAAAAGAAATCGCAGACTATGCCATCTTTCTGGCAAGTGAAAATGCCAAAGGCGTAACAGGCCAGGCAGTTGTCATTGATGGAGGATATACCGTTCAATAGGGAGTAAGGAAAGGTATCGGGCCAGTCCCAAAAATTAAAATAAAGTGTTTGCTTGCATCTCGAGTCAAATTTATATAAAATAATCTTAAATCTATATACAACATGAACGGAGATAAGGAGTAGTAGTCTGCATGAATGAGTCCAGAGAGTTGACGGCTGGTGTGAGTCAATCGATTTTTGCTGATGAACTCGCCTTTGAGTACAAATGTGAACGCCTCGTTTGGTAAAGTAATGTTTGTCGTTTATCCACGTTACGGATGTCAAAGTGGGCATGTCGCTATGCCAAAGTTGGGTGGTACCGCGGGAATTAAAACCTCTCGTCCCTGTTTGGGATGGGGGGTTTTTTCGTTATTTTATTTTTTATATCCCCATTTTCAAATGGCATACATGCAAAGTGAACTTACTTTGATCCGTTCAAGCGGTTAACAATATATATCTTAGATCTAGCTTTTAAGGAGGAAAACAAATGAGCTTCAATCATCAAGAGATTGAAAAGAAATGGCAAGACTACTGGTTACAAAATAAAACATTCAAAACGACAGAGGATGCAGGGAAACCTAAGTTCTATGCGCTTGACATGTTCCCATATCCATCAGGAGCAGGTCTCCATGTAGGGCATCCAGAAGGATATACAGCAACAGATATTCTATCCCGAATGAAACGCATGCAGGGCTATAATGTGCTGCACCCGATGGGATGGGATGCATTTGGGCTGCCAGCTGAGCAATATGCACTTGATACCGGAAATGATCCTGCGGAATTTACTAAGCAAAACATTGATAACTTCCGAAGACAAATCCAAGCATTAGGCTTCTCCTATGATTGGGATCGCGAAGTAAACACAACTGATCCAGAGTACTACAAATGGACTCAATGGATCTTTTTACAGCTTTATAAAAAAGGTTTAGCTTATGTAGATGAAGTACCAGTTAACTGGTGTCCTGCATTAGGAACGGTTTTAGCAAATGAAGAGGTTATTGATGGAAAAAGTGAGCGTGGCGGACATCCTGTAGAACGCCGTCCAATGAAACAATGGATGTTAAAAATTACAGCATATGCTGATCGCTTGCTTGAAGACCTTGAAGAAGTGGATTGGCCGGAAAGCATTAAAGACATGCAGCGTAACTGGATCGGACGCTCTGAAGGTGCACATGTTATCTTTACTATCGATGGTTTTGATGAAACCTTTACAGTATTTACAACACGGCCTGATACATTATTTGGTGCAACCTATGCCGTTTTAGCACCGGAGCATGCATTAGTAGAAAAAATCACCACTGTTGAGCAAAAGGCTGAGGTTGAAGCTTATATTAATGAAATAAAACATAAAAGTGATTTAGAACGAACAGAACTTTCAAAAGAAAAAACAGGTGTATTTACAGGGGCATTTGCTATTAATCCGGTAAATGGCGAAAAAATGCCAATATGGATAGCAGACTATGTGCTTGCAACATATGGAACTGGTGCAATCATGGCTGTTCCTGCTCATGATGAGCGTGACTATGAATTTGCTCAAAAGTTCGACTTGCCCATAAAAGAAGTTGTTAGTGGCGGAGATATAACAAAAGAAGCGTATACCGGCGACGGTGAGCATGTTAACTCAGATTTCTTAAATGGTCTTGGTAAGCAAGAAGCAATTGAAAATATGATTGCTTGGCTTGAAACGAATAAAAAAGGAGAAAAGAAGGTTACTTATCGTCTGCGTGACTGGTTATTCAGCCGGCAACGTTACTGGGGTGAGCCGATTCCGATCATCCATTGGGAAGATGGAACAATGTCTGCAGTTCCTGAAGAAGAGCTTCCGCTTGTACTGCCAAAAACGACTGAAATTAAGCCATCTGGTACAGGAGAATCACCGCTCGCTAACATTGAAGATTTCGTCAATGTTGTCGATCCAGAAACAGGTAAGAGAGGCCGTCGTGAAACAAACACTATGCCGCAATGGGCGGGAAGCTGCTGGTATTATCTGCGCTATATCGATCCAAACAACAGTGAAGCACTTGTAGCTGATGAAAAATTAAAGCAATGGCTTCCAGTTGACATCTATATTGGCGGAGCAGAGCACGCAGTTCTTCACTTGCTTTATGCTCGTTTCTGGCATAAGTTTTTATATGATATCGGGGTTGTTCCAACAAAGGAGCCATTCCAAAAGCTATTTAACCAAGGGATGATTCTTGGGGAAAATAACGAAAAAATGAGTAAATCGAAAGGAAATGTTGTAAACCCTGATGAAATTGTGGAAACACATGGTGCTGATACACTTCGTTTATATGAAATGTTCATGGGACCTTTAGAAGCATCTATTGCATGGTCTACAACCGGTCTTGATGGAGCAAGACGTTTCCTGGATCGAATCTGGCGTTTATTTATAGAAGACAACGGTGAATTAAGTCCAAAGGTTGTGGATGAATCAAGTGAATCACTTGAGCGTATATACCATCAAACAGTGAAAAAGGTAACGGAAGACTTTGAAGGATTACGCTTTAACACAGCAATTTCCCAATTAATGGTCTTCATTAATGAAGCATATAAAGCAACCGTCCTCCCAAAAGAGTATGTAGAGGGCTTTGTAAAATTACTTTCTCCAATCGCCCCTCATTTAGCTGAAGAGCTTTGGAACAAGCTTGGGCATGATACAACTATTTCGTATGAAGCATGGCCTGTCTTCGATGAAGCAAAGCTTGTTGAAAATGAAATTGAAATTGTCGTTCAAGTGAATGGAAAGGTTCGTGCTAAGCTGCTTGTTGCAAAAGATGTAACAAAGGATCAACTTGAGCAAATTGCCCTTGCCGATGATCGTGTGAATGAGCAAGTGAATGGAAAAACAATTCGCAAGGTAATTGCTGTTCCAGGTAAACTGGTTAATATTGTTGCCAATTAATTTTTAGACCGACTTAGCAAGTATCTTTTTACTTGCGGGTCGGTTTTTTTGGGGATATCTTGGAGGTACCACCCAAGAACTATACTCAGACACGATATGCTCCCGAAACTGGAACCTGATATCTATAATTGATATAATGCAGGTATTAAAACTGAAAGGATGTTCGACATGTACGAAATTAAGGAAATTTCTCCTGAAGAAATAAAGCATAAACTTGAAAAAGGTGAAAAACTTGAATTGATTGATGTGCGTGAGGATGAAGAGGTTGAACAAGGAATGATCCCTCAAGCACGTCACATTCGCATGAATGATATCCCAGAGCAACTTGATGCCATTGATAAAGAAAAGGAAACAATCTTTATTTGCCGCTCTGGTGCACGCAGCGGAAATGTTTGTGCCTATTTACAAGAGAAGGGCTATAATGTAGTAAATATGGCTGGCGGCATGCTTGATTATAAAGGAGAAACAAAGCCGAAAAGCTCGCTCTAATCTTATCTATCATACATATAAGGGTCGGATTCACCCGAGGAACTCAATATATAGAACTTCTATGTATTGTGTAAGAGCGGGCTGACCCTTCTTTAATTTTATAACTTCATCCTTTTATTTTCTTCCCTCTTTTTTATAGCTTGTCATAATCCACTTCATCACTAAATAAAGTGAAAGTAAAAAGGATGTGTGAGAATGCTAAAGATTGCAGTATTTGATGAAGAGCATGAAAAAGATTTAGAGGAAGAAATCAATCATTTTTTAGCAGAGCTGGATGATAATCAGGTAAGGGATATTAAATATAGTGTTACGTTAACGATTGATGATGACGGAGAACAACTTTATTGTTATTCAGCATTAATATTATATAGTATTTAGGTAAGACAAGATAAAATGCATCTTAAA
The DNA here is from genome assembly GCF_947503125.1 of uncultured Metabacillus sp. Lineage (GTDB taxonomy): Bacteria > Bacillota > Bacilli > Bacillales > Bacillaceae > Metabacillus. The sequence continues at coordinate 39,689 of NZ_CANNCR010000012.1, forward strand.
TAATGAATCGAAGGAAGGGGGACGATTGCTTCCTTCTTTTTGTGCTTCTAAAAGATTTTCAAAGAAAAATAGTGAGAATGATCGAACGTTTCCTATTGAAAATTCTTTCTCATTACTACCTCTCTTTTTCATAAAATCCAAAAAAAAGACAGGAAATCTATAGAATTGTGAATTCTCATCATTAACAAATATATTCATAATATAGATAGATGTTAACCTGTTAGATATTCTTAAAAGTCTAGAACATCCTAAATTAATAGAAATAGTTTTTATGCTACTTCATAATGTAAGGGTTTGCATGAAGGCTGTTTCCATATAAAAACAAACAAAGGGGAAGGTAGCATGAGGAAGGTTTCAACAATACTAATAGTGCTTTGCTTAAGTGTATCAGCTGTTTTAGTAGGGTGCAGCAACAAGGAAACCGTTCAAAAGACAGAAGACGGTAAAGTTGTCTTAACGGCGCTTATTACAAAGCATCCATTAACACAAGAACTTAAAAAAATGGAATGGCTGCAAGAAGCTGAAGAACGTGCAGGTGTTGAAATTAAGTGGGAAGAGGTAACAGCAGATTGGCCGCAGAAAAAAGGAGCAATGCTTGCTGCAGGCGATATCCCAGATTTAATTGTTGGGCCAAATGCAATTACAGACGCAGAATTTGCAAAGTTCAACGGCTTGTTTCAAGATTTAACCGAATTGATTGAGCAGCATGGTCCTAATGTACAAAAAATGTTTGAAGAGAAGCCTGAATTAAAAGCGCTATCAACGCAAAAAGATGGGGAGATTTTCGGCTTGCCAAAATATCAGAGATTTTGGCCGGAAACAGCAACAAGGCAATTTATCAACCAAACATGGTTAGACAACTTAGGATTGGAAATGCCTACTACGTGGGATGAATTGTTTGTCGTGTTGAAAGCATTTAAAGATGAGGATGCAAATGGAAATGGTGATCCTAATGATGAAATTCCAATGGATTTTGCCCCAACGGGTACAACAGGTTTTGGTTATTTCCAGCCAACCGTTTTAATGGGTAGCTTGGGAATTACATTAACAGATGGCAGTGGAAACGGAGTTTTTGTTGAAGATGGTAAAGTAAAGAACTTTTTAATAGATGAACGTTATAAAGAAGTGGTTACATTCTTAAATAAATGCTGGGAAGCTGGACTAATTAATTCTGAAGTCTTTACTCAAGACTACACAAAATACCAATCAGTTGCCCGCGGTCAGGGTGAATATGCAAAAGTCGGTTATACCTTTGGCTGGGAACTAACGGATAGATTCGGGAACACAGTTGCTCCGCAATATCAATCCATGGCTCCTTTAAAGGCATCAGCTAACTCAACGGAACAGGTTTCCTGGAGCTATGACTATAACACATTAAACTATGGGGTTAACTTTATCCAAATGTCTGCACAAAGTGAAAATAAAGAAGCTGCGATGAAATTCATCAATGAATTGTATGATCCTGAAGTGAGTATGCAGGTTTTATTTGGTTCATTAGGTACTAATATTAAGGATAATGGCGATGGTTCCTATAGTGTGTTACCTCCAGAAGATAAAGAAATGGATCCTGGCACATGGAAATGGACTACAACCTGGGCAGATAACGGACCGATGTATATCCCAGATTCTTTAAAACTCACACTTGGTACAGATATGCAATCGGTTGGAGCACAAACAGAGCCGTTGAAGAAAGCCTTTGATTCGATTGATAAGGAAAAAGACGTATATCCTGGTATGTTTATTAAATATAGTGATGAGGACAACAACACGTTGAGTTTAATTAACACAGAAATGATGAATTTGGCAATGGCAAAATATTCTGAGTGGATCACTGAAGGCGGAATTGATTCCGAATGGGATTCTTATGTTGCAGAATTAGAGAAGATAGGTATAAACAAAACCCTTGAAATTAGACAAAAATACTACGATGAATATATGAGCAAGCAGCAATAAAAATGACCTACGGAGGTGCAAATTGTAAGCATTAAGCTTCTGCATCTCCTATAAATAAAGGAGAATGTTTTTATGGCCTTTATAAGCTCTCAAACAAGCAAAGCAAATCGTGTTGCAAAAATAAATGTGGAAAAAAAGCCGACGGTCTTAAATACCTTTAAACGTGATTTCCAGCTTTGGCTGATGATCCTTCCTGCGATTATCATTATCTTTGTTTTCAACTATATTCCCATGTACGGAATTCAATTGGCATTTCGTGAGTTCGATTTCACAAAAGGGCTAACAGGTGGTGAATGGGTAGGATTAAAATACTTTCAGCAATTCATAGAGAGTCATATGTTTACAGATTTATTGAAAAATACGATCTCAATTAGTTTAGCTACTATTATCGTAGGTTTCCCTGCACCAATTATTTTGGCCTTGTTAATCAATCAAATTAAGTGGAAAAGGGGAAAAAAGATCCTTCAAACAACCGTCTATTTGCCGCACTTCATATCGATCGTTGTATTGGTAGGATTACTAAATGTTTTATTATCACCTAACACAGGTATTGTTGGTCATTTAATGGGTGCTTTAGGGTTAGGAGATGTCAACCTGTTAGCCTCTACAAATACATTTATCCCTGTATATGTCCTATCTGATATTTGGCAGCATGTTGGTTGGAACAGCATTATTTATTTAGCTGCGCTTGCAAGTGTTGATCCGCAATTATATGACTCTGCAAAAATCGATGGGGCAAATAGGTGGCAAATCATTCGCAATGTTGAAATACCAGCGATCATTCCTACCATTATCATTCTGCTTATTCTTAATATGGGGTCGATCATTAGTACCGGCTTTGAGAAAATCTTTTTAATGCAAAACCCATTAAATTTACCTGTTTCTGAGGTTATTGAAACCTATGTATACAAGATCGGGATTATTTCTAGTCAATTTAGTTATGCAGCAGCCATCGGGTTGTTTAATACCCTCATTAACTTCGCTCTGCTAGTCATGGTGAACTACATTGCTAAGAGATTATCTAATATTAGTTTATGGTAAAAGGAGGGGATGACATGGCACTTCTAACGAAAAAGGGTAGAAATGTTTACGATCTGATATTTGATATATGTGTTTATATCATCTGTGCGTTGGTTTTTCTAATCATCGCCTACCCATTGTATTTTGTCATTATCGCATCAGTCAGCGACTCAACCTTAGTTTCAACCGGAAAAGTGCTGTTATTTCCAAAAGGATTCAGTTTATTTGGCTACCAGGAAATTTTCCAGGATTCAAGAATCTGGGTGGGCTATAAAAATACGATGATCTATTCATTGCTTGGTACATTGGTTAATTTATTGCTAACAATACCGGCAGCCTATGTTTTATCAAGACAAGAGTTTCGCGCACGACGTTTTTTAATGTTTTTCTTCGTATTTACTATGTTTTTTAACGGGGGATTAATTCCTACTTATCTACTGATGAAAGATTTGCAATTAATTGATACGATGTGGGTATTTATTATTCCATTCTCAGTAAATGTGTTTAATTTAATTATTACACGGACATTTTTTGAAAGTAATATACCAAAGGAATTGTATGAGGCAGCACAAATCGATGGGTGCTCGCATTTCACATTCTTTATTAAAATTGTTCTTCCGCTTTCAAAGGCTGTCATTTCGGTCATCGGGCTATATTATTTAGTATGGCACTGGAATGATTTCTTCACTGGGCTAATTTATGTAAGAGATTATAGCTTGCAGCCGCTGCAAATTGTTTTAAGAGATATTCTGATCTCAAACCAAGTATTTGCAGAGGGCGCTGGAAGCGGGGGAGCGGCAGGAGGTTATGCTCAAAAATATGCAGACCAAATAAAATACGGTGTGATCATTGTCTCCACTTTACCGATTTTAATCGTCTATCCATTTATTCAAAAATACTTTGAAAAAGGTGTTATGATTGGTTCGGTGAAAGGTTAATAGGAATATTAGAGAAAAGAGGCTGTCCCCCCTGTGAAGACAGTCCTCTTTCATGTCTTAATCGAAGACATTATTTTGCATAGAGCGCTGCATTTTTCCCCGCAAGCCTTCCGGTAACTAAGGCAGAAGTGATATTATATCCGCCTGTATAACCATGGATATCAAGAATTTCTCCGCAAAAGTATAGTCCTTCTTTACATTTAGAGGACATTTCCCGAGGATGAATTTCCTTTACAGAAACGCCTCCGCCGGTTACAAATGCCTTCTCAATGGAAAGTGTTCCATGAACTTCAAATTGGAATTGCTTACAATCTTTGACAAATGAACGAAGTTTCTCATTTGATAGATGGTCATAGGTCATTTGCGGATCAATTTCATTTTTCTCTAATAAATACAATAAATAACGTTCAGGTAATAGTCCTTTTAACACGTTTTTTACAGCTTTTTTTGCATCTTGTTTTAAGTCCTTTACGATCGAATGAAAAAGCTGCTCTTCATTTGTATCAGGAATAGCGTCAATACTCACGGTAATCGAATTTGTTTTAAATTTTTTCATTGCTTTTACAACATATTGGCTGCAGCGTAAGACAGCTGGTCCGGAAATGCCAAAATGGGTAAAGATCATGTCCATTTTGTGCGTGATAATCGGTTTTCCATTTGGATTCAAGACACTTAACGCAACTTCCCGTAAGGAAAGGCCTTGTAATTTTTTTTCGCGAATAAATGCTTCATTTGAAGTGATAGGCACCTCTGTTGGGAACAATTCTGTTATCGTATGTCCCGCTTTTTCAGCCCAAGCGTAGCCATCTCCAGTACTGCCTGTTTGTGGAACGCTTTTGCCGCCTACAGCGAGAACGATTGCTTTTGAAAAGATTTTTTCCCCGCTAACAAGCTCCACGCCCTGTACTTTTTCTTCATCATATAGCACATCTTTTACCGGCTCATTCGTCCGAATTTCTACCCTTAAACGTTTCAATTCATTAATCAAGGCATCAACAACAGATTGTGCTTTATCGGTAACCGGGAACATACGGCCGTGATCCTCTTCTTTTAATTTGATTCCCAGATTCTCAAAAAACGAAATAATATCTTCGTTATTAAATTCGGAAAAGGCACTATATAAAAACCGTCCATTTCCTGGAATATGCTTTATTATTTCATCAATTGGCAAGCGGTTTGTTACATTGCAGCGGCCGCCTCCAGAAATCGCAAGCTTTCTGCCCAGTTTGTTGCCTTTATCAATTAATAGCACGCGGGTACCTTGCTCACCAGCTGCAATAGCTGCCATTAAGCCGGATGGACCACCGCCAATAACTAACACATCGTAGTTCATTTAATCTTTTCACAACCTTCACACCATATCATTGTCTACTCCTCCTATTATAGCTGAAGATGATAAAAAGCCAAAAAATGATGGATGTTCGACAAATATTCATTTTTGAAGTGGCATTACCTTGTCACAAACTGTGGTATAAGCACAGGATTGTGGTAAAATAGAAAAGTTGAATCTTCATAGAGAAGAATGGTGAATCAAAAATATGTCGAATAAATTAATAAGAGGCACGTTTGTTTTAACATTAGGTACATATCTTTCCCGAATCCTGGGGATGATTTATTTAATTCCATTTGCAGCAATGGTTCCTGAAGAAGGTGCTGCTTTATATCAAACCGGATATGCGCAATATACGATATTCTTAAGTATTGCCACTGCCGGGTTTCCTGCAGCCGTTTCTAAATTTGTTTCGAAATACAATGCTATCGGCGATTATCAAACGAGCAGGCGGATGTTTAAAGCTGGGATAATGGTTATGCTTTTAACAGGATTTCTTGCTTTCGCAATTCTATATATGTGTGCACCATTTTTTGCAAAAGGAGCACTTGCAGATAATGAAATCAGCAATATAACTGTCGATGATGCGATCCTGGTTATTAGAATGGTCAGTTTAGCACTAATCGTTGTCCCGTTAATGAGTTTAATTCGCGGGTTTTTCCAAGGACATCAATCGATGGGGCCAACTGCCGTATCTCAAGTTATTGAACAGATCGTCAGAATTGTTTTTTTACTTGCAGCAACGTTTCTAATTATAAACGTATTAAAAGGAAGCTTTGTTTTGGCTGTTGGTTACGCAACTTTTGCAGCTTTTGTTGGGGCAATTGGCGGATTGCTTGTGTTATTTTTTTATTGGATTCGCAGGAAGCATACGCTTTTAGCGATGCAGGCAAATAAAGTAGAAACGAAGGCATTGCCGCTTGGGGCAATGTTTAAAGAAGTGTTTCGATATGCAGGTCCGTTTGTTTTTGTTGGCTTAGCGATTCCTATTTATAACTATATTGATACAAGCTCTTTTAATCGTGCGATGTTTGCAGCAGGAAAAGATGAGACGTATACGATTAATATGTTTGCCGTCTTGCTTTTGTATGTTCCAAAGCTTGTCATGATCCCTGTGTCATTGGCAACAGCTTTCGGTTTAACACTCATTCCTTCGATTACGGAATCTTTTACACAGAATAATCGGAGTTTGCTGCATAGGCAAATTGATCAAACTTTACAAATGATCATGCTTCTTGTTATCCCTGCAGTAGTGGGACTCTCTGTTTTAGCAGGACCTGCTTACAATGTGTTTTATGCAGGAAGTTCTGAAGAGATTGGAAAAACCATTTTAATGTGGTATGCTCCAGTGGCATTGCTCTTTTCACTTTTCACAGTTAACGCCGCTATTCTGCAGGGCTTGAACAAGCAAAAACTAGCAGTTATTAGCTTGGTTATCGGGATTATTGTAAAGCTTGCCCTTAATACAACACTCATCCAAATGTTTGAGGGAATCGGCTCAATTCTTGCAACGGCAGCGGGTTATATTGTTTCGTTAATTTACGGTTTTGCCATGATTAAACGTCATTCCGGCATTTCATTTAGACTATTAGTGAAAAGAACGATCCTTATTTTGATTTTAAGTACGTTTATGGGGCTTGTCTTATCCGTCCTGCAATCATTGCTAGGTGTTATGATAAACTATCAGGATGGAAGGATGCAATCTGTCATTGTAGCTGTCATTGCAGTTGCAATCGGGGGATTTGTTTACCTATACTTAGCTTATCGCTCCCACTTGCTGGAGAAGATACTAGGAAACAGGCTGAACAGATTTTTTCGAAAACGCCGTGCAAATGGCTAAGTTTTGATTTTATAAAAAACTCGGTACAATACCGGGTTTTTTTCATCAATAATTATATGATCGTGTGGTGCAAATAAATGAGAATAGACAAACTTTTAGCAAATGTCGGCTTTGGCAGCCGAAAAGATGTGAAAAAGCTATTAAAAACCGGTGTCGTAAAGGCTGATGGTGAAGTAATTAAAGATCCAAAAATACATGTTAATCCCGATGAACAGCATGTCACTGTTAATGGCGAAACCATTGACTATAAGGAATTTATTTATTTACTAATGAATAAGCCTGCAGGCTATTTATCAGCAACGGAAGATGACGTTCAAAAAACAGTCATTGACTTGCTTGAAATGGAGGATGCGGTTTATCAGCCGTTTCCTGTTGGAAGACTTGACAAGGATACTGAGGGATTATTGTTATTGACGAATGATGGTCAGCTTTCACATCAATTGCTGTCACCGAAAAAACATGTACCCAAGACCTATTTTGCTACGATTTTAGGAGAAGTCACAGAAGAAGATATAACAGCCTTTAAAAAGGGTGTTACATTGGATGACGGCTATGTTACAAAGCCTGCAAAGCTAGAGATTCTTACTTCTGGTAGCCAATCAACAATTCATATAACCATTACAGAAGGAAAATATCATCAAGTAAAGCGCATGTTCGAGGCGGTTGGAAAAAAGGTTACATACTTAAAAAGAATAGCGATGGGACCAATTATATTGGATGAAGAGGAATTAAAAGTTGGCGAATACCGTGAGTTGACTGAGGATGAGGTTGAAGAGTTAAGACAAGCACAGCCTATCAATTTGTAGAACCACATTAGCTGCAAAAAAGAGGAACCTTGTATAACAAGGTTCCTTCTATGTATATACATGATTATTTTTTAATTTCTTACGATGACATCTTAACTTTTTTCTTTGTAGTCGCCCATTTCCCTCTTGTTGGGCTGTGTACCAAATCGTTATATGCTAACACATTTAAATCCCGTTGGATCGTTCTTGGTGTAATACCAAATTCGTCAACAAGTTGCTGTGTGGTCACAGTTCCCCGCTCATTAATAAACATGTAGACAGATTTGATTCTGGTTAGCATACGGTTTGTTGAAGGTTTCAAAAAACCACTCCTTATCGTTTGATCGCACTGGCAATGCCTACTACAACCTTTCGATGACTGCAACTTCAGATGTCACTTCATACATATTTAATTAAGTGGTAAAACGTTACAACAATATTTTACACGATTTCGACACCAATAATCCAGAAAAAAGATTAATTTTACATAATATTAACATATTTGTCATTCATAAGTTACAAGGCGCGCGCCATTCACAATAAAACTATATGACGCTTATTCTGAATAGTATGACAATAAAATGGATCTTTTTCAACTAAAATGAATCTTTTTCCTGTATTTACCGTATGTAAGGAAATTTGTTTGTTAAATTTTATGAAAAAGTCTATCTTGTCCAAAGGTAAACACAAGTGTATCATTATTAATATATTTATTAACAATGGAGGATCATTTATGGAACTAGATATTTCAAAGCATTCCTTGCCTGTTTTTGAAGCGCTTGCAAGTAATGTGAGGCTTAATATCATTCAATTATTGGCTGAACAGCCAAGAAATATGAAAGAATTGGCGGAAGCATTAGGGTTAAGTAGTGCCATAATGAGCATGCATATTAAAAAGCTTGAAAAAGCAGGAATCATCCGTACGGATCGGGTACCGGGCAAAGGTGGAATCCAGAAGCTATGCGTCCTTTACGTTGAAAAAATGGAAATTACTTTTCCGAGAAAAGAGGAAAAGCAAAAGGTATTCCATCAAACAGAGGTTTCTGTTGGTCACTATACTGATTTACAGGTGGAACCAACCTGCGGATTAGCAACAGCAGAAAAAATAATTGGTGAGTTCGATGATCCGCGTTATTTCTTTGATGCTGATCGTGTGAATGCAAAAATATTATGGTTTTACAAAGGATATATAGAGTATAAGATTCCGAATTACTTGCTTGCTAGCCAGCATCCAACTGAACTCGAGATCTCTCTTGAGCTTTCATCAGAAGCCCCTTTTACAAATAGCAATTGGCCATCTGATATTGATTTTTACTTTAATGATGTCCATTTAGGGACGTGGACAAGCCCGGGAGATTATGGTGATAGCCGCGGCAAATATACACCTTCCTGGTGGCCGAGTGTTGTCAATCAATATGGTCTTTTAAAAAAGCTAAGAATAGCAGAAGACGGTACATATATGGATGGAAATAAACTATCTGATCTTACCATAAATGAAGTAAATATTAGGGAGAAGCAATGGACATTTCGAATTGCTGTTCATGAAGAAAGTGATAATGTAGGCGGAGTTACTCTATTTGGCAGCGGGTTTGGGAATTATAATCAAGATATCATCTTTCAGCTATATTATGAAAAAGAGAGTCTAGAAAAACGGGGAAAATAATAAAAGGGTCAGATGACTACCTTCACTACATAAGTAAGTATGGCTATTTGCACTTATATTTTTGTGTCTAGCTCCAGCGCCTAGCGACTAATGAACTTCACACTCCTCGCATACGTAAGTCAACATCGAATCGCTATCGCTCTTCGTGTTTCCTTTATCTCATACGGAGTGCTCCAGTTCATACGTCGCTGGTCAAGGCGCTTCCGCTTTTCTAATTAATGGCCCCCAATAAATGCCAACTGGATGAAAAATAATACCGCAAAAATATACACAAATAGATGTACCTCTTTCCATTTACCTTTGGCGATTTTCATCAATGGGTAAGAAATAAATCCCAATGCTATGCCAGTAGCAATACTTGAAGTTAATGGCATACTGAGAATAACTAGAAATGCAGGAAAGGCTTCATCTAGATCCTTCCAGTTTATTTCAGCCACAGCTCCCATCATTAAGCTTCCGACAATAATAAGAGCAGGTGCTGTAATAGCTGAGATACCCGAAACAGCACCAATTAATGGACTGAAGAGAAGCGTAAGTCCAAATAAAATCGAGACTGTTAAAGTCGTTAATCCCGTTCTACCTCCTGCTGCGACACCTGCAGAGGACTCAATATAGGCACTGGTAGGACTTGTTCCAAACATAGCACCAACTGTAGTTGCTGCTGAATCTGCTATCAAAGCAGTACGCGCCTTTGGCAGTTCATTTCCTCTCATTAAACCGGCTTGTTGGGCAACACCAATCATTGTTCCAGTTGTATCGAAAATTGTTACCAATAAAAATGAAAAGACTACTGTATATAATCCGTGTGTGATGACATCACCAATAGCTGCGAACGGATTTGTGATCAGCAGCCCTTCTGGAAGACTCGGATAAGAAATAATCCCGTCCTTAAACTCAAGCTGTCCTGTAAAAAAGGCGATGACAGCTGTAATGACCATGCCAATTAATAAGGCGCCATGTACGTTCATGCTCATTAAAATTAATGTCACAGCAAGACCAATTAAAGCAAGTATGACAGATGGAGAATGTAAATCACCTAAGGCTACGAGATTATTTGGATCCGACGTAATAATGCCTGTTAATCGCAGACCGATAAAAGCAATGAAAAGTCCAATTCCGGCTGTAATTCCATTTTTTAAGTTGCTAGGAATTGCTTCAATTAGCTTTTTTCGAAATGGAGTTAATGATAAAAGGATAAAAATAATCCCTGCTACAAATACAGCTGAAAAGGCAGTCATATAAGAAATATTATCATTTGCTCCAACAACAGAATAAGCAAAATACGCATTTAATCCCATACCAGGAGCAATAGCGATAGGGTAGTTAGCAGATAAGGCCATCCATAATGTACCGATGATTGTTGCAATGATGGTAGCAGTAAATACTTGATCAAATGGTACGCCTGCGTCTGCTAATATAATTGGATTTACGACAACTATATAAACCATTGTTAAAAACGTTGTAAGTCCGGCAATGATTTCAGTTCTTACATTTGTCTTGTTTTCTGCTAATTTAAACATAGGAACCCCCGTTTTTTACGAACATTATTCAAAACCTTTATAATAATATTCGTTATTAATTTATTTTGCAATAGTTTTCTGCAATCTTTTTATGGCTATACTCTTTCTAGTGGAATTTATAGAAGGCTAAATATTTTAGATGTGTGGCTTAATAAATAAAGAGAGAAGCATGTTTCTTATTTCTTTTCTCTTTTATCCTGCAATAGTGTTTGGTATGTTATGTAGAGAAGGTAGTTAAAGGAGGCCTGGGAATGAATTGGAAAGAAGAAGTTGAAAAGAGAAAAGAAGAGATTGTCGAACAAACACAAGCATTTCTGAAAATAAAAAGTGTATTAGATGAAGCTACTAGCAGTGAGGTAGCTCCATTTGGGGAAGGCATTCATGAAGCCTTGTTGCATTTGCTCCAGCTGGGAGAGGACGCTGGCTTTACAGTAAAAAATCTTGATGGCTATGCAGGGCATATTGAATTAAAAGGCAGCAGCGAAGATATTATCGGTATCCTCTGCCATATTGATGTTGTACCTGAAGGTGATGGCTGGACGAGTGATCCTTTTGGGGCGGAAATTCGAGATGGAAAAATATTTGCACGTGGTGCTCTCGATGATAAAGGGCCGACTATTGCTGCATTTTATGCAATGAAGATTATTAAAGACCTCAATCTGCCATTATCAAAACCTATTCGTATGATTATCGGGACAGATGAAGAAAGTGACTGGAGATGTGTGGAGCATTATTTTAAGCATGAGAAGATGCCAACAATGGGTTTTGCACCTGATGCAGATTTCCCGATTATTTTTGCTGAAAAGGGAATTATTGATGCTACACTTATACAAATAACCAACTCTGAAACAAAATCGAGCGATATAGTTCTTCAAGCCTTCCATTCCGGGAGAAGGTTTAATATGGTGCCGGATTTTGCAGAAGCAACATTAAGAATTAATCATGGTGACGTAGAATCTGTTATTGCTCCATTTAACAATTACATAGCTGAGCTGAACGTAAAAGGGACTAGTAAGGTTCAGGACAAATCGATTACAATTTCAATTGAAGGAATATCAGCACATGCGATGGAGCCGAATAATGGTGTAAATGCTGGACTTCTATTAGCTGTATTTTTAACAAAGCTTACTTTAGATTTAAAGGGCAGTCGCTTTATCGAGACAATTACGACTTTGTTTGAAGGTGATACGCGAGGAAATCATCTTCATATTGCTTATTCTGACGAGATCAGTGGTGATTTGACAGTCAATCTTGGGGTTATGTCTTATACAAATGAGTCTGGAGGACAGCTCGGGATCAATATCCGTTATCCTGTTACAGGAGATTCAGACCAAATTCGAAAAGCATTGTCAGAAGTAACGGGTTTTGAACTGAAACGATTTAATGATTCTAAACCGCATCATGTTGATGAAAAGCATCCTTTGATCCAAACATTGCAGCATGTTTATGAAGAGCAAACCAGTGAGAAAGCAGAGTTAATTGCGATCGGTGGAGGAACTTATGCGAGATCATTAGCTGCAGGAGTCGCATTCGGACCGCTGTTTCCAGGAAGACCTGATGTAGCCCATCAAAAGGATGAGTATATATTAATAGAGGACCTTTTGAAAGCAACAGCGATATATGCCCAAGCTATTTATGAGCTGGCAAAATAACGATTATTTAATAGAATTCATGGGTTCAGTTTTTCTTATACTATCATCCATAAAATTTTTATACGCTGATAGTATAAAGAAGGAGAGGGACAAAAGGCCCTTTCCTTTTATTAAAAATGAAACACATCACTTGATAAGTATCGCTCACCTGTATCTGCGATCATACAAACAACCACATCATCAGGTGTTAATCTTTTTGCGACTTTAATTGCTCCATAGCATGCAGCACCAGAAGATGGACCAACTAAGATTCCTTCCTCGCTTGCAAGCCTTCTTGTCATATCATAGGCTTGGTCATCCTCGATTTTAAGAATTTCATCATATATCTTTTGATTTAATATTGAAGGAATAAAGCCAGGGCTTGTCCCAACTAATTTATGCATTCCCGGTTTACCGCCTGAAAGAACAGGAGAACCCGCTGGCTCAACAACATGTACTTTTAACTGCTTATAATGCTGCTTTAATGCTTCGCCTGTTCCGGTTATCGTTCCACCTGTACCTGCAGTGGCAATAAATGCTGATAACGGCTTACCAAGCTCAGCCATCGCCTCAATAATCTCCTTTGCCGTCGTCTTGCGATGTGCATCTGGATTTGCTTTATTATCAAACTGCATAGGCATAAAAGCATTTGGGATTTCTTTTGTTAGCTGCTCAGCTTTCCTGATTGAACCTGGCATCTTTTCGTCACCAGGTGTCAAGACAACCGCTGCACCATATGCTTTTAATAAGTTTATTCGTTCTTGAGTCATCGTATCAGGCATAACAAGAATCGCTCTATAACCGCGAGCTGCTGCATTCATGGCAATCCCAATTCCCGTGTTTCCACTTGTCGGTTCAATAATCGTTGAATTTGGCTTTAAGTACCCTAGCTTTTCTGCTTCAACTATCATATTATAGGCTGCACGGTCTTTTACACTGCCGCTAGGATTAAAATATTCAAGCTTTAAGTAAACGGCTGCACCATCTTTTGGTTGCAGACGATTTAATTTAACCAATGGAGTATTTCCAATAAGATCGGCTATATTGTTTACAACTTTCAATTCTGCTCACTTCCTTTTTAGCCTGGGAAAGGTGCTTTCTTCTTTGTACACCCTCTATTAGAATCATAGCATATCAAGATTGAAAATCCTATCTTATAAGTAGGATTTCGTCCTATCAAGAAATCAAACCATGGCAACCTCAGCACTATCTTATTTGATCTGTACAATAAAGAAAGGGTTTTACTGTAAGTTAATGTGGGATAGAATAATTAATAAAGCTTAACAGCTGCTGCATTCTGATTAATAGGGGGGATCTTATTGAACGCTCAAACACATTTCTTTATAGCTGTACCTATTGATAAAGAGCAAAAAAAACTGATTCACAATTGGGTAACCGAGAATAAGGACAATTTACCATTTAAATCATGGGTTCATCAAGAAGATTATCATATTACTTTAGCATTTTTAGGTCATGTTGATTCAAAAGATCAACTCATGCAGTTATTAGAACGTGTGAGAGAAAAAACGGCAGACATTCCGCCATTTACTCTTTCTTTGAAAGGGCTAGATACTTTTGGAAAAAAAGATTCTCCAAGAATTTTTTGGGCTGGAATTGAAGAATCTGCAACACTTTATTATTTGCAAAAACAAGTATTTCAAGCTTGTAAGGATACTGGATTTAAGCTTGATTCAAAACCATTCCGTCCACACATCACACTTGCTAGACGTTGGAACTCTGAGACCCCATTTATAAAGCCTGAGGCTTTCGAATATACATTTCAGGATGAAAATAATCCATTTATGGTGCAAATGATCCATTTATATCAGACACATCTCGATCGAGTTCCAAAGTATGAAACGATTGAACGATTTGCACTTCAAGGTGAGTTGTGATGAAATTTGTAAAAATAGTATTTCAGATTTTAGGTTTATATACGATATATTTAATAGGGGTCTTTATAACAAAAGTTTTTGATTTGTTTGTTCCAGGGAGTATTATTGGGATGATTTTATTATTTGGAGCACTGCATTTTCGGTTAATTAAGAAAGAATGGTTTTCACTTGGAGGTTCGCTTCTATTAAACCATCTTCCTCTATTATTTATCCCGGCAACAGTTGGGATAATAGACTACCTCGATTTATTCAAGGGAAGCGGGTTTATCACGATTGGGATTGTGATTATCAGTACATTTATCGTAATGGCCGCATCCTCGTTTATAAGTGATGGATTAGTGAAAAGGAGTCAGGTAGTTAATAAAGATAAGGGGTTACACCTATGAAGTTATTTTTGCCGATCTTATTTATTTTTATAACGTTCTTAATCTATTTTGTTATGAAGCGTCTTTATCTTAGGATCAACCATCCATTACTTGTTCCAATTTTTACTTCAAGTCTCCTTGTTGCATGCTTTTTACTTTTGGCAAAAATACCATATGGCACATATATGGACGGTGCCAAATGGATCGATGAACTGCTTGGTCCTGCAGTTGTTGCACTAGCCATTCCACTATATGAACATCGGGAAACGATTAAGAGAAACATCCTTACCATTATATTAAGTGTTTTCAGCGGTTCTATTGTTGGAATGATCAGCGGTATTGCTTTAAGCATGATTACACATGTCAAGGACGAGCTGATTTATTCATTGGCTCCAAAATCTGTTACAACACCGATTGCAATGGAAATAAGTGAAATTGTGGGTGGAACACCTGCTCTTGCAGCTGTTTATGTCATGATTGCCGGTATTTCCGGTGCTATGTTCGGTCCCTTTTTAATGAAGGTATGCCGCATAAAGCACCCAATTTCAAGAGGTATAGGCTTTGGTACAGCATCACACGGAATTGGTACCGCGAGAGCGTTGGAAATAGGACATGCCGAGGGTGCCTTTAGTTCAATTGCTATGACATTAAGTGCTGTGGTCACTAGTTTTCTTTGTCCTGTTATTTTATCGATATTTTTATAATGAGAGTAAGCAAAAAGGAGCTGATAAATGGTTGGCACAATTAATTAAACTATACGATTATGTTTCACGCTATGAACTTGATGTTTACCGATATCCAAGTCAATTTATCCGATTAAAAAAACAACAATGGGATAAGGTTTCATTAGCTTGGGAAAATAATTCTTTCCATTCGGTTATGAAAGTAAGTCAAGCCTCTGACTTTAAGGTCGAGGATGGGAATGAAAAAAGGTCCTTCTTAACGAGATTTAAAACTAAACGATTAAAAGTTGCAGAAGAAACATCCGATCAAAATCCGCTTGTATATGAGGCTGCCATTGAAGACAAAGAATTGCAATTTCCCTTCACTACGATTCCAAAAACGATAGATGATCTCAAACATCTGTTTCTTGATTATATTTTTCGTTTTCAAATTCGTTGGGCAAGTTCAACACTAAGGGAGAAATCATCTGTTGATCCATCCGTTTTCCGGGACAGACTGCTGCGGTACTTCGTACAGCGTCTTCCTGATCATTATCTTTTGCTGTATAGGCCAGTATTTAAGCTGAAAAATGCTCCAGTTGAATTGGATATCATTCTTATCGGAACGACAGAAGTTTACTGTATGACATTTATTGAGGAACTGGATGAAACAGTTTTTACAGGTTCAAAGGAAAAGTTTTGGGTTGCCCGAAGAGGGGATCATGAGAAAAAACTGCTTAATCCTGTTTTAAGCTTAAATCGCACCGGGACAGTTGTACAAAAGCTAATTTCAGCTGGTCAAATGGAGATTCCTGTTAGGAAGTTCATTATTAGCCGGAATGGTTATATTGATTATCCGTTTGCTCCTTACGATATAACCATACTTGATAAACGAACATTTGACGACTGGTTCCAGAGATTAAGAAATGCTTCTGCTCCCCTAAAGCATATTCAATTAAAGGCTGCTCAGGTTCTGCTTTCACATGGCTTAACAACTTCATATTACCGTTCAGAATGGAATGAGGAATCGAATGAGTAAGGACGAGACCTTGAGTCAGTCCTTTTTATTATTGCCATTCATCTTCATTGAACACAATAGACACACGTACATAAACTAGTATTGATAACGGAGCTTTTGGTATGAATAGATTATTTTCTTTAAAAAATTTAAATATGTTTTATATATACAGGAACTGGGAATTACTTTGCTAAGGGAAATTAACTCCCTTATCATCGTGTTGCCCTTATTATTTAATATCATTTCTAAATGAAAGAGACATCCATATGGGGGTGGCTAGATTGCTAAAAATAAATCGGCAATTTGAAGCATTTTTAGATCAAATTGATGAAATTGCTATTCTTTTTCCTAAATATTTGGATAAAGAGGATAAAGCGTTTTATATAGAAAGTGACAAGGGTACTAAACAACTTAAAATAAAGCAAAAATTAAATATTGGCAGTCATATGAAATATGTTTGTCAGCTTACGAATGATATCGAGTTTGGTAAAACCTATACCATTTTAGATGAATCTGATACGAAAACAGATTTGCAAATTGGCTCAGTTATTCGTTCTAACTATTTTGATAAACAATTTGCTTATGATGGTTATGATCTCGGTGCCGCTTATTTTAAAGATCATACAGCTTTTAAAGTATGGGCGCCTACGGCAACGAGCGTCAAACTTAGATTATATCATCAAGATAAAACTGAATTTCAAACATTTACCATGATAAGAGGAGATAGAGGAGTCTGGTCTATCTCAATAGAAGGTGATTTTGAAGGCTTATTTTATACCTATCTTGCATGTGTAAATTTAGTATGGCGTGAAGCTGTGGATCCTTATGCAACTGCGGTCTCTATAAATGGTGAGTATGGTGTCATTATTGATAAACAAAAAATAGCGGTTCCTCCAGTAAAGCTTCAGCCTTTTGAAAATAAAACAGATGCAGTCATATATGAAGCACATATCCGCGATTTTTCTATTCACGAAGATAGCGGCATGATTAATAAAGGGAAGTATGAAGCCTGGTTAGAAACAAATACAACCAATAAGCAGGGTGATTCAACCGGAATTACCTATCTAACTGAACTTGGTGTAACACATATAGAGCTATTGCCTGTAAATGATTATGAAGAAGTGGATGAACGGAATCCATTTGAAGCCTACAATTGGGGCTATAATCCATTACACTTTTTTGCTCCTGAAGGAAGCTACTCCAAGCAGCCAACAGATCCTTATAAACGGATAATTGAATTAAAATCTGTAGTCCAATCCCTTCACAAACATGAATTAAGAGTGATTTTAGATGTTGTTTTTAATCATGTCTACTCAAAAGAGGATTCTTCCTTTGAAAAGCTTGTGCCAGGATATTATTTTAGATATGATGCAAATGGACTTCCATCCAATGGCACAGGAGTCGGTAACGATCTTGCCTCAGAGAGGTATATGGTAAAAAAATTTATTATCGATTGTGCAGCCTACTGGATAAATGAATTTGATGTGGATGGCTTCCGTTTTGACCTGATGGGAATACTTGATACCGATACAATGCAGCAAGTACAAGAAAGAATCCATTCTATTAAACCGGACGCGATTTTGTTAGGAGAGGGGTGGAACTTAAATACTCCTTTACCAATTGAGAAGAAAGCGATTATTCAAAATGCACACAAGATTTCTTCCATCGGATTTTTTAATGATCAATTTCGCGATATTATAAAAGGAAGTACGTTTAGTGTTCATGATTGCGGATTTGTTTACACGAATTTAGAAAAAAATGAACGTATGAAGCTGTTAATTAGCGGTTCACCACATATGTTTTCTGAGCCGCACCAATCGATTAACTATGTGGAATCACATGATAATCATACGATGTGGGATCGATTTTATTCTTTTTCTCCATATGAAGAGAATGAGATAAGAATGGCACGACATCGACTAGCTACTAGTATTGTCATTCTTTCACAAGGAATTCCGTTTCTCCATGCTGGGCAAGAATTCTTTCGAACAAAAAATAATGTGGAAAACAGTTATAACTCTCCTGATGAAATAAACTGGATCGATTGGAGCAGGCGTTCAAGCTTCAAGGAAAATGTTGAATATGTAAAAGGATTAATTCATTTGAGAAAGCTGCATGCAGCTTTCCGCTTACCTACAGCTCAATTGATCCAAAAGCATGTCGTATTCAATGCGGATCATCCTCAATTGCTTACCTACAGATTAGAGGAGGTTGGTCATCTAGGTCCTTGGAGCACGATTTATGTTGTTCATAATAATCACTTCCATCAATGTTTTACACTTTCCTTACCTAAAGGAGAATGGAAGATGGTAGCGAACCCTGCAAAAATTATCGTGGAAGATCCAATATTTGTAAATGGTAATGTTGAAATTTCAAAAATAGGAACGTATGTTTTTGTGAAAAACTAGGTTTTTAGTTTTTCTTGACTAGTGTTATCATATGGGGATAAAATTTAGTAGGATGGCTATTGTGCAAGCTTCTATCATCACGAATAGCTATCCTTTTTATTTCAAAATAAAAATATTGATCATGAGACAACTAAATTTGGTCTATAGTCATTGCGTACTTTCCGCTATATTAGCGGGTTTAAAAAGCGTGACTTTTCTAAATACTTTTATGAAATGTTGGGTTGAAATTGAATGGGAACTGGTTGGAACAAGTATTAGGTAGTGAGTGGAAAATTACACCGGCTGGTGGAGCAACAGGTGATGCTTATTTCGCAGAGCGTGATGGACAGGAGCTTTTTCTAAAGCGAAACAGTTCACCGTTTTTAGCTGTGCTTTCGGCAGAAGGAATCGTTCCAAAGCTGGTTTGGACAAAGCGGATGGAAAATGGTGATGTGATTATTGCACAACACCGTTTAAACGGCAGGAAATTAAAACCGATGGATATGAACGGTTCAAATGTGGCTCAGCTGTTGCAAAAAATTCATCGCTCTAAAGAACTATTGGATATGTTAAAAAGATTAGGAAAGCAACCGCTCACTCCTAACTCCATAATCGAAGATATTGAGCAAGTAGTTGCTTTAGAAAGAATTGAGCAGCCGGAAATAAATCAGGCAATTGCTGTATTGCTTAACCAGCTTCCAGATGTTCAATGTGATGAATTTGTTGTTTGTCATTGTGATGTTAACCATAATAATTGGCTTTTATCAGAAACTAATCAATTATATTTAATTGATTGGGACGGTGCGATGATTGCTGATCCAGCAATTGATATCGGAATTCTTTTATATTGGTATATAAATGAAACTGACTGGGAAGACTGGCTTGCATCATATGGCCTTAAGCTAGACGAGCATTTACTGACAAGAATTTACTGGTATGTGCTATTGCAGGCGTTAACTTCATTTTTATGGTACCATGCAAAACAAAATGAAGAAGAAAAGCAAAACTGGCTTGAGCACATAAGAATGATGTTAGTTAGAATGAATGGTAATTAAGAAAAAGAATCAATATCCTGAATCCATTGTGACAATTGGTTCTGATGTGACTCGATATGCTGATCAAGCGATGCGGAGTTTATTCCAGCTTGACTATAGGAATAAATATTTTCAAGAATGCCCTTTACGTTTTGATCAATGTTAGTATTCACCATTAGCGATTTTATTAATCGTTCAAGCTGTTCACATTCTGCAACTGTTCCACAGCACTCACTTTGATGTTCAGATAAAATATCTTTTAATAAATTGACTTGATCATGGTATTGAATAGGCAAACTATGCACTTCCTTTCGTAAAGTGAAACGTATCCACGTTCTACAATGATAACAAGATTGGTGTAAACCATTTAACATTAACTTGTCTTTTATAAAGATGAATTATTCTAAGGCTGACATAAAAGGTAAAAATCCTTCTTGTCAGCCTTTTGTTTTCAATTTTCGGCTGTTTTTTCCATTTGATCTTCTGCATCATTTAAAGTCTTGCATGCTTGCTTATTTCATGATATCGTTTAGTTCGATATTAAATCGATAGAGGTGTCTTCATGCGTTTACGTCATAAACCTTGGGCAAAGGATTTTATTGCCGAGCATTCACAATATGTCATTGCTAACCCTGAGCAATATAAAGGAAAGTGGCATGAGGTATTTGGTAATGATCATCCCATTCATATAGAAGTTGGTACAGGGAAAGGACAATTTTTAGCAGGAATGTCCGTACAAAACCCTGGAATAAATTATATAGGAATTGAGCTTTTTGATAGCGTCATTGTCGCTGCATTACAAAAAATTGTCGACCAAAAGCTTCCAAATATGAAGCTGCTAAATGTAAATGCACAAAATTTAACCGATTATTTTGATGATAATGAAATTGAACGTGTATACTTAAACTTTTCAGATCCATGGCCAAAATCGCGTCATAGTAAAAGACGCCTTACCTACAAAAGCTTTTTAGAAATTTATGAAAAGATTTTAGTAAAAGGCGGAGAAATCCATTTTAAAACAGATAACCAAGGGTTATTTGAATTTTCACTCATTAGCTTTTCTGAATATGGAATGCAGTTGAAATTCGTAAGTCTTGACCTTCATAATAGTGATTTCGAAGGAAATATCATGACAGAATATGAAGAGAAATTCTCTGAAAAGGGTCAAAGAATTTACCGGGTTGAAGCAAAGTTTATGAACGAAGAATAAACAATATAAATGATTGTTGTAAGAACGAATGAAAAAGGGAAAATGACGGTACAATGTCATTTTCTTTTTTTGCTTTTTTCTCCTTTGTCATTTGAGTTTATTCTTATGTTAAGATAATAGTAATGTGGGAGGGATGAGATTGGAAACACTTCAAATTGGTGGAACAAAAATTACTTGGTTAAATGGCGGGGTAACACATTTAGATGGTGGAGCAATGTTTGGGGTTGTTCCAAAGCCGCTTTGGTCCAAAAAATATCCTGTTAACGAACAAAATCAAATTAAGTTAAGGACAGATCCTATGCTTATTCAAAAAGACGGTTTTAATATTCTTGTTGAATCTGGTATAGGTTCTGGGAAATTAAATGAAAAACAGCTAAGAAATTTTGGAGTGACAGAAGAATCTGCTGTTGAACAATCATTGCAAGCGCTTGGACTATCAGCAGAGGACATACATATTATCTTGATGACACATATGCATTTTGATCATGCATGCGGATTAACAAAATGGGAGGGGAATAAACTAATCTCTGTATTCCCAAACGCAAAAATTATTACCTCTTCTATTGAATGGGAAGAAATGAAGAACCCTAATATTCGCTCACGCAATACATATTGGAAAGACAATTGGGAAGCCATTGAGGAGCAAGTGTCAACATTTGAAAAATCACTGGAGGTTATCAATGGTCTTGAAATGCACCATACAGGCGGACATAGTAATGGCCACAGTATTGTCATCTTGCAAGATGGTGGAGAAATGGCTGTACATATGGCTGATTTAATGCCTACACATGCGCACAGAAATCCATTATGGGTGTTAGCTTATGATGATTATCCGGTGACATCTATTGAAAATAAGCTAAATTGGCTAAAAATTGGAGAAGCACATCATGCCTGGTTCATCTTTTATCATGATGCCTTTTATCGGGGAATAAAATGGAATGATCAAGGTGATATTGTAGAAAAGGTCGTACGGAAAAAGCGGGATGCTCGGTAAAAACAGCAAGACTTCAAACAGTAGGGGATGAGGAAAACCCCTACTGATGGAAGTCTCGCTTTATGCAATTTTTTCAACATGGACAATGGCACCTGTCTTTGTGTCAACAAAGGCTTCATATTGTTCTAGCTGATCATTTACTGTACGAGAGATGCCAGTTTTAAAAACCTGATATGACAAATGCTCATTTGAAAAGGTTTCAGGTATGGTATAAATCCAGGAACCATCAATTGGGCCCTTCTCCTTAAATGCTTTCTTAACAAGTTCCAAAGCTTTATCAGAAGAGATTGACATCGGCTTTAATTGATTGCTTAGAAGGTAAGTTGAAGCAATACCTAGCCCTAAGCCGAGCAAGAAATATTTACCCTTCACATTGTCACCCCTTAGTCGAATAAGTCAAAATAAAGTTGATTTTCAGGTACATATTTTGTATCCAAAAACCATTATAGCATATTAAGCAGCCATACTTTTAGATGCTTCAATTTAATCATATTAATAAGTCAATAGAAAAAGACGCAGAGTGCGTGGAAATGAGGGAATGAGATGAACAACGAAACCTTAGAGTTATTTAAAACATTAACAGAACTACCTGGTGCCTCTGGAAATGAACATCAAGTAAGGGTGTTTATGAAAAGCCAGCTTGAACTATATTCCGATGAGTTGGTTCAGGATAAGCTGGGAAGTATTTTTGGAGTTCGTCGCGGAAAAGCTGAGGATCCAACAATTATGGTAGCTGGTCATATGGATGAAGTAGGTTTTATGGTTACCGCGATAACAGATAATGGGATGCTTCGTTTTCAACCACTAGGAGGCTGGTGGAGTCAAGTATTACTTGCACAAAGGGTTCAAATTATAACTGAGAAAGGCCCTATTATTGGTGTAATTGGCTCGATTCCTCCACATTTATTAAGTGAGGCTCAACGTTCAAAACCAATGGACATAAAAAATATGTTAATTGATATTGGAGCAGATCATAAGGATGATGCAAAACAGCTAGGCATTAAACCAGGTCAGCAAATTGTACCGGTTTGTCCTTTTACACCTTTAGCAAATCCGAAGAAAATTCTTGCAAAGGCATGGGATAACCGTTATGGCTGCGGGCTTGCAATTGAACTGCTTAAGGAATTAAAAGATGAAGCGCTGCCAAATACGCTCTTTTCAGGTGCAACGGTTCAAGAGGAGGTTGGCTTACGTGGGGCACAAACAGCGGCTACCATGATTAATCCTGATCTTTTCTTTGCCTTAGATGCCGGCCCTGCCAATGATATGAGCGGTGATAAAAAAGAGTTCGGACAGCTTGGAAAAGGTGCAGTACTGCGAATTTATGACCGTTCAATGGTAACACACCGCGGCATGAGGGAATTTATTCTTGATATGGCTGAAACACATGATATCCCATACCAATATTTTGTTTCACAAGGCGGTACTGACGCAGGACGTGTTCATGTGTCAAACCAAGGGGTACCATCGGCTGTTATAGGGGTATGCTCACGTTATATCCACACATCTGGATCGATTATGCATGTTGATGATTATGCTGCGGCAAAAGAACTTTTAGTTCGTCTCGTGAAGGCGTGTGATGTCTCAACTGTTGGATCAATCAAAAGCAATTCGTAAAGCTTAGAGGAGAGTAGAAATGAAGATTGCTATTGGAACAAAAAATCCAACAAAGGTGAATGCAGTACAAGCAGCCTTTGCTTCCTACCTGCCAGGAGAATTTAGATCTATAGACGTCCCATCTCATGTTTCTGCACAGCCTTTGACTGACGATGAAACCATGACAGGTGCAATAAATCGTGCAAAAAATGCCCTTGATGCAGTCGAGGCTGATATTGGGGTCGGCTTAGAAGGCGGATTAATCAAAACAAAGCATGGCTATTTTTTATGTAATTGGGGTGCACTAATTTGTAAGGAGCTTCAGCCGATTGTAGCTGGCGGTGCGAGAATCATTGTGCCTGAAGAAATAGGAAAAGAGGTTTTCAATGGAACCGAGCTAGGTGATGTGATGGATCAATATGTGAAAATACATAATGTCCGTCATCACCAAGGAGCAATTGGAATCTTTACAAATGGCATTGTTGATAGAACGGAAATGTTCACACAGCTTTCGCAGCTCTTAGTTGGTCAATATCTTTATCAGAAGAATAAATAAAAAGCGGCGGAAACGTCGTTTTTTTCTTTATTCATATTTATAAAATTCCTCGTATTAACGATCATATCCCTCTATTTACCATTATTAACAATGATACCCTTTGATCTGATTTTTCTTGTCAACCAAAAAACAATATGGTTATTATAAATTGAGTCTTCTATATCTAGTAAAAAATGAGGAGGATTGATATGAAGCAAGTTTCTTTCGTTCTAATTGTTTTGGTAACGCTTTTTTTAGCGGGCTGTACAATTTCAGATGAAGAATTAACGAAAACGACTATAGATGCAACAAAGCAGTCCTTTGAAGGAAAATCGATAAATGCTAATGAAAAAACTGCGTTATTTTCTTATTATCTGCCTGAAGGATTTTCAGTAAAGGAAACAAAAAAATATAATGTATTGCTTGAAAAAGGGAATCAAAGCTATATTTTATTTGTTAATCAAAATGAAGAAGCAACTAGCAATGTTTCATATGAGACTTTAACAAAACAATACAAAAATCCATTCATCTCTGAAATCTTTAAAGATTCTAAACGTTTCGGTTACCTATATGTTAATAAGCTTGAAAAAGGTATGTATGAGGTTACAGTTGGGATAGGTGGGACAAAATTAACAACTGAAGCAAAAGCAAATAATGTTGCTGAGGATGCAAAACATATGATGGATATTGTTGCTTCAGTTCAATAAAATCAGTATAAAGGTTGAAATCAAAGGGGAAGTGAATGGCTTTGATTTCAGCTTTTATTTGTTTTTTGGAAAGGATTTTAGCTGATATAGACTGGCAAAGTGGAAACCTGATACGGAATCATATAAACTAAATGTGGAAAACAGTAGAGACAAAGATGGAGGTATGATTTATGAAAAAGCTCAATTCTATTGATGAATATAAACAAATCATTCAAGAGGAAAATGTGATCCTCATGTTTTCAGCTGATTGGTGTCCGGATTGCCGTGTCATTGAGCCGGTTCTACCTGAGATCGAAAAAGAAAATAGCATGTACACATTTTATTATGTAGATCGCGACGAATTTATTGATTTATGTGGTGAATTAAATGTGTTTGGAATCCCAAGCTTTGTTGCTTTTAACAAAGGGGAGGAAACTGGTCGATTCGTGAGCAAGGACCGGAAAACGCAGGAAGAAATACAAGACTTTATCAATCATCTTAAAAACTAATTAAACTTTATTTTCACCCAGAAGGGAGGGGTATGATTATGAAAATGACTTCAAGAAAAATGGCAGAGCTATTAAAAGGAAAATTAACAGAGCCTGAGTGGCGCTTTGATTTTGATCGGGAAAAGGATTCACTTCGAATTGAGGATTCCGCTACTAAAAAAGGTGTAACACTGTCACTTCCAGGCATTATTGCAAAATGGGAGACCTCAAAGGAAAAGGCAGTTGATGAAGTAGTCTATTATGTAAAAGAAGCGCTAACTGTTATGAACAAAAAACAGGAGTTAACAGGGAAAGAGAAATTCATTTTTCCTGTTATCCGCTCTACTTCATTCCCTACTGAGAGCAAAGAAGGGATCACACTATGCTTTAGTGAGCACACTGCTGAAACAAGGATCTATTATGCACTAGATTTAGGCAAGACATATCGTCTTATTGATGAGAAAATGATGAAAAAAGAGGGATGGACTAGAGAGCAGTTAAAAGAAGTTTCATCTTTTAATATAAGATCATTAAAGACAAAAGTAAAAGAAGACAAGGTTGCGGGAAACCTTTTTTATTTCTTTAATGCAAATGACGGCTATGATGCAAGCAGAATATTGGATGAAAGTTTATTACATTCCTTTTCAGCAAAGATCGAAGGTAAAATGGCGATTGCTGTTCCACATCAGGATGTACTCATTATTGCCGATATTCGCAATAATACAGGCTATGATATTCTTGCGCAATTAACAATGAGTTTCTTCGCGAGCGGTACTGTACCAATTACCGCATTATCATTTTTATATGAAGATCATAAGCTTGAACCAATCTTTATATTGGGGAAAAATAAACCGGTAAAGTAATCTAGTGGTACTCTCTACTACCACATATCCCCATAAATCGATAAAAGGAACCGTACAGTTTAAGAGAAAATGAAAGAGGATGCTGATTTAATTTCCAATGAATCGGTTACCCTCTTTTTTATTTTTCAAGCATGATTAGCAATAGGGGCTCTTTCGAAGAAAATCTAGAAGAAATGCAGAAGATGGATGTTAAGATGTAAAACCTTTTACCTACTAGGTGGTATGTCATAATAAGGATTTGTATATGAGTCACATTGAAATTATCTACAAATCTAGACATTTATTGATACAATGGTGTAGTAAGAAATCTTTGAAATTTGAAAGAGTGATGAAAGATGAATTGGTTAACAAAATTAGTGTCCTTCCTTACAGGAGAAGAAGATAAGGAATATGAAAACAGCCAAAATCAACCGCAAGACGATCATATAGCCCGAAACGTTATGAGCACACCTTCAAGTCCTGAAGGACAAACCTATCGTAAACATATAGCAGAAGCAAGAGTTGCTTATCAGTATCCAAAAGGCAACTTCAGGTTTCCGATTATTCCTGATGAGAAACGAGCAAGCATTGATGATCGTCCTAGAAGCATAACACGTACAACACGTACATATGAACAAAAGAATCATATGAATCATAAGAAAGAGTCAGTGAACACTCAGAAACAAAAACAACAAACCTATAAGCCAAGAGTAAAATCTCAGCAAACGGAAGAAGAAAAACCAAAACGTCCTTTCAGTCCGTCTGCTATCCCGTCACCTGTTTTTGGCTTTCAACCAAGGGAAGAAAGCATGCTGTATCATCGCAGATTAGAAAAAATCCAAACAGAAGAGATGGCAAATTCAAATACTAGCGAGATGAATTTATCCGATACAGCAGCAGAATTAACTCAAAAAGTTCAAAGGGTATCAGTTATTAGAAATAATCAGATTGAGATAGAGAAACAAGAACAACAACAAGCTAGTCTTTTAACGAATGACCATGTAGCAGGATCTCATTCTACTGAAATTGCGCAAATGAAGGTTGCGACAAATGAAAGACAACTTGATAAAGAAGTTAATCATTTGACCAGTATGCTTGAGGACGACAGGCCAATCGAGACGGCTAAAAATATAGCAGAAACGAAATGGACAATTGAGAAGCAAAACACGCTTGAGTTCTCTCGAAACGATCAATACGCTGAAAGCATAGAGGATGCTGAAGTGGTCTATAGCAGCCCCTCAAACGTTTGGCAGCAACCCTTAGCCTATGATCTCGATGAGATTCAACAACCTGTGACACATCATCAAGAAGAACAATCTATAATGGCAGAAAAACAATTTGAAGTTATAGGTCAAGTTGAGCAAGTAAACGAAATGGAACAGGGATTAGATTTTCTTGAACAAGAGGAAGAAGGAGAAGAAGTAGAACATGAACTAGATTATCATAGTCAGGAAGAACAACATAAAGTAATAGACCAAGAACCAGATCGTTTTCCTCAAGAAGGCCAATTGAAAGAACCTGAACTAGAATCATCTCACATTGGTCATGAAGAGGAACAAATAGAAGTAGAACATGAACTAAGGCAGCTTAGTCAAGTAGAGCGAAACGAAATAGAACAAGAACCAGCTCTTCCAGGTCAAGATGACCAGGAAGAAAAACAAGAACAAGAGCTGCTTTACCTAGTTCAAGAGGAAGAACAGAAAGAAGTAGATCAAGAACGAAGTCATGTTAGTCAAGAGGAAGTACAAAATGAAATAAATCAAGAACCAATTGCTTTCGGTTATGAGGAACAGCGAATCGAACCAGAACAAAAACTAGGTCAAGAAGAACGAAAAGTAATAAATCAAGAATTAGATGCTCAGAGTCAAGAGGAACTGCAAAAAGAGCAAGAACAAGAATCTGTTCATCTTGGTCAAGAGGAACAACGAAAAGAATCTGATCTTCCACAGCAAGAAAAACGTCCAACGGAAGTGAAACAACATGTAAATAAAAAAGCAAATTCAGGCAACAAAACCCTGCCTTTCAATGTAATGATGCTTGGGCGTGATAAGCAGCGGATGAGAGCCAGAGAGACTAGCTATCAATTCCCATCACTTGCTTATTTGAATATACCAGAGAAGGAAGTTTCAGAGGATCATTCATGGTTAAATGATCAAAGAGAGCTCTTAGATGTAACATTTAAAAACTTTAATGTTCGCGCTAGTGTCGTAAATGTAACACAAGGCCCTGCCGTTACAAGGTTTGAGGTTCATCCTGAGCCGGGTGTAAAAGTCAACAAGATTACAAATCTTAGCGATGATATTAAATTAAGCTTAGCAGCAAAGGATATTAGAATTGAAGCACCTATACCAGGCAAAAATACAATCGGAATAGAAGTGCCGAATAAGGTAAGTAAGATGGTTTATTTACGGGAAATTTTACGAAGTTCGGAATTCATAACAAACCGATCCCCTATGACGGCAGTTTTAGGGTTAGACATCTCTGGTCAGCCTGTTGTCACAGATCTAAAGAAAATGCCGCATGGACTTATTGCGGGTGCTACAGGTTCAGGGAAAAGTGTTTGCATTAACACGATTCTTGTAAGCTTGCTTTATAAAGCAGCGCCACAGGAAGTCAAGCTGATGCTAATTGACCCGAAAATGGTTGAGTTAGCTCCTTATAATAATATTCCGCATCTAGTAAGCCCTGTTATTACCGATGTAAAAGCGGCTACCGCGGCATTAAAATGGGCTGTAGAGGAAATGGAACGACGCTATGAATTATTTGCCCGTTCAGGAACAAGAGAAATTACGAGATATAATCAGCTTGTCAAAGAATATAAACAAGGTGAACATTTGCCATATTTAGTGATCGTAATCGATGAGTTAGCTGACTTAATGATGGTTGCACCAAATGATGTGGAAGAAGCAATCTGCCGTATTGCGCAAAAAGCGCGGGCATGCGGCATTCATTTAATTGTAGCAACACAGCGTCCATCTGTTGATGTTATTACAGGATTAATTAAAGCGAATATCCCGACAAGAATCGCCTTTTCGGTATCATCCCAAGTGGACTCAAGAACGATTATTGATGTAAGCGGGGCCGAGAAGCTGCTTGGTAAAGGGGATATGTTATTTTTAGAAAATGGTTCTTCGAAAGCTGTAAGGCTGCAAGGGACATTTGTTTCAGATGAAGAAATCGAACGAGTTGTCAAACATGTGAAGCTTCAAGCTAAGCCAAATTATTTATTCCATCAGGATGAATTGGTGAAAAAAGCAACGATTCAAACCGAGGAAGATGAACTTTTTCTAGAAGCTTGTGAATTTGTGGTCAATCAAGGTGGAGCATCAACCTCCCTTCTTCAAAGACGTTTTCGAATCGGATATAACCGGGCAGCCAGATTGATTGACATGATGGAAGAGCAAGGGATTATATCTGAAAATCGTGGCAGTAAGCCAAGGGACATTTTAATATCTGAAGAAGAATTAGAAACGATTCATGGAGAATAGAGAGAGAAAGTAGTATGATAGGATAAAAAAGAGGTAAATTTGGCAACCATGAATAATATTATTCATTTTCAAGAGCTGCGAAAGGAAAAAGAACATCAGCTTTCAAGCTTTATTTGTCAACATGCTGCTTCTCTCCATAACTATGTTGCCCGTGATGTCAACATTCGGGAGAAAGTAAAGGCTAAGCATATTTTTAGTGAAAAAGTCGGATGTATACCCACTGCCATTTTCTCTAAAATGGAAGAGCAGCTTTTTCTTGATTGGTTCGCTTATGACTATGTAACCATTCGAGGAACAACAATATATCAAACATTTGTAGAGCAATTAAGTAAGAAGGGACATCCTTTAGACAGGATCGTCCATGCGCTTTTTATGGCAAGTGCACTTGAACCATTTAAAGTAATAAAATGTGATGAACATCATATACATGCAAAGAAATTACTTACTGGTGAAACATGCACAATAAAGAGTGAGGCCAATAAATATGCTGCACAAGAAGATATTATTTTTTTACGATCTATCCCAGTATTTGACCAGCTTTTATGTATAAGTGAACTGTATGTTCAGCGGAATACAAAATCAATTGCCAGTATGCTTCAGCATCTTGAAAAAAGTTCGGATAGCTGGCGTACATTTTTGAAGAAATTTGCCATAAACTATAGTTGGACTAGTGAACTGCTAAGCGGAAAATAAATATCTATTTACCGAAGGTTCCACTATTTTCATGGTCAATCTAAATGGCAAATGATATAATATACAACCGTAAGCTTATTACATATGTTTATGAAAAATAAGGAAGTATAAGTGTAAAACGAATATTTGCGTTCCCATAATGCAGGTGCACACATCGCAAAAACCTGATTCAATGCGGTTATTGGAGTCTCTCTCCAAAGCGAATCTTGATGCTAAGCACCGGGTAGGCAATTGTGCTTTTCTTATTCGATTCATATAGATGGGTTGCAAATCTAGATGAGCGTCATATACTGTCAATCAGATAGACGTTTGTTGGAGGTTCTAATTATGACTGTTTATCATTTTGTTGGAATTAAAGGGACTGGAATGAGTGCCCTTGCACAGATTTTACATGATATGAATTACGTCGTTCAGGGCTCGGATATTGAAAAGAAGGTTTTTACGCAAAAAGCTCTGGAAGCTCGTAATATAAAAATATTACCCTTTGCGAAGGAGAATATTAGAGAAGGTTTAACTGTTATTGCAGGTAACGCTTTTCCTGATACACATCCGGAAATTGAAGAAGCTCATAGCCTTGGACTGCCTGTCATCCGTTATCACCGTTTCTTAGGTGAATTTATGCAAATGTATACAAGCGTTGCGATAACTGGTGTTCATGGAAAAACATCTACAACCGGATTATTATCACATGTTATCCAAGGTGCTGAGCCAACTTCTTATTTAATTGGTGACGGAACGGGAAATGGGATTCCTAATAGTAAATATTTTGTTTTTGAGGCTTGTGAATATCGCAGACATTTCTTATCCTACAAACCAGATTATGCGATCATGACAAACATTGATTTTGATCATCCTGATTATTTTACCAATATTGAAGATGTGTTTAGCGCATTTCAGGAAATGGCCCTTCAAGTAAAGAAAGGGATTATTGCTTGTGGTGATGATGAGCAGCTTCAGCAAATACAAGCTAAGGTTCCTGTTGTTTATTATGGCTTTGGAGATGACAATGACTTTCAAGCAAGAAATGTTGTGAAATCAACGGATGGCACTTCATTTGATGTGTTTGTACGAAACACCTTCTATGCCTCTTTCAAAATTACGACATATGGCGATCACAGTGTATTAAATGCTCTATCTGTTATCGCACTTTGTCACTATGAAGGAATTGATGTTGAGATCATTCAACAAAGGCTGCAAACTTTTGAAGGTGTGAAACGACGCTTTAATGAAAAAAGAGTCGGAGATCAAATCATTATTGATGATTATGCCCACCATCCAACCGAGATTAGAGCAACAATTGATGCAGCAAGACAAAAGTTTCCTGACAGAGACATTGTCGCTGTGTTCCAACCGCATACCTTTACAAGAACTCAATCATTTCTAGATGAGTTTGCTGAAAGTTTGCAAAAAGCAGATTATATTTATTTATGTGATATTTTTGGCTCTGCCAGAGAGAATGTCGGAAAATTGACAATTAATAACCTGATTGAGAAAATTGACAATTCCCATCTCATTAATGAAGATGATACCTCTGTCCTAAAAGCACATGAACGTGCTGTTTTAGTCTTTATGGGAGCAGGGGATATTCAAAAATACCAGGAAGCATATGAAAAGGTTTTAGCGTAACAGTAAATAGCTGATTATTAAATAAGAACATTTTAGTAGAGAATGTTTCTTATTTAAGTCAGCTTTTTATTATGTCTTTAAACAGTAGTCTTTTCCCCTACCGTTTCAAAAGCAAAGATTCTGTCAGTTTCTTTAGTAACCGATAGAAAAGGTCATCAAAAATAAATAATAGAGTCAGGTGAAAAGTATTTGTATGATAAACAATGAAATTGTATTAAAAGTAAATAATTTAAGTAAAAAGATAGGCAAAATACCCATTATCAATGATGTTAGCTTTGAACTAAAAAGGGGAGAAATACTTGGTTTACTTGGGCCAAATGGTTCGGGGAAAACAACGATTTTAAAAATGCTAGTCGGTCTCATTAAACCGACTCATGGGACGATTTACATCGAAAATATGAATTTGAATAAAGAGTTTGAAAAAGCGATTACCCATGTTGGAGCCATCATTGAAAATCCTGTCATGTATGATTATTTATCAGGGTATGATAATCTGCTTCATTTTTTCAGAATGACAGATCACTTTTCATATGAACGTATGGATGAGGTCATTGAGCTTCTCAAGATGGAAGAATATATTTCTGATAAAGTGTTTACCTATTCATTAGGGATGAGGCAAAGACTGGGTTTGGGTCAGGCCATACTTCATCAGCCGTCCATTCTATTTTTAGATGAACCGACAAATGGATTAGATCCTGAAGGAATCATCAGCTTAAGGGAAATATTAAAAAAGCTTTCAGTAGTAAGAGACGTTTCCATTATTATCTCAAGTCATTTATTAGCAGAAATAGAATTAATTTGTGATAGCGTACTGGTGATAAATGATGGAACATGTATCGAACGAGGCTCATTACGTGATTTACAAAATGGGTCAACTAAAAAACAGACCTATTCTTTTAGAATATTAAATATCGGAAAAGCAAAATCCTTTTTAAAAGACCGTTCTGATTTAGACATCACGGAATTTCATTCCAGCGGTTTTTCTATTGCATTGGAGACACAGCATGTTGCGGAGTTAAATAGAATGCTTGTTGAAGCTGGTATCGATATCGTTGGAATCGAACGTCAAGGTAGTCCGCTTGAAGAGATGTTTCTACATAGATTGCGAGGTGAAGAATAATGGCGCCATTTCTTCACTTAATTAAAAATGAGCACATGAAGCTGTTCAAGCGCCCAAGAATCTGGATAATGATCGGCATAATGGGGATTATGAATCTCATTGTCAGCATCTTTTTTATGTTTTTATTTAAAGGAATTGAATTTTCATTTTGGGATTATATCCAAGTCAGCTCCTACTTATTGATGTGATTCAATTGATGTGTATCATTATTGCCGGTGATATGGTTTCAAGTGAATTTGAAAAGGGGACAATTAAGTTTTTGTTTACCCGGCCAGTCAAAAGGGTTAAAATCTTACTTTCAAAATATATAGTGGTGATCTACACGATCATATTACTTGTGTTATTACAACTATTCATGTCTATGCTTCTTGGGTTTGTTTTTTATATGGATACGGCTATTACTCTTGATCAAAGAGTTTTAGTTGGTTTAGGAGGATATCTTTTTCAATTAATAGAGATCATCGTGATGGGGACTTTAGCTTTTTGCTTTTCAGCTTTAACAAGAAGCAGTGTTTTTTCCATATCCGTGCCAATCTTTCTTGTCTTTACATCAGATGTAGTGATCACTCTATTAGAACATTATCAATATGAAGCAGGAAAGTATTTGTTATTTGCAAATACAAATCTCATGCCTTATTTCTTCGGAGAACCATTATTCGAGGGGATGACACTACCATATTCTATTATTAATGTTTTGGTCCATATGGTGTTTTTTCTTTTTTTATCTGCTTTATCATTCACGAAAAGAGATGTACACGTTTAATTAACCATACTAAAATGACGCTTGAAATCGAATGATCAAGCGTCATTTCTTTTATAAGCTTCGCTTTACTTTAAGTTTTCCGGATTCAACCCTTCCAGTTCAGGAATGACAAAACGGCCATCTTTTCGGATTAGCACATCATCAAAATAAATCTCTCCGCCGCCATATTCAGGACGCTGAATCATGACCATATCCCAATGGATGTTGGAGTTGTTTCCATTGTATGCATCGTCATAGGCTTGTCCTGGTGTAAAATGGAAGCTCCCATCAATTTTTTCGTCAAAAAGGATGTCTTGCATAGGTTGGAGAATAAATGGATTGACGCCAATTGCGAATTCTCCAATATATCTTGCACCTTCATCGGTATCAAATATTTTGTTGATTCGTTCACTGTCATTTGCTGTTGCCTCAACAATTTTTCCATCTTTAAAGGTTAATTGGACATTTTCAAAGGTAAACCCATTATAAGGTGATGAAGTATTATAAGTAATTTGCCCATTAACTGAATCGCGAACAGGTGCCGTGTAAACTTCACCATCCGGAATATTCATTTGTCCGGAGCATTTAATTGCAGGGATGTTTTTTATGGAGAAGGTTAAATCTGTTCCCTTGCCAGTTAACCGAACTTTATCTGTACGATTCATTAATTCCACTAATGGATCCATTGCCTTGTCCATTTTGCTGTAATCCAAATTACATACATCGAAATAAAAGTCTTCAAATTGCTCTGTACTCATTTTTGCAAGCTGTGCCATTGATGTGGTTGGATAACGTAACACAACCCATTTTGTTTTTGGAACGCGTATTTCCCGATGGACCTTTTGACCGACTGTTTGTCCATGCAGCTTCATTTTGTCATCAGGTATGTCAGCAAATTCATTTATGTTATGACCAGATCTTAAGCCTATGTAAGCATCCATTTTCTTCATTACTTCTGCTTCAAAATCAGCGATCATATGATATTGTTCTTCTTGTCCACCCATCATTAAAGCACGATCAACCTGATGATCTTTTAACGAAACAAATGGGTAACCGCCTGCTGCATAGGCTTCCTTTACAAGTGCAATAACCAGTTCTCTTTGTAAGCCGAAATTTTCAATTAAAACCTTTTCTCCTTTTTGCAACCTGATTGAGTAGTTGATTAAATTCTTTGCAAGTGTTTCAATACGTGGATCCTTCAATAGAAATCCTCCTGTTCTAATTGTATTATCAATAATTCTATTGTACCCGAACCCTATGAAGAAACGACATATTTTAACTGCATCAAATCGAAACTTTCTATTTTTTGCAAAAAATGACAAAGGGAATGTCAAATCGAATGGAGAATTTAGCTATAATGTAAATTTTATGTTTATAATAGAATATGATGGGTAAATGTACAGTATTGAAATAGGAGGTGTAAGACATGATTATTATTTTATACTTAAGTATTGCATTAATCGCAATCGCATTTACGATTTTAGTCGTATATGTGTCAAAAACATTAAAGGCTTTACAGGAAACATTAACCAACGTAGCAAGTACTTTATCAGGGCTTGAGAAGCAAATGACTGGAATTACGTCGGAAACAACATTATTACTACATAAAACGAATGCACTTGCAGAAGATATTCAACATAAGTCAGAAAAATTAAATACGGTTGTCGAATCGGTAAAGGATGTAGGAACAACGATTCAACAGCTAAATCAATCTGTTAAAAAAGTGACAACTTCTGTTTCAACAAATTTGGAACAGAATCAAGATAAAGTAAATCAAGTTGTTCAATGGAGTAATGCCGCAATGGAAATCTGGGCAAAATGGAAGCAAAAGAATGAAAAAAAGACATCCATTTAAGCAAACGTCTATATTTACAGGAGGTAGATCAAAATGGCAAAAAATAATAAGGATTTTCTAATGGGTTCACTTATTGGAGGACTAGTAGGTGCAGCTGCAGCATTATTTTTAGCACCTAAATCAGGGAAGGAAATTCGCGAAAATCTTGGTCAACAAGCAAATGTGATGCGTGACCGTACAGGCAAATTTACCAGCCAAACGTTAGAAAAAGGCACAGGGCTGGCGAATGTTGCAAAAGAAAAAACAGCCTCTTTATCACAGGTGGTTACAGAACAGTCTTCACAAATCATGAATAAGGTTCGCGATATTACCAGCGCCTCAAAGGGGCAATCAGATGTCGTTCAAAAAGAAGTAGCAGAGGCTTTAGAGCAAGTTTCTGATGGAGCATCAACTCCTCAAGAGGATAGAAAAAAGAATGATGAAGGTATTTCAGCTGCAATTGCGGAAGCAGTTGATGCAATTGAACAAGATGAAAACAAAGACCAGTCCGAAGAAGAAGTGAAAACAACAATAAGAGACGAAGTAAAAACAAACTTATAACTTGTGCATTGAAGAGCAGGCAGTATTCTGGATGAAAAGGTGAAAAATTGTGAGCAAACAAACAATTGAAACAATTGAACAATTTGAGGAATTATTTAATAAGCACGAACAATTTCTTTTTGTGAAAAACAGCTTAACATGTCCGATCAGTCAGGCTGCATTTGAGGAATATCAGGAATTTGCAGAAACTCATCAGGACTTTCCGAGCTATCACTTGCATGTTCAGGATTCCAGACAGCTATCTAATTATATTGCAGAAACGTTTGGAATTAAACACG
Organism: uncultured Metabacillus sp.; assembly: GCF_947503125.1. Taxonomy (GTDB): domain Bacteria; phylum Bacillota; class Bacilli; order Bacillales; family Bacillaceae; genus Metabacillus. Next base: position 76,423 of record NZ_CANNCR010000012.1, read on the forward strand.
AATCTCCACAAGCGCTTTTGTTTAAAGGGCGTAATGTAGTATGGAATGCCTCACATTGGAAGATCACAAGCGAGGCGTTGGAAAAAGAGATCACACAGTAAATCAGGAGGTGTTTGAGCTTCACTTCACGAGGCCAAACACCTTTTCCTTTAAAATACATATTAAATAAAGGAGCTTTGGTTTTTTGTGTTTAAGAATATAATCACTTTATCACTTAAAAGCTTAAAAGCGTTTAAATGTTAAAGTTTTTGGTGACAAGAGCGATTTTATCGTTTATAATTACAACTAATTAAAGAAACTGCACCACACTTTTCTTGAATGATAAAGAATCTTCGTCTATTACAACAATAGAATTCTAACTTCTAAAGTTAGTAAACTGTCGTTATATACGATTTTAACTTTTTAGTTTATTCAATGTAATGTGGGTTAGTGATTTTCGATATTTTACTTCGGAAGGGATGAGAGAGATGAGTCATGCAGAATTGGAAGCATTGAGACAGAGAGCAGATGAGATTAATTTACAGATTTTAAAGCTGATTAATGAGCGTGGAAGACTAGTACAAGAAATTGGAAAAGCAAAGGAAGCACAAGGTGTTAATCGCTATGATCCTGTTCGTGAACGCAAAATGTTAAACAGCATTAAAGAATATAATGATGGTCCATTTTTAGATTCAACCTTGCAGCATATTTTTAAGGAAATTTTTAAAGCGGGCTTAGAATTGCAAGAAGATGACCACAGTAAGGCATTGCTTGTTTCCCGTAAGAAAAAGCCTGAGGATACAATTGTTGAAGTGAATGGTGTGAAAATTGGTGATGGCAGCCAATCATTTATTATTGGTCCTTGTGCGGTTGAAAGCTATGAGCAGGTTGCTGCTGTTGCTGAACAAGCGGTAAAACAAGGAATTAAAATTTTACGTGGCGGAGCCTTCAAACCACGTACAAGTCCATACGACTTCCAAGGCCTTGGTATTGAAGGTCTGAAAATTTTAAGAAAAGTTGGAGATGAGTACGGTTTAGCAATCATAAGTGAAATCGTAAATCCAGCTGATATCGAAGTTGCGTTAGATTATGTTGACATCATTCAAATTGGTGCCCGAAATATGCAGAACTTTGAACTATTAAAAGCTGCTGGAGCTGTTAGAAAGCCGGTTCTTCTAAAGCGCGGATTAGCGGCAACAATCGATGAGTTCGTAAATGCAGCTGAATACATTATCTCACAAGGAAATGACCAAATTATCCTTTGTGAGCGCGGTATTCGTACGTATGAGCGTGCAACTAGAAATACATTAGATATTTCTGCTGTACCTATTTTAAAACAAGAAACACACTTACCGGTATTTGTCGATGTTACACATTCAACAGGTAGAAGAGACTTATTAGTTCCAACAGCTAAGGCTGCTTTAGCTATTGGTGCAGATGGTGTAATGGCTGAAGTTCATCCTGATCCTGCTGTTGCCTTATCTGACTCAGCACAGCAAATGGACTTTGATCAATTTGACCAGTTTATAACCGAATTAAAACCTTTAGTGAAAGTAAACGTATAATTTATTTGATATCTACTTAAGGTTGGCTCACTGGATTTTCCTAAAAACTCATCTAAATGATGAAGGAGAATCTGGAAAATGGGTCAATCTTTTTATTTGTTTCTTTTTTTATAAATAAATGTTATATTTTATGGTAAAAATATTTCTATAACCTTTTTAAAGATAGGATTTATTCATTGAACTTTAAAAAGCGCTTGTGAAAAAATGAACAAAATGTGACAACAAAGCAAAAATCAAATGAAATTGATTGCAGACATTTTCAGAGTATCGTATGATAAGTTTACATAGTACGCGCTTAAATCTGGCTATTTGACAAGAGAAACAAATTTTCTACATATGATATAGCGAAATTTAAAGTGAAAATTTAAAATATACGTCTTGAAGTATTTGAAGGAGTGTTCATAATGACAAGTGTAACAATATATGATGTTGCCCGTGAGGCAAATGTATCGATGGCAACTGTTTCTCGAGTAGTAAACGGGAACCCAAATGTAAAGCCAACGACAAGAAAAAAAGTATTGGATGCCATTGAAAGATTAGGGTATCGTCCTAACGCAGTTGCAAGAGGATTAGCAAGTAAGAAAACAACAACTGTTGGGGTTATCATTCCCGATATTTCAAGTATCTTTTATTCAGAGCTTGCTCGAGGAATTGAAGATATTGCGACAATGTATAAATACAACATCATTCTAAGCAACTCAGACCAAAATAAAGACAAAGAGCTTCATTTGTTAAACACAATGCTCGGAAAACAGGTTGATGGTATTGTTTTCATGAGTGGAAATGTAACTGAAGAGCTTGTTGACCAATTTAAGCGTTCACCAGTTCCAATCGTGTTAGCTGCATCTGTTGATTTAACAGATACAACACCTTCTGTAAATATTAATTATGAACAAGCTGCATACGATGTGACATCAATGCTGATTGAAAAAGGCCATAAGAAGATCGCATATGTTGAAGGACCTGCTGAAGAGCCGGTAAATCGTTTGAAAAAGTCTGTAGGATATAGACGTGCACTGGAAGATGCTGGTATTGCTTTTGATGAGGCATTGGTAGTTGAAGGTGATTATACGTATGATTCAGGAATTGAAGCATTTGAAAAAATTGATGAGCTGAATGAAAAACCAACAGCCATTTTCGTAGGAACAGATGAAATGGCATTAGGTGTCATCCACGCTGCGCAAGACAGAAATTACTCAATCCCATCTGATTTTGAAATTGTTGGCTTTGATAATACTCGACTTGCGACTATGGTGCGTCCAACCCTTACAACAGTTGTTCAGCCAACATATGATATTGGCGCTGTTGCGATGAGATTACTTACAAAATACATGAACAAAGAAGAAGTCGATAATCATATCGTTGAGCTTCCACATCGAATTGAGTATAGACAATCAACGAAATAATCGAAGTGAAAAATGAGCGAACATTAGTCTGAACCATTATGTTATTCAGACTAATTGTTCAGCTCGTTTTTTATTTATTTTTCTCTTGGTTTTGCCGAAGCGAATATAGTGCTTTTGAAACCGTTAATGCATTTTTTTCTTCTATTTCCGGCTTGCGGGGAATTGGTTTATATAAGTCAACTGGGTCATACCATTCTTCAGGAAGCTGAATTGGTGCTTTTGCTTGCCATTTATCAATCCAGGACTTCGGCAGTTTTTTTGGTGCTTTCATGTTGATCATTTCCAGCCAAATCAAGCTCCATGCTCTAGGAACCACCCGCCAAATGTCATAGCCTCCGCCGCCAACTGCAATCCATCGTCCATTACAATATTTGTGAGCGATTTCATGTATCAGCCGCGGGATTTCATGGTAAATCGCCATTGATGCTGATAAATGTGTTAATGGGTCATAATAATGGGCATCTGTCCCATGTTGCGTGAGAATGACATCAGGCTTGAAAAATGCAGCAACCTCTGTGACAGATGTACGGTACGCATGAAGCCATGATTCATCCTCTGTAAAAGCGTCCAATGGAATATTAAATGAATAGCCATATCCTCTCCCGGAGCCTCGTTCTGTAATATTCCCGGTCCCTGGAAATAAATATCGTCCTGTTTCATGAATGGAGAGTGTGCAGACAGTTGGATCATCATAAAATGTCCACTGAACCCCATCACCGTGATGGGCATCAGTATCAATATATAACACTCTTGCCCCATATTTTTTTTGTAAAAACTTAATGGCTACAGAGCAATCATTATAAATGCAAAATCCTGATGCTTTTCCGCGAAAACCGTGATGCAGGCCGCCACCGAAGTTGGCAGCATGCTTTGCTTTCCCTTCCATTACATAATTGACTGCCGTTAAGGTTCCGCCGACCAAAAGGGAGCTTGCCTCATGCATATTGGGAAAAATGGGTGTATCCTCTGTTCCAATTCCATAATTAAGTGCTTCTTCTTCATCTAATTGTCCTTGTCCAGCTCGTTTAATTGATTGAATATATCTTTTATCATGAACAAGTGCTAATTCATCCTCTGAAGCGGTCCTGGGTGTTATGATATCTTTATCCTGTATAGCATTCATTTGTTTTAATAAGTCAAAGGTAAGTTCAACTCGTAACTGATTAAATGGATGATTTTGATGAAACTTATAAGCTTGATATTGAGGAGAATAGATAAAAACAGTATCATTTACTGACATTTGCTGTTCCCCGCAATTTTTTGCCATATAGCTTTAACTCCTTTAGCTTGTAAGTTAGTCATCATCATCGAAACGGTTGTTGACTTCATGTTAGTACGCCTCCTCAACATTAGCGAATGTCTCTTATTGCGATAGGTAATAGTTGATAGTTATTAGTACATAAATCGGTTTTGAAAGCGTAGACGATCGAATTGTTGAATAGATTTCGGTTTGACTCTTTTTCCGATTCTCGCCATTAAGCAATTGGCTGGATGTGAGCTGATTTCAGGATCATCAGTGGCATACCATTCCAAGCCGCCGGCATTCATCATTTTTTCCATTATTTTTCTGTATTCCCATACATTTAAGCCAGAACCCTTTAAATCCCAATGCCAATAATATTCAGTCGTAATGATGATGTAGTCTTCCATGGCATCATCCATCATGGAAACCTTTAGCAGATTTTTTCCTATCGAATAACCGCGGTATTTAGGTGCCACCTCTATGGCTCCTAATTCTATTAGCTCTTCCATATTTCCTTCAGACCATCGCTCTAATGGGTCTGGATACAGATAGGTAACATAGCCAACAATCACATCATGAACTCTTGCAATAATGATTCTACCTTCAGGCAGCCCCGCTATTTCAACTAATGCTTTATGTTGCTGTTTAGGCTGTCTAAATGCAACTAAGCCTTCATGAAAATCATAGCTAGCTAGTTTTTCTTGAGAGATCGGCCCCTCAATGAAAATACTTCCATTCTGTGTTTTGATTTCTTTAGCATTATATGTCTTAAGGTGTATCATTAGGTCACCGCCTTTATAAAGTAAGAAATATGTAGTAAATTTATCCCGATCTTCTCCATATCTGTTTAATATAATAATAGATCCATTGGAAGATAAACAATAGTAGGAAGGCCTATACCTTTATTATACTAGATTATTTATAAAATGAAGCGTTTACAATATGATTAAATTATATAAATTTCAAAAATTGAGAAAAATGAAGTATTGTAATATAATAGTGTTGTCAAGGACTTACATAAGGGGGAGTATATGATGAAATTGGAAGCGTTGCCATCTGTTAAGGGGAATTTTAATTTGCAAGATTATGATTCTGTCTATCATTCATTTGATTGGTCAGAGGTAGAAAAGAACTTTACTTGGTCTGAAACTGGCCGTGTGAACGCAGCCTATGAAGCTATTGATAAGCATGCAGAAACATTTCGGAAAAATAAAATCGCCCTCTATTATCGCGACCCAGAACGTGAAGAAAAATTTACGTTTAAAGAAATGAAGGAACTTTCAAATAAAGCGGCAAACGTGCTTAAAACAACTGCTGATGTTGAAAAGGGAGACCGCTTATTTGTTTTTATGCCTAGAACGCCTGAGTTGTATTTTGTCATTTTAGGTGCTGTCAAACTTGGGGCAATTGTTGGTCCTTTATTTGAAGCGTTTATGGAAGGTGCGGTAAAAGATCGTCTCTTGGACAGTGATGCAAAAGTTATTGTTACAACTCCTGAATTACTTGAAAGAATCCCTGTTAATGAATTACCTTCATTAAAGCATGTTGTTGTCGTCGGTGACTCTGTTGATACCTCACAGCATATTGACTTTTTCGCTGAAATGAAAACAGCAAGCAAGGAGCTTGAGATTGAATGGGTTGAGAAGACAGATGGATTGCTGTTGCACTATACATCTGGTTCAACTGGGAAACCGAAGGGAGTCTTGCATGTTCATCAGGCAATGGTTCAGCATTATCAAACTGCTCAATGGGTATTGGATTTACAGGAGGATGATGTATACTGGTGTACGGCTGACCCGGGCTGGGTAACCGGAACGGTCTATGGTATTTTCGGACCTTGGTTATCAGGTGCATCCAATGTGATCGTTGGCGGCCGCTTCAGTCCAGATCATTGGTATCAAACAATTGAGGATTTTGGTGTAACGGTATGGTATAGTGCACCAACAGCATTTAGAATGCTGATGGGTGCAGGGGATGAGCTTGTAAAACAATACGATACCAGCACCCTAAGACATGTTCTAAGTGTTGGCGAACCATTAAACCCTGAGGTTGTACGCTGGGGTGTGAAAGTATTTAATAAACGCATCCATGATACATGGTGGATGACTGAGACTGGTGCACAGCTTATTTGTAATTATCCATGTATGGAAATTAAACCAGGATCAATGGGAAAACCAATTCCTGGGGTGGAAGCAGCGATCGTTGATGATCAAGGTAATGAGCTGCCACCGTATCGAATGGGGAATTTAGCAATTAAAAAAGGCTGGCCATCAATGATGTACACTATTTGGAATAATCCGGAAAAATATGAATCATATTTTATGCCGGGGGATTGGTATGTATCAGGTGATTCAGCATATATGGATGAAGATGGGTACTTCTGGTTCCAAGGCAGAATTGATGATGTCATTATGACATCTGGTGAGCGTGTCGGTCCATTTGAAGTTGAGAGTAAGCTTATCGAACATCCTGCAATCGCAGAAGCCGGGGTTATTGGTAAGCCTGATCCGGTAAGGGGAGAAATCATCAAAGCCTTTGTTGCTCTTCGTGAAGGATATGAGGCAACTGATGAGTTAAAAGAGGAAATTCGAACATTTGTGAAAAAAGGGTTAGCAGCTCATGCTGCACCACGTGAAATTGAGTTCCGTGATAAGCTTCCTAAAACAAGAAGCGGAAAAATTATGCGCCGTGTCTTAAAGGCATGGGAGCTTGACTTGCCGACAGGTGACCTTTCAACAATGGAAGATTGATATAATAGTAGTATAAATCAAAGGCCAAAGATGATTCACACCGTGAAAATCTTTGGCCTTTGATTATTTGGGGGGGCAATTATAGATTGACTCAGTGGTTTGAAGGGCTGGTAAAGATCGTTTTATCTATACAATGGGGCTGTCCGAAAAGTAACTTCAACCCAATCTTGAAAAAAAGAAAACCCAAGAATGCTGTCATATATCAACATTCTTGGGTTTTGAATTTTGAGTTATATTACACTAAAATGGACTTTTTAGACAGCCACATTGTGTATTACTAAGTCGCACTTGGCGGCTTATTATCAGTAGAAGCAGGTTTTGTAACAGGCGTTTCTTTTTTTGGTGGTGGAGCAGGTGGTTTGTTTTCTTTTGTTTCTTTATTAGCAGCACCTGTTGTTGCTGGTGGTACAGAAACAGGTTTTTTCTCTGCATATGCCCCAATTTTGATAATGTTTGATGGTGCTGATTCGCGGCCTGCTACATCGACTGCTACAACATAATAAGCTGCTGGTGATTGACCGACTGAGACAGCCAAGGAACTAGAGCCTGGAACACTAGCGATTTTTTTATAACTTGTAGAGTAATTTGCTGCTGCATATACACGATAGCCAATAACATCATTGTCAGGGTTAGCCTTCCAGCTTAGTTTCGTACCGCTGGCAGAAATCCCGCTTACCTTTGTTGGAGATGATCCATTATCAGCAATTTCATTTCCTTCGGTTATCACAAGGTTTCCTAATTTCGATGAATTAGGTAATAATCGTTGTAAGTCACTGACACTTGATATACCATGCTTCTTAAGAATTTCTTTCTTCAGCATAACACCTTGCTGAACAAATTCTGCCGGTGCTGATGAAGGGACCTTATATGCTCGATCTTTTACAACGACATACTTCCCGCTTGTCAAGCTATCATCAACTGTTCTCGGAACATATTTAGCATTAAAGAGGTCTGATGCAACTAAGCCGGCCTTTTGGCAAAGATCTGACGGCAGTTCACCTGTTAATGTACAATATGATCTTGAAACTATACCGTCCGGTCTTTGGAAACGAGTTTTTGGTGCAATCAGTTCTGGGTTCGCTTCATAAGCAGCATTCATTAATTTAGCCCATAATAAGATGTTCCGCTTACTGTAAGACATCCCCTTATAATTTTGCTCCAGCGGCTTTGGTGTATCATACCCAATCCATGTTCCAAATGTTACATTCGGATTTGTGGCAACGAACCATGCGTCTTGATAATCTTGACCAGTACCGGTTTTTCCTGCCCAGTCCGCACTGAATGATAGATAGCCATTTAAGGAAGCGGCTGTTCCGCTGCTAATGACATCACGCATCATATCGAGCGTTAAATATGCTGTTTGCGCGGAAAATACATCTGCTTCTGTTTTCTCGTGCTGATAGATAACGTTTCCGTCACTTGTTTCGATCTTTTCAATCATATAAGCATCAATAAACTTCCCTTTATTGGCGAAGGTTGTGTAAGCATTAACGTTTTCTTCAACCGTCACACCGATTGTCATTCCACCAAGACTCAAGGATGCGGCGCTATAATCTTTTTCGTGAAGAGTTGTAAAACCCATTTTTTCTAAATATGATAGCGGCTTTTGATCCATAATTGATAAGTATGTTTTAACAGCTGGAATGTTATAGGAATGCTTTAAGGCTGTCCTAGCACTTGTTAATCCATGGTAGCCGCCGCCGTAGTTTTGCGGTCTCCATGATCCTAATGAAAATGGAACATCTGCAATTACTGATCCGGGTTGTGATTTTCCTAATTCCATTGCAGGTGCATAGACAAGAAGTGGTTTCATTGTAGAACCATTAGGTCGTTCAGCACGTGTGGCATGATTTAGGTTTTCCCGGTTAAAATCACGTCCTCCTACGAAGCTGATAATCTTTCCGGTGATATTTTCAATCAAAACTCCACCAGTTTCGACTGGTTCTTGGACCACTTTCGTTTCTCCTGTATCAGGATCTTTAATCGTTTCAGGCTTGGCACTGCCATAATATTTATAATTTGCCACAACTTTTTGCATCTTGTCGTATATGTTTTTATTGATTGTTGTGTGAATTCGGTATCCTTTATGTCGAATCCCTTGATCTGCTAATGCATAATATTGTTTTCTTAACCCTTCATCCTTACTCAGGTCATCCTCTGTATACCCATCCTTCTTCGCAAGCTGTACCATGATAATTTCCTTTGCACGAGCTTCAACTTCATATGTTAAAAAAGGATATTGATCAATTGCAGAAGGTTTTTTAGGTGTTAGATTGGCTCGTATGTCATAGGCCAAAGCATCCTCATATTCAGCCTTTGTAATATACCCACCGGCATACATCCGCTTTAAAACAGTTTTCATTCGGTTAATACCTGGATCGAGGTTATCCTTCACAGTACCGCCATCATTTGAGAATGGCGTATAGCCGAACGGACTTTGCGGCAAGCCAGCAATAAATGCTGATTGAGGAATATTTAAATCCTTCGCATCAACACCAAAAATACCTTTTGCTGCTGCTTGGACTCCCGCAATATTTCGTCCGTTTGAATTACGTCCAAAATCTGTTACATTTAAATAAGCTTCAATAATTTCCTCTTTTTCAAAGAATTTTTCTAGACGTAATGCAAGGAGAATTTCTTTTGCTTTTCTGTCAAAAGATACTTCATTTGTTAAAATTTGATTTTTGATTAACTGCTGTGTAAGGGTGCTGCCGCCTGTTTGAACTTGTGCATTTGTAAACTCCTGAAACAGAGCTCGCATGATTGCTTTTGGTACAACACCATCATGCTCATAAAAAAGTTCGTCCTCTGTGGCAATGACAGCATCAACCAAATGTTGTGATACATCTTCTAATTTTACTTCTTCACGATCAATGTCTGCTCTTAATTTCCCAAGATAGACATTGTTTGCGAAATAAATCTGTGATGTTTCTTCATAATTGTATATATCGTTTTTCAATGCTTCATACGAACGAATCGGTTCATCCTTTACTAATGAAGCAAAATATCCAGCACCAACACCCCCGGCAAAGCAAACACCAATGAGCCCAATCACAAGGAATAATAAGAAAAGATTTCCGATAACGTTATAAGATATCCGAAAGTTTCTTGCTAAATCTTTGTTCGTGAAAGGTGAGAAGCGCCTAAGTATTTCATCCTTTTTTTTCATTATGCAATCCCCCCCAAATCTTAAATATTATACCATAAGAAAACGCAAATTTTGTATGGTTTTGTCAAAAGGGATGGTCAAGGGCTCTGCTATGCCAAGAAGATATGGATTTTTTTGTCGATGATTTATTCCCGGTATTGACTTTCGGCCTAGATTATGGGTAAAATGCATGTAGTTAATTCAATATAAGAAATGGCTAAGATTGGTTTTAGTAGTGGAGATCTCCCTGTTATAGAGAGCTGATGGTTGGTGGAAATCAGCATATAGATTGTCCATGAATTACGTCCATGAGCTTCTTTTTTGAAAGGGAATCCCGAGTAGAAAAAGACGGTTTAACCGTTAAATGACCGAGTGAGGATCTAGTAATGACACAGTCCTAAGTAGGGTGGTACCGCGAAACTTTCGCCCCTTCATTAATGAAGGGGCTTTTTGGCGTCCGTTCTAACAATAAAGGGTTGTAGACAAGAATATAATAAGTAAAGGAGAACCAAATAATGAGTGAATTATTAAATGATTTACAATTTAGAGGCTTGATCAACCAGGTAACAGATGAAGAGGGTCTTGCCAAATCATTAGAAGAAGGGAAACTAAAGCTTTACTCCGGCTTTGACCCAACCGCAGATAGCCTTCATATTGGACATTTACTTCCTGTTTTAACGCTAAGACGATTTCAACAGCATGGTCATCATCCAATCGCACTTGTCGGCGGTGCTACGGGATTGATTGGCGATCCAAGTGGAAAGAAAGCTGAGCGTACATTGAATACCGCTGATATTGTAAAGGAATGGTCAGATCGAATTAAAGGACAATTATCAAGATTCCTTGATTTCGAGGCAGAGTTAAATCCAGCTATTATTGTAAATAACTATGATTGGATTGGCAGTCTTGATGTTATTTCATTCTTACGAGATGTCGGGAAAAACTTTGGCATTAATTACATGCTTGCAAAAGATTCTGTTCAGACACGAATTGAATCAGGTATTTCCTTTACAGAATTTAGCTACATGATTTTACAATCGTTTGATTTCTTAAAGCTATACCAAAACAATGACTGTAAGTTGCAAATTGGCGGAAGTGACCAGTGGGGAAATATTACTGCTGGATTGGAGCTAATCCGTAAATCAGAGGAAAATGCGAAGGCATTTGGATTAACAATCCCTTTAGTAACAAAGGCTGATGGTACAAAATTTGGTAAAACAGAAGGCGGAGCGATTTGGTTGGATCGTGAAAAAACATCGCCATATGAGTTTTACCAATTTTGGATTAATACAGATGACCGTGATGTGGTAAAATACTTAAAATACTTTACATTCCTTTCAAAACAAGAAATTGAGGAATTTGAACAAGAAGTAAAAAATGCACCAGAAAAACGCCTTGCGCAAAAAGCGCTAGCTGAAGAAGTAACCAAACTTGTCCATGGCGAAGAGGCATTAGAACAAGCCATTAAGATTTCTGCCGCATTATTCAGCGGGGATATTAAACAATTAACAGGCAATGAAATTTTAGAAGGATTTAAGGATGTACCATCTACAAACATTGAAGAAAAAGAAATTGGTTTGGTTGACCTACTGATCAAAGCGAAAATTTCACCTTCAAAGCGTCAAGCGCGAGAAGATATTACAAATGGTGCTATCTATATTAATGGTGAGCGAATTCAAGATCTGGCAAAGATTCTTTCAGAGGAAGATAAAATTGATGGACAGTATACTGTCATCCGCAGAGGGAAGAAAAAGTATTTTCTCATTCGATATGTATAATGATCGTATTAAATAAAATGGAGGCTGTCTCAGGTAGGGACAGCTCTTTTTTCGAAAGGTAAAATTTTAACCTAGTTTTTGTGTCTAGCTCCTGCATCTCGCCCCTTTAGGGTCTAACCACTCAGAACGCCTTCTAATTATGAGCGTCTTATTTGCCTAAGCTGAGCAAGGCGCTTGTTCTTTTCTTAATAAAAAAATCCTGACCAAATGGCCAGGATTTTTTTATTAACGAGAGTAGAACTCAACGATAAGAGCTTCGTTAATTTCAGCAGGTAATTCAGAACGTTCAGGTAAACGAGTGAATGTACCTTCTAATTTGTCTGCGTCGAATGTTAGGTAATCAGGTACGAAGTTGTTTACTTCGATTGCTTCCTTAACGATGTCAAGGTTGCGGGATTTTTCACGTAAAGTGATTGTTTGACCAGGTTTTACTTGGTAAGATGGGATATCTACACGTCCGCCATCTACAAGAATATGACCATGGTTAACGATTTGACGTGCTTGACGGCGAGTACGAGCTAAACCTAAACGGTAAACAACGTTGTCAAGGCGTGATTCAAGAAGAATCATGAAGTTTTCACCATGTTTACCAGCTAATTTGCCAGCTTTATCGAATAGGTTACGGAATTGGCGCTCATTTACACCATACATATGACGAAGCTTTTGCTTCTCTTGTAATTGTAAACCATATTCAGAGATTTTTTTGCGCTGTCCTGGACCGTGTTGTCCTGGAGCATATGGACGCTTTTCTAATTCCTTACCTGTACCGCTTAAAGAAATACCTAAACGACGAGAGAGTTTCCAGCTTGAGCCTGTATAACGAGCCATGCTAACTCCTCCTTTATGTTTTTATTTTGCATAAAATAAAAACCAGACTGACTGCACAATTTTGCACATTTTGTTTTCATGTATCCTCGCTCCAGCAGCATAGAGTTACTCGATACACCTCCTTGATGAAAAGGGGAACAAAATGAAATCAAGATTGCTTCATCAATAGGCTGCATATTTTATACACAACGAACATTATATGATCTTCCATGTATAAAGTCAAGAGCCTTTACATAAAGGGATAAAAGTATTAAATATTTATGGCTTTTTACAAACTAATTTTTGGAAAATGGGAAGTATGGAGGATGAAAAACTTTCCAACTTTATACAAATATATGAGCGGATTTTATGATATAATGAAATGGAAATTCTTTTATTTATAGTAAATAAGTCACGTTTTTGTGGCTTGATAGTGTGGGTGAGATATATGGGTGATTATGATCAAATTGTTGTAATGTCAATAAAAAGTGCATTTTTTGAATATGTAAGTAACAATCACCAACAGTATTCAGTAAATGAAATAATCGAAAAGTTAACATTTGTTATGAAAAAGGAACTATCTGTAGAACAAGCTGTATTCCTTCCGATACATGATATGTTAACTTACGTATCACCATATATGAAATCAAACTATGGTCCGATTCACTTTATACCACACGATTTTATTGAGGGCGAATGTTATGTTAATGGAGAGCAAGTTTTCATTCCAGTATTTCATGATAATGTGCTGCATGGTTTAATAGAGTTGAATGAATTAGAAGCTAATCATTATTCTGACAAGGTATTGGACGAAATAGCAAAAGCCTGTTCATCCTTCTATAGCCATTGTTTTAATTCGGTTCAAAGGACACGAAATGAACATAAATTTGAGCAGTTGTATCATTTAACTGATAAATTGCACTCTATTATGAATAAAGAAGATGTCCTTACGGAATTGATGACGATTTTACAAAAAAAGTTTTATGGATATCATTTCCATTTATTTTTATCACAGGATCATGAGAACCTTCGAAATATACCGATCAAAAACTTGGATTTTGACCATCAAACAGGTAATGAGCTGGCGATGGAGGCTTATGTCACAGGGAATGCACAGCTGATAAAGAAGAAAAAAAAGAATCAAACAAAGCTCTATACCCCATTAATCGGGAAACAAGGCGTATATGGTGTATTGCAAGTTATTGCAAATGAGAGCCTGGAGCTTGGGGATCATAATGAAAGTTTTATCACAATGCTAGCCAATGCAGCTGGTAAAGCGTTGGAAAATGCTCAATTGTATGAGCAATCCAAACGATTAATAAAAGACTTACAGCTGATTAATGAAACAACTCATCGTTTAAATAAGAATTTAAGGTTAGCAGATACAATGAATTATATGGTACAAAGTATTATGAATTCATTTGATGCCGATGAAGTTGGTTTTTTCTATCTTGCTCCCAATCATTCTGTCCACATTTTTCCCGGAAGTACGAGCTTTTTTCATAAAGACGAGGCTAAGGTTTATATTGAGTATGTTCAAGGAAAAATCGAAAAGGATTTGGAAGGATTATTCATCGGTGATATTACAAACTTCTTAAAAAATGCTTCATTTTCTTCGGTTATGGCTGTACCGATGGTTCAGAGCGAGAATTTTAAAGGATGTGCTCTAGTTCTTCATAAAACTCCTTATCATTTTTCGTTTGATATGTTTAAATTGCTGCAATCACTTATTCATCATTCAACTCTTGCACTGACAAATTCCTTGTTAAGAGAAGAATTGGAAACATTAGTTAAAACAGATCATTTGACCCAACTGTATTCACGTAAGTACTTTACTAGTTTTATTGAGAATTCTATGAAAATGGATCGTCAAGGAACGTTTGTTTTAATTGATATTGATAATTTTAAAATGATTAATGATACGTTTGGTCACCAAATTGGTGACGATATCCTTGTCCAAGTTGCCAATATCATAAAAAGTAATATACGCGAGAACGATATTGGCGCGAGATGGGGTGGTGAAGAACTTGCAATCTATCTTCCGCAAGTAGATTTGCATGTAGGAATAACGGTTGCGGACAGAATAGTGAAACGGGTAAAAGAGAATACAAATCCGACAATCACCATATCCTGCGGGGTATCTTATTGGAATACTGTGATGAAGGAAAGCTTTAAACAGCTTTTTAGCCGAGCAGATAAGGCATTGTACATGGCAAAAAATGAAGGGAAAAATCAAGTTATGGTACAGGTATGAAAAAAAAGTGAGCGGGCTGCTCACTTTTTTTGTTTCTAAATATAGTTAACTAAAGTCCTAACAAATTCCTCTAACGAAGCTTCGTCAACTTCATCAAATCGATTTTTGTTTGGACTATCAATGTCTAAAACGCCGATTAGTTCATTATTCTTTATAAGTGGAACAACAATTTCTGAATTGGAAGCAGCATCACAGGCGATATGGCCAGGAAATTGGTGAACATCGGCAACGCGTTCTGTTTTCTTGTTTACTGCTGCTGTACCGCATACACCTTTTCCTAATGGAATGCGCACACAAGCTGGCAATCCCTGAAAAGGTCCTAGTACAAGCTGATCTTCTTTTAAAAGATAAAAGCCTACCCAGTTTATATCATCTAAAAATTGATTTAATAATGCTGATGCATTCGATAAGTTTGCGATCAGGTCATCTTCACCGTCTAAAAGAGCTTTCAGCTGTTTAATCATTAATTGATATTGTTTTTCTTTACTGCCTGTATATTTTTCGACATGAAACATCGTCATTACCTACCTTTAGCTAAGAATTAACAAAGTCATCAGAACTTTGTCGAGCGAATGATAAAGGAATCTAGCGCTATTAATGGAATGTATAGTTATATGAGAACGGAGGTGATCCTAATGACAAAACAACCATCACGTGATACGAAGCAAAAGATTCTTAATGCAGCGATTTATTTATTTAATTCAAAAGGCTTTACAGGTACGTCTGTGAGGGAAATTGCCAATCGCGCAAATGTCAATGTTGCTCATATTTCCTATTATTTTAAAGGGAAGGGCGGTTTACTCGAATACCTTGTCTCTCAATATTATGAGGAGTATATTCGAGTAATTGAAGATAATTATGCCCATTTAAAATACGGAAATGCCCACATCGTCTTAAGTAAAACTATTTTAGATATATTAAATTATCAACACGAGAACCGTCAACTTTCAAGACTTGTATACCGTGAAGTGACAGTGGATTCTGTCCTTATTCGTGAAGTAATGACGACCTATTTAACGAAGGAAAAATATTACATCAAGGCTGTCATTGAACAAGGGATAGAGGAAGGATCTATTCGAAAAGGTTTTGTACCACATATGATTATCCAATTACGAAGCCTTTTGCATATGCCATATTTGCAGCCGCAATATATGAGTGAGGTTCTTCATATCCAACCGCACGAAGCCTATTTTGTTCATCAATATTATAAAGAATTAAAAATTTGGCTTAACTCATTGCTGGCAGAGAATCTAACTCTGGAAGGAAATTTAGCTGCCGTTCGTTAATTGATCATAATGCGAGTAATTCTTCCCAACATCCCTTGCACTGTGGGCATCTGAGCCATAGATAAGAGGGATTTTTTGTTTTTGTGCGAATTTAGCAATTGCTTCTCCTGGATACGTTTCCCCGCAAAATTCTTTTCTTAATCCAGCAACATTAAAATCAATCTCTAATCCATGATCCTTTATCGCTTGAAGCACCTTTGAAATAATAGATTCAGTCGGGAATGTAATCGGATAAAGCTTTTGGAACTTATGAACCAATGTTAGATGCCCAATGCGCTTAGGTTTATAGGGACCAAGATCACTTTTTATCGAATGTAATACCTCCTGATAATAGGCATAATGAAGATCTTGTAAGGAACCGGCAAATTCAACCATTTTACCAAATATCTTCTCGTCAAAATCCATACAGAAATATGTATCTTTCAGCTTTAAGAAATGAACAGAAAGAATGCTATCATCGAGAAATTTACCGTATTGATTTAGAAACCGTTTTGTTTCGTGTTCATATTCCTTGATATAATCTACTTCTAACCCGATGTTGATCTTGATATGGTTTCGATACTTTTCTTTTAAAATTTTTAGATCTGAAAGATAAGAATCGATATCTTCTAATTTCATGGCACTGTCTTCATCAGGCGTAGGGTCTTTAAATTTGATTGGAAGTGGCGCATGCTCTGTGAAGGTTAAACAATCAAACCCTTCTTTTATTGCCTGCTCGATATATTCTTCTAGTCGATCAGCTGTCCCATGCGGACAATAGGGAGAATGAACATGTCCATCTTTTTTCATCTTCGTCATCATCCTTTCATAACAAATGGTTTAAAAATGAATATTGAAACCGTTTATTGCTTGATTATTAGTTAAATCCTTGCTTACGTGGCTAACTTGACAATCGAGTACAAATAATGTAAAAAAATTAAAATTTCTGGTCAAAAAATGTCGTTTACATGGTATCATAAATACATTGAAATAACATTAAAAATGTGATGCTTAAATGATAGGGACCTTTTTCAGTAGAAAAAGATGTTGAAGGTATTTTCTTTTTTTATTTGAAATTCAAACGTTATGAAATATGAATGTTTCATTTATACATAGATTTACGAAAAACGCTTATCAGCATGATGTTGTAAAACTTTCATCAGTGGGGAGTTTTTTTCCTGTCATGAGGATTTTGTGTAACAACGAGGGGGCTCATTATGGAAGTTATTATTGGATTAATTCTTTTAGTATGTATTCTCTTTGGGACAGGATACATGTTTAGAAGAAAAATTTATAAAGATGTTGATCGCTTAGAAGCATGGAAAATTGAAATCATGAATCGGTCTATAGTAGATGAATTATCTAAGGTGAAGGAATTAAAAATGGTCGGGCAGGCAGAAAAGCTGTTTGAGCAATGGAGAAGTGAATGGGATGAAATCGTTACTACGCAGCTTCCAGAAGTAGAGGAACTTCTTTTTGATGCTGAGGATTTATCTGATAAATATCGTTTTACGAAAGCTAAAAATGTTCTTCAGCATATTGAAACAGTACTAAAAACAATTGATGAAAATATCGATAAAATCATTGAAGAAATAAATGAGTTAGTCTTCAGTGAGGAAAAAAACAAGATTGAAAGTGAAGAAATCAAACAGCAATATAAAAAAATAAAAAAGACATTAATTGCTCACAGCCACCAATTTGGCAAGGCACATGTTAAATTAGAGGAGAAATTAACAGAAATCTCCGAGGAGTTAAAGAAGTTTGATTCGGAAACGAATGAAGGAAATTATTTATCTGCCAGGGATATTTTAGTGAAGCTAAAGCAAGAGCTTGACCTTCTCCAAGAAAAAATAAATGAAATCCCTAAGCTTTTAACCGAATGTAATATAACATTGCCTAATCTGTTAAGCGAATTAGCAGAAGGCTATAAGGAAATGAAAGCCAATGGCTATTATCTTGAACATATTCAGGTAGAAGCAGAGCTTGAAAAATTTAATAAACAATTGGAGTTATACCGGAAACAAATAGAAGATACAGACATTGAGGATATTGGAGAAAGTCTTCAAGCAACACAAGAATCAATCGATACCATTTATGATCTATTAGAAAATGAAGTAGAAGCCCATCATTTTGTAAAACAAACTAAAGATTCAATAAACCGTAAATTAATTGATTTTGCGGAACAAAAAGCAGCAACGATAGAAGAGACTGACCTTGTTAAGCAAAGCTATCAATTGTCTGAAACAGAGCTTGATAAGCAAAAGCTAATTGAAAAACAGCTTTCGCAAATTGAAAAGAAATTCACACATATTGAGCAAAATTTACAAACTGACCATGTTGCTCATTCAATTATCAAGGAAGAGTTGCAAGAAATAGAAACACAAATTAATAAGCTGTTTGAAGATCATAATGAATATAGGGAAATGCTTCAAATGTTAAGAAAGGATGAGCTTCAAGCACGTGAAAAATTGAATCATCTGAAAAAAGTGTTGCTTGAATCTAGCAGGGCAGTTCACCATAGCAACATACCTGGATTACCTGCTGATTTTGTTGAATTAATTGAAAAAGCTAAAAAAGAGGTTTCTAAGGTAACTGTAAAATTGGATGAACTTCCGTTAAATATGCTTGTTGTAAATCAATTGTTGGAAGAAGCGGTCCAATCCGTTGAAACGTTAAAGCATGTTGCGAATGAATTGATTGAACAGGTTTATCTGGTTGAACAAGTGATTCAATATGGCAATCGATATCGTAATCAAAATCCTGAGGTTGCAGCAAAATTTTTAGAGGCAGAAAAGCTCTTTAGAAAATATGAATACAACCAATCATTAGAAACGGCAGCCGCAGCTCTTGAGCAAGTTGAACCTGGCTCTTTACAAAAAATACAAAAAATGATTGATGAGGAAAAACGCAGTTAAGTTTTAAAAGACAGGGATGACTAATTGAAATGTACTATGATGAAGGCAATTAGGACTGCTTACATAGTCATTTCATTCGGCATTCCTGTTTTTTGTTTAGAGATAAAGCATAACTTAGCACTTAGTCTTGGTGTCTAGCTCTAGGCCTAGCTCTATATTTTTATTTCTGTTTTTGATATGGTATTATTACAACCTAAATATAAAAGATAACAAACTGTATAAAGTGAAATTATACTAGGAATTAATCAAATTCTAACTTACATATGGAGAGAGGAAACAAGATGTTGTATTTAGACAACAGTGCGACAACGATGCCTTATCCAGAGGTTATATCAGCATATTCAAAAGTAACAGAAGCTTATTTTGCCAATCCTTCTTCTTTACATAAGCTTGGTAGTGAGGCAGAGTCGCTGCTTATTCAGTCAAGAAAACAAGTCGCTCTACTATTAGGAGTGGAACAGCAAGAGGTTATTTTTACTTCTGGAGGTACTGAGGGAAATAATCTTGCAATAAAAGGAGCTGCACTAGCGAATCAACATAAAGGAAAACATTTAATCACATCAATGGTGGAGCATCCATCTGTTTTAGAAACGTTTCGGCAGCTTGAACAAGCCTTTGGATTTAAGGTTACTTATCTCCCTGTTGATGGGGACGGTTTCGTCTCAATTGAACACATGAAAAAAGCATTACGTGACGATACTATTCTTGTTTCAATTATGCATGTAAATAATGAAGTAGGATCGATCCAGCCGATAATGGAGATTGGCCAAATGTTAAAACCTAATTCTAACGTCTTATTTCATGTTGACAATGTGCAAGGAATAACAAAGGTACCTTTAGATATAAAAAAAGCAAATATTGATTTGTGTACGATTTCAGGTCATAAATTTCATGGATTAAATGGAACGGGTGCTTTGTATGTAAGGGAGGGAGTTCAACTTCTTCCTCTTTTTTCGGGTGGTTCTCAAGAACGGCAGTTAAGGTCAGGAACGGAAAGTCTTGCAGGAAACGTTTCCTTAGCGAAAGCACTTAGAATGGCAACTGAAAATGCCGCACACCAGTATTTAACACTGAAACAAACTCGCGATAAACTTCTAACAGAATTATTGAATATAGATGGAGTCGTTGTCAATACACCACAAAAGAATGCCGCGCCACATATCATAAATTTTTCAGTGCCAGCAGTGAAGGCAGAGGTACTAATCCATTTTCTTGGGGAGCATAACATCTTTGTCTCAACAACATCTGCTTGTTCATCAAGAAGAAAAGCCATAAGTAATACCCTGCTAGCAATGAATAAGCAACAGGAGATTGCAAAAAGCGCAATACGGGTAAGTTTATCCCTTGAACAAAATGAAGAAATCATCCCTCCTTTTATTACGACATTATCAAAGGGGATCGAAAAATTAGCAAAGGTTATGAGGTAATAAAATGAAATTTGATCACATATTAATTCGATTTGGGGAAATATCTACTAAAGGACGTAATCGAAAAAAATTTGTTGACCGATTAAAACGAAATATTAGAGAGGTACTAGCAGATTATCCCAACTTAGGATATGAAAGTACACGCGATAGACTTTATCTTCATTTACATGACGAGGATCATGAAGTGATCGTTGAAAAGCTGAAATCCATTTTTGGTATCCAATCATTCAGTTTAGCGATTAAATGTGAAAGTGAGATAACGAAAATTAAAGAATCTGCATTAGAAGCAATCAAAAGTCTTTATCAGCCGAATGATACATTTAAAGTAACCGCTAAACGGGCAAACAAACAATTTCCGCTTGATACAAACGAATTAAATTACCAAATTGGAAGTCATATACTTAAAAATACAGACTATTTAACAGTTGATGTAAAAACCCCGACCATTAACCTTCGAGTTGAGGTCCGAAGTGAGGCTACATATTTAACCTGTTATGATTATAAAGGAGCAGGTGGTTTACCAGTAGGTTCCAGCGGCAAAGCCATGCTTTTATTATCAGGCGGAATCGATAGCCCTGTTGCTGGTTACTTATCATTAAAACGGGGAGTAGAATTAGAAGTTATCCACTTCT
This sequence comes from uncultured Metabacillus sp., assembly GCF_947503125.1. Taxonomy (GTDB): domain Bacteria; phylum Bacillota; class Bacilli; order Bacillales; family Bacillaceae; genus Metabacillus. Next base: position 97,592 of record NZ_CANNCR010000012.1, read on the forward strand.
TTAGCCCGCCTTATACTAGTGAACGTGCAAAGCAAAAGGTTATTGATTTAACACAGGAGTTGACCGCCTTCGGTGGAAGCATAAAACTGCATATTGTTCCATTTACAATAATACAAGAAAAAATTCAAGCGCAAGTCCCTGAAAATTATACGATGACCTCTACGCGCAGAATGATGCTGAAAATTGCGGATAAATTGCGGGAAAGCAGGCAGGCACTTGCATTAATAACAGGTGAAAGCCTTGGACAAGTGGCAAGTCAAACATTAGAAAGCATGGTTGCAATAAACGATGTGACCAGCACTCCTATTTTAAGACCGTTAATTACGATGGATAAAACAGAGATCATTGAAATTGCTAAAAAAATAGGTACTCATGATATATCAATTCGCCCTTTTGAAGATTGCTGTACAATTTTTACACCTGCAAACCCAAAAACGAAACCAAAGCTTCATAAAGTTTCACGTTTTGAAAGTTTCGTTGATTTTGATGAACTCGTTGATGAAGCAATAAACAATGTTGAAACCATCACTGTCACGAAGGAACAAAAGGACGAATTCAGCAATCTTTTTTAAAAACAAGAGTTGCTAACAATTACCAAAAATAATGATGAATGAAGCCATGTGTATTTACACAATCTATACTCACAAGGAGGTGATACACATGGCACAAAACAGATCAAGCAACTCTAACCAATTACTAGTAGCTGGTGCACAACAAGCTATCGATCAAATGAAGTATGAAATCGCTACTGAGTTCGGTGTTAACTTAGGTGCTGAAACTACTTCACGCGCTAACGGTTCTGTTGGTGGTGAAATCACTAAACGTTTAGTATCTTTTGCTCAACAACAAATGAGCGGTTCTGTTCAACGTTAATAAATGAATAAATAATGGCTACTGAGGGCGGGGAGATCCCCGCTCTTTTCATTGTATCGTTGCAAAAGTTCACATTCTGTGGGTTTTGGTTGTAATACCAGAATTTATATATTTTCTTAACATAGCTTGCGTTTCTGAATCTAGCTCCAGGCGCCATCGGCGAAGCACAGGACGTGCAAGTGCAGTTAAGAGATAAGGCCGCCCTAGTTTTTGACTGCCTCTAGGGTCTAGTCAAACAGGAATTGAAGGTAAAGAACACCTTCTATTCCTGTTCGCCTTATGCTTGTTTCCGAATGCATAGCGCCTTGCGCTTTTTTTATTATCGTGGAAAGAAAAGCTTTTTTACATAGTCTTGATTTCTAGCTCCAGCGCCTAGCCTCGCAAGTCTAGCAAATTTAGAATTGAATGCAAAGAACGCCTTCTATTCATGAGCGTCTTATGCTTGTCGGGGCTGTTCGAGGCGCTTCCGCTTCTTAGTTAATATTTAAAATATTGACACTATTAGGTATAATATTATTGTACAAACATGAAGGAGGGGGAACAATGGTAAGGGAAGAACTACTTGCACCATTAAGCTATAACCTTGTAGAAGAATTTGAAAAGTATGCAGCAGATTCAACAAAAGTTGCATTGTTATGGGAAAGTGAACAAGGTGAAAAAAAGGAGATTACCTACCGGCAATTATTACATAAGGTAAATCAAATTGGAAACGCTTTAATTAATGTGGGATTAACATTAGGCGATAAAGTTCTTGTTGTCATTCCCAGGGTTATAGAAGCATATGCTGTTTATCTAGGTGCTTTAAAAGCAGGCTTAGTCGTAATTCCTAGCTCTGAAATGTTGCGAACAAAGGATTTACAATATCGAGTGTCACATGGAGATGTTAAAGCTGTCATCAGCTACGGTTTATATACAAATGAGTTTAAGCAGATTAAAGAATATGATCAACTCATAAAGATAGTAGTGAATGGAAATGAGAAGGATTGGCTCTCTTTAGACGATCTTATGGCAAATCAAAGTACATCAATGGACATAGCAAAGACAAAATCAGATAGTATGGCATTTTTATCCTACACATCTGGCACAACCGGGAATCCGAAAGGTGTCGTACATACACATGGGTGGGCATTTGCCCATTTACGAACAGCAGCAAAAAATTGGCTTAGTATAAATGAACAGGATACTGTCTGGGCAACGGCTGGACCGGGATGGCAAAAATGGATTTGGAGTCCGTTCTTATCTGTGTTGGGATCAGGTGCAACTGGCCTTGTTTATCATGGGAAATTTGAACCCGAGAAATATTTAAAGCTGTTAGATGAGTACAAAGTAAATGTATTATGCTGCACGCCGACCGAATATCGATTAATGGCAAAGGTTGAGAAACTGGAAAACTATTCTCTTGCAAATCTTCATAGTGCTGTATCTGCCGGTGAGCCTTTAAATCGTGAAGTAATTGATACGTTTCAGCGCTATTTTAATGTAAAGGTACGTGATGGCTATGGCCAAACAGAGAATACTCTTCTAGTTGGTGTTATGAAGGAAATGGAAATTAAGTCTGGATCAATGGGGAAACCAACACCAGGTAATGATGTTATCATTATTAATGATGATGGTCTGCCTTGTGGAATAAATGAAGTTGGAGATATTGCCGTCCATAAGGATACACCAGCTTTATTTAAAGAATATTACAAGGATTTTGAACGTACGGCGATGCAGTATCGAGGAGATTATTATATTACAGGAGACAGGGCAAAAATGGATGAAGACGGTTATTTTTGGTTTGAAGGCAGAAGTGACGATATTATCATTAGCTCCGGCTATACAATCGGTCCATTTGAGGTAGAGGATGCACTTGTCAAACATCCGTTAGTAAAAGAATGTGCGGTAGTAGCAAGCCCCGATGAAATAAGGGGAAATATTGTAAAAGCGTATATAGTGTTACGCGATCCTTCTCATAAAACCAATGCTGATCTCATTCAAACTTTACAGGAACATGTGAAAGAGTTGACCGCACCATATAAATATCCGCGGGAAATTGAATTTATTAATGAATTACCGAAAACAACCTCAGGCAAAATTCGCAGGATTGAGTTAAGGCAGAGTGAGCTTGAATTGAAACAAGCGTAACTCACACTTATGTATATATTTTTAACAAGATCAAAAAAACCAGGATATTGCCTGGTTTTTTTGATCTGTTATGCATTATGGTACCATGCTGATAGAAATAAATTTTTGGAGGAATGGTATTGGGTACATTATGGTTCGGTGGAAACATCTATACGTTAGAAAATGAAGGAGAAAAAGTTGAAGCAGTATATGTTCAAAATGGCTGTATTATTGAAACAGGAAGGTATCAAAAATTAGTAGAAAAATACAAAGAGGACCTTAAGGAGAAGTATGATTTAAATGGAAGGACGATGATCCCGGGCCTTGTCGATAGTCATCTTCATTTAATTGGACATGGTGAAAAGCTATTACGACTGGATCTTTCTAAAGTTACACACTCAAAGGAAATAATACACAGGATTAAACAGAGAGTCAAGGACTTGAAAAAAGGTATGTGGGTAATTGGAGAAGGCTGGAATGAAAATCAATTAGCTGACCAAAAAATTATTCATAAAACGGAATTGGATGAAGTTGCCCCGGATCATCCGGTAGTCCTGAAAAGAATTTGCCGACATGCGGTTATCGCTAATTCACAGGCTTTAAAGCTTGCTGGAATTACTGCTGATACGGCTAACCCGCAAGGAGGCGTTATTGTTAGAGATGAGAATAATGAACCGACTGGTTATTTACTGGATCAGGCTCAGGAGCTTATTTATCAAGTAACACCTTTTCCGACCCAGGAAGAGCTGGAACTAACCCTTGAAATATCAATCCAAGATTGCCTGAAAAAGGGGCTTGTTGGTGCTCATTCTGAGGATTTATCTTATTATGGCAGTTTAGATAATACGTTAGGTGCTTTCGAGAATGTTTTAAGCAAAGGGATAAAATTTCGCACCCATCTTCTTGTCCATCATCAGGTTGTTGATGAATTCAAGGAAAAAGAAAGAACAATTGGACAGTATGGCGAATTTGGTGCTATGAAAATTTTTGCTGATGGGGCTTTAGGAGGAAGAACTGCGCTGTTAAGTTTTCCATATAAAGATGATCCCAGCACATCAGGAGTGGCAATTCATTCAAAGGCTGAATTAGCTAAACTCGTCAAAAAAGCAAGGTCTTACAAAATGGAAGTAGCAGTTCATGTCATCGGCGATTTAGCGTTTGATTGGATACTGGATGTTATTGAAGAGCATCCGCCGCTTAAGGGACAGCATGACCGTTTAATACATGCCCAAATTTTAAGAAAAGAGTTAATTGAAAAAGCAAAACAGCTTCCAATCATTTTAGATATTCAACCGCGATTTGTCGCAAGTGATTTTCCTTGGGTGATTGAGCGAATTGGACAAGAACATATGGATACATGCTATGCATGGAAAACCCTCCTCAAAGAAGGAATCCATTGTGCTGGCGGGTCTGATGCGCCGATAGAGCCAGTTGATCCTCTATTAGGTATTTATGCTGCAGTGACAAGAACGAGTCTGTATGAACAATCAGGGAAAAGTTATAATCCTGAACAAAAGCTTTCAGTTTACGAGGCGGTTGAACTTTTTACTAAAGGAAGTGCGTACGCTATTCATCATTCACATGATTTTGGAATGATCAAGCAAGGCTTTAAAGCAGATTTTACCGTATTTGATCAGGATATTTTTGAGGTGGCAGACAAGGATTTATTAACAACAAATGTCGTGATGACTGTGGTAGATAATGAAATTATGTATCAAACTGAAAGCAAAGAATAAGTAACAAGTAAAAAGGAAGCAGATCGCTGCTTCCTCTTATTTTTTGCGGGATGAAGAGGTTTATAAGAACGTTCTTTTTACCTTTTCCCAATATGAATTATCTTTCAGCTTTACCGTTTTAATCGGGAACTCGCTTAACCCGAATTCCAGCTGCTTCACATTTTGAATGCTTAATGCTTCATTATCCATTCCAATGACCGGGTAGTCATTGCCATCCTGTACAATTTTTAATATTAATTTTCTTTTGTCACTTAAAATAAATGATGAGCCGAGTGTACGATATAGATTGTTATTTAAGGAGGCCAGCTCACTCACCTGTAAACATGGCAGCATCGGATCGACAACTGCTCCATTTACAGATTTGTTATATGCTGTACTGCCTGTAGGAGTCGCAATCAGCATGCCGTCTCCTCTAAATGTTTCAAAATGAAGATCATCTATGTATACATCCATAACAAACGTTTTAATAATACTTGATTTAACGGAACATTCATTCAGGCATTTAAACATGGTCGTTTCATCTATCTTTACTTCTAAGACAGGATAGCGTCTTACCTCAATTGTTGATTCAGTCATTGCCTGAATCATTTTTTGTCTGTCATCAAGGTGGAAATCACAATACAAGCTCAATGTATCATCAATTCCAATTCCAACATACAAACAGTCTGATCGAAAGTTTGTTTTTCGAACAGCTTGTAAAAAGGCACCGTCTCCGCCAATGCTTACAATAATATTAGCTTGTGCATGATCTTCAACTACGCGAAATTCATGTTCCCTTGCAAAATCAATTAGAGATTGAATTTTCTCTATTAGCTTATCTTCTTTTTTGTAGAAAAAATAAACATTACGACGATCTGACACAATGATTCCTCCTCAATATAGGTAAAATCTCCACTTTTTTCCTTGAAAGTGTTACAATACTCTATGTTATTTAGTTTACCACTTTTACATAATTAAATGTTAAAAGCTATGTAAATCATATCATATCAGTTCATGTATAAGGAGGAGACAAACTTAATGAATGGTAAACGCTGGGGAGCATTAGCAATAGCTGGTGTATTATTCGTCTTTTCGATTATTATCAGCTCAACTATGATGTTTATTAACCAAAGTGAAATGTTTAAAGAAGCATTTGCAACAACCTCTGGCTTTTCAGAGGAAATTATTGATGAAGGATCTTCCTTTGATAAAATTCTCGTATTAGATGTAAGTGGTGTTATCCAAGATACGGGGGAAGATGTTACCTCTTTTTTTAGTACAGCAGGCTATCATCACCAAACCTTTTTAGATATGGTGGAGGCAGCTGGTGAGGATGAAAGTGTAAAAGGTGTCATTCTTAGAGTTAATTCACCAGGCGGAGGTGTAGTGGAAAGTGCGGAAATTCATAAAAAGCTTATGGAGCTAAAGGAAGAAAGTAAAAAACCGTTGTACGTATCTATGGGGACTCAGGCAGCATCAGGTGGTTATTACATATCTACTGCAGCAGATAAAATCTTCGCTGCTCCAGATACCCTTACAGGTTCACTAGGGGTCATCATGCAGTCGATTAATTATGGGGAATTAGCTGAAAAGTATGGGGTTAAATTTGAAACGATAAAGAGTGGTCCTTATAAGGATATTTTCTCACCAACACGCGCAATGACAGATGAGGAAAGACAAATTCTTCAAACAATGGTTGACAATGCCTATAATGGCTTTGTTCAAGTGATTAAAGAGGGAAGGCCGTTATCAGAGGAGGAAGTCCGTAAAGTGGCGGACGGACGTATCTATGATGGAAGACAAGCAAAGGAAAAGAAGCTAATTGATGAGCTTGGTTATTTTGATGATGTGGTAGCCGCAATGAAAAAGGACCTTGATTTAGAGGATCCACAAGTCGTTGAATATGGAACAGCACTAGGTCTTGAATCATTCCTATCAATGAGTGTTAGCAAGGTCTTTAAAGAAGATGCAGAACTATCAAGCTTATATCAGCTGCTGTCAAACTCAAACTCTCCAAGATTAATGTACCTATATTCTGAATAGGGAGGGATGAAAAAGTGGACGCTACTTATGAAGGAGCAAAGAATACAGAGTTGCCTTATGAATCTGTTCATATAAAAAAGGTAAGTGATTACAATTATTTACAAGCGGGGTTTTGGATCCGTTTTTGGGCATATATAATCGACCTGCTTGTTATTGGAAGCGTAAATCGTATTATTATTTACCCGGTATTTCAGTTACTTGGTCTAGATACCAATACTTCATTTATGTTTTCTCCCGTTTCAATTGCAACAGCGGTGATTTTTTTCGCCTATTTTGTATTAATGACAAAAAATCTTAATCAAACATTAGGAAAAATGGTTTTTGGAATTAAAGTTATTTCTGCTAAAGATGAAACGTTAAATTGGGGGACAATTTTATTTCGGGAATTAATTGGCCGTTATATATCGAAAACGATATGGATCGGTTATCTCATTGTTGCGTTTACCCCAAAGAAACAAGGACTTCACGATATATTTGCAGATACACAAGTAATCCATGAGAAGTTATTTATAAAAAAGAGTGAAGATAAGCCTGCTGAATAATCAGCTGGCTTTTTTGATGTTTTTTAAATTTAATATTGAATACAACAGGTTTAATTTCGTTTTAGAGAGGTGATAATGGTAGATTGAAAGGGTGTGAAAACCGTGTTTTGGATCATGATCATTATACTTTTTGTCCTTTTGCTCTTTTTTCTTCTTATTTTTACAAAACTTACGATAACCTTAGACTTTAACCATACTGGAGATAATGATCAGTTTAAAATAAAAATTCGCGCATGGTTTGGATTAATACGCTATACCATTGATATACCGTTAGTGAAGATCGACGATGATGGACCAAATTTGGTTATTAAGCAAGATCAAAAAGCAGGAAGTGAAAATAAAGATAAAAAGGTGATGGAAAAAGAAGATAAAATATCTCCTGATGATATACTAACCATCATGAGTGATATAAAGGAGATTGCTCAGCATATTATCGGAATGAATAGAATCATTCGAAGGTTTTTACGGAAAATTAAAATAAAAAAATTAGAATGGCATTCTCAATTCGGAATCGGAGATGCAGCACATACTGGTATATTAACAGGAGCAGCATGGACGATTAAAGGCGGTGTTATTGGATTAATCGGCCAATATATGAAGTTTAAAACAACTCCTATCGTTACAATTACTCCAGATTTTAACCGATTCTGTTCAAGAACGAAATTCCAATGTATTTTTCAGTTTCAAATCGGGCAAGCTATGTTCGCAGGTATTCAATTCATTAAATATTGGAAAGGCGGCCTTCCGAAGTTAAAATCAAAGCCATTTTCATTTTTTACAAACTAAACAAGCGGCTTGCCTTTTAAGTATGGAATGAGTACGACCGGTTAAATATTGTTATTAAGACAAGGAGGCTACATAACATGAGTGATCATCCTATTCAAGGACTTATGAAAACTGCAATGGAAAACCTAAAAGAAATGATTGATGTGAATACCATCATAGGTGATCCAGTAGAAACCCCAGACGGAAGTGTCATCTTAACAGTATCAAAAGTAGGATTTGGATTTGCGGCTGGCGGTAGTGAGTTCAATGGAAATGCCGGCGAAAACGGCGGTGACCAGAAAGCTTCGAAGCTTCCTTTTGGCGGAGGAAGCGGTGGCGGAGTATCGATAACTCCAATAGCATTTTTAATTGTTTCATCAACAGGTGTTAAAATGCTTCATTTAGACAAAAGCACACATTTATATGAAAAAATATTAGAAGCAGCACCGCAAACAGTTGAAAAAATACAGGGTATGTTCAAGAAAAATAAAGATAAAAGCAATAATGAAAATTCACAAGAACAACACCAGCAAAAACAAGATTTAGACTTTTAACTGCCACTGAGGCAGTTATTTTTTTGTATGATGTTAGGAAAGAAGTTCATGATTAATTGGTCAAAACATTTGATAAATCTTAAAAGCTAGGCTATATTTACACTGTACATAATTAAAAGGAGGAATTTGGTATGGCTTCAATTACGTTTAAGAATAATCCTGTTACGTTATTAGGGAATGAAGTAAAAGTTGGTGATACAGCACCTGATTTTACAGTACTAGCAAACGATTTATCTGAAGTTACCCTTTCAAATTCAAAAGGGAAGGTTCGTTTAATTTCTGTTGTCCCTTCAATTGATACTGGAGTTTGTGATGCACAAACACGTCGCTTTAATGAAGATGCGTCAAAGTTGGACAATGTTGAGGTTTTAACCATTAGTGTGGACTTACCATTTGCCCAAAAAAGATGGTGTGCTTCAAATGGCTTAGAAAATGTTCAAACACTTTCTGACCATCGTGATCTTTCTTTTGCTGAAGCATATGGCGTTCATATTAAAGAATTGCGTTTATTAGCTCGTGCTGTATTTGTTGTTGATGCAAATGACAAGGTAACATATGTAGAATATGTCAGTGAAGCAACAAACCATCCGAATTATGAAGCGGCAATTGAAGCTGCCAAAGCTGCCCAATAAAAAAGAAACAAGTTGTGTGTAAGACTGCCATTATGGCAGTCTTATTTTTTGTTTAGCGTAAATTATAAAATTTCGTGAACTGTGGATAAGCTCTCACGTATCAGCTCCAGCGCCTAGCCCCTCTAGGGTCTAGCCCCTCATGAATTGAAGGCAAAGAACGCCTTCTATTCATGAGCGTCTTATTTGCCCTAGGCTGTTCAAGGCGCTTGCGCTTTTCTTATAATATCAGAATTTATATATTTTCTTAACATAGCTTGCGTTTCTGAATCTAGCTCCAGGCGCCATCGGCTCGAGGTCATAAGTCAAACAGGAATTGAAGGTAAAGTACACCTTCTATTCCTGTTCGCCTTATGCTTGTCGCCGATAGGCAGGCGCCTTGCGCTTTTTTTATACAATGTCTAAAATGGATAGAGTATTACGGCGAGGAGGATGAGGATGAAAACAGTTTCAAAAATAGAAAATTTGTTTGCAGTTATAAATGAAACAGCGGAGCTTATCGCAAAAGAATGTCAAATGACTTACATAGAGGCAGTTTCTGAAACGGGAGATAATCTGTTTCAAGGATCTATTTTGCAGGAAGGTCTTAGTGAGATCACACAAAAAAGCTTGAAACGGAAATATGAAGCAATTCAAATCAGTGCATTAAATAAAGAAGAAATTCGCAAGGCGTACCAGCTGGCGATCTTAAAAGGGTTAAAAGAAGCGGCACATCCTAACCATCAAATGACACCAGATACGATTGGGATCTTCCTCGGCTATTTGGTCAGCAAATTTGTAAGTAATCAAAAGAACATTTCCATTTTAGATCCTGCTGTTGGGACGGGTAATTTGCTTACAACGATCATAAATTATCTCTCAAATAAACAGGTTGATAGTTATGGAGTAGAAGTAGATGATTTGCTTATTAAATTAGCGTATATTAGTGCAAATCTTCAGGAACATCCCGTACAATTTTTTAATCAAGATAGCTTGGAACGGTTGTTGATTGACCCGGTTGATATCGTTGTATGCGACCTGCCTGTAGGGTATTATCCTAATGACGTGGAGGCTTTAAGGTATGAACTCAGGGCAGATGAAGGCCATTCCTATTCTCACCATTTATTCATTGAACAGAGCATAAACCATGTGAAAGAAGATGGCTACTTATTTTTTATTGTTCCTAATTCTCTATTTGATACAAAAGAAGCACCTAAGCTTAATCAATATTTAAGAAAGACTGCCATCATCCAAGGATTTATTCAGTTGCCTTTATCCTTATTTAAAGATGAAAAGCATGGAAAAAGCATCTTAATCGTCCAAAAGAAGGGTGAAACAAGTAAACCGCCGAAGCAGGCAATGTTAGTTGAATTACCTAAATTCTCTAATAAAGAAGCAATGAATTCGATTATGAAGCAAATTGACCAGTGGTTTAAGGAAAATAAATAGGAAGGAAATGAACGGATGGATAAGAGGCTATATAGGCCTCTTTTTTTATGGGGATTTTTAGCTTTATTCGAAAGGGAAGCACGAAGAATTTGTTGTCTTCCAGATGGCAAAATTTTTAGAATAATAAGACTTTTACCTGTAAACGATAACAATTAAATCAAGTTCTTGAAATGTTGAAATGGCAGTGTTTAAATGGAAAAGGCAGATAATAATCGAAAGCTTTTTGCAAAGAATAATAGGTAATAAAAAAGCTAAATGTCTAGCTGTTAAATAATAAATATTGTATGACAATAACAATAAATAAAGGAAGAATCGCGTCTTACTGTTTTTATAAGCGACATTATGTATTTACAGTTGGAACGGACAAAAAGGAGAGTAACAGAATGGCAAAAATTATTGCAATTAATGCTGGTAGTTCATCATTGAAATTTCAACTTTTTGATATGCCTAGCGAAACAGTATTAACGAAAGGATTAGTAGAAAGAATCGGTCTAAAAGATTCGATATTTTCGATTTCAGTAAATGGGGAAAATCAAAAAGAAATTTCAGATATTCCTGATCACGCCGTGGCAGTAAAAATTCTTTTATCTAAATTAACCGATTTAGGTATAATTAAGTCTTTAGATGAGATTGAAGGAATTGGCCACAGGGTTGTACATGGTGGGGAAGTATTTAATGATTCAGCACTAATTACAGATGAAACCCTAAAACAGATTGAAGATCTATCTGAATTAGCGCCGCTTCATAATCCAGCTAACGTTGTTGGGATTAAAGCTTTTAAAGAGGTATTGCCAAATGTTGAAGCTGTTGCAGTATTTGATACAGCTTTCCACCAAACAATGCCAGAGCAATCATTCTTATATAGTCTTCCATATGAATACTATGAAAACTTTGGGATTCGTAAATATGGATTCCACGGAACTTCACATAAATATGTTTCAGAGCGGGCAGCAGAAATTTTGGGCAGACCAATTGAACATCTTCGTTTGATTTCTTGTCATTTAGGTAACGGTGCAAGTATCGCAGCAATCGAGGGTGGAAAATCAATTGACACTTCTATGGGCTTTACGCCGCTTGCAGGAGTTGCGATGGGGACTCGATCAGGAAACATTGACCCAGCACTCATTCCGTTTATCATGGAGAAAACAGGAAAGTCAGCAGATGAAGTACTTGATATCTTAAATAAAAAGAGTGGGATTTTAGGTGTATCAGGACTTTCAAGTGACCTTCGTGATATTACACAAGCTGCAAATGAAGGTAATGAAAGAGCTAAAATTGCTCTTGAAGTATTTGCGAGCCGTATTCACAAATATATTGGTTCTTATGCAGCAAGAATGTCAGGTGTAGACGCGATAATCTTCACTGCAGGTATCGGTGAAAATAGTATAGAAATCCGTGAACGTGTATTAAAAGGCCTAGAGTTTATGGGGATTTATTGGGATCCAGCCCTTAATAAAGTACGTGGTGAGGAAGCCTATATCAGCTATCCGCATTCACCAGTAAAGGTATTAGTGATCCCTACAAATGAAGAGGTTATGATTGCACGTGATGTTTTACGCATAGCAAAGTAATACAGTGATTGGATTAAAAGACAGCCGGGAAGAAATCGGCTGTCTTTTTGTGTTATGATAAAGAGAGACTTTATTCAGAGGCATTATTATCCGTTAAGCTGGATCAACTTATCATAGAATAAAGGAGACGTTAGGATGATCGATTCAATACGCGAGAGAGCAATTTTAGATGAGATCATGTTGTGGGAAAGTGAGTTGCAGAATGATCTTCGAACGGATTTTCAACGCACATTTGATAGATGGATGAATCATAAACTTAATGAAATACCTGATTCGATGAAACGGTTATTTTTTAAGAAGTTGGATGCAAGTTTATTTCATCTCCACTCTTTTATTCAAAGCTCCTTTGTTCAACAGGATGCAAAAAAACAAATCCTGTTATCAGCAAAAGCATTGAATGAAGACATTATAGATTTTAGTGATTTACATAAGCTGCCAATCGATCAGCTTCATTATTTAGCTGACCTTCAAACATCAAAACACCGCCTTTATTCTTTTTTGCAAGGTGGGATAACTGGTACCGGCGGTCTTCTTTTGACGGGTATTGATATACCGGTTCAAACAATTCTTAATTTACGATCGATTCAAATGGTGTCAATGTGTTACGGATATGAAATATCGAATCCTTATGAAATGATGACCTCTTTAAAGGTTTATCATGCATCATTAATGCCGAAGCATCTGCAATATAAAGCATGGCTTGATTTGAAGGAGGAGCTGACGTCAGATAATATGATGTCCTATTTTTATGAAGGGAATGATGACCTGGTTAACTCACAAAGCTTAGAATTTCTCTTAAAGCAAATTGCAAAGCTTTCCGTGATCTCTCTTTTTAAAAGAAGACTTGTCGCCGGACTTCCTCTCATTAGCATTATGATTGGTGCAGGTGCAAATTATCAGCTGACTCGTCAAGTAACGGATTTTGCTAATAAATTTTATCAGTACCGATTAATAAGCGAGAAAAATATTGCAGGAGGTCTTTATGATGAGTAGTATTGAACATAAGCTTGAAGCTCCTCATTCAGTGAAGTGTAAAGTCATCACGATCAGTGACACTCGAACGGAAGAAACAGATAAAAGCGGGAAGCTGATAATGAAATTGTTGGAGGAGCATGGACATCATGTGGCTGGTTATGAAATTGTAAAAGATGAAAAAATTTTGATTCGAAGCTCCGTCTTAAAAGGCTGTGAAGCCCGAGGCATCGATGTGGTACTTACAAATGGAGGAACAGGGATTGCCAAAAGAGATGTCACCATCGAAGCAGTTCAATCAATTATTGAAAAAGAAATACCGGGCTTCGGTGAAATTTTCCGTATACTTAGCTATACAGAGGATATTGGCTCTGCAGCCATTTTAAGTAGAGCGATCGCAGGTGTTTCAATGAATACAGCTGTTTTTGCTATGCCGGGTTCTTCAGGAGCTGTAAAACTAGCAATGGAAAAACTGATTATCCCTGAATTAGGACATGTCATAAGAGAAATAAGAAAAGACTTATAGATTTTATCAATAAAAAAATTGGTTATTTGCCGATTGCTTCCACTCTTCCTCTATTATATAAAAAGTAAAACAGAAGGTCTGTGCCAAGCATAATATTTTTAATTAGTTTTTGTGTCTAGCGCAAGCCCCCAGCCTCTCTAGGGTCCAAGGCGCTCATGAATAGTCAATTTATGAGCGCCTTATTTACTCTAGACAGGCGCTTGCACTTTTCTTAATTGTGAACTTTTTCAATTGATATATACTGTGTTGTTCTAAACCATATCCAAAGGTCGTTAATGATGGAGGCAAGTTCAGAGATTTCTTCATTTAATTTACAAGAATGAGGAAAATCCTCCTCAAGATTAAGTTCATTTTGTTTCCTATTAATTTCATGCTCTAGCTCAGCTATACGATCAGGTATTCCGCCGCGAATTTTTTCCCATTCGGTTAAAATGCTATTTTGAATATATCCACTATACAATTCCCATGGCTTTGTTAATTTGGGAATCTTTATTTTTAGTCTAGAGTCATAGATAAAGTAATCGTTCATTTCATTTCCTCCCGAAACATGTTTTATTAGATTTTACAACATTCCATAGGTAAGAACTACCGCACTTTATAGCTTTTATGTGTTTGAATATTCACACAATATAACTGAATTTGGCTATTCATTCATATGCGTTAATTTTTATACAAAGATTCTGTGAAAATATGCATTTTTCTATTGACGAAATAGGGCGCAGTTGGTAAAGTGTTACCTATAAAGAAAATGTATTTTTATTAACATATATTCATGTTTATACAACCGAGGAGGAACAAATAGATGAAGAAAGTTGTGTTAGCTTATTCTGGAGGATTAGATACCTCTGTTGCAATTAAATGGTTACAAGAGAAAGGGTATGATGTTGTAGCAGCGTGCCTTGATGTAGGTGAAGGGAAAGATACAGCATTTGTTCAGCAAAAAGCTCTTCAAGTTGGAGCGATTGAATCATATATGATTGATGCGAAAGAAGAGTTTGCTAATGACTTTGCGTTAGTTGCTTTACAAGCTCATACATTATATGAAGGAAAATATCCGCTAGTTTCTGCATTATCTCGTCCGTTAATTGCAAAGAAACTTGTTGAGATTGCTGAAAAAGAAAATGCAGTAGCGATTGCGCACGGATGTACTGGAAAAGGAAATGACCAAGTTCGTTTTGAAGTTTCAATTAAAGCATTAAATCCAGATCTTGAAGTGCTTGCTCCAGTAAGAGAATGGGGTTGGTCACGTGAAGAAGAAATCGAATATGCGGCAAAGCATGGTATTCCAATTCCAATCAACTTAGATAGCCCTTATTCAATTGATCAAAACCTATGGGGAAGAAGCAATGAGTGCGGTGTCCTTGAAGATCCATGGGCAGCTCCTCCAGAAGGTGCATATGATTTAACAGCACCATTGGAAAAAACGCCTGATCAAGCTGATATTATTGAAATTCATTTCGAAAAAGGTGTTCCTGTAAAAATCAATGATCAAGCATATCCGCTTCATGAATTGATCTTGAAGCTAAATGAAATCGCAGGAAAGCACGGTGTGGGACGTATTGATCATGTTGAAAATAGACTTGTGGGTATCAAATCTCGTGAAGTATATGAGTGCCCGGGTGCAATGACACTTATTAAAGCACATAAAGAGCTAGAAGACTTAACATTAGTAAAAGAAGTAGCTCATTTCAAACCGGTAATCGAGCAAAAACTTGCAGAGCTTATTTATAACGGACTTTGGTTCTCTCCTCTAAAGACTGCTTTACATGCTTTCTTAAAGGAAACTCAAACATATGTAACAGGAACAGTGCGTGTAAAACTATTTAAAGGGCATGCTATTGTAGAAGGAAGAAAATCTGAGTATTCTTTATATGATGAAAAACTTGCGACATATACTAAAGACGATGCATTTGATCACAATGCAGCAATCGGATTTATTGAATTATTTGGACTGCCAACAAAAGTAAACAGCATGGTAAAAAACAAGAAGGTGGAAGTATGAAAAAACTTTGGGGTGGACGCTTCCAAAAAACCCCTGAACAATGGGTGGATGAGTTCGGAGCATCCATCCATTTTGATCAGGAATTAGTTGAGGAAGACATCACAGGAAGTCTTGCACATGTCGATATGCTTGGCAAGTGCGGCATCATCAGCAAAGATGAAGCAGAACAAATTACAAAAGGCTTAACATCTCTTTTAGAAAAGGCCAAAAAGAATGAACTTACCTTTTCTGTTAACTATGAAGATATTCACCTAAATATCGAAAAAATGTTAATTGATGAAATTGGACCTGTTGGTGGAAAGCTACATACTGGAAGAAGTCGTAACGATCAGGTTGCTACTGATATGCATTTGTATTTACGTAAACATGTAGCAATGGTTATTGAATTGATTGAAGGGCTCCAAAATGCTCTTATAGAACAGGCTGACAAGCATGTAGAAACGATTTTACCAGGTTATACCCATCTTCAACGGGCACAACCGATTTCATTTGCCCATCATTTAATGGCGTATTTCTGGATGCTGGATCGTGATAAACAGCGATTTCAGGAATCACTGAAGCGTATTAATCTTTCTCCCTTAGGCAGTGCTGCACTTGCGGGTACTACCTTTCCGATTGACCGTAAGTATACAGCTGAAAAGCTTGAGTTTGATGGAATTTACGAAAATAGCTTAGACGGTGTTAGTGATCGTGATTTTATCATTGAATTCCTTAGCAATAGTTCATTATTAATGATGCATTTATCACGTTTCTGTGAAGAGATTATTTTATGGTGCTCTCAAGAGTTTCAATTTATTGAGCTCGATGACACATATGCAACAGGAAGCAGCATCATGCCACAGAAAAAAAATCCCGATATGGCAGAGTTAATTAGAGGGAAAACAGGGAGAGTCTATGGGAATTTAATGTCTTTATTGACGATTCTAAAGGGACTTCCTTTGGCATATAATAAAGACCTTCAAGAAGATAAAGAGGGTATGTTTGATACGGTAAAAACGATTGAAGGAAGCCTCCAGATCTTTATCGGTATGATCAATACATTAAAAGTAAATAAGGATAAGATGGAAAAGGCAACCAAAGAAGATTTCTCAAATGCAACAGAATTAGCAGATTATCTCTCTACAAAAGGAATGCCATTCAGAGAAGCGCATGAGGTTGTTGGCACACTTGTCTACAAATGTATTCAATCAGGTATTTATTTAAAGGATTTACCTTTTGAACAGTATAAACAAGCTTCTGAGCTGTTTGAAGAAGATTTATATGAAGTCATCAATCCTTTTGAAGCAGTGAGAAAACGTATGAGCGCCGGCGGTACCGGATTTGATGTGGTTCGAAAAGCAATTGATAAGGCAAAAGCAACGTTTAAATAAACGTTCAAAATGGAATAAGCTTCTTAATTTCAGAAACACTAAACGCGAGCAAAAAAGAGATTAAGGAGCTGAACGTGTTGTATAAAAAAAGAGTAACAAGGCAGACTTACTACTACGATCATTTAGGCGAAGAGGAAACGATGAAGCAAATAACGGATGCCTATTCCAGCGGGGTAGTTGAACAGCAATATGAACAAAATTTCCTCCAAGAGCACTTCGAAATAAGGAATGGCTAACCGATTAGACCTCCAAACACCAATAATGTGTTTGGAGGTTTTTTGTTTTAAATATAGAAGAAATATGAAGGTTTCAAACAGATTATTGTAAA
The DNA here is from genome assembly GCF_947503125.1 of uncultured Metabacillus sp. Taxonomy (GTDB): domain Bacteria; phylum Bacillota; class Bacilli; order Bacillales; family Bacillaceae; genus Metabacillus. Next base: position 115,016 of record NZ_CANNCR010000012.1, read on the forward strand.
ATGGATATGTTATTATCACAATAGAGACAAAAAATTGTTATTATCAGAATGTTAAAGATGAAAGGGATAGCTCTATACATAAGGACAAGTTATATGAGGAGGAAATGATCGTGCGACATGCCCTTATTACGGCAGGCTCAAAAGGCTTAGGTAAGAAGGTAACAGAGGAATTTTTGAAAAATGGTTTTTCTGTTACGGTGAGTTATCGAAAAGATACAAGTGCCGTCAAGGAATTTCAGGCTAAGTTCTCACATTTTCAAGATCGTCTTCACTTTGTTCAAGCGGATGTAACAAAAAAAGAAGATCTTTCGAAGATGATTGATCAATCACTTGAACAATTCGGAAGAATAGATTGCTTAATTAATAATGCTGGCCCTTACATATTCGAAAGAAAAAAGTTGGCTGATTATACAGATGAAGAATGGTATCAAATGATCGAAGGAAATTTAAGCTCTGTTTTTCATTTGTTTAAAAAAGTTGTTCCGATTATGCGTAAGCAAAATTACGGACGGATTATTACATACGGTTTTCAAGGAGCTGCAACATCACCTGGCTGGCTTCATCGATCCGCCTTTAGTGCCGCAAAGGTTGGATTAGTATCCTTAACAAAATCAATAAGCATAGAAGAAGCTGAACATGGGATCACCGCCAATATGATTTGTCCAGGAAATATTGTGGGAGAGATGAAGGAAGCAACTATTGAAGATTCCAGGGAAATGACCGATCAAAACACACCAATTGGACGTTCGGGAACAGGAGAAGATATTGCAAGAACCATTGCTTTTTTGTGCGAAGAAAATTCAGACATGATCACTGGTTCTATTATTGAAGTAACAGGCGGAGCAAATGTTATCCATCGTTTTCATGTTTGAGGATCTCATCTATGTCCACTCAATCTGAATTATTTTTTTAAACTCCCAGGACCTGTCTGTTTTCGTAATCATATGATAAATTACGGTAATACTGATAAGGACACAAGTTTGAAAAGATGATGAGTAAGGAGGACTTACTATGAAAATTGGTATTCCTGCAGAGATAAAAAATAATGAAAACCGTGTAGCGATGACCCCTGCAGGTGCTTTTCATCTCGTTAGTTCAGGACATGAGGTTTATATCGAAAAAAATGCAGGACTTGGTTCGGGGTTTACAGATGAAGAGTATATTGAGGCTGGTGCAAAAATCGTAAAAACAGCTCAGCAAGCGTGGGCGATGGATATGGTTATGAAGGTAAAAGAACCATTAAAAGAAGAATATGGCTATTTTCGGGAAGGACTTATTTTATTTACGTATTTACATTTAGCCCCAGAGCCTGAATTGACTGTAGCATTAATTGATCATAAAGTGATTGCCATTGCCTATGAAACCGTTCAGCTTGCAAATGGTTCCCTTCCGCTACTTACACCAATGAGTGAAGTTGCTGGCAGAATGGCCTCCCAAATAGGTGCGCAATTTTTAGAGAAGCCAAAAGGAGGCAAGGGAATTTTATTAGCTGGAGTACCAGGTACGAGAAGAGGCAAAGTAACTATTATCGGCGGGGGAGTTGCTGGAACAAATGCAGCAAAAATAGCGGTAGGATTAGGCGCAGAGGTAACAATTCTGGACGTCAATCCAGAGCGGTTAAGACAACTGGATGATATTTTTGGAAAAGACATTTCAACACTTATGTCAAATCCTCTCAACATTGCTGAATCTGTATCAGAATCTGATTTAGTGATTGGGGCAGTGTTAATTCCCGGGGCTAAAGCACCAAAGCTTGTATCTGAAGAGGTCGTCCGTTCAATGACCAACGGATCTGTTATCGTTGATATCGCGATTGACCAAGGCGGTATATTTGAAACAACGGATAAAATAACGACTCATGATAATCCGACATATGAAAAGCATGGAGTTTTACATTATGCAGTTGCGAATATGCCTGGTGCGGTTCCGCGAACTTCTACGTTTGCTTTAACAAATGTAACAGTTCCATATGCCGTTCAGATCGCCACGAAGGGTTATAAAAAAGCGTGCTTGGAAAATGAGGCATTATTAAAAGGAATTAACACATTGAATGGATACGTAACCTATGAAGCGGTAGCAGAGGCTCATGGCTTATCCTTTTCAGATGCACGAACTTTACTTCTTGGGGTATAGGCATAAGATTATTCAAAAGAATCTATAAAGGTCTGTCAATAATTCACCAGTCAGGCCTTTTTTGTTTTAAATAAATAAAAATTACGGTAAAATTTTCTATGAAAGGTTAAAAATTTAGGAGAGCAGGTGTAAATTTCAATGCAAGTTTCTTATCATGGTCATTCTGTTGTGAAAATTTTATCCGAAAATAAAAAGATTATCATTGACCCGTTTATTAATGGAAATGAACTAACTGATTTGAATGTTGGTGACCTTGAAGTTGATGTGATAATCTTAACACATGGTCATAATGATCATGTCGGGGACACGGTTGAGATTGCGAAGAAAAATAACGCATTAGTCATTGCTCCATACGAGTTAGCTGTATACATAGGGAAAAATGATATTAATATTCACCCAATGAATTTAGGCGGGGCTTACCAATTTGACTTTGGTAAAGTAAAGCTGACACAAGCGTTTCATGGGTCAAGCTATCAGGAACAAGATGGCACAGTGATCTATACCGGGATGCCTTCAGGAGTACTATTTACAGCAGAGGGAAAAACAATTTATCATGCTGGTGATACGGCGCTGTTTTCAGATATGAAGATGATTGGTGAGCGAAATGAAATTGATGTAGCCTTTTTACCGATTGGGGATAATCTAACAATGGGGCCGGAGGATGCAGTAGATGCTGCCTTATGGCTCAAAGCAAAAAAGGTTGTGCCGATCCATTACGATACATTTCCTGCAATAAAACAAGATCCTAAAGCGTTTGCAAATATGCTTCCAGAAGGTGTAGGTATTCCTTTAAAGGTAGGAGAAATACTGGAGCTAAAATAAGTCATAGATAGAAGTGGATGATTGTGGTCATTCGCTTCTTTTTTTTCTCGTACATGCATATGATATGGTAATAAATGAAGTGAAAGGATGATTTCAGGTTGAAAAACTTACTGTATGCATTAATAGCCTTAGTAATGCTTTTTGGGGGATTACAGCAAATCACAATGTCAGGCGATCAAATGCAAACCGTGTTTTTAATGAGTTGGTTATGTTTAGCGATTTTTGTGATTGGAGGAAATTTCGCACATTACTTATATCAACCTAAAAAAGCAGTGGGTAAACAGCAACCAGTTTTTGATCGAAATCGTCAACGAAAAAGAGTACGCCAAACAGCGCGTTGATAAAAAAAAGCGCCACCCTTATAATTAAAAGTGGAAGAATAGGCAATTTATCATACTAAATACAGGCAGAAATTACGCCTGTAAAGGTTCGATAAATAAAGGCAACTAGCTTTGGAGAGCAGAATGCCTCTTAGGCTGGTAGTTTCATTTTATAAAAAGGGTGATGCGGCTTGGCTACAAAGCACGAGCAAATTTTACAATATATTAACTCACTTCCAGTTGGTGAAAAAATTTCGGTACGGCAAATTGCTAAGGAAATCAACGTGAGTGAAGGGACAGCGTATCGGGCGATTAAAGAAGCTGAAAGTAAAGGCTATGTTAGTACAATTGAGCGTGTAGGAACAATAAGAATTGAAACGAAGAAAAAGGAAAACTTTGAGAAATTAACATATGCTGAGGTTGTTAATATTGTTGATGGACAAGTATTAGGTGGACGAGCGGGCTTGCATAAGACGTTAAATAAATTTGTAATCGGTGCGATGAAACTTGAGGCAATGATGCGATATACAGGAGCAGGCAACTTATTAATTGTCGGAAATCGGACAAACGCACATAAATATGCGTTAGAGGCTGGTGCAGCCGTTTTAATAACAGGAGGATTTGATACAGAAGATAATGTCAAGAAGCTTGCCGATGATCTAGAATTGCCAATTATCTCAACAAGCTATGACACGTTTACTGTAGGTACGATGATTAATCGCGCCATCTATGATCAATTGATAAAAAAGGAAATTGTCCAAGTTGAAGATATTTTAACACCGTTAGAAAAAACGATTACACTAAAGACAACAGATACGGTATCAACCTGGTATCAATATAATTATGAAACAGGTCATGGGCGATTTCCAGTTATCGATCAAAACATGAAAGTACAAGGAATTGTCACATCAAAGGATATTATGGGGCATGACCATTCAACATTGATCGAAAAAGTGATGACGAAAAGCCCTGTTACTGTGACCGGAAAAACATCTGTCGCCTCTTCTGCACAAATGATGGTTTGGGAAGGGATTGAGGTGCTTCCAGTCGTTGATCAACATAATCGTTTGCAAGGGATGATCAGCCGGCAAGATGTATTAAAGGCTTTGCAAATGATCCAGCGACAGCCGCAAATCGGTGAAAAGCTTGATGATATTATTACCAATCAGTTTATCACCATTGATGATGAACTAAAACGAGGAAGTGTTTTTCGCTGTGAAGTAAGCCCGCAAATGACAAACCATCTTGGGACAATTTCTTACGGTGTTTTTACAACACTTGTAACAGAAGCGGTAAATCGCTACTTAAGAGCGCAAAAAAAAGGGGATATTGTCGTAGAAAATATTACAATATACTTCATCAAGCCTGTACAAATGGAAAGTGTACTTGAACTGCATCCGAAAATACTAGAGGTTGGAAGAAAGTTTGGAAAAATTGATATTGAAGCATTTAGTGAAGGAGCAGTAGTAGGGAAAGCAATGATGATGGTTCAATTAATTGAAAGGTAAGAGAATAGAAGAGGCTATGCCTCTTCTTATTTTTGCGTCCCGGATTCGTTTATCACTTGTGGCAAATAATGCTTGTATGCACGGAACCCTGCCCAGCTGCTTCCAAGTCCAATTAGCAAAAAGATAATCCCCACGATTAACGAAATGCTTGATCGATATAAAAATAGCTGATTAAGGCCAAAGGATGCAACAAAAATTCCTAAGGCAATACTGGACTTTGCAGAAATCCATTGTTTCTCAATCGGCTTTTGGGATCTATAAGCTTTTACTTTATAGTAAACGTAAAAAGCAAGGGAAATGATAATCATTACAACTAACACTGGCATATATCGAAACCTCCGCATTAAAATCAATAACGTTCGTTGTTTACCATGTCTTATTTTAACATGACCTAAACAAAATGTATTCATTTTCTGTTTGCTGATTATTCTTTCTTTTTAAATAGGATGTTTTATGATTTAATAACTTATATCGATGATTAAAGGAGATAGAAATGAAACAACAAATTTTAAAAGAAATACGTCAAAATGAAACGATTATTATCCACCGTCATGTTCGCCCAGATCCAGATGCATATGGTTCCCAATGTGGATTAGCTGAACTATTAAAAGCTTCCTATCCGGATAAAAAAATTCTCGTTGTAGGGGAAAGTGATCCATCCTTGGAGTTCCTATATAAAATGGATCTTGTTGAGGATGAAGTTTATCATGAAGCATTGGTTATTGTTTGTGATACTGCCAATCAAGCTCGGGTAAGTGACCAACGCTATAAAAATGGGAAAAAGCTCATTAAAATTGATCACCATCCAAATGAAGACAAATATGGTGACCTGCTTTGGGTTGATACAAGTGCGGCTGCAACAAGTGAAATGATTTATGAACTATATTTGGAAGGCAGGGAGCAAGGCCTTGTTCTTTCAAAAAAAGCGGCACAATTATTATATGCAGGTATTGTTGGCGATACTGGCCGTTTCCTTTTTCCAAGCACTACGGAAAAGACCTTCCGTTATGCAAGTGCATTAATTTCTGAAGGAATTGAGTTTGCACCTTTATATGACGAACTGTATAAAACAAAACGGAATGTTGCAAAGCTTAGCGGATATGTACTGCAAAACTTCAATTTAACATCTTCAGGAGCAGCTTCAATGAACATTTCGCAGGCAATTTTAGATGAATATGAGGTTTCACCTTCTGAAGCTTCCCAGCTGGTAGGCATTCTTGGGAATATTGAGGGTGTTACAGCATGGGTGTTTTTCGTTGAAGAAAAAGATCAAATAAGGGTTAGATTAAGATCTAAAGGGCCTGTAATTAACGGGCTAGCGAGAAAATACGATGGCGGAGGACATCCTTTAGCATCTGGTGCATCGATTTACAGCTGGGATGAGGCTGAAAACCTTTTTAAAGATTTAGTAGAGCTATGCCAAGAAGTTAACGGATAAAGGGGTATGTAAGTGGTTCGGAATTCGTCAAAACGGTTCCGAACCTTTTTTCGATATTGGGGTAAAAATGTTAGCTATAAGCTTATATAGATATGTTGAGAAAAGCAAATAAGGAGATAGTAGTTTGAGAGGTTTTGGTAACGCTTACTAATCTTTGTTTGGGATAAACCAAAATCCAATGTCGGTAGCATCTTCGTAAACATCAAGTTTCAATAGTTGGATTTCCTTTTTTATTAAATGTGCAATCTCAGGTGATTCAACATATGCTGAAAAACCCTTTTTAATATGCTCAAGCTTTTCCTGTACAAATTTTTTTGAATTAATAATATACATTTAAATCTCCTCCAATTTGTTTTTTTTAGAATGTCACCCTTTCTGAATGTGACGAGTCTGACCTTTTCTGTATAGAATAGCCAGCTCAGTCAAACCATGATTAGTTTGGTGGTAATTCATAAGTGGATTTAGCAAGTTAAACAAAGATTCCATTTTTCATTAAAATAAATTTACGGTATACATGGCTTTAGGCAGTGAATACTGACGAGGTTATGCTTTATATTTATGAAGTTGGAAGGAAAAAGCTTACTATTCATGAGGCGAGGATGATGAGGCGGCTGCTGCAGTATTGTTCTTAAAGATGAAAAAGCTTTTCACTTGTTTGTTTTCCCTATTTTTATTTTATCGAAGATCACCTGAAAATGCGATTAATTTTTATCTACAAGTTTTTCTTTTAATGTGTACGCACGATTAAGCATCCGAACCGGGAGTCTTCTCTCTATGGTGTATCAGTAGGAGGCTCCCAGTTGACTCGCTTTTCTAAACAGATGTCCCACTTATCGGTTGCATTCAACATACTGCTAATTCGATGTTACAAAAATTTATTTCAAAAATGATATTTCTACCTCAATATATATCGTTGTGGATAGAAAAAAATGGGTAATTTTAAGCTTATAATCCTTATCGTCTATTGGCAATGTTCTGTTCTCGATCGTTCGTTTTATTAACTTATGATTGGAGATAACGCCCTCAAGCTCCTTTGCAATTAAATCTGATAAATCATCCTCAATCATTCGCTCAATATTTTTTATTCTAAAATCTTGAAAATGATATTTTTCACCATTTGTTAAATTGATTTCAATATCCTGTACTGTAAGTCTTTTTTGAGCTTCTTTATTTAATTTTGTGTATTCTTCCTGGTAAATCTCTTTACTCTTTTTTAGTTCGTCAATTACTACTTGTTGTTCAGCGATCTTGATGCTATGCTTTTCTTGAATCACACCAAATATAAATAAAAAAACACACCAGCTAATAACGGCTCCGATTGCTGCTCCTGCAAAAAAACGCTGCCATGTTGGTTGTTGGTAATGTGGTGGAATTCTCATGATATGTGCTCCTGTGTTAACCAAGTAATAATCAGCAATCCGGTTTGAGCACCGCCCATACCTGAGACAATGAGTAAGACTTGTTTGATGATATCTCTCGTTTCACCTTCGAAAATCCCTCGTTCAAAGCTGTAAAACGCATCAAATGTTCCGCCAATTGCGGCAACAAGCGCCCAAATCTTTAAACGATTTGCAAAGATAAACATTTTCGTTAAAGGTGGTTCACCAGCTAAAAAGGCTCCTATAGCACCTATGAGTGTTCCACCCAAAATAACACCAAGCGCAATAAAATAGCTGTGGATAAAAGCCGGAACAAAGGCTTCGTTTTCCATTACATCATCCTCCTATATTTATCCAAGCTTAACGGGTTGTTACCCCTGCTGATGGAAGTCTCACTTTATCCCATCTTAACGGGCAGTAAAATCCCTTTTTAAAATTATGAAAAGCAATCAGCATTGGTGGGGATTACTGCCCCTAAAGATCCGATAAGTCTCGCTAACCATCAGTAAGGATAAAGTACATCCTTACTGATGGAAGTCTCACTTTATCCCATCTTAACGGGCAGTAAAATCCCTTTTATAATTAAGAAAAGCAATCAGCATTGGTGGGGATTACTGCCCCTAAAGATCCGATAAGTTTCGCTAACCACCAGTAAGGATAAAGTACATCCTTACTGATGGAAGTCTCACTTTATCCCATCTTAACGGGCAGTAAAATCCCTTTTATAATTAAGAAAAGCAATCAGCATTGGTGGGGATTACTGCCCCTAAAGATCCGATAAGTTTCGCTAACCACCAGTAAGGATAAAGTACATCCTTACTGATGGAAGTCTCACTTTATGTATATGGACGACCTTTAGGAAGTATGTTCTATTTAGATGCACTAGCTTTGCATTAAATAAATTCCTCTTTGTCAATAGTTTTTTTAAAAAAAGTCTGTTAGAACACAAAAAAACTC
>NZ_CANNCR010000013.1 GCF_947503125.1 uncultured Metabacillus sp.
AGAGTAAGTAATGTTCGAATTACCTGATCTTGATACTTGATAAATTCCATTAAATAAGTTAATAATTGAGGGTACAACTTGTCACATCCTATTTTAGGGTTTTAGTGTTGTGTGGTAACCTCACTATACCTAAAATTCAGGGGGTGGCAAGTTTTTTGCATTTAAAGCCCTTTAAATCAAGGAATTATTAACTTTTTAATATATAAGTTTTGACAATACGGAAAGATATTAAGAGGTGAAATTATGGGATTTTTGGACAAATTATTCGGGGAAAAAACAAATGATGAGGAGTCGAATCAAATGGCAAATGTAAAATTAGCAGTAATTTACTACAGTTCTTCAGGAACAAACTATCAATTAGCGCAATGGGCAGAAGCTGGTGCAAAAGAAGCAGGTGCAGAAGTAAAAGTATTAAAAGTACCTGAGACAGCACCACAATCAGCAATTGAATCAAATCCAGCCTGGAAAGCACATGTAGATGCGACAAGCAATGTCCCTGAAGTGACGTTAAGTGACTTGGAATGGGCAGATGCAATTATCTTTAGTGTACCTACCAGATTTGGAAATATGCCTTCACAAATGAAATCATTTTTAGATACAACAGGAGGCTTATGGTTTAACGGAAAGCTTGTAAACAAAGTAGTAAGCGCGATGTCTTCAGCACAAAACTCTCATGGCGGGCAAGAGGCTACCATTTTATCTTTATATACAACCATGTACCATTGGGGTGCGATTGTAGCAGCACCTGGCTACACTGATCCTGTTACGTTTGGTGCTGGCGGAAATCCATATGGAACAAGTGTAACAGTTGACCAAAACGGAAAAATGGTTGAAAATGTTGAGGCTGCTGTAAAACATCAGGCGAAACGAACAGTAACTATTGCTGAATGGGTGAAAAAGGGAAATCAATAAATAGAGATAGGAAACTATCAAGGGGTCTGTCTCAATGGGACTGATTCCTTTAAATAGCATGTTTGGTTCATAAAAGAGGGGCTAGCCTTTAGGCAGCCCCTTTTTTGGTTTATTAAGAAATTATTCCTTCATGACTATACATTTAAAAACTTCACACAAACAGGATCGGGCACAGTAATATCGGATTGTAGCAATGTTAGCTTGCCTGTATCGGCATCTCTAGAGAATAAGACAAGATTTGAGCTTTCTTGATTAGACGCAACAACGAATTTTCCTGTTGGATCGATTGCGAAGTCACGCGGCCAGCTGCCTTCTGTTGATGTGTATTCAACAAAGGTAAGCTCTCCATTATCTTGATTTACACTGAAGACAGCAATGCTGTCATGACCGCGATTGCCAGCATAAACAAAACGTCCGTCAGAAGAAATATGAATAGCGCTTCCTTGGCTGTTTTCTGTGAAATCAGCTGGGATCGTTGGTACGTATTGCAGCTCAGTAAAAATTCCATTCTCACTATTATAGCTTAACGCAATTACCTCATTACTAAGCTCTGTCATCACATAGGCAAACTTTCCATTAGGATGGAAGGAAATATGTCTTGGACCGCTGCCCGCTTTTACTAATAAGCTGTGCGCCTCCTCCAATTTTCCATTTGAATGTTTGTATGTAATGACTTTATCAATTCCTAAATCAACAGCAACAACATATTTTTCATCAGGAGTAAATCCTGAAAAATGTGTGTGCGGTTTTTCTTGTCGTTCATGCGGGCCATTTCCGTTATGTTCAATAATCGCAGCAGCAGGATTAATGGTGCCGTCTGCATTTACTAAGTAAGATTCAACGGTTCCTTTGTGGTAGTTCGCTGTAACAACTTGACGGTTTTGACTGTCAACACTTACATGGCAAGGTGAAGCACCTTCAAGTACTTGCTGATTCAGCTTTGTTAAATCACCAGTTTCATGGTTTATTGTAAAGGAAGCTACACCTCCATTAGCACCTTCTTTTACAACTGCATAAAGCGTACTGTTATCTTGACTAATGTTTACATAAGTTGGGTTATCCAATTCAGCAACAGCTTTCACCTCTCCAAGCTTGGCATTGTCAGTATCAAGTGTAAAACTGTAAACGCCTTTACTATCTCCTTTTGTGTATGTACCAATATAACCGATTAGTTTTGACAAGATATTTGCTCCTTTCCTATTCGATACCTTTCATTATATCGTTTGTAATAAAAAATCAACAACATTTTCATCTATATTTTATTTCGTAATGCGAATATAATAGTATTAAAATAAAAGCTATGTTAAACCCATTGTTGTTTTTACCACGATGATGCTTTTATTGAAAAAATCCAGAAGTAGGTTTAACAAAGTCTAAATAACAAAAAGGAGAAACAAAGATGCTAAGGCGATTTTTTTCCTATTACATACCACATAAAAAGCTTTTTATCATTGATTTTAGCAGTGCCATCGTTGTAGCAGTTCTGGAACTGGCCTTTCCGCTTGCTGTCCAATGGTTTATTGATTCCCTGCTGCCAAGTGAAAATTGGTCTGCAATCGTATCTGTAAGTATTGGGTTGCTGCTGCTTTATGTTTTATCAACATTCTTACAATTTATCGTCAACTATTGGGGACATATGCTTGGAATTAATATTGAGACAGATATGAGAAGGCAGCTGTTTCAGCATGTTCAGAAGCAATCATTTAAGTTTTTTGATAATACAAAAACCGGAAATATCATGAGCCGAATTACTAATGATCTTATGGATATTGGTGAGCTTGCGCATCATGGGCCTGAAGATTTATTTATATCGTTTATGACGTTTATCGGTGCGTTTTGGATCATGTTTTCGATTAATGCAAAACTGGCATTAGTGGCATTAATCATCTTGCCATTTCTCGGTTGGCTGATCGTCGTTAGCAATTTGAAAATGAATAAAGCCTGGAAGAGAATGTATAGTGAAATTGCTGATGTGAATGCAAGGGTAGAGGATAGTGTTTCAGGTGTACGTGTTGTCCAGTCGTTTACAAATGAGAAGTTTGAAAATAACAGATTTCAGACAAACAATCAAAAATTTCGGAAAGCAAAGCTTGGTGGATATAAGGTCATGTCCTTTAGCCTGTCAGGTATTTACATGATGACTCGTTTTGTAACACTGGCGGTTCTTGTTGTCGGAGCATGGTTAAGCTATAACAATCAGCTTTCCTATGGGGAGCTTGTTGGATTTGTTCTTTATATAAATGTTCTGTTTAAACCAATCGATAAAATTAGTGCATTAATGGAGCTGTATCCAAAAGGAATGGCTGGCTTCAAGCGATTTACAGAGCTGATGGATACGGACCCAGATGTTGTGGATGTAAAGGATGCTGTTGAAGTGGCTGAACTTCGCGGAGATATTGAATTTGACGGTGTGACCTTCGGTTATGATGAGCATAAACGAGTGCTTGAAGGGATTGATCTTTCCATAAAGGCAGGGGAAACGGTTGCATTTGTTGGCCCTTCTGGTGCGGGGAAAACAACTATATGCTCACTTATCCCTCGATTTTATGATGTGGATGAAGGTTCGATTAAAATTGATGGGATCGATATTCGCGATATGTCAAAGCAATCTCTTCGTTCGCAAATTGGCATCGTACAGCAGGATGTGTTTTTATTTACGGGAACATTAAGAGAAAATATTGCCTATGGCAAATTAGATGCGACACAAGAAGAAATAGAAGCAGCAGCAAAACGGGCACATTTAGAGAGTTTTATAGATTCACTTCCATTTGGTTATGAGACACAGATTGGGGAAAGAGGTTTAAAGCTGTCCGGCGGTCAAAAACAAAGAATAGCTATTGCAAGAATGTTCTTAAAAAATCCTCCGATCCTTATCTTGGATGAAGCGACCTCTGCATTGGATACGGAGACAGAATTGATTATTCAAAAGGCATTAACAGAGCTTTCTAAAAACCGTACAACACTCGTGATTGCCCATCGATTGGCTACGATCCGTAATGCAGACCGGATTGTTGTCGTAACCGAAAACGGAATTGCTGAAGAAGGAAAACACGATGATTTAATCGAACAAAATGGTATTTTTGCAAACCTTCATCGCGTGCAATATCAAAGGTAGGAAATGAGTAAGAGGCTGACTCAAAAGGATTACTGACCCCTCCAGCACAATATGTGTTGGAGGGCTATCCCTTTCATTCCGAGACAGCCTCTTTGCTATTCCTTATTTTCAACTTCTTCTACTTCCAGCCAGGTTTGTGACCATTTTTCAATATCCCGTAAGAGCGGTTCTAATGATAACCCTTTCTCGGTTAGAGAATATTCGATGCGAACCGGTGTTTCTGGATAAACTTCCCTTTTAACGATGTTTTGAGTTTCAAGATCCTTTAATCTATCTGAAAGAACTCTCCCTGTAATCCCAATTGCAGCTTCAATTTCTGAAAATCGCTGGGGGCCGTTAAGCAATTGATAAATAACAAGTCCAGTCCATCTCTGGCTTAAAATGCCCATTGCCTTTTCAAACCTTGGACAAATTAGCGATTTATTCATGTAGTATCACTCCTTGTTTAAATGATATTATACCAAATTATTTCAAATAATATAATTGTGAAAGATTATTTAATTACAAAAAGCGATATATTTACAAAAGTATAGTTACTTATTAAATAAGATATATTTTATTCTAAAAAAATTTTTAAAATGAAGAAAAAGGTAACTAGTTTTTTGTTGGAGTTAAATTATAATGAAAAAGTAAAAAATGAAGTTATTAATCTGTTAATCATTTTTTATACATGGTTTCGAAAAGGATATTATTATTCCGATAAATTATTTTCTGAATAACTATGAATATTTATACGTAAATATGTTCAGTTGAGTCATCCTTTATTCGTAAGATACAATTGTGGCATCAGCAAAGGGGGAGAAACAAAATGATGAAAAAGCATATTTCGATTATTGGTGTACCAATGGATTTAGGACAATCAAGGCGAGGGGTAGATATGGGGCCAAGTGCTATGAGGTATGCTGGAGTTATCGAAAGGCTGGAAAAGCTAAATTATGAGATTCATGATAAAGGAGATATAGAGATTGGCAGACCTGGTAAAAATGAAGTGGATTCTGAGGGGAATTTAAAATATTTGGAAGCGGTAACAAAGGCGAGCGAGGAGCTTGCGGCTGCTGTAGATCATGTTGTCGAGGCTGGTTCCTTTCCTCTTATTCTAGGAGGCGATCATAGCATTGCAATCGGGACATTGGCTGGGGTTTCAAGGCATTATCAAAACCTTGGAGTGATCTGGTATGACGCACATGGTGATTTAAATACGGCTGAAACCTCGCCATCGGGGAATATTCATGGAATGCCGTTAGCTGTAAGCTTAGGGCTTGGTCACCCGGCATTAACAGCTATTGCAAACTATTCTCCAAAAGTAAAGCCTGAAAATATTGTCATTATCGGTGCCCGGTCTTTAGATGATGGGGAAAAAGAGTTGATCCGTGAGAAAGGCATCAGAGTGTATACAATGCATGAAATTGACCGACTCGGGATGACAAAAGTGATGGAAGAAACGGTTGCCTATTTAAAGGATAAGACGGACGGCGTTCATCTCTCTTTAGATTTAGATGGGCTTGATCCAAGTGATGCTCCAGGAGTGGGGACACCTGTCATAGGCGGAATTAGTTACCGGGAAAGCCATCTGGCAATGGAGATTTTAGAGGAATCTAAAATCATTACCTCAGCTGAATTTGTAGAGGTGAACCCGATTTTGGATGAAAGAAACAAAACAGCCTCTGTTGCAGTTGCATTAATGGGCTCATTATTAGGAGAAAAATTATTATAATGAGGCTCTTATCAGTGGGAGGTTTACTGCTTGTTTCGTGATTAATAACAATAAGGAGGAGATAGCTGGATGAAGAATAAAACAGTAAGCATTATTACCCAAACAGAAAAATATGGTGCAAATAACTATAATCCGCTTCCAATCGTTATTACCAAAGCAGAAGGTGTCTGGGTAGAGGATCCAGAAGGCACTCGTTACATGGATATGTTAAGTGCTTATTCAGCTGTCAACCAAGGACATCGCCATCCAAAAATCATTCAGGCCCTGAAGGATCAAGCAGATCGGGTAACCCTTACATCAAGAGCATTTCATAATGATCAATTAGGACCATGGTACGAAAAAATTACAACAATAACTAAAAAAGCAATGGCATTGCCAATGAATACAGGAGCTGAAGCAGTTGAAACCGCAATAAAAGCAATGAGACGCTGGGGCTACCAGGTAAAGGGGATTCCTGACAATCAAGCAGAAATTATTGCATGTACAGGCAATTTCCACGGCCGTACGATGGCAGCAGTCTCCCTATCATCTGATCAGGAGTACCGGAAAAACTTTGGCCCTATGCTGCCAGGTATCAAATTGATTCCATATGGAGATATTGATGCTTTAAAAGCAGCCATTACACCGAGTACAGCTGGATTTCTTATTGAACCGATCCAAGGAGAAGCCGGGATTTTGTTGCCGCCGAAAGGATTTTTGAAAGAAGCGTTTGAGTTGTGTAAAAGCAATCATGTTCTCTTTGTTGCAGATGAAATTCAAGCGGGACTTGGCCGTACTGGAAAGATGTTTGCCTGTGATTGGGAAGATGTTGTTCCTGATATGTATATCTTAGGAAAAGCCCTTGGCGGTGGTGTGTTCCCAATCTCTTGTGTGGCAGCAAATCGTGACATTTTAAATGTGTTTAATCCTGGTTCACATGGCTCAACATTTGGGGGAAACCCGCTTGCATGTGCCGTATCGATCGCTGCACTCGACGTTATTGAAGAAGAAAAACTTGTGGAGCGTTCATATAAATTAGGTAAGTTATTATTAAACAACTTAAAAGAAATCAAGAATCCAAAAATAAAAGAGATTAGAGGAAGAGGGTTATTTATTGGTATTGAGCTTACAGAAGCTGCAAGACCATACTGTGAAAAGCTTAAGGAAAACGGGTTATTATGTAAAGAAACACATGATAATGTTATTCGTTTTGCGCCGCCTCTTATCATTACGGAAGAGGAGATAGCTTGGGCATTAGAACGAATTAAACGGGTTTTGGAAGAACCTGAATAATAAAAGAAAACTAAAAAATGATATCCCTTGTTACTATAGAAGACCATACACAAAGTGTGTGGTCTTTTTCCATTGAATAAAGACTTTTAGAACCAGAAGGCCTATTGAATAGATCTATAGAACCATAATTGATTAAACAAAGAGATTTTATTTTAGGTATATATCATTAAAATTGCAAACAACAATTGACTATGATAATCATTATCATTTAAGATGTTCATTGTAAAAGAAAATGAAAATCATTATCAATTGTAAATTTCGAATCATAAAAAAGGAGTGGAACATGATGGAAGCAGTGTTGACGACATCAATGGACAATCAAACATTATTGACTATGCAGGAAATAAGAGAATCAAATGCAAGATCGTATCCAAGAAGATTACCATTGGCCATAAAACGAGCAGAGGGTGTTTATGTAACAGATATGGATGGCAAAATCTATATTGATTGTTTAGCAGGAGCAGGGACGTTAGCTCTTGGCCATAATCATGCCGTAGTCAGGGAAGCAATTGAGGAAGTCCTCGAATCATACTTGCCATTGCACACCCTTGATTTAACAACTCCGGTTAAAGAAGCATTTGTTAACGAGGTGTTTGAAGCACTGCCAAAGTCTTTTGCAGAAAAAGCAAAAATTCAATTCTGCGGTCCTACAGGCGGAGATGCAATCGAAGCAGCGTTAAAGCTGGTAAAAACAGCAACTGGGAATCGGGCGATTTTAGCGTTCCAAGGAGGCTACCATGGATCCACACATGGAACCTTAAGTATTAGCGGAACATTAAGTCCTAAACAAAAGATTCACGCTCTTGTCCCGGATACGCATTTTCTGCCATATCCATATGAATACCGCTGTCCTTTTGGAATTGGAAAGGATGGTCATAAAGTCAGCAGTACATATATTGAGAATTTATTAGATGATCCGGAAAGCGGAATCGTTCGTCCTGCTGGAATTATTGTCGAAGTCGTTCAGGGTGAAGGTGGCTCGATACCCGCACCAATTGAGTGGTTAAAAGAACTGCGCAGGATCACAAAAGAACGAAATATACCTTTAATCATAGATGAGGTCCAAACAGGAATTGGCCGTACTGGAAAAATGTTTGCATTCGAGCATGCGGGAATTGAACCAGATGTCCTTGTTTTATCAAAAGCGATTGGCGGCAGTCTCCCGCTCTCAGTTTTGATCTATGATCGCCGTCTCGATCATTGGGAGCCTGGTGCACATATTGGAACCTTCAGAGGCAATCAAATGGCAATGGCAACAGGGAAAGCAACATTAAAGTATATAAAGGAAAATCAATTACCAAATAAGGTAGATGAAATTGGAGCCTATCTAAAGCAGCAATTGCATTCGATACAAAAGAGTATGTCTTCTATAGGAGAGATTAGAGGGCGCGGCTTGATGCTTGGGATCGAAATCATTAACCCTGCAAAAACAGCCAATCATCTTGGAAGCTACCCGGCATTTCCTGAGCTGGCTAGTAAAATTCAACAAGAATGCTTTAACAGAGGACTCATTTTAGAGGTTGGCGGCAGATTCAGTACAGTGATTCGATTGCTACCGCCGCTAATTATCACAAAGGAGCAAATCGACGATGTCCTGCAGCGGTTCTACGAAGCAATTAAAAGCGCAGAAGACCACTTTGGATTGCGATAGAAGGTGAAGGAAATGAAAAATAAGGTTCGGCAGTGGTTCCTAAATTCCAGCGAGGAAAGTCAGAAGTCGTTTATGGAATTAATGGATAAGACCGTAAAATTACTTATAGAAGAAAATTACAGAGCGACTAATCCGTATTCGGGTGCAACACGAAAAGATATCGAAGCAAGGGTGAAGGAGATAACAAACATTACTGCTGGCGGCCAAGAGACAGATGCAGTAATGAACGAAATCAAAAAGACGGTCGTAAGAAACTCTCTATGGATTTCCAATCCTTCAGCGATGGCACATCTTCATTGTCCGCCGCTTTTACCCTCAATCGCTGCTGAGGTTCTGATAAGCACGTTAAATCAATCAATGGATTCATGGGACCAGAGTCCTTCAGCTACATATGTTGAAGAAGAGGTTCTTCAGTATTTCATCCACAAAATCGGGTATGGGGAGAATGCTGATGGCGTATTTACCAGCGGTGGGACACAGTCTAATTATATGGGACTTTTGCTTGCACGGAACCACGCTTGTCAAAGGCATTTTTCGATAAATGTCGGGGAGCATGGTCTTCCTGTCAACGCAGGCAGATTACGGATTCTTTGTTCAGAGCATGCCCATTTCACTGTCCAGCAATCTGCGGCACAACTGGGACTTGGCATCAACTCAGTCGTCAAGGTTAGAACCACTGAAAATCACCAGATTTGCCTAAAGGATGCCCAAAAAAAGGTGGCTGAATTGCATGAGCAAGATCTTATTCCATTTATGATTGTTGCTACAGCGGGAACGACTGACTTTGGAAGTATCGATAATCTAACGGAGCTAGCAAAGATGGCACATGACAATCATTTATGGCTCCATGTTGACGCAGCTTATGGAGGGGCTTTGCTGTTTTCCCATCAATATCGAGATTTGCTTCATGATTTATCGGAAGCAGATTCCATCACTATTGATTTTCATAAGCTTTATTACCAATCGATTAGCTGTGGGGCATTTTTTGTTAAGGATCGTAAGTATTTTCATCATATTGCCTTTCATGCTGATTACTTAAACCCTGAAGAGGATCGGAAGGACGGCATTATCAACCTTGTTGAGAAAAGCGTACAAACGACAAAACGATTTGATGCGCTAAAGGTCTTAATGACCTTTAAGCTTATTGGAACCGATGTGTTTGGCGAGATGATTGACTCTACTATTCAGCTTGCGAAGGACACTGCTGAGCTATTGCAGTGCAGTTCACAATTTGAGGTCCTGAATGAACCGGTCATAAACGCTGTCCTATTTCGTTATCTTCCTGATCGGCATGTAGAAAATCAGCTCTTTGTTGATGAAGTCAATCTTGAGCTTCAGCGTTATTTTTACGAAAGCGGCAAGCTGATCATGGCTAAAACAAGGCAAAATGGCAAAGTATATTTGAAATTTACGATGTTGAATCCATTAAATACACTCCGCAACATGGAGATTCAGATTGAAAACATAAAAAAGATAGGTGACATCATAACAGAAAAGAAAGGAGAGAGAAGCAATGAATATTCCGTTCATTTCTAATCATCTTACCATGCAAAATCTGATTAATTGTTACATAAAGGAAACGGATAAAGGTGTGCTGAAGGAGGCTGCAGACATCACTTTTCCTTTAGCTGACCCGGAATGCAAGCATGTATTTGTGATTCCCTTGAAAAGTCAGTCAGTTACATTATACGTGCCCGTTCGCTATTACTCTATTACAGGACGGCATTTATTTTCACCATTTATGTATTATCAATGGAAAATGGATAATGTTAAGCAGCTGGATTACTTAACATTAGTTATCTATTTGCAAAAGGATTTAGCTGAAGCAGCTGAAAAGCCTGTTGATTCCGAAGAGCTAATATTACGAACGATCTTAAGCTATCAAAATATGAAGGGCATCCTTTTACACCGTAATGAGGATTATGAGGAATGCTATCAAGCTGAAAAGAATTTTTTGCAAGCTGAACAGTCCCTTTTAATTGGGCATCAAGTTCATCCAACCCCGAAAAGCAGGCAAGGAATTGATGATGAGGAGGAGCATATCTTTGCTCCTGAACGAAAAGGATCGTTTAAGCTACATTATTTTCAGGCAGTAAATGACATTGTGGAAGAGGACTCGATCCTTTCCAAAACAGCTACAGCTCTTATCAAGGAAGAATTAAAGAAAGATCCTTTTGTTTCTGGATCTTTTAAAGAGAAGTATTGCCAAGAGGATGGCTATTCCTTGATCCCTGTTCATCCTTTACAGGCAAGAAAGCTATTGGGAAAAGAAGCGGTTTGTGAGCTAATTCAAGCCGGCAAGCTAACCTATCTTGGTCCACATGGCAGAAGCTATTACCCTACGTCATCGGTGCGTACTGTTTACCATCAAGATGCTGACTATATGTATAAGTTTTCGATACCAGTGAAAATCACCAATTCACTGCGGATCAATAAACGAAAAGAGCTTGATCGCGGAGTGGAGGTTAGCCGTATATTAGGGCTGGTGCTTAAGGATAAACTAACAGCTCTTCATCCTAACTTTCAAATTGTTCAAGATCCTGCTTATATCACAGTTAAGCTTGACACAGAAGAATCCGGCTTTGAAGTGGTCATTCGTGAAAATCCATTTCAGCAGAACGAGGGAGCAAGAACAACTTTGCTTGCCGGTTTATGTCAGGACCATATAAATGGAGGTTTATCCCATCTTGCAAACCTTATTCATGGTTTAGCTGATAAGGAGCAAAAAGCAGTCACAGATGTGTGTGAAGAATGGTTTCGCCGCTATTTAACCATTAGTCTGCGTCCGCTTTATTGGATGTATGCTACATATGGAATTGCCCTTGAAGCACATCAGCAAAATTCACTTGTAACATTCGATGAAAAGGGGTACCCAGCAGCATTTTACTACCGGGATAACCAGGGCTATTATTTCATGGAATCAAAAGCAGAGGAATTAAGAAAGGTGCTCCCGGACTTAAATGAAAAGAGCAACACCATATGTGCTGACAATGTTGCAGAAGAACGTTTTCGCTATTATTTCTTTTTTAACCACTTATTCGGGCTCATTAATGCGTTTGGCGTCAATCGTTTGATTGATGAAGATCGTTTATTGCAACTGCTCAAGGATGAATTACATGATTTGCAGAAAGATTATGGCGATTCGACGAATTTATTGAACTCTTTAGTAAACGAGGAAACCTTGCCGTGCAAAGCCAATCTGTTGACTAGAATTCATGATATGGACGAACTTGTCGGCTCCCTTGAAACACAATCTGTATACACTAGGGTGCACAATCCGTTATTCAATATTGTAGGTGAGTTGCATGGTGTCTAAACTAACAGCAAAACCGGCATACCCATTTAAGCATGATGATCCTATTTCTAAAACGACGATTTCTTTTCGTCATGTAAGCTATAAGAAGGATGTCACCTTACTGCATTCATGGATGCATGAAAAGCATGTCATACCCTATTGGAAGCTGAATATTTCGTTAGAAGCATATAAGCTCCATTTACAAAATTTTTTGAATGATCATCATCAAACTCTATTGATCGGCGAGATTAATGGAGTACCTGTCAGTTATTGGGAGTCGTATTGGGTGGAAGGAGATATCATGGAAACATGTTATCAGTTTGAACCATTTGACCAGGGTATTCATCTGCTCATTGGAAATAAGGACTATCTGGGGAAAGGGTTTATTTATCCTTTGCTGCTAACGATTTTATTTCATAAATTTCAAGTTTCACAAACAAATAAAGTAATAGCAGAACCGGATATTCGTAATGAAAAAATGATTCATGTCTTTAAAAAATGCGGTTTTATCCCAATAAAGGAGGTAGAGCTTCCTGATAAAACAGGGCTATTGATGTTCTGTGAACGAGAAAATTTTGAAAGGAGATGGGCCGATTGGCAGCAAAACAAATTTTAGATGTCATTGGCGTAGGGATCGGTCCTTTTAATCTTGGATTAGCGGCATTGCTTGAAAAAACGCAATGTAAAGCAATGTTTTTTGATAAAAAACCGCGATTTGATTGGCATCCAGGCATGCTGATTGAAGGGACGACTTTACAAGTGCCATTTATGGCTGATGCGGTCACGATGGTTAACCCAACGAGCCGATTTAGCTACTTAAATTATTTGCATGAGCATAAGCGTTTATATCAGTTTTATTTTTTAGAAAGATTCCATATCCCGCGCAATGAGTACAATCATTATTGCCAGTGGGTTGCTGAACAGCTGTCGCAGCTTCAGTTTGATCATGAGGTAGAAATGATTGAAAAAACTGACGAAGGTCATTATCGGGTGACGGTCCATTCTGTGAGTCAAGGTGTTAAAAAAATACATAATACAAAGCATATTGTTATAGGCATTGGTACGAAACCGTATATACCTGAAAAATTTTCCGAATTTAGTGACCGCATTTTTCATTCTTCACATTATTTAACAAGACGTAAAGATGCCCTGCAAGCTAAGTCAGTGACCATTATTGGTTCGGGACAGAGTGCTGCGGAAATATTTTATGATTTACTCTCAAGACAGCCTGATCATGACTATCGATTGTCATGGTATACAAGGTCAAAAGGGTTTTATCCAATGGAGTATTCTAAGCTGGGATTAGAGCACTTCTCACCGGATTATACAAAATATTTTTACCATTTGCCTGCAGAAAAGAAGAGAGCTGTTCTTAAAAATCAGGCATTGCTTTATAAAGGGATTAGCTTTTCAACCATTGCTGATATTTATGATCTATTGTATGAAAGATCGATTGGCGCTAGTAAACCAAACGTACATCTGCAGGCGTTAACTGAGCTTGTTGCAATCGAAGAGTGGGAGGATATTTTGCGTCTATCACTCTATCAGATTGAACAAGAAGCAGCCAAGCAAACAGAGAGTGATATTGTCATCCTTGCTACAGGGTATCAGCCGTATATACCTAAATGTTTAAAAGGGATTGAGGATTTGCTGGAATGGGATGATAATGGACAATTAATGGTCGAAGAAGACTATAAGCTTCAGACGAAGAATAGCAACGGTAATCATGTTTTTGTTCAGAACGGTGAGCTTCATACACATGGTGTTGGTGCACCAGATTTAGGGATGGGCGCATTCCGAAGTGCAAAAATCATCAATCAGCTTGCTGGAAAAACCGTGTATAAAACCTATCAGCATAATGTATTTCAGCAATTTGGAATGTAGCTAATAACGAAAAGGAGTTGGATATCGTGAAAATTTGTGATACACCATTAACCATGCTAACAAAGGAAAATTGGAAACTAGCTGATCAGCAGTTGATCGCAAAAATGCTTCAAGAATTTATTTATGAAGAAATTATTAGCCCCCAGCTAATAACTGAACAAAATGGAGTTGGGCAATATGAATGGAAAGATAGCAGTGGAAGGGTTTATCGATTTCAAGCAAAAAAACGGCTATTTGACAGTGTTTCTGTAATCTCAGATTCGATTGTAGTGATCCCATTTGAAGAGCATATCCCCTTATCACTTTCGCTTTTAATCAGTATCCAAGGCGAGGGGAAAATATCGGGATCAACGGCAGGCCATTTAGTCCGAGAGTATTTGCACACATTGGTTGCAGACACACATATACAGGAACGTTCAAAGCTATCTGAAGAGCTGGTTGAGCTTGATTATGCAGAGCTTGAAGGAGAAATGACAGGTCATCCGTGGATTACCTATAATAAAGGCCGGATTGGGTTTGGCTACAATGATTATACACAATTTGCTCCAGAGCAAAAGAAGCCGGTGCAATTATCCTGGATTGCCGTACATAAAAATTTGGCAACCTTTCATTCTGTGGAAGAACTGAATTATCACAAGGTGATTCAGCAGGAACTGGCAGAGGATGCTCGCATTCAGTTCAACAATCGTATAAAAGCGCTGAATCTTCAGCCTGAGGATTATTATTTTATGCCAATTCATCTATGGCAATGGAATCATTCAATTGTCACAATGTTTGCCGCAGAGATAGCGAAAAACGAGATGATTCCGTTAGGAGAAGCCGATGATCTTTACTTGCCGCAGCAATCGATCAGAACCTTTGTGAATGTCAAAAACAAAGAAAAGTTTCATGTGAAATTGCCGATGAGCATTTTAAACACACTTGTCTATCGCGGATTACCAGGCGAGCGAACGGTTATTGCACCTGAAGTAACAGCATTTATGAAAAACATTCTCGACAATGACCCGTTTTTAAAGGATGAATGCCGCTTGGGGTTATTAGGTGAAGTAGCAACGATGAATGTTGATCAACCGGTATTCAAGAATGTTAAAGGCGCACCATATCAATATCTTGAATTACTTGGCGTTGTCTGGAGGGAGAGTATTTATAATCAATTAACGAGCCAAGAGCGAGCTATCACCCTTGCAGCATTAGTTCATGTCGATCATGAGGGAACGCCATTTGTCTCAAAGCTTATTGAAAAATCCGGATTGACGGTCGAAGAATGGGTGGGAAAATTAGTAAAA
The DNA here is from genome assembly GCF_947503125.1 of uncultured Metabacillus sp. Classification (GTDB taxonomy): domain Bacteria; phylum Bacillota; class Bacilli; order Bacillales; family Bacillaceae; genus Metabacillus. The sequence goes on from NZ_CANNCR010000013.1 coordinate 15,130, forward strand.
GCGATTCTGCCGCCATTGCTTCACTACATGTACCAATATGGAACCGTCTTTTCACCTCATGGTCAAAACACGGTGCTTGTTCTGAAAGATTATATACCTGAACGTACCATTATGAAGGATTTTGTTGATGATGTTAATATTAGTGATCAACCGCTGCAAGAGCTTTCCGTTCTTTCAAAGGACCTGAAAAGCGTGTTACGCAGTGAGCCGCCAGAAGGGTTGACACAATTTATTTTTACGGGCTTATTTATATGCCACTTCCGTTATTTAAGCAGTCTGCTTGAAGAAAAAGAAGCATTTAGCGAACACCGCTTTTGGGAGATTGTCCGCGATGAAATCATTTCGTATCAGCAAAGATTCCCACACTTAAAGGAACGCTTTGAGCTGTTTGACTTGCTGCGTCCGACATTTACGAAATTAACACTTAATCGAAACCGAATGTTTGATTACGGGTATAGTGACGGAGAAGATCGCCCACATGCAAGCGAGTATGGAGTAGTTTCAAATGCACTTTATTCGATCACGGCCGAGAAAACACTATCGGAATGAAAAACAATTATTTGAGGAAGGCTGTTTCAAGGGACTGACCCTTTGGATATAGCCTTTTCCTTTTACAAAAAATTTTTAGACCTCAACTTATATGTTAACTTAAAGTAAAATATCGTTGACATATATTTATTTTTGCTAATAAAATAAACTAGAAACTTGTTTTGCGAAAAATGGATTGGAGGTCTAAAATGAAAGTACAGGAAATGACATACATAGCGTTATTCACAGCCGTAATGGGTGCGTTAGGACTTGTTCCGCCAATTATGCTCACGTTTACACCAGTTCCAATTACCCTTCAGACATTAGGAGTCTTACTTTCTGGAGGAGTGCTTGGTGCTAGATTAGGAGCTTTTAGTCAAATCTTATTTTTATTGCTCGTTGCTGCAGGAATGCCGCTTCTTTCAGGAGGACGCGGTGGAATTGGTGTTTTCTTTGGACCTAGTGCCGGATACTTGCTTGCCTATCCTTTAACAGCGTTTATCATTGGCTATTTGCTCACTAAATTTAAGGCAAAGTCATTACAATCGATTTTATTTATTAATCTTACAGTAGGGATTTTATTGATTTATTTTATAGGCATACCTGTACAAGCATTTATAATGGAAATATCACTTTTCCAAGCAATAAAACTAAGCCTTGTCTATATTCCTGGCGATGTTTTGAAGGCAATCATTGCTTCCTATTTGGTCTACCAATTACGGAAATCCCCGATCATTTCAAGGAAACTAGCTAAATCTAGTGAGACACTTTAATGTCTCACTTTTTTCATATTTAGAAAGGAGAAGAAAGATGTCAATCACTGCTACTTATGAAATGCATGCAAGACATTTTCCGGACAAGATAGCGATTCAAACAGCGGATGAAAGCCTCAGTTACCGGAATTGGTATCAGCTTATTTGTCAAACAGCTAATTGGCTTGCATCACTGCAGAGAGCAAATAACATTGTAGGGGTTTATATGCAAAATGGCTTGCCTTTTTTACAGCTATTTTCAGCTGCATCAGAGGCCGGATTAGTGATTGTCCCGTTCGATATAAAATGGACAACAGCAGAAATCAAGAAACGTATTATACTCTCTCAGCCATCCATCATTATTACAATGAAAGATCAATTCGAAAAGCTAAAGGAACTAGATCTAAATGTCATGGTATGGGAGGAATGTTTAGTTGAGATAAATAGAATGCCGCTTCATCGTGAAACAGAAATAAAGAGAGAAATGCCCTTTTATATGGGGTTTACCTCAGGATCAACAGGTGAGCCGAAAGCATTTATTCGTTCTCATGGATCATGGGTACAAAGCTTTGCTTGCACTCAGTTTGATTTTCACATCAATAAGAATGATCATGTACTAATACCAGGCTCACTGATCCACTCTCATTTTTTATTTGGTGCAATTAGTACCTTATATTTTGGCGGCTCTGTCTATTTACTTAGTAAGTTTTCACCTGTACAATCGCTAGAATTTATCGAAACAAAGCCGATTACTGTTATATATGTTGTTCCTACCATGCTGGAAGCTTTTCTAAAGGAAGGATGTCAGTCGAATAAGGAACTAAAAATCATCTCTTCTGGTGCAAAGTGGGAGGAGATCACAAAACAGAGGATTATGGAAATGTTCCCAAATTCGTATATGTATGAATTTTATGGTGCGAGTGAGCTAAGCTTTGTGACGGTCTTACCAGATGATGACAGTAAGCGAAAACCAGGTTCAGTCGGAAAGCCTTGTCATAACGTAGAAATTCAAATACGTACATCAACTGGGGTGGTTGCAGAAAAAAATGAAATTGGAAAAATCTATGTAAGAAGTAAAATGCTTTTTAGTGGTTATCTTCAGGCCGGTATGTCAGGCATTCAACCTATTCAGACTGAAGATGGCTGGATGACCGTTGATGATATGGGATATGTTGATGCCGAGGGCTTTTTATATATAATTGGACGAGAAAAAAACATGATTTTATACGGAGGAATAAATATATACGCTGAGGAGGTTGAGACTGTACTGGCTTCACACCCTGATGTAGATGCTGCAGCTGTAGTCGGAACTTCTGATCCCTATTGGGGACAGGTTGTTTCAGCCGTGATCCAAGGAAGTGCCACAAAAGCGGAATTAAGAAAGCTATGTAAAATGAAATTAGCAGCCTATAAGATTCCACGTAAATGGTATTTCCTTAATGAAATTCCGCTTACGACAAGTGGTAAAATTGCACGTCCTAAAATAATCGAGATGTTGGAGAGGAAGGTGCAAGATGATTAACAAAGCGGTCATCGTAGAAGCGAAACGAACTCCGATTGGCAGGAAGGATGGGATGCTTAAGCAGTTTGGAGCAGATGAATTACTTTCCCCCCTTCTTAAACATGCAGCAAGAATGTCTCAAAATAAACTTGATGATGTGATCATTGGAAATGTGGTTGGACCAGGGGGCAATGTAGCGCGTTTAGCTGCATTAGAAGCAGAGCTCCCAATAAGCATACCTGGTTTGACGCTTGATCGGCAATGCAGTGCTGGATTAGATGCAATCCGACTAGCCTGCTGTCTTATTCAAGCGGGAGCAGGTAATGGATATATTGCGGGTGGTGTAGAAAGTACGAGTACATCTCCATTTCAATCAAGAGCACGATTTTCTCCTGATAAAATAGGTGATCCCGACATGGGAGCTGCCGCAGAAAATGTAGCCAGCAAATATGGTATTACTAGGAAACTCCAGGATGAATATACGCTATTAAGCTATGAACGAAGTATACATGCGTTTAAACATTCACTGTTTTCGCAAGAAATCCTTGCTGTAAACGAATATAATCAGGATGAGGAATTTTTGAAAGAGCGTAACATTGAGAAACTAGTAAGGCGTGCGAGACCTGTTTTTAATAAAGAGAATGGAACGGTTACAGCTGCTAACAGCTGTGGTATTAATGATGGTGCTTGTGTAGCATTAGTTATGGAAGAAGGGCTAGCAATAGAAATGGGTCTGCAGCCTGTACTGCGCTATCTTGATAGTGTAGTATGTGGAGTTCACCCAGATTATCCTGGAATTGGCCCTGTCCCAGCCATTCAACAATTACTCAATCGAAATAACCTAACAATTGCAGAAATTGATTTAGTTGAATTAAATGAGCCTTTTGCTGCAAAGGTTGTCGCCTGTTCAAAGGCATTATCCATTCCGTATAGCAAGCTGAATGTCCACGGCGGTGCTTTAGCGATTGGACATCCATATGGTGCATCAGGTGCAATGCTGATTACCCGGTTGTTTTATGAGGTGCAAAGAAGAAAAAATTGTAACTATGTTTTAGCCGCGATTGGAAGCGGCGGGGGGATTGGTTTGGCTGTCTTGTTTGAAGTGATATGTGAGAAAAAGCAAAGGCTGTCTTAGGATAGCCCCTTATTGGGTCGATATGTCCGTAATAAAAGGTAAGAAGCGATAAATGTCGGCAAAGTGCGAGTAAAAAGATTACAACTCTGTATACACGACCTTCCCGCATCGATAGAATGTAGGCACATTTATTCAAATCTATTTTACATAATCATTATAAAAGATAAGTTGACACTTACATCTTATCAATCTACTCTTTTAGTAAGGAGTACATATAAGAAGAAGGATGTGGATCATCGTGCAAAAGCTTTATAAAAGTGGTAAAGCTTTATTGAAAGAGGTTTTTGAAACAAAGCTAATGGATCATACTATTGCATTTTGGAGCCTGGGACAGGCAGGTGTGTTAATAAAAGAGGATAAGCAAGATGGGTGGATTTGTATTGACCCATACTTAACAGCAATTATTGAAGAAGCAGATCAACAATCAGAATTTAAAAGAGCATTTCCCCCAGTAATAGAGCCAGCATTGTTAAAAAATATTGATGGTGTTCTTGTTACACATGATCATGGTGACCATCTTGATTTAGCAACATTAAAGGAACTTGATCAGGTGACAGAACAGACGTGTTTAATTGTCCCGGCACCTTGTGAGGCTTCTGTATATAAGGAAGTGGAACAAATGAAACTTCACTTAGCTAAAGCGGATGAGCCCTTTACAATTAAAGGTTTTTCCATTACGCCGGTACCGGCAGCACATACAGAATATGATGTAGACGAAAATAATGATCACGCTTTCTTAGGTTATTTCATTGAGGTAAACGGCGTCAAACTATATCATAGCGGTGACACAGTCGTCACTCCATTGCTTGTCGAAAAGGTGAAAGCATTTAATCCAGATGTTGCGTTCCTGCCTATTAATGGCGGCGATTATTTCCGGACATCTAGAGGAATTATCGGCAATATGAGTTTCCGTGAGGCAGCTGACTTTTCTGCAGCTGTTGGAGCAGACCTTGTCATCCCGATTCATTTTGATATGTTTCCAAATAACAGAGATAATCCTGCTTATTTTGTTGACTATCTCTTTCATCATTATCCAGCACAGAAATTCCATATGATGGTTCCAGGTGAAAGATTTATTTATCATAAATAACGGATGAAAGAATAGTTTGGATAATCTTGATAACTCAACGAAATAAGGTTGGAGATCAAAGCCTTTCCTAGTAAAATGGGAGAGGTTTTTTGTGGTTGTGAAATGATTCATATGATATTTGTGTACAATAATAAAAAATGCATAATTTTTAATATGCAGATTGTACGTACATGTGTATAATAGTTAAACATACTAGCATTTTAGTCCTTCTTTACAATTTTTCATTAGAGGTGATGACATGTGAAAAAGCTTTTCATTGTCTATGTCATTTTATTTTCGATCTTTTCCATTTATCTATATAACTATTACTTAAAGGAATCCTATTTATATCCTTTTGGAAAAAATGAAGAGCAATTACAAGGAGATATTGGCGAAAAATATGTAATGGTCACGTTTTTAGCAGGGATTGATTATTGGAAAAGTGCCATTAAAGGATTTGAGGATGCGGCCAATGAGTTGAATGTATCAGTTGAATACCGTGGAGCAACCCAGTATGATTCCCATGAACAAATTACTGTTTTGGAGCAAGTCATTGCCAAAAAACCGGCGGGAATTGCGATATCAGCCATAAATCCTTATGAATTAAACACAACGATTAATAAAGCGATTGAAGCAGGAATTCCTGTTGTTTTATTTGATTCTGATGCTCCTTCAAGCAAGGCACTATCCTTTTTAGGAACAAATAATTATGTTGCGGGCGAGACTGGAGCTCATAAAATGGCTGATTTATTGAATCGTAAAGGAAAAGTAGCGGTAATCACACTTCCGGATCAGTTGAATCATCAGGAAAGAACAGATGGTTTTGTTGAGACGATAGAGGAAGCCTATCCTGGAATGGAGGTCGTGGAAATAAAAGATGGAAAAGGTGACCAGCTGCGTTCAGAACAAGCAGCATTAGACATTATTAAGGAACATCCAGATATTCAAGGGATTTTTACAACAGAAGCAAATGGCGGTGTGGGCATTGCCCAAGCTACACAATCATTAAATAAGGAGCAACAAATTAAAATTATTAGTTTTGATACTGATAAACGAACACTTGATAAAATAAAGGAAGGAGCTATTTCGGCCACACTGGCTCAAGGCACCTGGAATATGGGACATTGGTCCATGCAGTTCCTTTTCCAGCATAATCATGGGACTTCTTCATTATCACCCACAAAGCAAGGAGAGCATTCTGCGATTTTACCTGAATATGTCGATACAGGAATTTCGGTTGTTACAAAAGAGAATATTGAAGAGTATTATGCAGACTAAAAACTTCAAGAGGACGAGAGTTGAAGTATGATGAAGAAACCAGTCTTTAAATTAAATAATTTTCCTATACGCTATAAAATTATTACGCTCTTGCTATTAATTAGTATCCTGCCTTCCATGGGTCTCGGTTTATTAACTGGTTATACAGTTGAGCGAATCATCGACAACCAGGCAACACAGCATACACTGCAGTTAATCGGACAAGTGAATAAAACATTGGAGTCCTATGCAAGCAACATGCAGAATATTAGTTATTTGCTTTCAATGGACCTAGAAATAAATACATTTCTTTCTCAGAAACAACCAACTACCAATCAAACAGAGGATGAGGTATACTCAATTCGACAATTCATGCAAGGGCTTTCAACGTTATATCCCGAAGTTGCTGGGATTTTAGTCGTTAATAGCCACGGAAATTATGTAAGTAATGAGCTTTACTCAAGATCTAATGAGAATTTGACTGAAGAATCTTGGTATAAGGAAGCTGTTCAAAATGAGGGAATTTTTAAAATTATTGGCCATCCTGCTAATCGCTCCATTACCAGTCATGTTAATTATAAAAATAGTGAAGTCGTTACGGTTGTCCGTGCCATCATTGAACCTGAAACACAAGAGGTGAAAGGTGTTGTATTAATTGATTTAAAATTGCGAGTCATTGCTGAGGCGACAAAGAATGTAAGGTTGGGAAAATATGGATATTTAATGGTTATTGATGAAAATGGCGAAGAAATTTATTCGCCGGCAAATCCATTAGTGAAGGAAATTCCTAAGCGGTTACTTAACAGCGATGATTCCGGTTATTTTTCTGAGGAAGTGGAAGGGAACACGTTGCAGTTTATTTATCAAAAACAGCCGTTTACGAATTGGACGACAGTGGGCATTTTTTCCACTGATGAATCCATTATTGAAGTAAAAACGATTCATTTATATGTTATATCGTTTGTCTTTTTTGTTTGTATATTTGGGATCACGGCTTCTTACTATCTTTCTAACTCAATGTCCAAGCCAATTGTTCAGCTGATGTCATTTATGAGAAAGGTAGAATCAGGAAATCTCTCGATCCGTTATAAGGGTGATCGAAAAGACGAAATTGGGATGCTTGGCAGAAGCTTTAACCATATGATTGTAAAAGTAAATGATTTGATTTCACTTACTGAACAGCAAGAACGTCAAAAAAGAGAAGCTGAGCTTAGGAGTCTTCAAGCACATATCAAGCCGCATTTTCTTTATAATACATTGGACACAATCAGTTGGATGGCACGAAAACGCGGTGCGGATGATGTTTCAGAGGTTGTTGCCTCATTATCAAGATTGTTTCGGATTGGCCTGAGTAAAGGTAATGACATTATCCTATTGACGGAAGAAATTACCCATATCCAAAGCTATTTAAGCATTCAAAAAGCGAGATATCGCGATAAACTCAACTATTCAATCAAGCTTGAACCCGAAATCCATGATGTCACAATTCTAAAGCTTGTTCTCCAGCCGATTGTGGAAAATGCCATCTATCACGGTATAAAAGAAAGAAAAGGACCTGGACATATTCATATCCATGCAAAAGAAGAACAAGACCAATTAGTTTTAAAGGTAACGGATGACGGCAAAGGTATCCCATCAGATAAACTTGAAGCATTAAGAGAAAAAATGGACAGCCTCTATACGGTAAAAGAGGAAAAGGGAAAACGAGTAGATTTTGGTTATGGAATGATGAATGTCCAAGCGAGAATAAAGTTAACATACGGAGACCAATATGGCCTAACAATTGACAGCATACTAGGTGAAGGAACCGTTGTCATGATTCATCTGCCAATTCAAAGAATGAGTGTAAAAAGTTAAAAGGGGGGAACGCGATGAACAAAACCGTTTGGAAAGTATTAATTGCTGATGATGAGCCAGTCATTCGTGAAGGGATCCGGGACTCTGTGGATTGGTCATCACTTCAAATGGAAGTAAAAGCTGAAGCCGAAGACGGAGAGGAAGCGTTAGAACTGGCATTGGAGCACTCTGTTGATATTCTTTTAGCAGATTTAAATATGCCGATTATGAATGGAATTACCTTAATAAAGGAACTACGTGAAAAGCTGCCACATTGTAAAATAGTGATTATTACTGGACATGACGAATTCTCTTATGCACAAGAAGCTGTAAGATTAAATGTCACAGACTACATTTTAAAGCCGGCTGATCCTGATCAATTAAAACAAGTATTAGATGGTGTACGAAAAGAGCTTGAAAAGACAGTAAAGCAGGATGAATATTTAAAAATGGCTTCCAACCAAATAACAAAAAATCTTTCTATATTAAGGGAAGGATTTTGTCGAGAATGGGTGGAAGGACGTTTGAAAGAAACAGAGATTGTAAAGCAATTAGAATTTCTGGAGCTGCCTTTAAAAGTTCCAACGTTATTTGCCATCATGCAAAGCCCAGAATACTACGCGAATAAGCCGTTATTAAACGATAAAGACAAGCAAATGTTATTCTTTTCAATTGAAAATATTGTCGTTGAAATACTTGAACCTTATATTCCTGTCGTATTTCGGGACGAAACTGGACGGATCAACTTAATTGTATGGGAAGAAGTTTCTGACACTTTGGTTAAAAGAGTGGAAGAAACAATTAAAGATTGTCTAAAAATGATTGTTCATTTGTACGTAGAAACAATTGATGGCAGCTTAGAATCGATTCCTGAGGTGTATAGACTTTGCAAAGATGCTGTTGATCAAGAATCAGTTATCTCTCCTGTTGTACGACGAGCAAGGCAATTTATCGAAGCGCATTACACAGAGCCTTCCATTACATTGGAAACTGTCGCACAAACATTACAAGTATCACCTGTTTATTTAAGTCGAGTAATAAAACAGGAGCTTGGTATGTCTTTTGTAAGTCTGGTAACTAATTTGAGAATTAAAAAAGCGATCCAGCTATTAAATTCTACAGATCTGCCAATTGTGGAGATCTCAGAGCAAGTTGGCTATGATACTCAGCACTATTTTAGTACTGCTTTTAAAAAGGTGATGGGCGTATCCCCGATTAAATATCGAAAAGGACTTGTGGAAAATATATAAAAAAGGGGTCTCCCTCAACATAACTTTGTGTTCGAGGGGCTGTCCCTTTGGTTTTGAGAGGCCTTTTCTGTCCAAAAAGATTTTGTCTTTTGTTGATCCGCTACAGAAACTTCAACAGTTGTAATTCATTAAATCATTTTTTATTGATCCCTATATTTTATGGTAATTAATCCTAATTTTAACCCAGTAAAACCATTACTAATGGTATTGATACCGAACTTTTTACTTTATTAAAAAGTTTTTATCTATTAGGTAGAAAAACTGGAATGATAGTTATTAATTGACCACAATTTGAATAAAAATTATAATAATGATAACTTCATTTTCGATTCCTTTTAAAGGGGAGTAGCTCTACAGGAAAGTCGTCAATACGGGTTTTACTTACCTCGGCTTTGTTGGCAACAATCGTTGTTTGCGAGACCTTTACCACTTTTTTTGGTGAGGTCTTTTTTATATTCTTCTAGTAAGCTGACTATCTATTAAAAATTATGGTACGATTTATTCTCCTGAAAGGAGTAGTATAAATGACTAGTTATGATTATGCAAAAAGTATTGTGTTTGAGATGAATAAAGGAAAAATTCATATAAAACAGCACCATCAGGATCTAAAACTAATTGGAACAGGCAGAAGTGCCTGTGTTTTCAAAATAAAAGATTCTGAAAAGGTGATAAAAGTTTTTCCGCCACAGTTTACTCATATTGCGAAGGAAGAAATAGAGATTTATCAGAAGATCCCGCATATTCCCTATTTTCCTGCTGTTTATGAAACGGGAGAAAATTTTATCACGATGGATTTTATAAAAGGAAATACCTTATTTTCTTGTTTAACGAAAGGAATCGTTATTAAAGAGCGTCATATTAAGGAAGTGGATTATATATTGGATTTAGTTAGACAAGCGGGGCTGAATCCATCGGATATCCACCTGCGGAATATCATTATCACTCCTGACGATCATATTAAAATGATTGATGTGGCAAGATTTAAACAAATAAAGAATTGCACCCAGTGGCGAGACTTGAAAAGTGCCTATTACCGCTTTTATCGCCATCCTCTTTTTCCGAAGAAATTGCCAGAAGGTGTACTTAATGGGATTGCAGCATTGTATAAGAGACATTTAATCTCTATGAATGTTTCTGCAAAGAAGAAAGTTCCAAATGAATATTAGTAGAATAGTTGAAAAGGTCTGTCCCTCTCCAACCCATGATGTTAAGAGTTCAAAGCTCTCTACATTGTGATTGAGGGGCAGACCTTTTTTTCGTTTTGATTTATGTAACAGGCAGAAAAACAAATATTGAACGAGGCACTTCCGCATTTTAAAAATATAAAAGGATAAATTTTGAACGTAGTTTCAGTGTCTAGCTCAAGCGCCTAGCGACTAATGAACTTCCCCCTCCTCGCATGCGTAAGTCAACATCGAATCGCTTACGCTCTTCCTTTATCTCATACGGAGTGCTCTTTTTTCTACGTCGCTGAGCAAGGCGCTTCCGCTTTTCTTTGTAAGCGGTTTAAATTAAGTTAAATTTTTATAAAAATAGTTGTTTTATTAAAAAGACGGTTATTTTTTATAATGTTATATTTTTAGTACTAATTCCTTAATTGAATTGGCCATGTGAGAAATAAGAAAGGGGGACAACTAGATGAAAAGGAAATCGTTTACACTTTTTCTTTTAATCGTACTGGTAGTTGCTTTGACCGGATGTGGCGTCAAAGAAACAAGTGGAGAGTCTAAAGGGTTTATCGGAATATCAATGCCAACAAAATCATCAGAAAGATGGGTGAATGATGGCCAAAATATGAAAAAGCTTTTTGAGGAGCTGGGATATAAAACAGATTTACAATATGCAGAAGATATCATTGAAAACCAAACAGCACAAATTGAAAATATGATAACAAAAGGTGTTGATGTGTTAGTTATCGCACCAATTGATGACCGTTCAGGCTTAACCAGTGTCCTAGAGAGAGCACATAAACGAGGGATAAAGGTTATCTCATATGACCGTTTAATCCAGCATAGTAAATATGTCGATTACTATGCAACCTTTGATAACTTCAAGGTAGGGGTTTTACAAGGAACATATATTGAAGAAAAGTTAGGGCTGAAGGAAAAGGAAGGTCCGTTTAATATTGAGATATTTGCAGGATCACCAGATGATAATAATGCTTACTTCTTTTTCGATGGGGCGATGTCAATCCTTGAGCCATATATTGAATCTGGAAAGCTAGTTGTTCGAAGCAACCAAACAAAGTTTAACCAAGGTGCCACACTTAGATGGGATGGAGCCCTGGCACAATCAAGAATGGATAATCTCTTAAGCGCTTATTATTCCTCAGAGAGAGTGGATGCTGTTCTTTCTCCATATGATGGGATAAGTATTGGAATCATTTCCTCATTAAGAGGTGTAGGTTATGGAAGTGAAGATAAACCGATGCCTGTCATCACAGGCCAGGATGCTGAGCTTGCTTCGATCAAATCGATTATTAATAAACGACAAACACAAACTGTATTTAAGGATACACGCGAGCTGGCTAAAAAGGCTGTTGAAATGGCGGATGCCTTATTAAATGGAGAAAAAGCTGAAGTTAATGATACGAAGACGTACAATAACGGCAAGAAAATCGTACCAGCCTTTTTATTGAATCCAGTTTCTGTTGATATAACAAACTATGAATCTGTCTTGGTTGACAGCGGTTACTATACGAAGGAACAGCTTGGACAATAATGATGGAATTTCTAAAATTCTAGTAAAAACGACGAATGTAGGTGTGTGAAAAATGTCAAACATCATACTAGAAATGCGAAAGATAACGAAGGAATTTCCAGGTGTAAAAGCTCTTGAAAACGTTAACTTAAAGGTGAAAGAAGGAGAAATCCATGCCTTATGCGGTGAAAATGGGGCAGGAAAATCTACGCTAATGAAGGTGCTTAGCGGGGTATACCCATTTGGCTCCTATTCTGGAGACATTTTGTTTAATGGACAAGTTTGCAGCTTTAAGGATATTAAGCAAAGTGAAGAACTAGGGATTGTCATCATTCACCAGGAGCTTGCGCTTATACCGGAATTATCAATTGCTGAAAATATCTTTCTGGGCAACGAAATAGCAAACAATGGTGTTATCAATTGGAATCTAACCAAAATCAAGACGAAAGAGCTGCTTCAAAAGGTAGGTCTTAATGAATCACCTAATACAAAGGTTGATGATATTGGTGTTGGAAAGCAGCAATTAGTCGAAATTGCTAAAGCGCTATCAAAAAAAGTTAAGCTTTTAATTTTAGATGAACCGACCGCTTCCTTAAATGAAGACGATAGTGAAAACTTATTAAATTTATTATTAGAATTTAAAAAACAAGGAATGTCTGCAATTATCATCTCTCATAAATTAAATGAGATAGAAAAAGTTGCCGATTCCATTACGATTTTACGAGATGGCCAAACAATCGAAACGCTTGATATGAAAAAAGACAATGTAACAGAAGATCGCATTATTAAAGGGATGGTCGGAAGGGATCTGACAAACCGATATCCAGATCGAACACCTAATATTGGCAAGACCTTCTTTGAGATAAAAAATTGGAATGTGTATCACCCATTGCATGCAGATCGCAAAGTAATTGATGATGTGAATCTTCATATCCGCAAAGGCGAAATTGTGGGGATTGCCGGTCTGATGGGTGCTGGCCGCACGGAGCTGGCGATGAGTATTTTTGGAAAATCCTATGGCAAAAAAATAAGCGGACAAATCATTAAAGATGGACAAGAGGTTCAATTTACAGATGTCAAAACAGCAATTGACCATGGTATGGCCTATGTATCTGAGGACAGAAAAGGAAACGGTCTCATTTTAATGGATGACATTAAACAAAATATTACGCTGGCAAGCCTTGAAAAAATATCAAAGCAAGCGATATTGGATAAAAACAAAGAAATAATCGTAGCGGAAGAATACCGGAAAAAATTAAGAATTAAAACACCTAGCATCTTTCAAAAAGCAGGCAATTTAAGCGGCGGAAATCAACAAAAAATTGTTTTAAGCAAATGGATTTTCTCAGAGCCTGATATTTTAATTCTTGATGAGCCGACCCGCGGGATAGATGTTGGGGCAAAATATGAAATTTACTCGATTATTAATGACCTAGCGATGGATGGTAAAGGCATCCTTATTATTTCTTCAGAGCTTCCAGAGCTGCTTGGAATGTGTGACCGTATTTATGTTATGAATGAAGGCAGCATCACTGGTGAGGTAACAAGGGAAGAAGCGAATCAAGAAAAACTAATGACGTACATGACCAAAAGTAAGGTAAGGAGGTAGTTCATTATGCAAACACAGATACAAAACAATCAAACAACCTTGAAAAAAGAATCAGCATTCAAATCAATGATACAAAATAATATGCGGCAATATAGCATGGTCATTGCTCTGATCTTTATTATGGTGCTGTTTCAAATTTTAACAAATGGTCTGTTATTACAACCTTTAAATATTACAAATCTTATTTTGCAAAATAGTTATATCCTTGTTTTAGCAATAGGAATGGTATTAGTTATTATTACCGGCCATATTGATCTGTCTATTGGTTCGGTGGCAGCATTTGTTGGAGCGATCTCGGCAATCCTGATGGTAAACTATGAAATGCCAACATTCTTAGCTGTTATTATCTCGTTATTAGTAGGTGCCATTATCGGAGCTTGGCAGGGATTTTGGGTTGCATATGTAAAAATTCCGGCGTTTATCGTAACCTTAGCAGGAATGCTTTTATTTAGAGGATTAACAATGATCGTACTAGAGGGGAAATCAATTGCGCCATTCCCTGAATCATTCCAAAAAATAAGCTCAGGTTTTATCCCTGATGTATCGAGCGGCGGATCCCTTCATCTATTAACGATGATCATTGGCCTTGTTTTATCGGTTATTATTATTTTCACGCAGGTGAAAAATAGACGCTCACAGCTAAAATACAACTTTGATGTTGAATCAAACGGCATGTTTATTATAAAACTAATCGGCATGATCGCGTTGCTGAATATCTTTACGTATGTGTTGGCTTCATATGAAGGAATTCCGAATATTTTAATCATCCTTGCAGTATTGATTGTGATTTATACTTTTGTAACAAATAAAACAAAAGCAGGCCGCCATGTGTATGCGATTGGTGGTAATGAAAAAGCAGCACAATTATCTGGGATCAAAACAAAACGCATGACCTTTTGGGTCTTTGTCAATATGGGAGTTCTCTCGGCATTATCAGGCTTGTTATTTGCAGCGCGTTTAAATGCAGCAACACCTAAGGCTGGTAATCTGTTTGAATTAGATGCGATTGCCGCTTGCTTTATCGGGGGTGCCTCTGCATATGGCGGTATCGGTACTGTTCCTGGAGCAATCATCGGCGGCCTAGTAATGGGGATCATGAATAACGGTATGTCCCTGCTAGGATTAGGTATCGACTGGCAGCAAGGAATTAAAGGGCTGGTATTATTAGCAGCTGTTGCCTTTGATATTTATAATAAAAACAAAGCTTCATAATACGTTAATAAGCAGGGCTGACGACATTCATTCGTCAGCTCTGTCCCCGTTTAAAACATTGATTCTTTTTATTGTTGGTTTTTTAATTGCTGCTCAGCCATCTTCACCATTTCTCTAACCACATTTCCGCCGAGGTTTCCGCCAATTTTCCCTGCTTCTCTGGAGGTTAAGCCTCCGTTATAGCCATCCTGCAGGGGAACACCTACTTCTTTGGCCACTTCAAACTTTGCATCCTCAGGTCTTTCAGTGTTAGCGACTTTTGCCTTTAATTGATCGACCCCTTCTCTTGCTTCAGGTACAAGTATATTATTTCTTCTTCTTTCCATGAAACCATCCCTCCTTACCCTTAGTTTATCTGTTACATGCAGGTTTTATCCTGATCGAAGCTGCGCTTTATGAACTGTTTTACAGCACATGTTTTTTTATGTAAAAGAAACAATATAAGAAAGTGAGGAGGTAAAACATGAAGAATTGTCACGAATTTTTAAAAAGCAAAAGCTGGCTTGATACCGATCTGGATGGTAGATTTATCAATATTGATCATCCTTATGCAATCCTGATTTCAGATACGGAAGGACAAATTACGTTAAGAGGAAATACAGGCTTTGACAATGGTCAAAATGGAGAAGAGATATTTAGCTTTACATCTGTAAAAGAACTTCAGGAATGGTTTGAAAACAATATTGGTGAGTAAACCATGAGAGCCATTGTGCTATAGTAAAGTTAAAAATGATGTAGGATGATCACAACAAAAAATAACGAGAATGTTGTCTTATTTGTTACAGAAAATGAAAGCAAATTAGTACTTGTATGTTCAAGTGGTTAAACATTAAAAATGAACCAAATAGTCAAAAAGGTTCTGCCAATGATCAATGGGAAAGGAGGAGGAAACGAATCCTTTGCCCAAGGCGGAGGTGATAAAATCGTTACTGGAGAGCATTTGCTGAAGGAGTTAGAAAGGAAATTAAAACATGAGTTGATGGAATAATAGAACAAACATCTTTTTTAC
The DNA here is from genome assembly GCF_947503125.1 of uncultured Metabacillus sp. Lineage (GTDB taxonomy): Bacteria > Bacillota > Bacilli > Bacillales > Bacillaceae > Metabacillus. The sequence goes on from NZ_CANNCR010000013.1 coordinate 30,988, forward strand.
CATTCAATTGAAAGACCATTTTAAATTTGTATGTACATAGTGTATAATAAATATAGTTGTACGAATAAGTTGAATTAGTAACATACAAGCTGAAAGTGGTGACATAATGGCTCAACAAACAAAAGCCAGTATGGTGAAACAAAAAATTAAAGACTGGATTACCGAAGGAACCGTATCGCCAGGTGAAAAAATTTATTCGGAAAATGAGCTGGTGAAATTGTTTCAGGTTAGCAGGCATACTGTTCGCCAAGCTGTCGGCGATCTAGTTCATGAAGGCTGGTTATATCGAGAGCAAGGAGCAGGTACGTTTGTAGCGAATAGACCGAATCAAGCTCAAATGAATCCAATGCGCTCAGCGGGAAAAAATATAGGGGTCATAACAACTTATATTTCAGATTATATTTTCCCCTCGATTATAAAGGGAATTGAATCATATTTATCCTCACACGGTTATTCTTTGACATTTGCTTGTACTGATAATGATCCCGAAAAAGAAAAGCAATGCTTGGAGGCGATGTTGAATCGCAATATCGATGGGCTAATCGTAGAGCCTACGAGAAGCAGCAGTTACAATCCAAATCTTCATTACTACTTGGAAATGGAACAAAATAAAATTCCATATTTAATGATAAATCAATATTATCCACAATTAAATCCGCCAAACATTATTTTAAATGATGAAAAAGGAGGGTTTATTGCAACTGATCATTTAATTAAGCTAGGCCATAAAAAAATTATTGGTTTGTTTAAAAGGGATGATATCCAAGGGTTAAACCGGATGCAAGGCTTTATCAGGGCTTTTAGGGAAAATCAGATCCCCTTTTTCCCTGAAATGATCGTAACGTTTACAACTGAGGAAAAAGAGACTGGATTACTGCACAAGTTAAAACATCTTCTAATGTCAAAAGATGATAGACCAACAGGAATTATTTGCTATAATGATGAAATTGCAATCAATGTCTTAAATGTATTAAGAGAGCTTGAGATTAAGGTACCTGAAGATCTTTCCATTGTTGGTTACGATGATTCCTATTTAGCAGAGGCTTCAGAAATTAAGATTACTTCTGTTACACACCCTAAAATGGAAATGGGAGTTGAAGCGGCTAAATGGATTGTTGCTGCCGTGGAAAATAGCGACAATAAATTAGTTGAAAACAGGCAGAAGATTTATGAACCTGAGTTAGTTATTAGAAACTCTACAAGTTCACTGAAAGAAATTCATCCAATGATCAACCAAGAGATTTAATTTTTCATTCACATTTGTTTAGAGGGTGACCCGAATCATGGTCTACCACTTTACACTAGTGAGTAAAGTGGTAGGAAGTTTAGGTAGTTTAAAAGTTTTCTAGATAGTACTTTAATAGTAGGAGGACGTATCAATGATCGCTTTAAATGAATTATTAAACCTATCCAAAGCATGTACCTGTGGAAACCAGCACTTTTCGATTTCGATTGATGAAATTGTCATCAGCCAAAATGCATTAGATGATGTGGTTGCATATTTGCAGAAAAAATCATTTAAAAAGGCAGCCATCATCGCTGACCAAACTACCTATGATATCGCTGGTAAAAGATTGTCAGCCCTCATAGAAGAAGAAAAGATTAACTATGAGGTTGTGATTATTCAGCCTAATGAACAAAATGATGTTGTGGCAGATGAAGCAGCGTTAATAGAGGCTATGTTAGGGATTTCGCAAGATGCGGAAGTGGCTATTGCGGTAGGTTCTGGCACCATTCATGATATTACGAGATTTGCAAGCTTTAAGATGGGTAAACCGTTTATTTCCATTCCGACTGCACCATCTGTTGATGGATTTAATTCAATGGGAGCCCCTGTTGTTATTAAAGGAGTAAAAACAACCTTTCAAATGCAGTCGCCTATTGCTTTATTTGCTGACATTGGGATTTTGCAAAGTGCGCCGCGAGAAATGATTGCTGCTGGCTTTGGGGATATGATCGGCAAATATACATCATTAGCAGATTGGAAGTTTTCTCATCTTATTGCAGGTGAACCGTATTGTCCGCTTTCTGCGAAACTAACTGAAGAAGCATTGGAAAATTGCGTGAAGCATGTTGAGCAAATTTCTGAAGTGGATGAGGAAGGAATAAAAATCTTAATTGAAGCCCTTATTCAATCTGGACTAGCTATGCTCTTAGTTGGCCATTCTTCACCAGCTTCGGGAGGGGAGCATCATTTATCACATTATTGGGAAATGGAGTTCCTAAAGCAAAACAAATCGCAAGTACTGCACGGGGCTAAGGTTGGTGTTTCCGCACAATTAATTTTAGATTTATATAAAAATGATGTGTTAAAGCTTGTTTCAAATTCAGCACAATTAGAGGAGCTAAGAGGGGAATCAAAGGAAAAACTTGACATGGTGATTCAGCAGCAGCATGCAGTCCTTGAAGTATTACATTCACTGCCAGAGGCAAAAGTTCTTTCTGGCTTGTTGCAAAAATTAGGGGGCCCTCTCCGTCCGACCCATCTTGGAATTCCTTCTGACCTTGTACGGAACAGCTTAAATGAAGCACACCTATTAAGGAAAAATCGTTATACGATGCTGGCCTTCTGGAATGAACATGTAGGGAATCATCATTATGCTTAAGTTTAATGAAATCGAGGCTGTTTTTTTTGACTTAGATGACACATTATATGATCAATTAACACCTTTCGGGCTTGCATTGGAATTTTGTAAAGTCGAGGCATCAACCCTGAATATCGAGGAGTTATTTAAGAGAGTGCGATATTTTAGTGATGTTCTTTGGAAGCTTCACACGAAAGGGCAAATGAGCTTAGAAGCATTAAGAGTTGAGAGATTAACAAATGCTTTTAAAGATTTTGACCTTAATATAACAAAGGAACAAGCATTGGCGATACAGGAACGTTATGAATATGAGCAGCAACAGATACAAGCTTTTCCTGGAATTATAGAAATAATAAAAGATTTACAGAAAAACAAATCGGTTGTCGGCATATTAACAAACGGTCCTGTACATCATCAAATGAATAAAATTATTGCACTTAAACTTGATCAGGTAATACCAAAGGAGTTGATTTTTATCTCTGATGGTATTGGAATCGCAAAGCCTGATAAGAGAATTTTTGAATATGTGCAAAGGCAGATTAAGATTAAGCCTGATAAATGCTGCTATATAGGGGATACGTGGGAGAATGATATTGCGCCATCGATTGAGGCGGGATGGAATTGTATTTGGTTTAATCACCGCAATCGAGAGCCGCAATCCATTCATACCCCAAATAAAATCATTACTGATTACATTGGAGTTTTTTCATAAAGGGAAGGATAAAAAGAGACTGCTTCAATATTGTTAGAAACTCCTCAATACAATGAATACAGAGGGGGTTTTTAACATTTGATCCAGCCTCTTTTTACTCTTAACGGAATGATTGATCATAAATAATATAATTTAAATATGATGTCCTGGTCATGGTTTCCAAATTTCTTTCCAAAAATGGTGGCTCCGCCAACGTGTTTTGCATCTTCTTTAACTTCGACCCGAAACGTCCAGCGATCACAGGTTGTATCTAAATCCTCAACTGATAGATCTGATAATGGATCTCCATCAATATAAGTGCCATGGCTTGTAATCCTTATTGTTTTCAGCAAGCCGTATTGGTTAATATTATTTGGCCACCAATCAGGAGTAAACTTTCCTCTCGTATCGGCAAAATCACCAGGGCTTTGCCATGTGCCCAATTCGATCCCGTTTAGTGAAAAGGTAATATCTGATGGCCAAACATCGTTTGAGAATGGGAATTCAGAAGAAATTTCTAGGCTGATTTCAAACTGTTGTAATTTTTCGTCGATTTTTAAGAAGTTAGGGATATTATATTGAACAAACCCTTGGGTAAACCATAATATTTCTGCATCCACCCTTTTAGGATCCATGAAGTATTTCGGTTCATCAACTCTTCCGATAAACTCCTTATCGGTGGCAAGACCGCAGGTTGGTTTTAACTCATAATCTGTGTAATGGCCGATCGGCACGGATGTTTCATAGGAAGCAAAAGAATGAAAGATTTTTTTAGGAAAATTGATTTCAATATGATCGACTTTTAAGATAGAAACTTTTTGAAGGCCTGATTTTCCAGGGACTTTCTCCGTTTTAATAATTCCTGCATTTTCTAACTTTTTAATGTGCTTTGTCACAATCGGACTGCTTATTCCAAGTTCCTCAGCTAATTCCTTGACGTTCATTTTATTTTTTGAAAGCAACTGAATAATCTTAATCCGAACCTCACTAGCCAATGCCTCATACACGACGATAGAGGACTTGTCTATTTCAAGCTGCATTATTTTCCCTTCTTTCAATATTATTTAATTGATAAAAAAGATAACTAAGTAATTATAAAATAACATATTAATTAATCATTGTAAATATATAACAAGAATTTAAACTATTTGATTAACTTTTAAGTTAATTGAAATAAAAAAACAGTTAATAAATTTAATTAAAAGGTTATTGACAACGTTTCCATATCAAGTGTATACTGATGCTGAAGTTAATTATCCGCGATGGATTTTCTTCGATAATAATTTTCAAAATAAACAGAATTAGGGGGAAAAAGCATTGAAAAAGAAGTTTAGTTTTTCATTAATTCTAGTATTTTTAGTAGCAACTATATTAGCTGGCTGCAGCGGCGAAGACAAGAATACCATTACGTTTTGGACACCCTTAACAGGTGAAGATGGTGCTTATATGGATCAACTTGTCAAAGAGTACAATGAAACAGATCCAGAGTTCAAAGTAAAACATGTCATTACAGCTGATATGTATACGAAAATGTCTACGGTGTTAAATTCTGGTAAAGGGATTCCGGATTTATCGATTATTCACGCTGACCGTGTTCCTGGTTATGCAAAACAAGGTGTTTTAGAACCAATGACAAGTATTATGGAAAGTCAACCTGAGCTTAAGCAAGAAAATTATCTGCCACAAGCATGGACCTCGGGTAATATTGACGGAACTCAATATACAATCCCATTGGATATTCATAGTAATGCAATGTATTACAATAAAGATTTACTTAAGAAATACAATGTAGAGCATTTCTTAGATGATAATGTCGTTACGTTTGATGAAATTTTATCTCTCCAAGGAAAATTGGATGAAGGTGATTATGTTGTCAATGATGCGCTAATAAGCTGGGTTATCTTTGCACAAATTCAAAACCTTGGCGGTGACATTCAAAAAGATGGTCAGCCTGCTGTTAATACACCAGTCATGAAACAAGCGATAGAAGCTATTAAACAAATTGATGAAGCTGGATTAATGACTCCTTATGGTGAAGATGGTTACTTAATGTTCCAATCTGGAAACGTTTTATTCTCTACTGATGGAACTTGGAGTTCTACAGCACACGCAGCAGTTGAAGGTCTAAACTTTGGTGTAACAAATATTTATGCATTCTCACCGGATAAGTTTACGAACAGAGCGTCCTCACATTTATTCGCTATGTTAGAGAATGAGAACAGAACAGATGAAAAAGAAAAAGGAATTGCTAGTTTCCTTGAATTCATTCGCAAAAATTCGATTGAGTGGGCAAAAGCTGGACAAATTGTTGCTAGTAAAGAGGTAATCGAAAGTCCGGATTATGATCAATATATCCAATCCTTCTTTACTTCAAGTGAAAAACAGACTGAATCTTTATACATTTACACATATGAATACTACCCATATGTTGCTGAAGCTCTAGATACGTATGTTCCAGATATTGTTCGCGGAGAAGTGGATATTGATGAAGGTCTACAAACAATGCAGAAATTTGTAGAAGATAAAATTGCTGAAGGTGATGGCGGTGAAGCAGCAAAATAGTTAGAAAATAGGATTGTCTCAAAACCTAAGGGTCTATCCCCTAAATAGAAAGCTTTTTATATGGTGCTAACTTAAAGGGGACAGGCCCTCTGAGACAGTCTCTTATAAAGGAGAAATAGGCTATGAATAAAAAAGTGAATTTAACACCTCTTTTCTTTGTAGGTCCCCATGTGATTTTATTTGCTGTTTTTATTTTTTTACCTACGATTTATGGAATTTACGCATCCTTCACCCAATGGAATTTAATCGGTGATCCAGTGTGGGTAGGTTTAGAAAATTATAAGACAATCTTATTTGATAAAAAATCAACCTTTCATTTTCAATTTACGAATGGGTTAAAAAATACGTTAATTTTCGTTGGATTAAGTGTTCCATTCTTAATCATCATACCTCTCTTAATTGCTGTTGCCTTAGAGCATAAAAAAGTAAAAATGAAAAGCTTCTTTCAATCCATTATCTATATTCCAGGATTAATTTCGATCTCAGCTGGGGCGTTAATTTGGTCGCTAATCTTCAATAAGCAATTGGGGATAACTGGAAATGTGTTTGGTTCTGAAACGGTTTGGGCTGGTAACCAACCATACGCTTGGATCATCATTATTGTTTTAACGATTTGGGGCGGCGTTGGAGGAAATATGATCATATACCGTGCCTCTATAAATGGTGTTGCGAAGGATTTATATGAATCTGCCGATATTGATGGTGCAGGACCAATTCGGAAATTTTTTAGTATTACCTTACCATCTATTCGCTTTCCATTAATTTATACATTTGTCATGACGACCGCTGGAACGTTTAATGTTTTCGGTGAGCCATTAATGATGACAAATGGCGGCCCGGAGCAAAGCACACATGTACTGATGATGTATATTCGCCAATTAGCATTTAGCCACGGAGAATCAATTGCAGGGATGGCTTCCGCAATGGCGGTATTGCTTGGATTAGTCATCTTAGTTATATCAGCAATACAATATTATGTGATGAACCGAAATGCTTCATAGAAGTTATGTTAGCTTGTATTTGAATGGAAACGGATAAGGCAGGTGTAATAAATGAAAAAGATAAGTTGGTCAAAATATAGTGCATATTTATTTTTAATTGTTCTTTGTATCATTTGGGCAGTTCCGGTCATTTTCGGGATTACAACATCATTTCGCTCACAAACAGAAGTTGTCTCAGTTGGTTTTAGGCTATTACCTGTTAACTGGATCGTTGATAACTATGTTGCCATTTTGGAAAATACATCAACAGCACCAATTTTACGCTGGTTAATGAACTCTTTATTTATTGCAACGATGCATACAATATTAGTCGTTATTGTCATCTCAATAACTGGATATGGATATTCACGGATGAATTTTAAAGGAAGAGATACATTGTTCTTTACTTTATTAGGGATTTCCTTCTTCCCGGGGGTCGTTAACTTAATTCCTTCCTATAAAATAATTGACGCCTTAGGTTGGGTGAATACTGCTTGGGCGATGATCATTCCAGGTTTAGCAGGAATGGGCAATATATTCTTAGTTAGACAATTTATGAAGGGTATTCCAAAAGAATTGGACGAGTCAGCCCGTGTTGACGGAGCAGGTGATTTTAGAATCTACTACTCTGTTATATTGCCGCTGATAAAACCAGTATTAATTGTTTGCGGTCTGTTTTCTTTTACCGGCTCTTGGAATGATTTCCTCTGGCCAGTCATTGTTTATACCGATGTAGATAAGATGCCGGTTACAGCTGGTTTGCTTTTATTGCAAGATATTTATGGGAACTACCGCATGATTGGGCAATTAATGGGGTCAGCGATATTAGCGATTATTCCAACCCTACTGTTGTTTGTTTTCGCACAAAAGTATTTTGTCCAGTCTATTAACTTGAATTCAGGTATTAAAGGGTAAGAAATGTCTCCTAAATTATTAGGATTTTCATAGAACATGGAACTTGTATGAAAAGTGAGGGATGGTCATGAGCAGAGGATTGGAAAGGAAATTGTTAATAGCAGGGTCGATATGGAACATCATCACTGGACTTATAACTATTTTTGGTTACTCTACTTGGTTTAAAAATACAGGGGCAAAAGAGCTGCAAGGCACTTCTGTTGATACAAAAGTAGTTGGAACTGTATTAATTGATGAGGTTTCAGGTGTGATTTTGACATTTGGCTTATTCATTTTCGTAGGTGCTATTGTGAATTTCCTCATTGCTAGAAACCTAAAAGATAATGAAATTCAAAAGAAGGCTTTACTTTGGATTGCTTTCTGGGGATTACTTCAATTGTTTGTCATGGACATTGTTGGATTCGTATTGTTTTTGGTCGCATATGTTATTTACACAGCAAAAAATAAAGCGATTAAGTTATCTCAAGCATAATTTGAAAGTATTTAATAACGTAAATCTATTTATTGATGTAAATCATTATAGATTAAAAATCTACTATTATATGTAGTTAAAAAAAGGAGTTGGAATCATGGCAGTTAAAGCAAAAATGACGGTTGATAAGGAATTTAAAATCGGACAAATCGATGAAAGAATTTACGGTTCCTTTATCGAGCATTTAGGTAGAGCTGTATATGAAGGAATTTATGAGCCTGATCATCCATCAGCAGATGAACAGGGATTTCGAACAGATGTTATCGAACTTGTGAAGCAATTAAGAGTCCCATTGGTAAGATACCCAGGCGGTAACTTTGTTTCCGGCTATAACTGGGAAGATGGCATTGGTCCTGTTGCCGATAGGCCGAGAAGATTAGATCTAGCATGGAGAACAACGGAAACAAACCATATTGGCACAAATGAATTTATGGATTGGGCAAAAAAGATTAATGCTGAGGTGAATATGGCTGTTAATCTAGGAACTCGCGGGATTGATGCTGCTCGCAATCTAGTAGAATATTGCAACCATACATCAGGCTCTTATTGGAGTGATCTTCGTATCTCACATGGTTATAAAGAGCCTCATAAAATTAAAACATGGTGTTTAGGAAATGAAATGGATGGTCCGTGGCAAATTGGTCATAAAACAGCGGATGAGTACGGACGCCTTGCAGTTGAGACAGCAAAAGCAATGAAATGGGTTGATCCGACGATCGAATTAGTTGCATGTGGCAGCTCAAATCGCCATATGCCAACTTTCGCTGACTGGGAGGCAACTGTATTAGAGCACACGTATGACCATGTCGATTATATTTCCCTGCACACTTATTATGGAAACCGTGATAATGATTTAGGCAACTATTTAGCACAATCATTGGATATGGATCAGTTTATTTATTCGATTATTTCAACGGCAGATTATATTAAAGCGAAAAAACGCTCAAAGAAAACAATGAATCTATCATTTGATGAGTGGAATGTATGGTTCCATTCAAATGAAGCAGATAAAAAGATTGAACCATGGTCGATTGCTCCGCCACAACTAGAAGATATTTATACGTTTGAGGATTCGTTATTAGTAGGAAGTATGCTAATTTCGATGTTAAAGCGTGCCGACCGTGTGAAAATTGCATGTCTTGCACAGCTAGTTAATGTTATTGCGCCAATTATGACGGTAAAAGGCGGAGAAGCGTGGAAACAAACAATCTTTTATCCATATATGCATGCATCTGTATTTGGTAGAGGAACAGCATTACATTCGATTGTCTCTTCTCCAAAATATGATAGCAAGGATTTCACAGATGTTCCATATCTTGATACTGTTTCGGTTCATGATGAAGAAAATGAAACATTGACAATCTTTGCCGTAAACCGTCACCAATCTGAAACACTTAGTCTTGAAGCAGATATTAGAAGCTTCGAAGGTTACAGAGTGAACGAACATATCGTTCTTGAAAATGATGATGTTAAAGCAACAAATCAGTTTAATCATACAAATGTTTCACCACATAGCAATGGAGATGCGAGTGTCGATAATGGACATCTAGCAGCGAATTTATCCAAGCTTTCGTGGAATGTGATTCGTCTCGCAAAATAAAAAGTGGTTACTTTTTACTTTTAACTACTTATTAAAAACAAATCTGCCTAACAAGCAAAAGCAGTAAATTTCTATTGAAATTTAACTGCTTTTAGCATGTTAAAAGCAAACTGAGAAATGAAGCACATTCAGTTTAAATGAACTAATTATAAAACGAACCTTATTGGATTATGAAAAAATGAATTTAGGAGTTGTCATCATGTCTGATTTTACCGTGAAAAATCCGCTTATTGAACAACGTGCGGACCCATGGATTTATAAACATACAGATGGTTATTATTATTTTACAGGATCTGTGCCAAAGTATGACAGAATCGAACTCCGCCGTTCTGATTCCATTCAAGGATTAGCAGATGCGGAAGGGAAAACGATTTGGGTTAAGCATCAAAAAGGATTAATGAGTGCTAATATTTGGGCTCCTGAGATTCATTTTATTGATGGAAAATGGTATGTCTACTTCGCAGCGGCACGAACATCAGAAACAAAAGATGGCTTATTTGATCATCGTATGTTTGTGTTAGAAAATGTATCCGAAAATCCGCTTGAAGGGGAATGGATCGAAAAAGGACAAGTAAAAACGAAGTGGGAAACCTTTGCATTAGATGCCACATCTTTTGAACATAAAGGAATCAGATATTATGTATGGGCACAAAAGGATCCTGAAATAAAAGGAAATTCTAATATTTATATCTCAGAAATGGAGAATCCATGGACACTTAAAGGTGAACAGGTTTGTCTCACCACACCTGAATATAATTGGGAAAAAATCGGATATTTAGTTAATGAAGGTCCGGCAATCCTTAAACGAAATGGTCGTATATTTATGACATTTTCTGCAAGTGCCACCGATTATAACTATTGTATGGGACTATTAACAGCAGATGAAAACAGTAATTTATTGGATCCGGCATCGTGGGTAAAAACACCTGAACCTGTTTTTTCTACTTCTGAGGAAAACAGCCAATATGGACCAGGACATAATAGTTTTACCGTTTCTGAGGATGGCAAGCAGGATATTCTTGTTTATCATGCCAGAAGCTATAAGGAAATTGTCGGTGATCCGTTGTATGATCCAAATCGCCATGCTCGTGTTCAAGTAATTCAGTGGAACGAAGATGGAACGCCAAACTTTGGAGTGCCAAGACCTGATACAAACTAAGTGAAGAAATAAGAAAAGGCTGATTATTGCTGATAGTCAGCCTTTTCCTACGCTTTTGAACAATAAGGAATAGGAGCAGCAGTCAAAACCTACGTTTGTTGATATTGAAAATGATGGAAATAGACACAGTTGAGTCTTTAAACAACTACAAACTAACTTGTAAGGATAAGTTGAAAGTTAACATATAAAAAAGGACAAATTTGCAAAAATAAATCTAAAATTTGTATTGAAAAAAATGAGATAAGTGCTAAAATGAACTTAAGGTTATACGTATAAGTTGAGTGTTTTTATAAAATTCCACAAAATGAAAGCGGATTTTTTCCAATAAATGTTTCTGTGTCTTGTAACTTGTACGGATAATGTGAAGTGAATCAACTAAAAACTAAAAGATTAATTGATTAATAGAAAAAGGTTGGGGGGATTAAAATGGCAAAGTATTCAATTGGTGTTGATTACGGGACACAATCTGGAAGAGCAGTGCTTGTCGAAATTGGAACTGGAAAAGAGATTGCTACAGCAGTTAAACCGTATACACATGGAGTAATGGATGAATTTTTACCAGATGGCGTAACAAAGCTTGAAAATGATTGGGCCTTACAGCACCCAACAGATTATATGGAAGTATTAGAAACAACAATTCCAGATGTATTAAAACAGGCAAATGTTTCTCCAGATGAGGTAATCGGCCTTGGTATTGACTTTACAGCTTGTACCGTTTTACCAATTAATCAGCAGGGAACTCCTTTATGCTTAACTGAGGAATTTAAAGATCATCCACATGGCTATGTTAAGTTGTGGAAACACCATGCAGCACAGGATGAAGCAAATCGCTTAAACGAGATTGCTGAAGCTAGAGGGGAGAAGTTCCTGCAAAGATATGGCGGGAAAATTTCTTCTGAGTGGCTCGTACCGAAGCTTTGGCAAATTCTGAATGAAGCACCGGAAGTTTATGAAGCTACAGACCAATTTGTTGAAGCTACTGACTGGGTTATTTCTCAATTAACTGGTGAATTAAAACGCAATAGTTGTACAGCAGGTTATAAGGCAATCTGGCATAAGCAGGAAGGATATCCGACGAAAGAGTTTTTTAAGGCTTTAGATGAACGCTTAGAAAATGTTGTAGAAGAGAAGTTATCAAATGAAATTTTCCCAATTGGTTCAAAAGCTGGGGAATTAACAGAAAAAGCTGCGAAGTTGCTTGGTCTTAACCCTGGTACTGCAGTGGCAATTGCAAACGTTGATGCCCATGTTGCGGTCCCTGCTGTAGGAATTACGGAACCTGGAAAACTGCTCATGATCATGGGGACATCTACTTGCCATATATTATTAGGTGACGAGGAAAAGGTTGTTCCTGGTATGTGCGGGGTTGTTGAAGATGGTGTTATCCCTGGATTAATGGGATATGAAGCAGGTCAATCTTGTGTAGGAGATCACTTTGAATGGTTTACTGAAAATTGCGTTCCTGCCAGCTACTACGAGGAGGCGGAGGAAAAAGGAGTGAACATTCACCAGCTATTGACCGAAAAGGCTGCTCAGCTTGAGGTTGGTGAAAGCGGTTTAATCGCTTTAGACTGGTGGAATGGAAACCGCTCAACATTAGTTGATGCAGATTTAACTGGTGTTTTACTAGGAGCAACTTTACTCACAAAACCTGAAGAAATCTATCGCGCTCTTATTGAAGCAACTGCGTACGGAACACGTACAATTGTTGAAGCTTTCAGAAACAGCGGCGTTCCGATTAATGAAGTTTATGCATGCGGCGGGATTGCTGAAAAGAATGCACTAATGATGCAAATTTACTCTGACGTTTTAAATATGGAAATTAAAATCTCAGCCTCTTCACAAACTCCTGCATTAGGATCAGCCATGTTTGGTGCTGTTGCAGCTGGTAAAGAGCGCGGCGGTTACGATGACATTAAAGATGCTGCAAAAGAAATGGCTAGATTAAAAGACGAGGTCTATCAGCCAAAACAAAATAATGTAGCAGTATATGATCAATTGTTTGCCGAGTACTCACGTTTATATGATTATTTCGGACGCGGCGAAAATAATGTCATGAAGAACTTAAAGAAAATTAAGAAAGCTAGTACTTCTAAAACACAAGAAAAAACAGAAGTTACACAATAATGGAATACAGCAACGATCCTAATGATGCGGTGGGGCAAAAAGGGTTTCTGCCCCATTGCTCGACCTAAAAAAGAGGGGAGAGGAAAAGATGCTTGAAGCATTGAAAGAGCAAGTACTGAAAGCAAATTTACTTTTACCAAAATATGAAATGGTCACCTTTACTTGGGGGAATGTAAGCGGCATTGATCGTGAAAAAGGTCTTGTTGTTATCAAACCAAGCGGAGTTTCTTATGATGAGTTAAAGGCAGAGGATTTGGTTGTTGTTAATCTTGAAGGTGAAATCGTAGAAGGTGATTTACGTCCTTCATCAGATACTGCGACTCATTTAGCTTTATACAAAGCATTTCCAAAAATAGGTGGTGTCGTTCACACTCACTCACCGTGGGCAACAAGCTGGGCCCAAGCTGGCCGTACAATTCCTGCATTAGGCACAACACATGCTGATTATTACTATGGGGAAATCCCTTGTACTAGACCATTAACAGAGGAAGAAATTACTCGTGCATATGAGTTGGAAACAGGGCATGTTATCATCGAAACGTTTGAAAAAGCAGGTCTTGATCCAGTAGCTATGCCAGGAGTACTAGTATCAGGTCATGCACCATTTTGCTGGGGAAAAGATGCGATGCAAGCCGTACACAATGCAGTGGTGTTAGAAGAAGTGGCAAAAATGGCTTTACACACATTCCAATTAAACCCGGATGTCAAGCCGATCGATCAATATCTATTGGACAAGCATTATCTTCGTAAGCATGGAGCTAATGCTTATTATGGCCAAACAACTCCAAAGGTAAATCTTTAATTAATCACAAGGGGGAACCGATATGTTAACAGTAAAACCTTATGAATTCTGGTTTGTTACAGGAAGTCAAGACTTATATGGGGAAGAAACAATAAAAGAGGTTGAAGCAAATTCAAGAGTGATTACAGAAGCTCTTGATCGTGATCCTGCAGTTACGTACAAATTGGTGTTTAAATCAGTATTAAAAGAAGCGGATTCCATTCGCAGATTATGCTTAGAAGCAAATGCTGATGAAAACTGTGCAGGTATCATTACATGGATGCACACATTCTCTCCGGCTAAAATGTGGATCGCTGGCCTTTCTGCATTGCAAAAGCCAATGCTGCATTTACACACACAATTTAATCGTGATATTCCTTGGGACAGCATTGACATGGATTTTATGAATACCAATCAATCTGCACACGGTGACCGCGAATTTGGTTTCATGGCAACAAGATTAAATATTAAACGTAAAGTGGTTGTTGGACATTGGGAAAATAGCGAGGTTAGAAGCAAAATTGGCAGCTGGATGCGTACAGCAGTTGCATTCTCTGAAAGCCAGCATTTAAAAGTTGCTCGCTTTGGTGATAACATGAGACGTGTTGCTGTTACAGAAGGCGACAAAGTAGAAGCGCAAATTAAGTTGGGCTGGACTGTAAATGGATACGGTATCGGCGATTTAGTGCAGAGAATGAATGATGTATCTGAACAAGAAGTAGATGCATTAATGAAGGAATATGAAGCAGAGTATGATATTGTTCCTGAAGGTCTTGAAGATGGTCCTGTTCGTGAGTCAATTCGTTATCAAGCAAGAATTGAGCTGGGAATGAAGGCATTTTTAGAGGAAGGCAATTATACGGCATTTACAACTACCTTTGAGGACCTTCACGGGATGAAGCAATTACCAGGTCTTGCTGTTCAACGATTAATGGCACAAGGTTATGGCTTTGCTGGTGAAGGTGACTGGAAAACAGCTGCACTTGTTCGCATCTCTAAAATCATTGCTGATAATGAAGACACTTCATTTATGGAGGATTATACGTATCACTTTGAGCCAGGCAATGAGCTTGTGCTTGGATCACATATGCTTGAGGTTTGTCCAACTATTACAGCAACAAAACCGAAAATTGCTGTCTATCCATTAGGTATTGGCGGAAAAGAAGATCCTGCCCGCCTTATCTTTGACGGTAAAAGCGGTGCAGCCCTAAACGCCTCAATCATTGATCTTGGCCATCGTTTCCGCCTGGTTGTAAACGAAGTTGATGCGAAACAGCCTGAAATTGAATTGCCAAATTTACCTGTCGCAAGAGTACTATGGACTCCACAGCCTTCTTTAAGTGAAGGAGCTGAAAACTGGATTATCGCTGGCGGAGCACACCATACTGTATACTCATATAAAGTAACGACAGAACAGCTAAGAGACTGGGCAGACTTAGTAGGAATTGAGTGTGTATTAATTAATAATGATACAAACAAACATGCTTTCATTAATGAATTACGTTGGAACGACGTTATCTATAAATAATTTATGCTAAAAACAGCGAGGTTGACTAGAGCAAATGAAATAAACACTAAGTCTATGAAAATAGCAGAGCTTTCGGTCTAACCTCGTTTTTTAATCTTTTGTAAAGGATGATCTTGATATGAAAAATTCAATCGTCATTAATGCAGATGTTGAAAAAGGAACGATTAACCGCAATATTTATGGTCATTTTGCTGAACATTTAGGTCGTTGTATTTATGAAGGGATTTGGGTAGGCGAGGATTCACCAATTCCTAACACAAATGGAATTCGGAACGATGTTTTGGAAGCGCTAAAGCAAATTCAAATTCCAGTTCTTCGCTGGCCAGGCGGCTGCTTCGCTGATGAATATCATTGGAAAGATGGCGTTGGGCCAAGAGAAAATCGTAAACGAATGGTAAATACACACTGGGGTGGTGTTGTTGAAAATAACCACTTCGGAACACATGAATTTATGATGTTATGTGAAATGTTAAACTGTGAGCCATATATTTGTGGAAATGTAGGCAGCGGTACTGTTCAAGAAATGTCTGAATGGGTAGAATATATGACATTTGATGGCGAATCTCCAATGGCAAACTGGCGTGGGGAAAATGGCAGACAAGAGCCTTGGAAATTAACATACTTTGGTGTGGGAAATGAAAACTGGGGCTGCGGTGGTAACATGCGCCCAGAATATTATGCAGATCTTTATCGCCGTTATCAAACATATGTAAGAAACTATGGTGATAACAAAATCTATAAAATTGCCGGCGGAGCAAATGTAGATGACTACAATTGGACAGAAGTTCTTATGCGTGAGGCTGGTCGTTTCATGGATGGACTAAGTCTTCATTATTACACAATTCCAGGAGATTTCTGGTTAGGAAAAGGTTCAGCGACCAATTTCCCGGAAGATGAATGGTTTATTACCATGAAAAAAGCTCTTCATATGGACGAGTTAATTACAAAGCATAGCACAATTATGGATAAATACGATCCTGAAAAACGTGTTGGCATGATTATTGATGAATGGGGAACTTGGTTTGATGTCGAAGAGGGAACAAACCCAGGATTCCTTTATCAACAAAATACGATTCGTGATGCATTAGTTGCAGCGGTTCACTTCCACATTTTCCATAAGCATAGCGATCGTGTGCAAATGACAAACATTGCACAAACTGTAAACGTTCTACAAGCAATGGTGCTGACAGAAGGAGAAAAAATGATTCTAACTCCGACGTATCATGTATTTGATATGTATAAGGTTCATCAGGATGCGACAAATTTATCAGTTGAAGCAGCTGTTGGTACCTACAAATACAATGATCAAAAGCTTCCACAAGTGACTGTTTCTGCGTCAAAAAACAAAGAAGGCAAAATAAACATTAGCTTGTGTAATATCGACCATAAAGAATCTGCATCCCTTTCCATTCAGCTGCGCGGATTAAAGGAACAAGTTTCAAGCCTGTCAGGTAAAATTCTTACAGCTGATACAATTGATGCTCATAACACGTTTGAACAGCCAGAGGTTGTAAAGCCAACTGAGTTTACTCAAGCGTCAATCGAAAATGACCAATTAAATGTTACATTACCACCAATGGCTGTAGTGTTACTTACAATTGAATAAATCGAAGTTTTTCAAAGCAAGGGTCTATCACAAATATGGGTCAGGCCCTTTTTAATAAAGGGTGAGCTATAATGAGAGATAACGCAACCATTTGTAAGGGCTGTACAAGAAACGTCATAATAAAAAGACAAGAAGTGGATGAGATCCTTTCAAAAAGCAAAGGTAACCCATCTGTCATGGTGTCAAAAACAATTTACGAACAAAGATTGAATTCCTGCAAAGGCTGTACATCTTTGGTTTACGGCACAACTTGTTCACATAGTGGATGTCTTGTTGAATACCGAGCGAAATTTTCTACGAAAACATGTCCAAACCCAAACGGTTCTAGGTGGTAATCTAGCATTAACCTAAATAATCGCTAGACTCCGCTCTATGTTATTTGGAGATTTCCCTATTGCATTTAGTGTATAAATCTAGTATTATAACAATACAAGCTGCGCTGTACGCATTTTTTATAAAGTTTTAACCTTTAAGCTGAAATAGGGAGTTTTACATTGAAGACGGAATATCAAGCCTCCATTATGTAGAGGAAGATACGAAAGCTTCTGCGAACACCCACTTGTAGGAGTGGTGGTCTAAAACTCTATAATGTAGATGCGGCAATCGCGGCACCTTATCTCAATAATTAATCCGGCTCCTGTATGGATGCCGGATTTTTTATATTTCCTTCAAAAAAGTTGGTTTTTTGATCACAATCCAGCTTCAAATTTTAATACTCTTTTAACTCTCGATTAATAAAACTCTCTGCTGTAAAAGCCGCAACACCTAGAGCTGCTGAATGGGTTAAGTGTTTAGCGAAACTAATTTGCAGATTTTTTTGCTGAAATGAAAGAGCATGAGAATAGACGATTTCTAACAATGGCTGCTCAATCCATTCTTTTGCCATTGCCAACCGGTTTCCGATAATAATTTGCTCAGGATTAAAGGTGTTAATAATATTATTAATGCCAAATCCCAAGTATTGCCCGATTTCTTTGAATAATGAGATCGCTTGTTTATCTTTCTTATTAGCCAATTCAATCAATGATTCCAGTGTATGTTCATCTTCTGCCTTGTTTAGCAGGGCATGTTCAGATGCATATACTTCCCAGCAGCCATTGCTTCCACAACTGCATGGTGCGCCATTCATTTGGATAACCATATGTCCCATTTCACCAGAAAAGCCATTTAAACCTTGGTATAACTGGTTATTTAAAATCAGTCCCACACCAATTCCGATCCCTGCGCTAACATATATTATATCGTTATATGATTGCCCTGCACCGAATTGCTTTTCACCGTAGGCTCCTGCGTTTGCTTCATTTTCGATGATGACAGGTAGATTGAATTCATCCTCAATCGATTGTTTGATTTCGCAATTCTTCCAGCCTAAATTTGGCGCAAGCAGTACTTTTCCTTGCTTATCAACGATACCAGGGATCCCGATTCCTATTCCAATAATCCCA
This sequence comes from uncultured Metabacillus sp., assembly GCF_947503125.1. GTDB lineage: Bacteria > Bacillota > Bacilli > Bacillales > Bacillaceae > Metabacillus. Next base: position 49,439 of record NZ_CANNCR010000013.1, read on the forward strand.
TATGGGCTTTTAGGGATATCCTTGATTAAGGTTTTTATGATCGTTTTTACCTGGTCCATTACCGTTTCAACAGATGAACTTTTCATTCGTACATGATGTTCAGTTATGATTTTTCCCTTTAAATCAGTTACAACCCCTAAAATATAATTTACTCCTACATCAATTCCAATTGAATATCCTGCAACACGATTATAATGGAGGAGGACTGGTCGGCGGCCTCCGCTGGATTCTCCCGGTCCTGATTCATATACAAGCTGTTTTTCCAGTAATTCATTTACTAGGGAGGATACAGTTGCTTTATTTAATCCGGATTTTTGTGCAATATCAGCCCGTGAAATGGGTTCTTGCTCTGTGATGGTTTGAAAGACTAATGATGTGTTGTTTTTCTTAACTACCTGCTGATTCCAAGTTATTGATTTCAAATATGTCACCTAATTTCAACATCTCATTTTATTTTTTCTCGGTGGAGCAAAATCTTAATCATGATGTATTCCTTCATTATAAACGTTATTATTATAAGTATAAACTTAGTTTATTGAATAGACAAACATTTTTCCCAATGATATAATTTTAATTAGTTTTCTACTATTTTATAGAAATGTAAAGTACTAGATTCAGATAGTAAAAAAACACTTCATTTTTGAAAGGGTTTACTTGCATGGGTCTGCTAAAACGCAAATCCGTATCTTCTATTATAAGGGGTTTTGAGAATGAAATATGTGATTGGGATTGATTTAGGTACAAGCGCAGTAAAAATTTTATTAATGGACCAAAACGGAAATGTTGCTCATGAAATTTCGAAATCTTATCCTTTAATCCATGAAAAATCCGGGTATAGTGAACAGGAACCCGAGTTATGGGTAGAAAAAACGCGTGAAGGTCTTGCAGAGCTTGTAAAAGAATTTAATGGTGATGTTAATGATATTGAGGGGATCAGCTTCTCAGGACAAATGCACGGACTTGTTCTATTAGATAAATCACACCAGGTGTTACGAAATGCTATCCTTTGGAATGATGTGAGAACTACACCTCAATGTAAGCAAATTTATGATGTTGTCGGTCAGGATAAATTACTTCAGATTACAAAAAATCCTGCATTAGAGGGCTTTACCTTGCCAAAAATATTATGGGTAAAGGAGCATGAACCATATATTTTTGAACAAGCAGCCATATTCCTCCTTCCAAAAGATTATTTACGTTTCCGGATGACCGGACAAATTCATAGTGAATATTCTGATGCTGCTGGAACGTTATTATTAAACGTTGGAGAAAAAGAATGGAGTCAGGAAATATGTGCTCTTTTTGAGCTTAAGCATGATTTTTGTCCGCCGCTCGTCGAATCACACGAGTGTGTGGGGACGTTAACAGAACAATTTTCAAATGAAACAGGATTATCTCCTGCTACTAAGGTTTTTGCAGGGGGAGCAGATAATGCTTGCGGAGCAATTGGTTCTGGAATCTTATCAGAGGGAAATACGCTATGCAGTGTTGGAACATCTGGGGTTGTTTTATCATACGAAGAGAGAAATGATCGTGATTTTGCTGGAAAGGTTCATTATTTTAATCATGGTAAAGAAAATGCCTTTTATACCATGGGCGTCACATTAGCAGCTGGCTATAGCTTGAACTGGTTTAAAGATGTGTTTGCTGAAAATGAGTCATATGAAGAATTATTGAATGGATTAGAAGAAGTGCCTGTTGGTTCAAATGGATTATTGTTCACACCATATTTAGTTGGGGAAAGAACACCATACGCTGATCCAACCATTCGTGCCAGCTTTATAGGTATGGAAGGATCCCATACTAAAAAGGATTTTGCTCGTGCGGTATTAGAGGGAATTACATTTTCTTTGCATGAATCCATTGAGATTTTCCGTGACAGCGGCAAGAAAATCGATACGATTATTTCAATTGGCGGTGGTGCCAAAAATGAGACATGGCTTCAAATTCAAGCTGATATTTTCAATACAAAAATTGTTAAATTAAAAAGCGAGCAAGGACCAGGTATCGGAGCTGCCATTCTTGCAGCATACGGTGCAGGGTGGTCAAGTTCTCTCAAAGAAATTGCTGATCTCTTTATTAAGCCAGCTAAAACATATGAGCCAATTGCAGATAATGTTGCAAAGTATCAGGAACTTTTTACTCTTTATAAAGAAGTTTATCAACACACGAAAGGATTAAATGAAGGCTTAGCGAAATTTAGAAAATAAACTAATGTAAAGGGTCTGACCATGGCAATAGTAGAAACTATATGGCGCCTAAGGGTCTGACCCTTTTGTTTTGTTTCATACTTTTCTAAGTATTATCTTTATCTATAGATTCTTCTTTAGGCAAAGTATCTGGCGCACTTGGAACCTCTCGTTTATAATCAGAAAATGTATCAGAAGAGAGGATAATAATAATTAACTGACCGCCGATTACTTTTGAACGGATAAGCAATGGCTGGTTGTGCTGGTTTTTAAAGACAAAATCTGGACCATACCAGCTTACAGTTGCATCTCGATTTGGCGGAACATAAGGCACCCTTCTGCTATGTGAATACCGCTCAAGAATTTTAACTCCCGCACGGTCTACTGTATTAAACAGAGTGGAGGAAACTTGGCAAATTCCGCCGCCAACACCTTCTGATAATTCTCCTCTTACAATTACAGGTGCTGGCAGGTACCCTTTTTCAACTGTCCGTTTTCCAACAGCAGCATTAAATGAAAAAGTCTCTCCCGGAAACACAACATAGTTATTGATCGCATCAGATGCTAATTTGATATTATGTGAACGTTCCTTATTCCTGCTATTAAAAAAGGTAATATATTGGCTGATTTTTTTTGAACTAATGCATGTTAATAATTCACTGTCAACCTTTGGGTAAATTGTCTTGACAGGAATATCTATAGAAGTAGTACCTTTCATATAAAACGACTGATAAAACGCTTCCTTGAATTTCTCCTTGTTAAGCTGATAGCCCATTTTTTCACTTACTAAATGTCCATGTTCATCAATGGTTGCATTTGTTGGCATTTTAAAAACAGCTGCTTCAAGTTTTTTCTCGAGTTCACTATATTTTTGGTGATCGATCATGGATTGGCCAAAAGGAGGCAGAGCATATTCTGAGCGATGAATACTGCTTATTTTTTCACCCTCAAAGGTTAATGAAATCTCTTCAGAAATAGTGTCAGGCTGTAAAGCCAGCAATAATAGCACCAAAATCATTTTCATTTATGCCCCACCTCTTTTTGTTTTCTTAAAATTAGTTAATGGAAGATAGCAATGGATCAATATTTACTTTCCATGGTGAAAGAGGAGATGTTCTCATCAATGTAAAAACTAAGTTTGTTTTAACAGCTCCACGTTCCTTAATAAACATTTTTATCTCAACAGGAATTTGAGTGACTAATGAGTAGCGAGTTTCTTTATTTGTTGTTTGTGGTAGCGACCACTGTATGGCTTCGATTTGTTCAATATTATTAAGTTTTTGTTTCCATTTTTTTTGATTACTTATCGAGATTTTTTCTGCCAATTTTTGGTCCTGGTTTTTAATCGTTACTAGAAATACATTTATTAATTGCTCTGCTTGAAGACTTGTAAAATAGTCGTCAATTTTCCCAGCAGCCTTTAAAATCATCACATGGTGAGAGAGATCGGCTTTCCCCGACCGATGAGTTGTGCTTCCAGGAAAATGAATACAGAAATGACCGGGAAATCCATTTTGAAGCGCTCCAGCACCGTGCGGCATTCCATGCATAGAGGCAGGGATTAAGCTGTCATTGGCTAGAATTAAGACTGCTTTTCTTCGCCAACTCCATCTTCCATCATAGATTTCTTTCATAATCTTCGTGTCTTTTTTGGTAATGGGCTGTACATCTGCATGCCTGCTGCCAGCCCTTCGCTGTACTTCAAAGCTCTTACCAGTTTCCACATCAATAACAGTAAAGGTTGATTTTTTCTGCAAAATATGATTGACAGCTTCCCAATTTTGAAGGGTTATTTGGAAACTTATTGGAGCTTGTCTATTTTCGATAGAAGCAGCAAATGTCTTTTCTTCTGAAAAACCAATCATAAAAAAGAATAATCCAATGCTAAAAACATAACTTTTCACAATATCATGTCATCTCCGTAACTAGTTTCTTTTTTAGTAAGCTTAGTTTGTGCTTTGTTAGAGAAAACATTACTTGAATAAAAATGGAAAATGAAAGAAGATCAACAACATGATCGTCCTAACTGAAGCTATGATGATTTCAAATTTTTTGGTTAATTGGTAAAAATAAATTGACTTACATTGTTAATTATCTTACAATATTCTTGAATTGAAAAAATTAATGAGTGATATAAAAATAACGCTTTTAATAACCATTTAGCAGTTTGGTCTGTGATGCAATTGACCATTAATTTTTTTCTTTAACAAACAGTGATCTTATAAAGTAGCGACTCTTTAAAGGATAAAGAGGCTACTTTTTTTGTGTAATGTGTTAAAATTTACGTAAAGAAATATTCACTAGGGGAAGGAAATGACAAAGGAAATAAACAAATTTACTCAAATAATTGTTCTTTATTAGAATAGGAGAATGCTTAATGCTTCAAACTTTTAATCGGCAGCTTGAAAGGTTTATGCCATTTCTTACGCCTGTAAGCGTCATTTTGGGCGTGATGTTTGCTAATCATTTTTCGTTTTTTTCATTTTTAATCCCTTGGATTTTTGCTTTTATTACTTTCTCTGGTAGTCTCAACTCGAACTTTTCTTCCCTTAAAGGTGTATTAAAAAGTCCGCTTCCATTACTAATTATTTTATTTGTTTTGCATATAGGAATGCCAGTTATTGCTTGGGGGGGAGGACATCTTATCTTTGCAAATGATCCTTTAATATTGACCGGTCTTGTACTTGCTGCTGTTATTCCTACAGGTATAACAAGCTTCATCTGGGTAACGATTTATAAAGGAAATATTGCATTGGCCCTTTCGATTATTTTGCTTGATACGATTCTTTCTCCATTCCTTGTGCCGCATACTCTTTCTTTCCTTGTTGGGCAGAAAGTAGACATTAGTACGTTATCGATTATGTACGGATTGTTATATATGGTCGTTTTACCATCATTAGTAGGAATGTTGTTGAATCATCTATTTAAAGAGAAAAGCGTTCAAGTAAGCAAAACACTAGCTCCTTTTTCTAAGTTGGGTCTTGCAATTGTTGTCATGATTAATGGAGCTGTAGTAGCACCATATTTATCAGATATAACAGTGAAGTTGGTTATTATTGCTGTCACAGTTTTTATTCTTGCTTTCTTTGGATATTTACTTACATGGATAGTAGCAAACTGGTTAAAAAGAGATCGTGAAACAAAAGTAGCGATGATCTTTACTGGCGGAATGCGTAATATCAGTGCCGGGGCTGTTATTGCCGTGCAATATTTTCCAGCTGCTGTCGCTGTTCCAGTTATTATTGGGATGCTGTTTCAGCAAGTATTGGCATCGATCTTTGGATATTTATTTAAAAGATATGAGGATCGCATTTTTCATGCAAATAAACAGTTTGTGAACAATGTTAGCGGTTTATAAAGGGGATTTATTTTAATCTGTTGCCAAAAAGGAAAGATTGTGTTAAAAATAATATAATCAATTTAGAAATTAAGTTAATAGATTTCACCACTAGGGGAGCTTTTAAAAGCTGAGAGAGGCATGGTGCCTTGACCCTTATTACCTGATCTAGATAATACTAGCGTAGGGAAGAGGTGTTTGAAAATATATTTGAAACTTCGGAAAACCCGATGTTTTTCGAATGTTTATACATAAATTTGTATGTATGTTCAAACCACTTCTTCAAATAAGAAGTGGTTTTTTTATAGCTGAGAAAAGGATGGGGAGGAAAAAAATGACAGCAGATCATATTCAGCAATTAGTTGAACAAGTTGATGCCAGAAAAGATGAGCTGATTGAATTGCTCAAAAGGCTAATCGAGTATAAAACACCGGCACCGCCTGCAAGAAACACTAAGGATGCCCAACAATTTGTTGCTGATTTTTTAAGTGATAAAGGCTTCACAATCGATATGTGGGATGTTTACCCCAATGATCCAAATGTTGTAGGTGTTCGTAAAGGGACTTCATCAGACCTGTATAACAGCTTGATCATTAATGGACATATGGACGTAGCTGAAGTCAGTGAGGATGAAGTATGGGAGGTTGACCCTTTTTATCCGGTTGTAAAAGACGGGAATATCATCGGTCGAGGTGCAGCTGATATGAAAGGCGGTTTAGCCGGTGCTTTGTTCGCCATCCAGTTAATACATGAAGCGGGGATTGAATTGCCTGGCAGTTTAATTTTCCAGTCGGTCATTGGCGAAGAGGTTGGTGAGGCAGGTACATTAGAATGTTGCAAAAAGGGGTATGCGGCTGATTTTGCTGTTGTGGTAGACACAAGTGATTTACATATTCAAGGTCAAGGTGGAGTCATTACTGGATGGATTACAGTAAAGAGCCCGCAAACCTTTCATGATGCAACAAGAAGGCAGATGATTCATGCTGGAGGAAAGCTCTTTGGTGCGAGTGCAATCGAGAAAATGACAAACATTATTCAAGGACTGCAAGAGCTTGAACGCCATTGGGCTGTGACGAAAAGCTATCCGGGTTTTATGCCTGGAACGAATACGATAAACCCTGCAGTTATTGAAGGTGGGCGGCATGCGGCTTTCATAGCTGACGAATGCAGGCTTTGGATCACGGTACACTATTATCCAAATGAGACGTATGAGCAAATCATCAACGAAATTGAAACACATATACAGCATGTGGCAAACGCTGATCCTTGGCTTAGAGTAAATCCGCCTTCATTTGAATGGGGCGGGAAGTCAATGATTGTTGATCGCGGGGAAATCTTTCCATCACTAGAGGTTGATCCTAACCATCTCGGTGTAAAGCAATTAGCATCGGCACACCAGGCTATATTAAACGATCAGGCAATTGTCGATGTTTCCCCTTCGGTAACAGATGGCGGCTGGTTAGGTGAGGCAGGAATTCCGACAGCCATTTATGGACCTGGCAATTTGCAAAATGCCCATGCCATAAATGAGAAGCTTTCTATTGACCAGCTTCTTTCTTATACAAAGGTTATTTTACGGTTTATTTATGAATGGTGTCATACTAAACGAGCTTGATTAAGCTTCAAGAGGTAAAGCTCATGAAATTTAGGAGGTTAAAGGATGAATTTTAGTCAAAGGCTTTATTACAAGGTACTGCCAATATGGAATCGTAATCATGCCCATCCGTTTGTTCAAAAAATGGGAAATGGTACGTTGGAAAAGGAAAAGTTCCGGTTTTATATGGTTCAGGATTATTTGTATTTAATTGAATATGCAAAGGTTTTTGCTTTAGGTGCTGTAAAAGCGACAGACCTTAAGATAATGGGGAAATTTGCCAAATTACTAGATGCAACGTTAAATGAAGAAATGGAGCTTCATCGGCAATATGCAAAAAAATTTGATATTTCTGTTGAGGAGCTGGAAACAGCAAAACCATCGCCAACCACACTTGCATACACACATTATATGTTACATGTGAGCCAAAATGGTACACTTGCAGAGCTTGTTGCAGCCTTGCTTCCTTGTATGTGGAGTTATTGGGAAATTGGCAAGGAGCTAAAAAAAATCGAGGGTGCAAGCGAGCACGAGTTTTATGGAGAGTGGATCAATATGTATGCATCAGATGAGTTTGGGCAGCTTGCAACATGGTGTATAGAGTTATTGGATCAGGTAGCAGAGGGAAAGCCGGAGGCAGAGCTGGAAAAATTGGAGGAGATCTTCCTCAATACAACTCGATTCGAATACATGTTTTGGGATATGGCTTATAACGAAGAGATGTGGCCAATCGATGAGTGACCCAGTACTGAAATTTCAACATGTAACCTTTCGTTATGATGAAGCAAAAACGCCCATCTTAAAAGATTTTGATATTCAGATTAATGAAGGAGAGTTCGTTAGTATTATAGGTCCAAGTGGATCGGGGAAAAGCACATTATTTAAGTTGGTTACGGGACTGGAGCATCCAACAGAAGGTGAAATTTTCTTGCGGAATAATCTGAACTCAAACCGACTTGGGAAGGTCGGGTATATGCCCCAGCAGGATTTGCTGCTGCCATGGCGGACAATTGTCGAAAATGCTGCACTTCCTTTAGAAATAAAAGGAGTTAACAAAAAAGAAGCACACAAGAGAGTATTGGTATTACTTGAGGAGTTCGGTCTGAAAGGTGTGGAAGACTGCTTCCCTAGTGACTTATCTGGCGGTATGAGGCAAAGGGTGTCTTTTCTGCGTACGATACTAAGCGGCGCAGAGGTTCTGCTTTTGGATGAACCCTTTAGTGCACTTGATGCCATCACAAGAATTTCCTTGCAGGAGTGGCTCTTATCTCAATGGGAAAAACGCAGGGAAACGATTCTTTTTATTACACATGATGTCAATGAAGCTTTGTTTCTATCTGATCGAATTTTTATTTTTAAAGATGTGCCGTCAAGCGAACTTGAGGTGATCAAGGTTCCGCTTGACCGCCCGAGAGATTTAAAGGATTTAAATAAACCTGAAGTGATCGAGCTAAAGGATTATTTAATTGACCAGCTTCGAGCGAGGGTAAAGTTATGAAGTTTTTCCAAAAGTATACTGCCGCATGTCTACTTGTTACCGGTTTTCTCATTATGTGGGAAGTCTGTGCAAGGCTTGTTGATTTGGGATTTATTTTACCAGCTCCCTCAGATATTGCTTATAAGCTATGGGAAATAAAAGCTCCCTTATTTCTCGAACATTTACCATCAACATTAGTAATTATTGTTATTGGCCTTTTTATTTCAATTGTTTTCGGTGTGGGCCTTGCTGTTTGGATGAGCGTAAGTAAAACGGCTGAGAGAACCTTTTATCCGATCATTATCTCGTCACAAACCATTCCGATCATTGCTCTTGCTCCAATCTTCGTCCTTTGGTTTGGCTATACGATTTGGAGTAAGGTTGTTGTAACTGTCCTTATAACATTTTTCCCAATAACAGTTAATACTTATGATGGGCTTCGCTCAACAAGCAAGGATTATCGAGATTTATTATTAACAATGGGCGCAAGTAAAAAGGATTTATTCTTTAAACTCCAAGTACCTGCAAGTGCGCCGCATTTTTTTTCAGGATTAAAGGTTGCCGTTACACTTAGCGTCATTGGGGCTGCAATAGGTGAATGGATCGGTGCTCAAGCAGGTTTAGGTTATTTTAGCCGGCGAATGATGACACAATTTGATGGAGCAGGTGTTTTTGCTCCGATCATTTTGTTATCAGCAGTAGGCGTTTTATTTTTTCTATTGGTTGGTTGGATTGAAAGAAGAACATTAAGATGGAGGAAAACAAAATGAAAAAGTATTTAGTTGTACTATTATGTATGATGATTGGACTGTTGACAGCATGTTCAGGTGGAGAGAATGGTACTTCAACACAAAGTGCCGAAGAAGGGGAAAAAACGAAAGAGTTAAAGGATATAAGCATTATGCTGGATTGGTATCCAAATGCCGTACACAGCTTTTTATATGTTGCCCAGGAAAAGGGATATTTTGAAGAAGAAGGCTTAAATGTCGACATTCAATTTCCAGCAAACCCGACAGATCCCATTAATTTGGCTGCTGCCGGTCAAGTGACACTCGGTATTTCCTATCAGCCAGATGTCATTATTGCGCGTGCAAATCAAGATGTGAAGATTAAATCTGTAGGGGCAATTGTCCGTTCACCTTTAAATCGCGTGGTTTTTCTTGAGGACAGCGAAATTCAATCACCTAAGGATCTAGAAGGGAAAAAAGTAGGGTATCCTGGAATACCGCTTAATGAGTCTCTTATTCAATCAATGGTGAAGGCAGATGGCGGGAATCCAGAAAACGTAGAAATGATTGATGTTGGCTTTGAGCTAGGATCATCCATCGTTAGTAAAAAGGTAGATGCCGTGATTGGGGCATATATTAATCATGAGGTACCTGTATTAAAGCATGAAGGCCATGAAACTCGTAATTTAAACCCTACAGATTACGGTATTCCAAGTTACAATGAGCTTATCGCAGTAACAAGTGATAAAACATGGGAGGAAGAACAAAAAAGCATTGAAGCTTTCTGGCGTGCCGCAACAAAAGCATATGAATTTACAGCAGAAAATCCTGAAGAAGCGCTAAACATCTTATTAACGAATCAAGATGAAGCAAACTTTCCATTAGTAGAAGAAGTAGAGACGGAAAGTTTGGACATTTTATTACCGCTTATGAAGTCAGAGGAAGGCTTTGGCAGTCAAAGCAAAGAACAATGGGAAAAAACCATTAGCTGGATGAAGGAAGCAGGCTTGATTGAAAAGGAACCGGCAGTGGATGATATTTTTGTAAATATTGCTGAGTAATAAATAAGGACGTGCATCCTGTTTGGAGCACGTCCTTTATTTATTTTATCCAAATCTTAATGGGCAGTAAAATTCAACTGTTGAAAGTTTAGATTTATATTTTCAAATCAATTTTTGCGCCCTTGCGAAGCTCTTCGACTTTTGCGGCAAGTTTTTCTTGTGTTTTTTGCTGTTCAAGTTGCAGTTTCAGCTGTTCTTTTACATCTTCGTATTTTGGTGTTTCAGTACCTTCTTCAGCCTGACTAGCCATTGAATCGTAATATTCCTTTAGCTCTTTTTCGGTTACTTCTTCAATATTTAAGTCTTTTTCGATATATTGACTGTATTTTACTTTATCAGAAATCTGTGTTTTCAGCTCATCAAGTGTGAGATTGTTTTGCTTAAGTGCTTCATTAAAAGCTTTTTCATCCTTATACTGTGCCTTTAATGTCTCCAAATCCTTATTAATAGCCTCTTCGGTTGCTTTATATCCTTTTTTATCTATTTCTTGCATGAGCAAGGTTTGGCCAACAAGGCTTTCAAGAGTATAATCTTTCAGTTGTTTAGCAATGTCCTCTGAAGTGGGATCTTGTCCCATTGACTGAAACTGAGTTTGCGAAATACTTAGTGCATCATTATACTCAGCTCCCTTGATCTCCTGACCATTGACAATTGCTACAACAGTATCTTCTTTTACTTTCTGGGCATCAAGTTTTTTTTGCATTTCTTCTGCATCAGCAGCAGCTTGCTTTTCGTCAGCTTTCTCTTCGTCAGCTTTCGCTTTCTCCTCAGTTGACTCATTAGCGTTAGCAGAGTCCTTTTTGTCTTCATCATTATTGCAGGCAGCTAGTGAAAATGCGAGCAGCCCAATGAATAATGTAAGTAGTAATTTTTTCATGTATTGTTCTCCTTTCGCTATTAGGAAGAAATATTCCTATAAGGCGTGCATAGTTGGAATTGTATAACAGTTATGAGAAAAATGAAAGGGGATAGAAGAAAGATAGCATAAAATAACTATTCAATCATCTATCCCGTATCCCTGTTTTTTTAGTCTCATATTATTTTGGATAAGCCATCCGCCATAATCCGATATCGTTAAAACCGAGCCTTTTATAGATCCGTCCAGCATTTGGATTATTATAAAATAAGCACAGAGTTTTTCCTTCGGCTAACAACTCTTTACAAAGTTCTTGCATCACAACCGATGCAAGGCCTTTCTGACGCTCGGCAGGATGTGAGCAAACACCAACTATCATGGCGGAATACTGATTTTCAGCTGTTGTAGAGGCAATGGAAATCACTTCTCTCTTGGCATTTTCAATAAAAAAGGTACGACCTGATTTTGTCTCAATTGTTCGCTTAAAGCTTTGTTTTGTAGAGGAATTGAAATCAAATTCGCTGATTTGTTCCTTTAGGACGCAGATTCTTTCAACATCCTCCAATGATGCCTTTTTTACAATAGAGTCATGGGGTTGATCTTGTAGTGCTTCGTTGTCTTTTAGCTCGGCAAAGTAGGTTAGCTTTGCTCGTTTTAATGGAGTGAGTGTTTGCATATTTTTGACGATTTCATTTTTTCCAGATACCATCACCAGCTCGGGATCTGACGATATGAGGTTTGCCATCTTAGTTAAATCAATTTTCGTTTTCGTATAAGGAATATAAGTATGTTGATAACGAAGCAAGATACCCTCGATTTCCCCATTATTATTGTACTGAGCAAAAATGTCCTGAAAATCAGCATCATAACCGAAATTTTCAATATCGCCGATAATAAAAAGATTAAAAGCTTTTTCTTCTATTAAAAATTCCATAACCTGATCATGATCAGCTGATGTACATTTTTTAAGCATGCCCATACATCCTCTCTCCGTCTCTGTATTTAGTGGTAATTATACAATCGTTTTCAAAAAGTTTAAACATTTTTTGGTAATGTTATTTATTATTTTATCCGTATTAATTAAATAAAAATTTAGAAAAGTCGGTAATCATAATGATTGAAAATAAGGGATGAGGAGCGTTTAAACCGTTTGAGAAGCCTTTAAGAAGAACTAACTGTTGATGGCAACGTTTACACTCACTATTTGACAGATATACTCACAACATTTCCTTAAGACCTTGATTATGAAGTTCATCATGTTACTATTAAATCGTTAATGAAAAATGCGAACAAAAATATGAACGTATTGGAGAGATGAGATGTTAAACGATAAAACCATAGCCTTTATAGGTGCAGGTTCGATGGCAGAAGCAATGATTTCCGGAATGGTTAAATCAGGGAAAGTTCGATCGGAACAAATCATTGCAACCAATCGGTCCAATGAAGAACGATTAGCTGACTTGCAAACTAAATATGGAATAAAAGCAAAAAAACGCAAAAATTTACAGTTTGACCAAATAGATGTAATCATTTTGGCAATGAAGCCGAAAGATGTCGATAAGGCATTAACCGACATTAAAAGTCATATCAAGCCAAATCAGCTCATACTATCTGTTTTAGCAGGTATTACAACTTCATACCTTGAACAAAACCTTCATAAAGGCCAGCAAGTAGTTCGAGTCATGCCGAATACGTCAAGTATGATCGGAGAATCAGCTACAGCCATTTCCCCAGGTCATGAAACAGCCGATAATAATATTAAGTTAACAGAAAGCTTGCTTAAATGTATTGGAGAGGTATTTAAGATTGATGAAAAAAGTATGGATATTTTTACAGGTATAGCAGGAAGCGGGCCGGCTTATTTCTATTATTTAATGGAGCATATGGAACAGCAAGGGGTTCTTGCTGGTTTAGATCTTGCAACAACAAGACAGATTATTGCACAAACGATAGTAGGCGCAGCAAAAATGGTTCAGGAACAAGATCTAACGCCTGCTGTTTTAAGGGAGAATGTTACATCTCCTAATGGCACAACAGCTGCCGGGCTAGCAGCGCTTGATAAAAATGGCGGAGGTCATGCGATAGCACTGGCTATTGAGCATGCTGCGAAACGCTCTAAGCAAATCAGTGAGCAAATTCAAGAGAGCCTATTAGCAGGTTCTTTAAAATAGGTATATTTGTTTCCTAAATAAAAAAACAAAGCGCAAATAGAGAGAAAACATATTCAGGAGTGATAGAATGCCGACCCAACAACATAAGAAAAAACGGGTTGTAATAAAAGTAGGAAGCAGTTCGTTAACAAGTCGACATGGAGAAATAAGTCGACGAAAACTTGAGAAATTAGCTGATGAAATTGCTTTATTAAAGGATGATGGCCACGAAATTGTATTTGTATCTTCTGGTGCAGTGGCTGCGGGCTACAGAAAGCTGGGCTGTATTGAACGGCCAACCTCATTACCAGAAAAACAAGCTGCAGCATCCATTGGTCAAGGATTATTAATCGAAGCTTATTCGGAAATCTTTTTATCACACGGCTATGTGGCATCACAAATTTTGATTACGCGCAGTGACTTTTCAGATGAATATCGATATCACAATGTTCGAAACACATTAAATGTATTATTGGAACGCGGAATCATTCCGATTGTAAATGAAAATGACACGGTTACAGTTGATCGCTTAAAGTTTGGGGATAATGATACATTATCTGCTAAAGTAGCAGGACTTGTTGAGGCAGATCAATTGATTATCTTATCTGATATCGATGGACTATATGATTCCGATCCGCGCAAAAATGAAAAGGCAAAATTGCTTGAAAAAGTATATGAGATCACACCTGAAATTGAGGAAGGTGCCGGAGATTCTGGCAGCAATGTTGGAACCGGCGGAATGAAATCGAAAATTGATGCTGTGAAAATTGCGATGGCTTCAGGGATTTCAACCTTTCTAGGTAAAGCTAGCATTCAGAATATTTTAGGTGACGCCGTTAAAGGAGTGGCAAGAGGGACTTACTTTGAAGTAACAAATGAATCAATTAATTTAAATCAAAAAAGACAATGGATTGCCTTCCACTCGGGACCAGAAGGAGAAATTGTGATCAATCAAAATGTAAGAACCTCAATTGCAGATCATAAGCACAGTATTTTTTCCTCAGATATTACCAAAGTCAAAGGACAGTTTGAAAAAGGTGCTGTTATTCGCATACTAGATCACGAGGGTGAAAGAATTGGTTTGGGTGTTGTTAATTATTCAAATGAAGATTTAGAAAGATTGAATAAAATTTCAGGTAAAGAGGTTGAGAGACTAGAGGTTGTCCATTTTGATGATCTTGTTTGTGAGCTTGAATTATCTTTGCCTGTCGGAGTATAAAGGGAGGAATTGGATGTCTGTTACAAAAGTTGTCAAAACAAATGTTGAAGCACAAGCAATTGCAGCAAAGAAAGCAGCGAAAAAGTTAGCCTTATTAACAACAGAAGAAAAAAATGAAGCATTACACATTTTAGCTGATGAGTTGGTAAAGAATGCAGATGTAATATTGACTGCAAATGAACAGGATTTAAAAGCAGGCCAAGAAAAAAGCTATGAGGCAGCGTTTATGGACCGATTGGCCCTTTCTACGGAACGGATTGAAGACTTTGCCGAAGGGCTCCGTCAAGTTGCTGGGTTAGAAGATCCAACCGGAAATATTCAATCAAGCTGGACTCTTGATAATGGGTTGCTTGTTGAAAAGATCACCGTACCTCTAGGTGTGATCGGGATGATCTATGAAGCTCGCCCGAACGTAACCGTTGATGCGACAGGTCTTGCGCTTAAATCGGGCAATGCCATTGTGCTAAAAGGTGGTTCATCTGCTTTATCATCAAATAAAGCAATCGTGCAAGTTATGCACGAGGCCTTGAAGAAAACAAAAATTCCGATGGAAGCTGTTCAATTCATTGCAAGCACAGATCGTGAAGCGACACAGCAGCTGTTTACCATGAAGGAGCATATTGATGTGCTCATTCCAAGAGGCGGTGGTTCATTAATAAATGCTGTAGTCAATAATGCCACTGTACCAGTGCTTGAAACAGGTGTTGGCAACTGCCATTTATATATAGATTGTGAAGCGGATCTTGATAAAGCTTTAAACATTTTAATCAATGCCAAAACAGACCGTCCAGCTGTCTGTAATGCACTGGAAACTGTGATTATCCATAAGGAATGGCTAAAGAAAAATCATAAAGTGTTACATGCGACCTTCACAAAATATGGGATTACTGTCCATGGGGACGAGGCAGCACTATCCTTTCTACCAGATGCAATCTTAGCAAATGAAGACGATTGGGCAAATGAATATTTAAGTTTAGATATAGCTGTAAAGGTTGTAGAGAATGTAGAGGAAGCGATTGACCATATTGAAACATATGGTACAAAGCATTCTGAGGCTATTGTTACTGAAAACGGTAAAACAGCTAAACGGTTTATGAGTTTAGTAGACGCATCAGCACTTTATCATAATGCCTCAACACGTTTCACAGATGGCGGAGCACTTGGCTTTGGAGCTGAAATCGGGATCTCAACACAAAAGCTCCATGCCAGAGGACCAATGGGATTGCCGGCATTAACCACTGTAAAATTTATGATGTCAGGTAATGGGCAAACACGTTAAAGCATGATTAACTAATAAAGATGATCGACGTAATGTTGTCGATCATCTTTTTTTGACCTTTAACAGAATGAGAGGCTTTGTATTATTTTTCTAAAAATTTTCACAATAAAAATGGTTGACTCTTTTTTTGATAATGTAATAATCTTTAACATATTAATGTTAGAAAACCTAACAATGCTAAAGGTGATTACAATGAAAAAAATCGAAGCGATTATCAGGCCGCAGAAAATAACTGACACAATAAAAGAATTAAAAACGATCGGGATTACCGGCTTTACTGTTTCTCAAGTTGTAGGAAGGGGGAAGCAGAGGGATACCAAGGGGGTATATCGTGGTAAAAATTATCATGTCACTCTCCATCCTAAAATCAAGCTTGAAATTGTACTTTCAGATCACATGGTTGACCGGACGATTAATACGATTATAGCGACTGCACAAACTGGTGAAGATGGTGACGGAAAAATATATGTTTATCCAATTCTGGAAGCATATAACATTCGGACAGGTGAACCGGATATCACGATAGATGATCTTTCAGCTAAGGGGGGCGAGTAGAGTGGAACTGATTCATTTAAACACGGTATGGATTGTGATTGCTGCTGCGATGGTTTTGTTTATGGAAGGTGGCTTTAGCTTGTTAGAAGCAGGTTTAGTCAGAACAAAAAATGCCGTAAATGTAACAATGAAAATTTTTGTTGATCTAACGATCGGGGCTCTTGTTTTTTGGATGATTGGGTTTGGGATCATGTTTGGTCAAGATGCCTTTGGCTTTATTGGGACAAGTCTGTTTGGAAGTCCAGAAAAAATCTCACTAAATATGGAACTACCCAGCGAAGCATTTGTACTTTTTCAAATGGGCTTTGCGGTAGCGTGTATCTCGATCATTTCCGGGGCTGTGGCAGAACGCATGAATTTTAAAGCGTACATAATCACTGCCGCTCTTGTTACACTTATCATTTACCCATTATCAGGACATTGGATTTGGAATAGTGAAGGCTGGCTCGCACAGCTGGGGATGAAGGATTTTGCTGGTTCGGCAGCCATTCATGCGGTTGGCGGTTTCGCTGCGTTGGCAATGGCAAAACTATTAGGGGCAAGGAAAGGGAGATTTAACTCTGATGGCAGTGTAAATGTATTTGCGCCAAGTAATATTCCCCTGGCATCAAGTGGAGCATTTATCTTATGGTTTGACTGGTTTGCTTTTAACAGCGGCAGTACATTAGATGCATCAAATGCTTCTTTAGCTTCGATCGCCATTAATACGATGCTTGCAGGAGCTAGCGGCGGAACAGTTACTTTATTAATGACCATGAAAAAATTCGGAAAAGCAGATCCGAGTATGACTATTAATGGTGTTTTATCTGGATTAGTAGCGATCACTGCCGGATGTGCATTTGTCGATCAATGGAGCGCGATTATCATTGGTGGGATCAGTGGAGTTATTGTCATTTATGCAACTCTTTTAATCGACAATATGAAAATCGATGATCCGGTTGGTGCGGTTGCTGCATGGTTTTAACGGTGTGTTTGGTACCATTGCTGTTGGGTTATTTGATTCAACGGCAGGATTAGTAACAACAGGGCAAGTTTCATTGTTTGGCGTACAGCTTTTAGGTGCAATTGTAGTGGCTGTCTGGGGATTAATCGGTGGTGCAGCTATTGGAAAGATAGCTGATGCAACGGTTGGATTGCGTGCAACTGATGAAGAGGAAGAAGAAGGTCTTGATATGTCCTATCACGGGATTCCAGCCTATAATGAACTAGAACGTTTTACAGATTTACCAACCAGTCTTTATAATTTTGAAGAATCAACGGGAATTACGATCGCCAAAACTGAGCAGAAAAAGGTGATTGAGAAGGTTTTTGTTGATTAATTTTCCATATTAATAGATGATGAGGCTGACTAAATCGAATTTGAGTCAGCCTCATCATGTTATAAATCAAGCTTTTGGTTGATTTAATTTACTTCGCCGTTTCGCATATCCGAAGTAAACGATCAACCCAATCATGATCCAAATAATAAATGCGATCCATGTAATTGCAGGCAAGCTTGTCATTAAATAAACACATAAAAGTGCGCTTATTGCTGGGAAAATCGGAACAAACGGCACCTTGAAAGCTCGCTTCAAATCAGGATGCGTTATTCTAAGAATAATCACGGCGACTGAAATTAATGTAAAGGCTGCTAATGTTCCGATGTTTACAAGATGAGCTAAAGTTGTTAGATCAACAAAACCTGCAATAATGGCAGCGATAATACCTGTTAACCAAGTATTTTGAAAAGGTGTTTTAAAGATTGGGTGGATTGTAGCAAAATTTTTCGGTAACAAACCATCCCGGCTCATGGCAAATGATACTCTGACCTGTGCATACAACATGACAAGCAAAACAGTTGTTATCCCTGTTATGGCTCCAACGGAAATAATACCTGCAAGTGAATCTTGACCGACAAATTGCAGGGCGAATGTAACAGGGTCTGCAACATTTAGCTGTGAGTATGGCACCATTCCAGTCAAAATAAAGGATACGAGCATATACAAAACTGTACAAATTGCTAAAGAAGCAATGATCCCAATCGGTACATCACGCTGTGGATTCTTTACCTCTTCAGCCGCAGTAGCCACTGCATCAAATCCTATATAGGCAAAGAAAACTGTAGCGGCACCAGTAATAATTCCTTCAAAGCCAAATGGTGCAAACGGAGTCCAGTTATCAGGCTTTACATAAAACATACCAGCAATAATGTATGCAAAAATAACGGCCAGCTTAATAAAGACCATTATATTATTAACACGTGCACTTTCTTTTGCACCTCTTGATAATAATGCTGTAATAAGTAAGATAATGATAACCGCAGGCAGGTTGATTATTCCGCCTTCAGCAGATCCGGGAGCAGAGGTAAAACTTGCAGGCAGCATAATTCCAAAACCTTCAAGAAGCGCTTGGAAATACCCTGACCATCCTGTGGCAACGGCTGCTGTTGCTAATAAATATTCCAGCATTAAATCCCAGCCGATGATAAAGGCAAAAATTTCTCCAAGAGTTGCATACGTGTACGTATAGACACTGCCGGAGATTGGCACAGTTGAAGCAAATTCTGCATAACAGAAGGCAGCTAAAGCGCAGACTATCCCTGACAAAACAAACGAAAGAATTAACGCAGGTCCAGCTGATTCTGCAGCCACAACTCCTGTTAAGACAAAAATACCTGTACCGATTATTGCACCAACCCCTAGCAAAGTTAAATCTAATGCACTAAGTGTGCGATTAAGTGATTTTTGTTTGCTTTGTTGGATTAATTGTGTAATTGATTTTTTTCTAAGTAGTGAACTCATAAATCCTCAAAAATGAAAATGGTTAAAGTCTCTCTGTAAAAACACACAAATTGTAGTATATTGTCGAATATTTTAGATGTCAATACTTATCTGACAATTAACATCAACTTTTCATTATATTTAAATAATAAACACAAAAACGTCAACTTTATAAAAAATTCTACAAACCACAAAAAAGGAAGTGTACTTTTAGTATACTTCCTTTTTTTGCTTCCTTTTATCCCGTTGTCATGTAGTGAACCCTATCCAATGCTAACCGACATCATCAGGCCTAGGTATGCTGAAATAATAAAGAGGATACCAAAGCTTAAAGGGATCCAGGCGGATACCTTTTTATAAAAGCTTATTACAATTAAAGCCAAAAATAATATCGCAATACAAAGTAAAACAATTCCTTCAAACCCAGTGTTAAGCTGTACGATAAAAGGGGCTGCGATTTTATGGCCGATGAAGTATTCTACCCAAAAAGCAGCTCCTTCTTGAATGACAGTGGCATTTACTTGATGCGGCGGAGTTAAGGTCCCTAGGACACCTGTTATAAAAAAGATAATCATAAGAATAACAGTCTCTGCCTGTATCCATTTTTTTGCATCAAATGTTGAATCCACTTTAGCTTTTCTTGATAAAATTCCATTTACAAGTGCAAACATTAACACAGGGATAATACTAAGATGCTTTAATAAGAGCATCTGACCGTATGGTAAAACCCACGCATTAGCATAGTCTCTTGGATGAAAGACAAAAAACATCAATAAGATCCCTGTCACTGTTGTTATCAAAAATAAAACGATAGAGAGCGGGGTGAACCATCGTAAAAAACCGTGCCAGTCTTCAATGCTTTTTGCAAGCCAGCCAATGTGAATCAAAACGCCAACCCAAATTGTGATTGTTAAGAAATGAATAGAATGGGAAAAAAGCCCTGGCACTAAATCAAGAGATGCTGAGTGGCTTGCATAACCAAGCGAGATCATCATCAAGAAAAGAAAAAAAGCCTGCAAATATTTTGAACCTTCTACATACATAACCATCCATAAAAAAACAGCAAAAAAACTTCCATAAAGCCAAGAGATGCCTACTTGAAATTCAGTAAGTATGGCATATGCTCTTAAGCTTAAAAAACCTTCTGTCGAAAAGTATGAAATAACTTGAAGGACTGGAAAAAAAGTGAAAATGATGATTCCTAATACGGATAATAATAAACTGCTTTTTGAAACCTGGATGGCTGGCTTTTTATCAACAGGTATAAATTGTAATATCACATGGCCTGTTAAATATGAAAAAAGCATGTACGTAATATATTCGGTAATTGGTATTAATGGGGTCATGCCTTACCTCTTTTTACGTAAAAGAATCCAAACGCCAACGACAAGAAGGATTACTAATACGATGATTGATATTGTTGAAATCATTGAACTGTTATCATTAACTTCTTCTGTTTCAGTATCCACATTCGTATTTTCCTCAGCTGTAGAGGTATTATTCTCTTGGGTATCAGATGCTTGTCCGCTTTCCTTCGGAGTGATTGCTTCGGTTTCTTCTGCCGGAAGGTCTACTTTAAATGAAATATCACCTGATATAACATGACCATCCGTTGAGGCAATTTTCCATGTTAACGTGTAGTTCCCATCTCCTAATGGTTCTGATAAAGTTCCTACAACCTGTTTATCTCCAACTGTGATCGAATCGAAATTTATATCCTGTTGATCTTTCACCAATGTTAGTGTGCTTTGATTTTCAATTTCTCCAGCAAACTCAACTTTAAGTTCCTTTAATTCCTCTGTAATTGTTTCTCCTTCACTAGGCGATGAAGAGGTTAATGTTGTATGAGCGGATGCAATAATTGGCATAGTCAAAATAATCCCTAATATAAATAAAACTTTCTTCAATATTCTCACCCTAACTGTTTTAGTAAAAACTTGTTTTTCCTTCTCATTTTATCATGAAATACTTTCTGCTTTTATAAGGCTTTCTTACAATTTAGCAAACAAAAAAGTGTTTGAAAAATTTTTGAAAAAAAGAAAAGTTCCCAGGAACTGTGCAAACGCCCTTACGGACAAGTACCTATATACATATTGTAGTATTACAACGAAAGAGAGGTGTTGTTAAATGAGTGGATCAACTTACGGTGGTGGATTTGCTTTAATCGTTGTATTATTTATCCTTCTAATTATAGTAGGAGCAGCTTTCGTTTGTTATTAAAAATACAGATATTTTTAGTGAATATCATTAAAAGGAGGAATTACAATGGGTTACGGTTATGGTGGCTGGGGCTACGGCTGCGGCGGTTATGGATATGGCGGTTATGGATATGGAAAAGGCTTTGCGCTAATTGTTGTATTGTTCATTCTTTTAATTATTGTTGGTGCAGCTTGGTTTTAATAGATGGTAATAAAAAGGAGGCTGTCTCTCAGTCTTCTTTTTTTACACATTTTTTTTGAAATTATAAAATTCATTGAACTGAGGATAAGCACTGCGACATCCAGCTCCAGCGCCTATCGCCTAACAAACTTCAGATCATCTCCCTACGATAAGTCAACATCGGTTCGCTTCGCTTACCGTGTTTCCTTTATCTCAGTCGATGCTCCTCCAGTTTGTACGGCGATGACCAAGGCGCTTGCGCTTTTGTTCTAATATCAGAATTTATATATTTTCTTAACATAGCTTGCGTTTCTGAATCTAGCTCCAGGCGCCATCGGCTCGAGGTCATAAGTCAAACAGGAATTGAAGGTAAAGTACACCTTCTATTCCTGTTCGCCTTATGCTTGTCGCCGATAGGCAGGCGCCTTGCGCTTTTTTTATTGTGGTTGTAAAGTGCCACAAGAAAACAATTGTATTTATCTGTAAAACAACATAATACAAAATCTTTACATAGACTTCACACTAGATTTACATTGTGGATTTATATTGTATTTATAAAATAAAAATACGAATGAGGGATAAAAACAATGAA
Source organism: uncultured Metabacillus sp. (assembly GCF_947503125.1). Taxonomy (GTDB): domain Bacteria; phylum Bacillota; class Bacilli; order Bacillales; family Bacillaceae; genus Metabacillus. The sequence continues at coordinate 71,614 of NZ_CANNCR010000013.1, forward strand.
AAACCACATTTTGAAAATTGTTATTCTCTTAGTGACACTTCATTTACTAGTTGCATGGGGACAAGCAATTTCTAATCAGGCTTCAACTACCAACCAAAGCAATGGATTATCTGGAGAACTGACAGTTTACACAGCAATAGAGGAAGAGTTGATTCCTCAATACTTACAATCATTTGAAGAAAAATATCCTGATATTAAACTAAATATTGTAAGAGATTCAACTGGTATCATTACAGCAAAGCTTCTATCTGAAGGGAAAAATACACAAGCTGATGTTGTATGGGGACTGGCAGCATCAAGTCTTCTTGCGCTTGATCAAAAGGCCATGCTGGCAGGCTATACACCTAAAGGAAGTGACAAAATTATCCCAGCTTTCAAGGATTCAAATAAACCTCATAAATGGGTTGGAAACACTGCATTTATGACTGGAGTTGTCGTAAATACAGCGGAACTGGAGAAAAAAAATCTACCAATCCCGCAATCTTATGAAGATCTAATAAAACCCGAATACAAGGATTTGATTGTCATGCCGCATCCTGCTTCATCTGGGACAGGCTTTCTAACTGTATCAGCTTGGCTGCAAATGATGGGTGAAGATGGTGCTTGGCAATTTATGAACGATTTACATCAAAACATTGCTACCTACACACATTCAGGTTCAAAACCTGCTAAATTAGCAGCTACAGGTGAATATGCAATCGGCATTTCATTAGTTTATAGCGGTGTTCAACAAAAACAAGAGGGAGCACCGGTAGAGGTTATATTACCTTCTGAAGGACTTGGCTGGGAAGTTGAAGCCAATGCCTTAATCAATAAAGAAGATAAGAAAAATGAAAAATTGGCAAAAGCGTTTCTGGATTGGGCAATTTCAGATGAAGTAATGAAGAAGTATTATGAAGCAAATGGATTTTCCACGATGAAAAATGATTTTGCAAAACCTGAAGGGTTCCCAATAGGAGCTGAAGATAAAATGTATCCTGATAATGATCTAAATTGGGCAGCTCAAAATCGCGATGTCATTTTAAAAAACTGGGATGCTAAGTTTAATTCTAAAGCTGAGCCCAAAGAAGAATAGTGTGTCCTAATGTCAATGTAAGGAAAGCCCCCTGTTCTTGCATTGACGCTTAAATAGATTTACTTTGAAAAGACATTAAGGAGGATCGTCCTCATGAAACACCAACCATTTTTGGAAATAAGCCACATTTCAAAAGAATTCGGCTCATTTAAAGCACTTGATGATATAAATTTTACGGTCAAAAAAAATGAATTTGTTTGCTTATTAGGTCCAAGCGGCTGTGGAAAAACGACCTTGTTACGAATTATTGCTGGATTAGAAACACCGAGTAATGGGGGTATCCAATTAGAAGGTAAGGATTTAACCAGTTTGCCACCAGCAAAACGAGACTTTGGGATTGTCTTTCAATCTTATGCACTATTTCCAAATTTAACGGCTTACCAGAATGTTGAGTATGGTTTGAAAAATCGAAAAATAAAGAAAAAAGAAAGACAAGAGAGAGTGAAAGAAGCTCTTGAGATGGTTGATTTACTGCCTATTCAGAATAAGTATCCAGCACAATTATCAGGTGGCCAACAACAGCGAGTTGCTTTAGCGCGGGCAATTGCTCTTTCACCAAAGTTTTTATTATTAGATGAACCATTGTCTGCGCTGGATGCAAAAGTAAGGGACAAACTCCGTTATGAAATTCGTTCAATACAAGAAAAAATTGGCATTACCACGATAATGGTTACTCATGATCAAGAAGAAGCATTAACGATGGCAGATAAAGTTGTTGTTATGAAAAATGCAAAGATTATGCAAGTTGGCAGTCCACAGGAAATTTATAATCAACCGCGACATCCATTTGTAGCGGATTTTATCGGATCCATCAATATGTTTAAGCCTGAAAAACAAGGTCCTGGAATAAACAAAGTCATTGGCATTCGCCCAGAACATATTCAGCTTTCCCATACTGAAGGAGTAAATGCACGTATCGAAAATCTCGAATTTAGAGGGTCAAGTTATCGCCTTCAGTTGAGCGTGGAAGACTGTTCATCTTCTTTGAATAAACAAATTATTAAAGCAGATGTTTCAGCGTCAATGATTCGTGAATACAGACTAAAGAAAGATGTAACTGTATTTATTCAATTCCCTGAGCCTTATTTATTAACCTATGAAGAACAGGTGGTTATTTAAATATGGAATTCACCTCAGCAACAGTGATAAGAGAAAGGAAGGTAAAGCAAAAGAATGGTTCAAATGAGAGGCTGCAAACATTATTGATTGTCTTTGTTTTGTTAACCTTTTTTGCATCATTAGTTTTACCTTTAGTTGCGTTGTTTTCACAGACAGTCTTTGATAATCAGGGAAAGTTTGTCGGGCTGCAAAATTTTATTGACTATTTTCGAACGGCGTCACTTGTTACATCGTTGCAACACACCCTATTCATTTCAACGATGACAATGGTTATTTCAGTTAGCTTAGCCTTTTTCTATGCTTACTCGCTAACCAGAACACAAATAGCTGGGAAAACATTTTTCAGATATTTGGCGCTATTACTATTGTTTGCACCTACTATGATGCATGGAATTGGTTTGATGTACTTGTTTGGCAATCAAGGAATCATCACAAATGGATTTTTTGGCTACTTACCTGGCGTGAATATTGAATTATATGGTGCGACTGGAATTATTATCGCGGAAGTGATTTATACCTTTCCGCAAGCCTTTCTTATTTTGTATATCACATTGCATCAAACGGATTATCGTTTGTATGAAGCGGCTAATACTTTAGGTACGAAAAAAGGGAAGCAATTTCTAACCATCACCTTACCTAGTGCAAAATATGGATTGATTAGCTCGTTGTTTATTGTTTTTACTTTAAGTTTTACGGATTATGGAGCGCCTAAAGTAGTAGGTGGACAGTACAATGTACTTGCAACAGATATTTATAAGCAAGTGGTAGGTCAGCAAAACCTGCCAATGGGTGCGACTGTTGGTGTTATTTTAATGCTTCCAGCGCTATTTGCCTTTCTGGTTGATCAACTGACACAGCAAAAGCAGTCTTCTTATGTATCAGCAAAATCAATTCCATTTAAAGTGGTGAAAAACAAATTAAGAGATCGAATTGCCTTGCTTTATTGCTTAGGTATTTCAGGATTTTTCCTGTTGATTTTTCTGGCTGTTGTCATCGCCGCCTGTGCGAAAATGTGGCCATATAACTTAAGCTTTACTTTGGATCATTTCACATTTACTAGTCTGTCAGGAGATGGATTAATAGCATACAAGAATAGTTTCATTGCGGCAGCATTGACATCTGTTTTTGGAACAATTATTACCTTTATTTTTGCTTATATAATCGAAAAATCAAGAAAACATCTTGGGTTAAGGAAAGTCGGAAATCTGTTTTCTATTATACCATTAGCACTTCCAGGACTAGTTATTGGGATTAGCTATATCTTTTTCTTTAGTAAACCTGAATTTTCATTTTTTGGCACGACCATTGCGAACCCATTACACTTCCTCTATGGCTCGATCGCTATTATTGTCATAGCTAATATTTTGCATTTTTACTCAGTTACCTTTGTGACAGCAACAACAGCCTTGAAAAAGTTAGATAAAGAGTTCGAGCTAGTATCAGAATCAATGGGTGTACCATTTTATAAAACATTTTTTAGAGTAACTGTTCCTATGTGCCTTCCTGCCATCTTGGAAATGGCGATGTATTTCTTTGTTAATTCAATGGTGACAATTTCAGCTGTTGTATTTTTATACTCGGCAGACTTTAAGCTTGCGGCTATATCTATTGTAAACATGGATGATGCAGGAAATTTAGCATCTGCTGCTGCAATGAGTGTCTTAATTGTGCTAACAAATATTTTCGTGAGAGTACTGTATGAAATAGCTGTAAAAAGATTTAAATCAAAAACTGATAAATGGAAGTCTCAGGAAGCCGCTTAAAAAACTGAAAGGATGATGATGATGAATAAAATTGAAGGAATTATTTTTGATTGGGCAGGTACTACAGTTGATTATGGATGTTTTGCACCATTACATGTTTTTCTCAAAGTATTTGAAGACAAAGGAGTCAAGATAACATTAGATGAAGCAAGAAAACCGATGGGATTATTAAAGATTGAACATATTCGGGCAATTATGAGCATGCCTCGGGTTAGACAAGAATGGGAGAACATACATGGAGCAGCGCCATCAGAAGATGATGTTCTTGACATGTACCCAAAGTTCGAGGACAAGCTTTTTGAAAGCTTAGCAACATTTACAACACCGATACCAGGAGTATTACAAGTAATTAATCAATTACGTAGTAAAGGGTTAAAAATTGGTTCAACAACTGGTTATACAAAAGAAATGATCGAAATTGTTGCGAAAAATGCAAAGGAAAAGGGCTATGCCCCTGATGTAATCGTCACTTCAGAGCTTGTTAAAGAGGGAAGACCGTATCCATGGATGTGCTATTACTGTGCAATGGAATTAGGGATATTCCCAATGAATAGGCTCGTAAAAGTAGGAGATACAACGACAGATATGCAAGAAGGTCGAAATGCAGGGATGTGGACAGTTGGAGTTGTATTAGGCAGCAGCACACTAGGTCTAACAGAAGAAGAGGTTCATTCCATGGATCCTCAATTCTTATCGGAAAAAATGGAATCAGCAAGAACAAAATTATTTGAGGCAGGAGCCCACTTTGTGATCGATTCTATCATTGAGCTGCCTGAATTAATCGAAAAAATTGAAGAGAGCAAACAAGAAGTTCTTGTTTAACCATACGGAGGTCCGCCATGAAAAATCCATATTTATTATTAACACCAGGTCCATTAAGCACATCTGAGTCAGTAAGGGAAGCAATGAGAAAAGATTGGTGTACATGGGATCATGAATACATGCTTTTAGTTCAAAAAATACGGCAACACTTGGTTAACCTGGCGACACATCAACGCAGCGAATATACCTCCGTTTTAATGCAAGGAAGTGGAACGTTCACAGTTGAGTCAGTAATTGGATCGGTTATTCCGCGTGAATATTCAAAGCTGCTAATTGCTACAAATGGTGCATACGGAAACCGGATTATTCAAATGGCAGAAATTCTCGGAATTCAGACGGTGATAAGCCGGACAAAGGAGAATGAACCGACAAATCTTTATGAAATCGAAAAGTTCTTACAAGCAGACCCAGCCATCACGCATGTAGCTGTTGTTCATTGTGAAACAACAACAGGTATTCTAAACCCGGTTGAAGATGTGTGTAAATTAGCTAAAGCGTATAACAAAAACACAATTGTTGATGCAATGAGCAGTTTTGGCGGGATTGAATTGGATGTACATGAATGGAAAATTGACTTTTTAATTAGTAGTGCTAACAAATGTATTCAAGGTGTTCCTGGTTTCGGATTTGTCATTGCCAAAACAGAAGAACTTGAAAAATGTGAAGGGATTTCCCACTCTTTATCATTAGATTTGTATGATCAGTGGAAAACAATGGAGGATTCAAATGGGAAGTGGAGATTTACCTCACCTACCCATGTAGTAAGAGCCTTTTACCAAGCGCTTATCGAATTAGAAGAAGAAGGTGGGGTAACAGCAAGGAATAAACGGTATCGTGAAAATCAGACAATCTTAGTTGAAGGAATGAGAGAGTGTGGCTTTATGCCATTCGTTCTACAAGAATATCAATCACCAATAATAACATCCTTTTTACATCCAAATGATGATTTTGAGTTTAATGCTTTTTATCAGCACCTTAAAGAGGAAGGGTTTGTTATTTACCCTGGAAAGGTGTCGGAGGTATTAACATTCCGCATTGGAACAATTGGTGAAGTAGATAAATATGACATTAGCAGATTAATCCAATCTATTAAAAAAATAAAAGATAAACAAGGAGAGACAGAAAAATGAAGGTATTTTGTTTAGGTGGTGCAGGGAAAATTGCAAGGGAAGCGGTATTGGATTTAGTGAAGTTTTCAAGCTTTGAAAAAATTACGGTTGCAGACTACAATGAAGAAGAAGGCCGTAAGGTTGTAGAGTGGTTGAATGATCCAAGAGTAGATTTTGTTAAAGTGAATGTCCATGATCACCAAGATACAGTTGAAAAAATGACAGGCTATAACATTGTCATGGATGGGACAACGATTACCCTAAATGGTAAAACAACCGCTTGTATTGCTGAAGCAGGCTGTCATGGTATCAATTTAAATGGATTTGGTGAAGAGGATGCATACCACGAAGAATTTGTAAAAAACGGAAAAACATGCTTACCAGGCTTTGGAATGACTCCTGGTTTAACACAGCTTATGGCCATGCACGCTGCAAATCAGCTTGATGCAGTCGAGAGTGTAAGAGTAAGCCATGGTTCTTACCGTCCGATCGCATTCTCTAAATCTATAACGGAAACAACAACTTATGAATATGATCCTGAATTGCCTGGAAGGGTTGTTTATGAAAATGGTGAGTTTGTTCAAGTTCCTCCTTTTGCCCGACCAAGAGAAATTGATCTCCATGAGCCTTACGGAAAAGGAATCCAATATATCATTCCACATGCCGAGACAAAAACCTTGGCTAAAGCGTTAAAGGATAAAGGTGTTCAATTAATTGAAGTTCGCGGAACATGGCCGGAACAAAATATGAGGCTAGTTCGAGCATTATTTGAATATGGAATTTTACGCAATGACAAAATTAAGATCAATGGAACTGATATCGGAATCATGGATTGTATTTCACAGTATTTATATCAATCAAAGGAAGGTTCAGAAACAGAGCTATACGGCTATGCCCTTCACATTGAAGTAATTGGTGAAAAAAATGGTCAAAAAATGAAGCATGTTCTTACACATACACATCCTAAATCGGATGGCTCTGTACAGGGATGGGAAGGCTTGCGTGCATATACTAGAAATGTTGCGATTCCATTTGCCATTGCAACAGAAATGATCGCAACTAATAAAGTAGTGAAAACAGGTATTGTTATTCCTGAGGAAGCCTTTATCGTACCTGAGGACTTTTTTAAAGAACTGGAAAAGCGTGGTATACTTGTACATGAGAAAATCGAAATCTTACAAGAACCCGCTAGAGTTTAACTTTTGTCATTAGGGGGACAGAGATGTCTTTATTAGCTGAAGAGAGAAAAAAAATCATTCTTGAATTGCTGGAAGAAAACGGACAGGTAAAAGTAGCCGATTTAGCGTATCAATTTGACGTTTCAACCGAAACCATCCGCCGTTACTTAGAAGAGTTGGAATCCGAAAAAAAACTAAAAAAGGTTTATGGCGGAGCAGTAAAAATAGAGAATGAAAATGAAGAACCAACCTTATATGAACGAGAAATATTAAGAGTTGAAGAAAAAAAGCAAATTGCACGTAAGGCATTAGAGTTTATAGAAGATGGTGATGTTATTGTTATTGACGAAGGAACAACCACTTACCAAATGGTGAATGGCCTTTGTGAAAAAAATGGAGTAACCGTGATTACCAATTCATTCCCTGTTTCTTCCTTATTAATTTCATATGCGAACAGGCAATTGTTTAATGGTGAGCTCATTTTCATCGGAGGAAAGGTCCAATTTGATCATTACCGTTCTTCAAGCTCGTTATCGGAAAAAATGGCAAAGGAATTTTTTCCTGATAAAGTATTTTTATCAGCTGATGGCCTCCTGCCAAATAAAGGCGTCATGAGCTATAATATGGAAAAAACGATGCTTTCGCAAATTTATTTGGAAAACGCAACGAAGAGCTTTTTATTGATTGATCATTCAAAGCTTAACGTAAAAGCGAGTTATCGACTTGCAGGTATAAACGAGATTGATTATATATTAAGTGATGTACCAATGCCAGAAGCATGGAGTAAAGAAGGAATTTCTGTTAACAAGTGGATTTTTTGTCAATCTTGAAGCTTTAAGTGGGAGTATGGTAGCCGGTTAAGTGAAACGGTACTGAATCAGAATCAAGGGAAAAGGTGCTGTCGCAAACTTTTGAGACAGCACCTTAGGTTGCTTAAGAAGTTCTCTTCTCGCTCCCATCAATATGGATTAATGAGTTTCTTTTAATCCAATATTGAAAACTGTCTAAAGGAAAGACACCTCTCCGTTTCGAGTTGTTCATTTGGATCACAACACTTCTACCAGTCACTTCTAAAATCTTTAGTTTATCTGAATTACTGATATTTGGAATAAAGCTTCCTTTTAGTTTAAACTCCATATTGTCGTGTAGTTCCATGCTAGCCATCCTCCATTTAATAATATCCTTCTTTAAATTTCCCACTCCTTCATAATTTATCCATTTTTTTAGATTCATTTCGAAGGTTTGCTCAGAATTTGGTACACTAATATAGTGATTATTTAATAAGGAAGGTGTTTTTTCGTGACAACCGCAAATGAAACGATCCAGCTAATTAAAGAGCTTGTCGAAATACCGAGTCCATCAGGGAATACGAATCAGGTGATCACATTTGTTGAAAACTATTTAAGCCGTTTTCAATTTGAGATGAAACGAAACAAAAAGGGCGGCTTAGTCGTTACGATTCCTGGTAATGATAAAAGTCAGCACCGAATGCTGACAGCACATGTCGATACATTAGGAGCCATCGTAAAAGATATTAAATCCACAGGCAGATTGATGATTGATTTAATAGGCGGCTTTAATTTTAATTCTATTGAAGGTGAGTATTGTCAAATTGAAACCGCAAGCGGCAAAATCTATACTGGTACAATTCTTATGCATCAAACTTCTGTCCATGTTTATAAAGAAGCAGGTAAGCTTGAGCGCAATCAAAAGAATATGGAAGTAAGAATTGATGAAAAAGTACAGAATGCTGAGGATGTTCGTCAACTTGGAATCGATGTCGGAGATTTTATTTCGTTCTATCCAAGAGTAGAGGTTACACCAAATGGATTTATTAAGTCTCGCCATCTAGATGATAAAGCAAGTGTTGCACTATTACTGCAGCTGATGAAACGTATTTCAACTGAAAAAGTAACTCTGCCTTATACGACTCATTTCCTAATTTCAAATAATGAAGAAATTGGTTATGGCGGAAATTCAAATATTCCTCCCGAAACGGTTGAATATGTAGCGGTAGATATGGGGGCCATTGGTGATGGGCAAGCAACTGATGAATACACAGTATCCATTTGTGCAAAGGATGCTAGCGGACCATATCATTATGCGTTGCGTAAAAAATTAGTACAGATTGCAAAAGAAAACAATATCGATTATAAAATAGATATCTACCCATATTATGGATCAGACGCTTCAGCAGCCATTCGAGCCGGACATGATATAGTTCACGGACTAATTGGACCAGGAATAGATGCTTCACATGCATTTGAGCGTACCCACGCCTCTTCATTGGAAAATACCGCCAGACTGCTGTATTATTATGTGCAATCAGAAATGACATGTTAAAAAGGAAGGAAAATCCCGTTTGCTCTAGGGACTAGCCAAATAGGAATTGATGATAAAGAACTTTCAATTCCTATTTGCCTTATGCTTGTCGCCTTATGCTTAGCACCTTGCACTTTTTTTATTATTTTACATAAGCAATAACGCCTTCTTCATCATCAAGCACGAGCTCAAGAGCCGCTGAAAAGGGGTCTACCTTCATTACGGTATCAAGCCAAAATCGTATCGCTTCAATGATATTTGCCGTTATGAGAATTTGCTTGCGGTCATTCACATAGGCTTCAGCAGAAAATCCGTAATCATCATCATACATTAATTCGATTTCTACTTCCTGAGGTGTGATTTGTCTTTTGTGGGCAATGTGTAAACAAAGTGCGTTTACAATGTCCTGCTCAGTTATTTTTATTTTCCCCATACTGTTTTATCCTCATGCTTGCGTTTGTTTTTGAAAAAGGTAAATAGCTTACGAACAATAAAAATAATTGCAACAATAGCAAATATATTGACAAATAAGCCGATGATTGAACCTAAAATACCTAAATTACTAAGCAATCCCCCAAGTAATAGACCTGCTAGTCCACCTAAAAATAAACCCTTCATAATGCCTCCAGCCTTTGGCTTAGAGGTTGTACTGCTTTTAGTAGCTGTAGATGATTTTTGCTGGGAATCTTCCTTTTTAAAAAGGGAAGGACTATTGGTAGAATTTGAATTAAAAGATTTTTTACCAGATTTATAGCCTTTCGCACTTACAGTTGTCACCTGATCACCAATTAAAAAGCCGCTAACCGGTGTGAAAAGCAAAGTAAGTACAAGCATTGCAGAAAATAGTTTTTTGAACATGGTGTAATTTCCTCCTAAATATACTGTATCTTTATGTAATACGAAAAGAAGAGATAAAGGTTTCAAAAAATCTGCTTTTTTTATAATGATCAAACTCATTGTTGATTATAGCACTATTTTGATTGGAGAGATAACAGGGGGGTTATGAGTCTATAAAAATAGATCATTTTGAATAAGTTGAAGACGAAACTAATTCAAAATGATCCATTTATTATCTGTCACATACCCATTTTATTTCACCGGATTTATCCTGGTAATCGATATCTACTTCAAAGTTATGCTTCTCGTAAAAATGGACGAGACGATCAACATGATCCCAATCTCTTTCTGCGATGTCACCTGTTATCTCAGGAATATTTTGTTCGACTGCAAGCTCTTTTAAATAATCCATGCAAATGGAACCATAGCCTCTATTCGCTGGACCTTTTATATCACCTATATGAATCTTGTTGTCTTCAGTATAGGTTGCATGGATAGAAAAATCCCATTGGCCATTGTAGGAGCTTTCACAATCACTTAGCATAATTTTACAAGATTGGCTGTCTTCAGGTGTATAAACAATAACGAGTTTATCATCTTTTGCATGGTCAACACCTAGTACCTTGCTCTTTTTGGCAATTTCTTTTAGATTATCTTGCAGGCGAAACACCTGAATTTCTAATTCTTCTAACTCCTCCTTTAATTCCGCAGGGGTGCGTGAATCTTTTTCGAGTAATGGATAAAACATGATAAACTCCTTTCTTTGTACTTTTTACTCTATTAAAATGGTAAATCATTTGTTTACTACTTATTTAAAAGGTAAATTTTGCAATAAACAGTCAATAATTATACAGGATATGTACTATTTTTTCAATGTGTTCTTTGAAAAACAAACGAGAAAATCTTGTTTTACCATCATTAGGAAAAATATCCCTTTATATACATGACTTTTAACCTATATCAAAATGAAAATTTGGTCCTTAGGACCTTTTTTTTGTTGGTTCTTATATAATATGCTTAATTTAAGGAAAATTGTATGATTTTGTCGGTTGCTTGGACAAAGAAGGATGAAAAGCCTATTAAAATATTTTTGGAGAAAGTTCACATACCGTTGGAGGGGAAGGAATGATTGAAGAACACACGAGATATTCACGTCTTGCTCAAACTACTAAGCTAATAAATACAAAATTAGAGTTGCGAGAAGTGCTAGAACACGTTGTGACTGCCATTTCTGATGAAATATTTCGCTGTGATTCCGTAGGGATTTATTTGCCTCAAGGAGATGGAACATATCGTGGTTATGTAGGTAAACCGGATGTCATAAATGGCAAGACTCTAAACATGATGGTCATAAATCCGGAAACTGACTTATTAGCGAAAGAGGTTCTTGAAACAAAAGAAAGCATTTATATTCCCGATACCTTTAAAGATCCCAGGCCAGACCCAGGTCCAATAAAGACTTTTAAAATCAATTCATTATTCGTATTACCGATTAATTATGAAGATGAGGTGTACGGGCTCGTTTTTTTATTTAATCACGGTTTTCATATGAATTTAACAAAAGCTGAAATTCAATCAGTAGAAGCGTATGTAAATATGGCTGCGGTTGCCATACAAAACACAAAAAATTTAACGAGAAAAGAGAACCTTATCTCAGAAAAACAATTATTATTAGATGTAACAAGGGAGCTTTCCTTATGTTCAACCATGAATGAGGTTCTTGATAAATGCTTCTATTATGTTGGCAGGGTATTAAAGAATACAAACATTGGGGCACATTTATTGGACCCGATTGCAGGTAAAGTATTGAAGCCGGTAAGCTTGAGCAAGGAAAGTGATTGGACGGAAGAAGCATGGAAGAAGACACATAGAATCATTAGAATTGATCAAACGACAGATCGTTTGTTTCAAGAGGTAATTAAAACAAAAAAAGCTGTTTTAGTTCCAGATGTCAGTTCAGATCCTCGACCAAATCATGAGGCTTGTCGAACGTTTGGAATTAAAGGGGTTCTTATGCTTCCAATCGTTACAATGGGAGAGATATTAGGTCTTTTAGCTATCGTAAATTTAGATGAAAAAAATCATGTTTATCCACAAGCTGATATCCAATTAGCACAATCGATTGTAGAAGCGACTGCAGCAGTGTTATCAAATATCATTTATATGGAAAAACAGGAGCTTATTATAAAGGAACGGACGATGGAGCTTACTGAAAAAAATCAGGAGCTTGAGAATGTAGTAGGAGAACTGCAACGATTAAGTCGCGAAAAAGAGTTAATTTTAAATTCTGCTGGCGATGGTATTGTGGGGTTGGATATAGAAGGGTATATTACGTTTTGCAATCCTGCAGCCAAAACGATTTTAGGCTATAGTTCAGAAGAATTAATCGGAAAATCGTATAGGTCCTTTTATTCCAGTGAAAATTTCAATCAGGCTTTCTTTCTAAAAAGCTCTGAAAAAGATACCATTTATACGGATGAAACGTTTATTCGCAAGGACAAAACAAAATTCCCTGCTGAGTATGCTATTACCTCGATTAAGGAAAAAAATCAAGTAATTGGTTATGTTGTTACTTTTAAAGATATCACCGTTCGAAAACAGCTGGAAGAAAAAATAAACTACCATGCTTATTATGATAGTTTAACAAATTTGCCTAATCGTCTTTTATTACATGATCGTTTAAATCAGGGCTTGGCCTATGCGCAGTTGCATAATGAGCAGCTGGCGGTTTTATTTCTTGATTTGGATCGTTTTAAAACGATTAATGATACGTTAGGACACAGTTATGGTGACCTTCTGCTTCAAAAGGTAGCTGAGCGTTTAAATGCTTGTGCCTATAAAGGATGTACCGTTTCTCGTCAAGGAGGGGATGAGTTTACAATTATTCTGCCAATTGTCCGATGTGAGAACGAAGTAAGAACGTTTTCGGAACAAGTCATTGCTGCTTTTAAAGACCCGTTTGATTTAAAAGGGAATGAGGTCTTTGTGAAAACCAGCATCGGGATTAGCATGTTTCCCCAAGATGGTGAGGATGCAGAGGATTTAATTAAAAAAGCTGATACTGCTATGTATAAAGCGAAGGAATTAGCTGGAAATGACTATCAATTTTACACAACTGCAATGGATTATCGCTCACTTGAACATGTAAAACTTGAAAATTCTTTATATAAAGCGTTGGATTTAAATGAACTGCAAATTTATTATCAGCCCCAATATGATATAAAAGATAAACAGATTTTTGGTGTTGAAGCACTGCTTCGCTGGGATCATCGTACAAAGGGGATGATTTCACCAGGGGAATTTATCCCTCTAGCAGAGGAAACTGGTTTAATTGTTCCAATTGGAGAGTGGGTGCTTAGAAACGCTTGCAAGCAAATAAAAGAATGGCAAATGCAGGGATATCCTAAAATGACGGTATCAGTAAATGTGTCAGCCCAACAATTTAACAAGCCTAATTTTGTCAATATGGTAAAAGAGATTATAGAAGAAATAGAGCTATCACCTCACTATTTAGAATTAGAGCTAACCGAGAATTTAATTATCCAAAATACGGAAGAGACCCTTCATAAAATGTCCAGATTAAAAGAATTAGGGATTAAAATATCAATTGATGATTTTGGCACAGGCTATTCATCTTTAGGTTATTTGAAAAATTTTCCGATAAACACCTTGAAGATTGATCGTTCGTTCATCAATGAAGTTTGTCATGACCCTAAAAATGCAGCGATCACTAATACCATTATTACGCTTGCCCATAATTTAAATCTCCATGTCATCGCAGAAGGCGTAGAGACTATCGAGCAAATTGAATTCTTATCTTCAAATAACTGCTATCGTATACAGGGGTATTATTATTCACGCCCAATTAAGCCTGATGACTTAGTAGCAAACTATTTTTAATAGTTTTATATAGATGTGAAATTCAATCTATCTAAACAGGAGGCGTTAATAATGAAAGCAATACGTTCAGTACTTAATTATTTGAAAAATGGCGAAGTAAAATATGTCTTTGGGATTCCTGCTGGTTCTGTAAATGCCTTTTTTGATGAGCTCTATGATATACCGGAAATTACGCCGATTGTGACAAAACATGAGGGTGCCGCTTCCTATATGGCGGCCTCTTATGCAAAGTACTCAAAATCTTTAAGTGTTTGTATTGGCTGCAGCGGTCCAGGCGGAACGAACTTAGTTACAGGTGCTACAAATGCCATGCGTGAGCATTTACCAATCTTATTTATAACGGGTGCAGTCCCAGTTCAAACAAATGGTCTTAATGCATCACAGGAACTTAACGCACAACCAATTTATGAGTCTGTAACGAAATATAGTGCAACAGTAAAGAATTCTGCAGAGCTATTGGAAACGATTGTGAAGGCGGTTGAAATTGCTTTAACCGGGGTACCAGGACCAGTTCATGTTGCCATTCCTATTAATGTTCAGCTTGATTTGATTGAGGAGGCAGAAATTCCCGCATTTCCGAACGTAATGAAACATAAGCCTGATCTTGCTGCAATACATAAAGCAGTTGATCAACTTATTAACCAAAAGGATGGGATCATGTTTGTCGGTCAAGGTGCAAGGGATGCAGTTGATGAAGTGCTTGAATTAGCAGAGCTGGTAAATATGCCTATTATCACAACTCCGCAAGCAAAAGGACTAATCAGGGATGATCATCCGTTATTTAAAGGAGTATTTGGTTTTGCGGGTCATGAGCAAGCATCAAGGTTAATTAATGAGGGATATGGAGAAACACTGTTTGTCATTGGTTCAAGTCTTGGTGAAACCGCAACAAATAATTGGAATGGTAATCTGACAAAAAATCGTTATTTTATTCAGTTGGACATTGACCAGTCTGTATTTAATAGAAAGTATCAAGTGGATCTCCCGATTGTTGGTGATGCAGATCTTAGTCTAACTGCGATTATTGAAAAAGTAAAAAAACGAGTGACAGATAAACATTTTTATTTTCCAAAAGAAGAAACCATTCATGAAGATGAGGATCAGAAGGAATTTAATACACAAAATGTATTAAGTGCTTTGCAAAAGCTGCTGCCTGAGACAACAAGATACACTGTTGACATTGGTGAATTTATGTCCTATGTCATCCATTATATGAATGTAAAAGCACCACATACGTTTGATATCAATGTTCATTTTGGAGCCATGGGAACGGGGATTGGTTCTGCAATAGGAAGCAAGCTTGCTGAGCCGGAGCGTGATGTTGTATGTATAACTGGCGATGGTTGCTTTTTTATGCATGGAATGGAGATATTGACTGCAAAGGAGTATCAGCTTCCAATCATATTTGTTGTAATGAACAATGCCCGTTTAGGGATGGTCTATCATGGTCATAATCTTCAATATCAGCGTTCGCATTCTTGTTTTGAACAGGAGCCTGTTAATATTTCTGCTATGGCAGAAGCATTTGGTATTCGAAGCGCTCGAATCCAACAATTAGATCACATCAATCCGTTTCTTATTGAATATCTTCGCGCAGATGGTGGACCAGCTGTTTTAGAGGTTGAGTTAGTCGACCAAAACATACCGCCAATGGGAGACCGAGTGAAGTTTCTTTCTTCTTTTGGGAAATAATAAAATCTCTGCAAAGCAACAAGGGTCAGCCTCCTCCAACTAACACCCATATATTGGATTTAACGCTATGTTAATTCTAATATATAGTGTAGAGGGGTCTGACCCATTCAATTTGACCTGGGACCGGAAACGAATTTAGAATTCTTATGTGAATGGTTGCCTTTTTGGGGCTTTTTGATAAGCTCAGCCTCAATAATGTAGCGTTGAGGGGCAGGACCGATAAATGTAAAAGGATAGCAGGTTGTTAATGTTAAAGTGCTTCTTGGTTTGGGAACAATGACGGTTCTGTCATCTTTATCAACAATACGAATTTTATTGATTTTGTATAGATACTTCGCTTCAGATCTATGGACAATCAGTTTATCACCTTGTTCTAATTGTTCTAATTTGCGAAAAAAGGTATCTCTATGTCCCGCTAAAACAGAATTGCTTGCTTCTCCTGGCAATGCTGTGCCTTTAACATGTCCAATTCCTTTTCTTAAGATGGTTTCATTTGAGCCATGAAAGATTGAAACGGTTTGCTCTAGTTTTGGAATGGAAAGCGTGCCGATCATTGCTCCTTCCTTTGGTGTTGGGACAGCAACAGGTTGAAAGGGTTCCCCATTATTTGGTGAGACCATATAGGTTTTTTCGGATGTAACATCATTGGTCGAGCGCAATGTAATTTCCTCCAAGTTGTAAGTTATTGATTATGTTGGTATTATTTGTGGATATTTCCTTTTTATTCGGGGGATTTTTCATGAAAAAAGACCTTCAGTAGACAACTTACCAATAACTTGTTACCAACATAGAAAGAATTAACTGGAACGATTGTTTAATGGAGGGATTTGAATGGACTTTATTATAGGTGCCGTAAAACCTCATCATGCCCATCTGTTTACCGCAAAAACAACTGTTAGTAAAAAACATTTTCACACAATAACTGGTTTTACAAGGCCTGTAAATGGTAATAGTCTTGATCGGCATTTCCATCTGTATCGAGGGGTTACTTCATATGATAACAAGCATTTTCATCGTTTTTACGGAAAAACAGGACCAGCAATTCCTTTACCTGATGGCAGTCATTATCATATGTTTGCAGGGGAGACGTATGTTAACTTTGATGAACCTCTAAAAATTACTTTAGGGGAGCAAGAAGAAATGGATGCCTTTTATCCGAAACACAATCATCGGTTCAGTTGGAAAACCTCCGATATTGTAGGGGAGGATCCTTTCATTAACGGTAAATCTATCATGAATAAAAGCAGTGGATGTAAATGAGAAAATCACACTGCTTTTATTGAATTTATCTCATAAATAAATTAGTGGTTTCTTTCACTAATTAAAATGTTTCAGTACAAAATAGAACAGCTTAAAAAAGAAGCTTATCTATCTTTATTATCGATAAATCACAGAGCCGCCTTCGACGAATTCCTGTGCCTTTTCTTGCATACCTTTATTAATCTCTTCTACTGAGAGATTCTCTTCAATTGACATTTGTCTAATATCTTGTGAGATTCTCATAGAGCAAAATTTTGGACCGCACATTGAGCAGAAGTGAGCGGTTTTTGCCCCCTCGGCAGGCAAGGTTTCATCATGGTATTCTCTTGCTCTTTCAGGGTCTAGTGAAAGATTGAATTGATCATGCCATCTAAACTCAAAGCGTGCTTTTGATAAAGCATCATCACGTGTTTGAGCTCCTGGATGTCCTTTTGCTAAGTCAGCAGCATGTGCTGCGATTTTATAGGCGATAACTCCTTCTCGTACATCCTCTTTGTTTGGTAAACCAAGATGTTCCTTTGGTGTTACATAGCAAAGCATCGCTGTGCCAAACCAGCCAATCATTGCTGCGCCGATCGCTGATGTAATATGATCATAGCCTGGAGCAATATCTGTTGTTAAAGGTCCCAGCGTATAGAAAGGAGCCTCTTTACAAATTTCTTGTTGTTTTTCTACATTTTCTTTAATTAAATGCATCGGGACATGGCCAGGTCCTTCGATCATGACTTGAACATCATATTTCCAAGCAATTTCCGTTAATTCACCTAACGTTTCAAGCTCACCGAATTGTGCTTCATCATTAGCATCAGCAATAGAACCAGGTCGTAAACCGTCCCCAAGTGAAATCGAAATATCATATTTTGATAGAATTTCGCAGATTTCATGAAAATGAGTGTATAAGAAATTTTCTTGGTGGTGGGCAAGACACCATTGTGCCAAAATCGAACCGCCTCTCGAAACAATTCCTGTTGTACGCTTGGCAGTAAGTGGGATATATCTTAACAGAACACCAGCATGAATTGTAAAATAATCAACGCCTTGTTCAGCTTGTTCAATCAATGTATCACGATAAACTTCCCATGTTAAATCTTCGGCAATGCCATTTACTTTTTCTAAAGCTTGGTAAATAGGGACAGTCCCTACAGGTACAGGAGAGTTGCGAATGATCCATTCTCTTGTTGTGTGAATGTCCTTCCCGGTTGATAAGTCCATAATCGTATCTGCTCCCCAGCGAGTTGCCCATGTCATTTTTTCTACTTCTTCTTCAATGGAAGAGGAGACAGCAGAATTTCCAATATTCGCATTAATTTTCACGTGGAAATTCTTCCCGATAATCATTGGTTCGCTTTCTGGGTGGTTGATATTTGCAGGAATTATTGCTCGTCCTGCAGCAACCTCTTGGCGGACAAATTCAGCTTCCATTTGCTCTCTAATTGCGATAAACTCCATTTCTGGAGTGATGATTCCATTGCGTGCATAGTGGAGCTGGGTCACTCTTTTCCCGTCTTTCCCTCTTAAAGGATTAATACCTTGTGAAGGGAATATCTCGATATCGGATTGTTTGCTTGCAAGCTTATAGCCGTTATCCTCTGGCTTAACGGTACGGCCTTCATAGCGTTCAACATCGTTACGAGCAAGAATCCAGTTTTCTCTAACTCTTGGCAAGCCTTTTCGGATATCGATTTGAGCATTTTCATCTGTATAAGGACCGCTAGTATCATACACTTGGATTGGGGGATTTGTTTCTTCGCCATATGAATTCTTTGTGATTCCTTGAGAAATTTCTCTAACTGGTACTTGAATTTCTGAGGTGCTTCCTTGAACATAAACCTTTTTACTTCCTGGGAATGGCTGTTTGATGTTAATCTTCATAAATTCTCCTCCTCAAAATAAATGAACAAGAATTCTTTCAGATCACAGCGGAAGGTAAATAAAAAACGGGTTCTGAATATCAGAACCCGATTAATGAAGGTAATAATTGTAAGGTGTTTATATGAGAAGAACTCCTTAGCAACTGTTACTACTTCCCTACGCTGGTATCATCCAGATCAGGTTCGAAGGGTCAAAGAACTTCAAACGCGTTCCTCTCTCAGTCCAGGCTAATGGACTCCCCTAGTAGAATATGGAAATACTATTAAAATCAGTTTTAACTATATCATAAAGAAAAAAGTAGTCAACTATTAATTTAATATTTGATCATATTGAACTATTTCTCGTCGTTTAGGAAATTATAAAATTCATTGAACTGTGGATAAGCACTGCGACATCCAGCTCCACCGCCTAGCCCCTAGGCTGATCAAGGCGCTTGCGCTTTTCTTATTATTTTGAAAGTAATTGATTATACAGCTTTATTAAGCGTTTTTTCCATTCAAGAGAAAGTTCATCAACAGAGAGAATTGTTTCAATTTTCGAGAGATCTTGCTGATGAAAATATGTATGGTGAATGCTTGCAATCGACACTTGCTTAGGATGCTTTTCAAGCAGCTTAATGTCCGACTTGGCAGTGATTGTTCCTTCTTTAAGCACACGGAAGAAAAAGCCCGTATAGCCCAATTCGATCATTTTATTAAGGATGGTGTTGATGTTTGTATGTTTATTGATTGTTGCACATGGAAATCGGCCCTGTGCAACCTGTAATACGGCATCACCTATTTTGTACACATCACCAACACAAACATTGGTTTCTATCATCCCTTTCGCAGTAAGATTTTCACCAAATGCAGCTTTTCGCAATGTTGTTTGATAGGTGCTTTCCCAAAAAGCGTAGTGTTCATATGGATATAAACATACAACTCGATCAGCTCCACCGTGAAATTCGTGGTTTTCTACATCATCACCAGAAACACGCTCGAAAGTGACCTCGAAGCTTTCAACTTGGTCTTTTGAGATACCTGATCGATATTCTCTTCCTTTATGAAGCAAGGTTTTTGGTTTGCCTTTACTTAACCAAATAATTTCAGTCGTCATTTCTTCACATCCAATTCCAATGTTCAAAACAAAAGGTCAGACCCAAATATGTTGTGAGTCAGACCCTATTTTGACAGTAGTATTTCAAAGGTGTATTTAAACATACTAATATTTTTTATCTAATACGTTTTTTTGATCTTCACTCATTTTTATATTTAACAGCAGATCTAGGTTTTGGCTTGCAATTAAAGTTCGATGCGAGTCTATCCCGTTTTCTTTTGCGATGATAAACATTCTTTTTCGATATTCTTCGATAACTGCATCAATTGATTTCAATTAAACCACCTTGCATTAGGCTTTACTAGGTGGAAAAGTCCTAGTACTTCTATTATCGGATATTTTTTCCTGTTGTAAAGGTTTTAAGGTATTTTTTTTCTGATTTTTATAAAAAATTGAGTAAAAAATACTACATTTTGTAGTTGGTTGGAAGAAAGAATAATATATTTTGTGGTTAAACGTTTTATTAAAAACGTGAAAAAATAAGTTTGCCTGAAAATAGATGTGAAAATGAGCTTTCGGTAAATTTTACTAGATCGTCATGGGATTTTAGGCGAGTTTCATTTTTGTGGTTTTAAGGAAAGAAAATACTTTGCGAAGAACTTTTGAGAGGAAAGGGTTAACACTGCAGCACGAATGAGAGTGTAATGCTGCAGCATTAAGTTAATTTCTGCCTCGGCCAAATCGAAACTGAGCATTTAATTGACCTTGAAGCATTTTTTTCTTTATTTCAGCCTCGCTTTCACGCTGTTTTTCTTTTAGCCTCATTTCCTTTAATATTTCAGTCGTTTGTACACCGTCCTCACGCTTATTAGCAATATCCATCAATGTCTCAATATCGTTAAACGAGTATTTTCTAGTACCTCGATCATTCCGATACGGAGCGATTAATTTACGTTCTTCATAATAACGTATTTGTCTCAAGGTGAGCCCGGTTAATTCACTAACTGTTCCAATTGAAATTACCTTCTTATCCTTATAAGAGCGGTCTTGCTGATTCATTCTTCCACCCCTTGTTAAAGAAACTTCTTGTTTCAAGTGTAACTTTACATGTAAGATTTCGCCTTATTTTTGTTAGAAAATCTAACAAGGAAATATTTCGTGTTAGAATTGTGTTAGGTTTCATTACGCTTAAAATATATAATAAAGGTGAGGAAATGACAATGAAAAATTAGGTGGGATTAATTCGCAAATTCGCAACCGATACGCATACAAGAGGAAAAAATAATCATAAAGCTTTTGCTTGAGGGCTTTTTAGCTGCTTCAAAAGTTGATGGGAAAGGCTAAGTAAAAAAGGTTGTGAGAATAAACAAGTAACATCTTCATACATATTTGATTTAAGGTTGTAAACCGTCAGGGTGTTTATGATTGTACCATCAAAAATGGCCATATATAATTGCTGATGCTTTGGCTCTGTTAAATTTAAAAAATAAATTTTTGTCGTTTTATTTTGATCCTCTTTTGCTACTACTCTTATAGACACTAGTTTCAACTCCTTTTAAATGTTGAAACTAGTGTCGACATTATTTCTTCTGTTTAAACGAATTAAAACAATCTTAATAACTCGAAAGAAAATCTTAACATTTAGTTAACCGTTCGCTAACAATTATAAGGTAAGTTAGAGGTAGAAAATAAGAAGATGGAGATGATCGCCATGAGCAGAATGTTGCAAAATGCTCTGGATGAGCAAAGAAAATATTACTCTCAAAAATTACTTGCAATCGGTGTATATGATTCACAAGTTTTGACGAATATGACACTTACTGAATTAAAGAATGAATATAACTATTTTTATCACAATGTTCCTAAAGTAACACGTAAAAAATCAACATCTAATAGAAATGAATTAGATTTTGGAGAAAACTGCTTTTAGTTCATGCTTCCTTTACAAAGGAGTAATTGGTAAAATACGGGTTATACAGTGAGGACAAAATTTAAAGGGTTTTGTCCTTACTTAGTATTAATAAAAATGTATCTGGGCTATCATGGCCATACTGGAGATAGAGGTATTGTTATTAGTAGTTGGTAAAGATGCCGGATTTCTGGAAGGAAAAATAAAAATGAGGATAGAATAGTGTATAGTAAAGCAGGTGATGATCATGAAGGAAAAAATACACGAGATTCTTAAGCAGATTGAGGCAGAAAAGGATATTAAAATAATATATGCATGTGAAGCGGGGTCTCGGGCATGGGGATATTCAAATGAGAACAGTGATTTTGATGTTCGTTTTATTTACATACATCGCCCATGTTGGTATTTAACCATTGATCGACAAAAAGATGTTATAGAATTACCTGTTAATAATTTGCTTGATGTTAATGGTTGGGATTTACAAAAATGTCTTAAATTATACCGGAAATCTAATCCGTCCGTCTTAGAATATATACATAGTCGTTACCACTATATGCAGCCTTTCTCGACGGTTGAAAAATTAAGAAAACATACACAAGATGTCTTCTCACAGAGAGCATGTTTCTATCATTATCTTCATATGGCTCAAAAAAACGCTAAAAAACAAATGGTAAGTAATGAGGTTAAACATTATTTAAATGTACTTAGACCTCTGCTTGCGGCAAAATGGATTGAAACATATAAGAAATTTCCGCCTGTGGATTTTACAACACTTGTTGAGAAGACGGCATTACATCATTCTATTAAAGCTGAAATAGCATCGATCTTAGCCAAAAAAAGAATGGGTGAGAAGAAGGTTACTAATATAACATTACTTCATGAATTTTTTGAGTGTGAGATAAAGCGTTTAATGGAAGATGCAAAAAATATAAATGAAACCATTGAAAATCCGACTCCTTTGTTAAACGGGATTTTCTTGGATACATTATATGAAGTATGGGGGATTAAGCTTTATTAATGCAGCAGAACCACCCTAGTTTGCTGTCAGCAAAGAAAAAGTATATTTTTATTTAAATTATTATAGTTAAAAACCTTCAAATATTTTGAAATTCATAGTAAAATAAAATTTGCACTAAAAATATTTAATGTTTTTAATGACAAAAAGTTTATCCTTGAATAATTTTGAATACAAGAGGGCGATGGAATGAGATCATACACGGAAGAAGAATTACAAAATGCGTTAGATTTGTTTCGAGTTTTTGCAAGGGCTTTCAAAAGCATCTCAGAGCATTCTATACGTGATAGCAAGGAACATGGATTTAATCCGACAGAATTTGCTGTATTAGAATTACTTTTTACGAGAGGACCACAAAAGCTGCAACAAATCGGTTCAAGGCTATTATTAGTAAGCGGTAATGTTACATATGTGATTGATAAGCTTGAAAAAAATGAATTTATTTACAGGGAACAAGACCCTAAGGATAAACGTTCTGTTTATGCAAAATTAACGGATAAAGGTCAAGCATATTTGGATGAGATTTATCCTATTCACGCAATTCGTATGGCCAGAGCATTTTCCGGCCTTACTGCTGAAGAGCAAAAAGAATTGAAAGCGCTATTAAAAAAGGCGGGTATTCATAGTCAACATTTGCTATTTAGGTAGACTGATAGAAAAGAATGAAGGAGAATTCTCTTTGAAATAAAAAAGGGAGCTGTCTCAAATTGTTTTTAGTGACGGCTTCTTGATTAGATTTTAATAGCAATATTGCAAACAGATTAAACAGATTATTATCTTATCAAAAATGAAAACTGTATGAGGGTCTGAGCGGTTTACTTTGAAGTCAGACCCTTTATTAATGTCCTCAATGTCTCATCTTGCGGGGAAGTGAAATAGTCATGAAAAGGACAGCCTATTGTCTTTGAGCGGCTAATGACATTATCCATTGTAAAATCTTTTACGGACAACTCTGCATTTACTTCTTCCCAAAGCAATGGTGCAGCAACATAGGCCCCCTCTTTTTTACCGCGGAGGGAATAAGGGGCAACGATCGTTTTCCCTTCTGCATGTTGAATGTAATCAACATATAGCCGGTTCCCCCGATTTTTTTTCATTCGTTCGATTGTAAAGTCATCAGGAAAGCTTGTGACAAGAAACTCAGCAATAAATGAAGTGAAAATCCGAGTTTCATCATAGCTAAGTGAATCCTTTGAAATGGGTATATGAATTTGTAAGCCTTTATTTCCTGAGAGCTTTGGATATGATTTTAACCCGAAATGGTCAAAAATCTTTTTCATTTCGGTTGCTGCTTTAATGGCGAGGTGAAAATACTCCTTAGACGGCGGGTCGAGATCAAAAACTATTTCTATAGGATGATTCGAATCAATTGTTTGAAATGGAGTATGAAATTCAAAAGCCAGCTGATTCCCAAGCCATAGCAAAGTAGATAAGTCATTGCAAATAATGTAGTCAATGTTTTCATGTTTTTTTGATTCGATAAAACTTGGTGCATAATCAGGCTTGTTTTTCTGATAAAAGGCTTCACCAAACATTCCGTGCGGGAAGCGGATTGTTGTTAAATAACGATTTTTTAAAAATGGAAGCATAAAAGGTGATAGCTGGTATAGATAACTTAAAAACTGTTCTTTTGTCACATCCATTGTTTCCCATAGTGGTTTATCAGGATGAGTAAACACAACCTCTTCATGAATGGGAGCAGTGGCTAATAAAAGCTGATCCCAGGTGCATTCCTCAAACCCTTTATCAAAACGGAAAGAAAGAAAAGATGGTTCCCGTAATTGGCCTTTATATAAAGATAAAAATTGAATCTCAACAACAATGCTTGGAGTAATCTCAACAAAGGAAGGAGTTTCACTGGATTTATTATCTTTGATTATTTTTATTAATGCCTCTCGCTCTTCACTTGAAATTCCATGAGAAAAGATTCCTGCTTGGATGATGTCCTCTCCTTTAAATACTCCTACATGAAAATAGCCGTTTTTCTTATCATAACCTGTGATAAAAAAGCAGGCATACTTATAATTTTTTATTTTTATCCATTGCTTTGTACGTACGCCGACCTCCCATTTGCTATTAAGTTGTTTAGCAATGATTCCTTCACCATCCTCAAGCTTCATTTCTACCCAAACCTTTGCATAATGGTTACTATATGGAACATACTGTAGAAGATTAGAAAGTTCCGGTGCAACTGTTGTTGGAAGTTGGGTCGCTTGAAACAGCTTTTGAAGCTTTTCTTTTCTCTCTTTTAATGGTTGATTAAAAAGCGGCTTGCCGTTGATTTCGAGAAGGTCAAATGCTAAGTACTTACAGGGAAACTCCTTTGAAGCTTCGTTAATTTTTTCTTTGTTTTTTAAACGGCCTCTAATTTGCAATTGTTCAAAATGAGAAAAATGCATAGATGTAAGATAAACAATTTCACCGTCGAGTATTAATGGTAAAAAGGGTTCCAGCTTTTGCTGAAGCTCACGTACTTCAATAATGATTTCAGGAAATGTATCGTTTAAAGACTTTTCATTCCTGCTGATTAATTCAATGGTTTGTTTCGTGATATATAGTAGGGCGCGAAAACCGTCATATTTGGTTTCATATACCCAATCGGCACCCTCAGGGATTTCACTATGTAATATTGGCAGCATTGGTTTCATGTACTTCACCCTTAAATTATGTCTTATTTGTAATATGGACAGTTCTTCAATAAATCATGAAAGGATGGCGATAATTTTGAATAAAGCTGTTTTTCTCGATCGTGATGGAGTTATAAATGAGGTTTTAAGTAAGCGAGTCAAGTTTGTCAATAAACCGGAACAAATGCATTTACTAGATGGCGTTGGTGAAGGCATTAAGCTATTAAATAAGGCAGGATTTTTCGTATTTGTTGTGACAAATCAAGGTGGAATAGGACTCGGGTATATGAAGGAAGAAATGTTATGGAAGATTCATGAAAAAATGAAACAGGATATTGGCAGGCATGGGGGTAAAATTGACGATATTATTTACTGTCCGCATAAACCTCACGCTGGCTGTGTTTGTAGAAAACCTGAGCCGGAGATGCTCCGCAGGCTTGCTGAAAAGCATGATGTCAATTTAAGCGAAAGCATTATGATCGGTGATCGAGATGTAGACATTATGGCAGGAAAACAAGCAGGTACAAAAACGATCTTAATTGGTGAGGAGGAAGGGGAAGCAGATTACCAATTCGCATCATTACTTGAGGCTGCAAAATGGTTAACGAAAGCTGAATAGGATCCGATGACTGAAGGTTTCCCTAGCAAAAACATGTGGCTGTCCCCATATGGTGATTACCTAGGGACAGCCTCTTTTTAATAATATCAGAAAAAAATTATATATTTTCTTAACATAGCTTGCGTTTCTGAATCTAGCTCCAGGCGCCATCGGCGAAGCACAGGACGTGCAAGTGCAGTTAAGAGATAAGGCCGCCCTAGTTTTTAACTGCCTCTTGGGTCTAGTCAAACAGGAATTGAAGGTAAAGAACACCTTCTATTCCTGTTCGCCTTATGCTTGTCGCCGAATGCTAAGCGCCTTGCGCTTTTTTTAGTTGAAAGTTTCTAAGCTTTCTTCCGAACTGTTTTTGTCTTTTTGCCTGTTGTACTAGGAGGAGGCTGAATAGTTCCAGTGTTTTCTCCTGCAGCTTTAGCCGGTTGAGCTTTTGGTTTAGCTTTTGTTTTTCCTTGAGGCTTTTTCGTTTTTTCAATACTTGCTTGTAGTGCACTCATTAAATCGACTACATTTTGTCTTGGTGTTGTTTCAGTTGGCGTTTTGCCTTCATTTTGGTTAACCTTTTGTTCAATCAAATCTTGAAGGGCAAGACGATAATCATCTTTGTATTTTTCAGGATCAAACGTGGTTGTTAACTGGTCAATTAACATGATGGCTGTTTCAAGTTCTTTAGCGCCGACTTCGACCTGCTCTGGAACACTAGGTACTTCTTTTACATTTCTTACTTCATCAGGGTAATGAACGGTTTCCATTACGATGCAGTTTTGATAAACACGAACCATAGCAAGCTGTTGCTTTGAACGAATAGTCATTTGAGCAATCCCGATTTTACCGGATTTATTCAGGGCCTCTCGAAGTAAGCCGTAAGCTTTTCCACCATTTTCTCCAGGTCCAATATAGTAAGAACGGTTAAAATAAATCGGATCAATTTCCTCCATTTTTACAAAATCAATAATTTCAACGGTTTTATCTTCATGCTCGTCTTTTAATTCTTTAAGCTCTGCATCTGTAAGAACAACATATTTTCCTTTTACATATTCATAACCCTTGACAATTTCATCGTTGTTGATTTCTTCGTCACAGTTTGGGCATTTTTTTTCATATTGGATCGGTGTATGGCATTTTTTATGAAGGGTTCGGAGCTTAATGTCTTTATCTTCTGTTGCTGCATAAAGTTTAACCGGAATATTGACGAGCCCAAAACTGATTGAACCTTTCCACATCGTATGCATAGATTTCCTTCCTCTCCATTGACTAGTTATATTTAGGATAAGTTTCTTAAGGCTTTTTCATGTGTAGTAATAGATACCAAAAAATTCCGGTATTAAAAATGAAGGGTCTTTCCCTACACACAATATAGAAGCTTAACTAGTAAAGCTTCATATAAAGTAGGGGATGACCCTTATAAATTGCCTAATTAAAAAATGCCTAACAGCTGCAAGGTAATAATGAGAGTGCCAAGTACCCAAACATATACTGCAAATATTTTTAAGGATTGCCGCTTAACAAATGAGATCATGAATTTTACGGCAAGATAACCAAAAAACGCAGAAGCTAGGGTTGCAACAAGCATCGACAACAAGCTAATTTGTGGGACATCGCCTGAAAAGACATCCTTCAACTGAAAAATTACTCCGCCACATATTGCAGGTATTGAAAGTAAAAAGGAGAAATAGGCGGCTGCCTCTTTGTCCATTTTCCGAATTAGTGCACCAACGATTGTCATACCAGATCTTGAAATCGCTGGAAAAATAGCAAATGCTTGAAAGCTTCCGATAAAAAAGGAGTCAAAAAGGGAAATGTCGTCTATTTTCTTCGCTCCATTTTTTATTGAATCGGCGAACCATAAAAAGATGCCTGTTAATAGAAATTCCCAACCAATTGTCACACCTGTTTTTGAAATTTCATCAAAGAAATCACTAAATAAAACACCTGCGATCACTGCAGGGATTGTTCCAACAATAAGTAATGCTGTTGGCCTGCTAAATGGTTTTTTCAATAAATTGATTAGGATATCTTTGTAGAAAACAACTAAGGCAATAAGGGTACCAATATGGAGCATTGTATCGAGATATAGACCTGCTTCCTCTAGCCCGAAAAGTTTTCGTCCTAGATAGAGATGACCGGTACTACTTATGGGAATGAACTCAGTGAGTCCTTGTATGATCCCTAGAATAATGGCTTGAAGCCAATCCATTTCATCATCCTCCTATCCAATAAACAAGGGTTGTCTGTTTACAGAATATGTAGGATGACTGGGATACTAGAACTTAATGGATTAAAATGTTCATGGTATACTGATTTTTTTAGCAGGAGCATCTCGGTTCCCTGAGCAAAGTTACTTATATGAACAGAAATGATAAAAAAATGACTCGATTTATGTAAAAACGATAAGTTTTATGTCAAATTCGTAACAGAAAATAGGTATAAATTCTTACGTTTCACTTTTTTTGATTATACACCCTTAATAAAACAAATTGATTCGAAACAATGTAGTGAAAAGGAAAATTTATTGGGGGGATAAAAAAGGAGATGGTAAATGAAACAGTGAAAATATACGATTAGAGTAAGGTTTTTTAGATATGAAATTTTTATATTTCCATTTTTTTATGTTCGATCTTTCGTTCGATTAGACTATAAAATAAATTTATTTGAAAAGTTGAAGAATGTTGTTCTATTTTTATACCATAGGTATAAAGTATGAAGTTTTGTAATAATTGTCTTCATTCTGTAGAAAACTAGAAAGGTATTTTCATATTTCTTCCTTTGCGAACCCTATGTAATTTAGCTATGATAAACAAAGTAATATAGGGGAAACAGAGGTGAACCTCAATGCTTAGCCTTTTGTTTGGACTAGGTAAGAAAAAACGTACACTAGAAGATACCGTTCTTTTGATTCAACAAGGTGATAAAGAGTTACAAAATCAATTAATAGAACAATATAAACCATTTGTTGCAAAGACGGTTTCATCCGTTTGTAAACGATATATAAATGAAAATGATGATGAATTTAGTATAGGTCTAATTGCATTTAATGATGCTATTGAAAAATATTCAACAGATAAAGGCAGTTCATTGTTTGCTTTTGCTGAATTGGTCATTAAACGTAAGGTAATCGATTATATTCGTAAAGAAGTTCGTCATCCTTACACAGTCAATTTTGAACTGCAGGAGCATGAAGAGGGTGAATTCTCTCAAAGTAAAATTGAATCTGATTTATCAATTGATGAATATACGAAATTGATTGAGCAGGAGCATCGCAGAGAAGAGATTGCCTATTTTCAGCATTGCTTAAAAGATTTTAAACTAACATTTGCTGAAATTGTCGAACAATCTCCAAAGCATTTTGATGCAAGACAAAATGCCATTTTAGTTGCGACCAAATTAGTAGAAGATGACGAATTAAGGGAATTTCTTTTCCAAAAAAGACAGCTTCCTGTAAAACAACTTGAAGCGAAGGTTGCAGTAAGTCGAAAAACAATTGAGAGAAATAGAAAATACATTATTGCAATGGCTATCATAATGTCAGGGGAATTTGTCTATTTAAAAGAATATATTAAAGGGGTGTTACATTCATGAAAAGAGGGGTCGTCGTAGAATATAATGATGACTTTGTTACACTACTTACCCCAGATGGGCAATTTTTAAAAGCTAGCAATAAAGAGGGTAATTACGAAATTGGAGAAGAAATTTCTTTTTTCCCTCTAATGGATAAACGTGAAGAGGCAGCTACGAGAGTATCAATAATGAAACAACGAAATCTATTGGCATATTTTCAATCTCGTAAGGTAAGGATAGGCACTTTATCTGTTTTGGCAATCATGTTATTTATGATCAGTTTTATCCCTTTTTTTAATCAGGATAAAGTTTATGCCTATATGTCAATTGATATTAATCCCAGCTTTGAAATGGCTATTGATGATAACTTAAAGGTTATTTCACTAGAACCATTAAATAAAGAAGCCGAAATGCTTATTGACCAGCTTCCTGAGTGGGAAAACAAACATTTTCAGTTAGTGGTTGATTCTATCGTAGCAGAATCTAAGGAAAAGGGCTACGTTTATCCAGGCAAAGAAATTGTAATTACTACAGTTATAAAGAATGAGGTTAGTAAAAGTAATACAAAACTATCAGAAAATATTGAAGAGATCCGCACCTCCTTTGAACATAACGAAATTGAAGTGAAAGCAATTGAATCTGACATTGATACGAGAGAAAAGGCTCAACAACAAGGAATATCTACTGGTAAATACCTAGAGCTGATTGAGAAAGAAAAAGCTCCTATTGAAAGCAGTGGTGAGCAGATTGATAAACAGAATCAAGATGAAAAGAAAGCTGCAGCAGAGCAAACAATAAGTGAAACAAACCAACAAGCTACACCTGGAAACAACCAATTATCTAATTCAAAAGATGCCACGGTCATTACAAATAATGAAAAAAATGTTAATAAAACACAAGATATAAAAAATGCAAAGAAAGAGAACCCTTCACATAAAGAAGTTAACATAAATCGTAACAACAGGAATAATCAAAAAAATAATGAAAAAAAAGATCGAAAACAAGGAAATGATGACTGGGAAGACGAAAATGATGACCAGGAAGACGATAATCAGGACGATGAAAATGATCGGAAAGAAAATCGTGATCAAAATAATAGCGACGATGTAAAAGAGAAGAATTGGAAAAACAAAAATAATAAAGAAGAAAATAGAGATAAAAAGCAAAAGAAAGAAAATAAAAAAGACCGGGACGATGATAATGACGATGATTAATCATTATGAGAAATGGTCCGGACTAAATATAGTAAAAAAGGCTGATTAGGGGAATCAGCCTTTTTGCCATATTTTTTTATTCGGTTCTTTGTCCGTTCAATTGTGATTGAGCCTGAGCTACTAATCGTTTTGTAATTTCTCCGCCAACAGACCCATTCGCACGTGAAACAGTATCTGATCCTAATTGAACACCAAATTCATTTGCAATTTCATATTTAATTTGATCCAGAGCTTGTTCGATCCCTGGAACAAGTAGCTTATTACTGCTTCTAGTCATAAAAAAACTCACTCCTTATTAGAATTAAAAAGCTGATAATTGTATCTCTGCGTTTATTTTTCAGCTTTAATCATAAGGTTTCATTTGCGAAGATTTTCTATACTGGTAATGTTTAGTTCATCAAAATGGGTATTTAAATATACCTGTGCCCTTGTTTGGAAATGGGAAGCTAAAACAGATAAAACAGTAACGACCAGTACATTTCTAATTTTTAACCATTCTTGTTCTGAAAGCTCAGAAAACCGCTTTGACATAGCATTTATTATATCAACAATTCTTATTTCCAACTTTTGATCATTTAAGCTTAACGAAGGCAAGGTTTCAATGGAATCGATGACGTCAGCATATATTTCATAAAAGGTAATTGGACTAATTAAGTCATCACTACGATCTGATAAAGTATTAAAAACAACAATTAAGAGCTTACGTATTTTTTCAAATTCGAAAACTGTTTTTAAGTCTTTGACAATTAATAGCATAGCCGCTTGATCAATTGAATATTTTTTACCAAGCTCTGGTGTCCCAATCAATTCTTTAACATCTCGTTTAATCCAGTTTTGAATCGATGTTGACTTGAGTGAAGTAAGCTCACATAAATTTGCCAGTGCGACAATCTCATTTGTAGATAGTCCATATTCTTGATTGCTATTGCGCCTTTTGTTCGATTTAGATAAAAATGAAGGAATTTCCATCTCATTTATCATCGTAGTACCTAATGCTTGCTTTACAATATCTATAGGAAGGTGGGTAGACACTCCCTTTAATGAATATAATAACCTTGTCATTTGTTTACGCGTTAATTGAATGGTCATGATGTGACACCCCGATCAATTTATAATTACAATCGTGAAGCTTCCAATGTGAAGCATTTTGTAAACATCCTGAATATTTCTTGAAATGTAGTGAAAGAGTTTCTATAATTTTATTATAATATAAGTTCAAAAGAACTTGAAATATGGAGGTTGCCATGGCCAAACGTATTTTTCTTTTTCTGTTAGCTAATATTCTCGTGTTAACAACGATTGGGCTTGTTTTATCATTATTAAATGTTTCACCTTATCAGTCTGTAACCGGTCAAATTGACTTAGTAAATCTGCTTATTTTTAGCGGAGTAATTGGGTTTACAGGCTCTTTTATGTCATTAGCCATGTCCCGTTGGATGGCGAAAAAGATGATGGGAGTAAAGGTGTTAAATCCCAAATCATCACTCTCACCATTTGAACGGGATTTAGTGGAAAGAGTTCAACGATTATCAAGAGCAGCGGGATTATCAAAAATGCCGCAGGTAGGAATTTATCAATCTCCAGAAGTAAATGCATTTGCTACAGGACCTTCTAAACGTCGTTCCCTTGTTGCTGTATCAACCGGTCTATTAAATGAAATGGATGATGACGCCATAGAGGGTGTTGTAGCCCATGAGGTTGCACATATTGCAAATGGAGATATGGTGACGATGACATTGCTTCAAGGGATTGTCAATACATTTGTGGTCTTCCTGGCCCGTATTGCTGCTTGGGCAGTATCGAGGTTTGCAAAGGAGGATCTTGCACCAATTGTTCATTTTATTGCCGTGATTATTTTCCAACTTGTCTTTTCCATACTAGGAAGCCTTGTTGTTTTCGCCTTTTCAAGATATAGAGAATACCACGCAGACCGTGGAGGGGCAGACTTAGCGGGCAAGGATAAAATGATACATGCCTTACGTGCATTGAAACACTATTCTTCACGTGTTAGGGATGAGCAATCCTCATTAGCTACCTTGAAAATTAATAGCAAAAAAGGGATGTCCTTATTTTCTACACATCCTGATTTGGATGATCGTATTAGGCGTTTAGAGGCAAAATAATTATAACTTTTTCAAAAGGGTCTGACCTCTCTTACATGCACCAATATATGGAGCTTTCGACAGCTTAGTTCCTATATATTGTGTTTAGGAAGGTCTGACCCTTTTGTTTTGTGAAACCCCTCTTATTTATCTAATTTTGGCGTCCAACTTTAAAGTTAAAAACTCTTTAAATTTATGTGTTTTTTCTTTAAGATAAAGGGAATGGTTAAATTATGTGGCATTATTAAAGTTTAGAAAGAAATGTAAGGAATGAATGAGAAATGAACAAATGGAAGCTTCGGCTGCAAGCATTAACACCCGTACAATTGATTGTATCTTATTACTTCATAGCAGTTACAGTTTCAGTCATTTTATTAAGCTTGCCCGTCGCACATAAGCCTGGGGTGGAATGGACATTTATTGATGGGCTGTTTACTGCGGTAAGTGCAGTAAGTGTAACCGGATTAACCTCCATTTCACCAGCTGAAACATTTAGTGTAACAGGCATTTTTATTCTTATATTTGTTCTCCAGTTCGGAGGGATCGGTGTCATGTCTCTCGGTACGTTCGTATGGTTAATTATGGGGAAAAAAATTGGTTTGAAAGAACGACAATTGATCATGGCTGACCAAAATCAGCAAAATTTATCTGGGATTGTTAAATTAATTAAGGAGATAATTATTTTAATCCTTCTGATTGAACTAACTGGCGGACTGATATTAGGAGTCTACTTTCTGAATTATTTTGATACATGGCAGGATGCATTTTTGCACGGTATTTTTACCTCTGTTAGTGCAACAACAAATGCCGGCTTTGATATTACCGGGCAGTCAATGATTCCTTTTGCTAATGATTACTTTATTCAATTTATTGTCATTATTCTAATTATCCTTGGGGCAATTGGATTTCCGGTTTTAATTGAAGTAAAGGATTTTTTGTTCAATAAACAAAAGCGTTACAGATTTTCATTATTCACAAAAATAACATCGATTACTTTCTTCTCTTTAGTTATCGGTGGTACAGTTGCCATTGCATGTTTGGAATATGCCTATTTTTTTAAAGGGATGAATTGGCATGAAACGTTTTTCTATTCATTGTTTCAATCCACCGCGACCAGAAGCGCCGGGTTAGCAACAATGGATGTAAGTATGTTCAAAGAAACAACCATCCTTATTATGTGTGCATTAATGTTTATTGGCGCTTCTCCGAGTTCAGTTGGAGGAGGAATCCGCACGACAACCTTTGCATTAAATCTCTTGTTCCTTTTTCATTTTGCCAGAGGAAATAAATCCATTAAAATTTTTAAACGGGAACTTCATGAGGAGGATTTAATGAAATCGGTTGTTGTGACAATGTTTGCTTTCTTAATTTGTTTTTTGGCAGTTGTCATCTTATCGATTACAGAACCATTTTCATTTACGAAAATTTTGTTTGAGGTTTGTTCAGCCTTTGGAACAACTGGACTTTCAATGGGAATTACTGCAGATCTTAGCACAGCAGGAAAGATCGTTATTATGATATTAATGTTTATTGGAAGGGTTGGAATACTTACCTTTTTGTATTTATTAGGAACAAAGGAACGAAAAAAGGACAATTACCATTATCCAAAGGAAAGAATAATTATAGGCTAGTTTTAGAAAAGATTGATAACCGCCATTTTCGGTGATTGTCAATCTTTTTTTAGCAGAATCACTGTTCCAAATAAGCTATTATGCTATACTTTATTGGGACAATATGGTAGTGTCAAAAGTTCTATGAAAACTCAATAGGTGGGTAGTCGCTTTTCCATTTATTTGGTGGAAAGGCCACACAATCGCTCTTGACAAACACGCCAATGGTTTACGGTCTGTTTAACAAGGGCGACGGGGACAAAAAGAAGGTATGCTAAATAGCCCTTGGTTATTTCCATTTTAAACCATTGGCAAGTTCGGTTTGTCAAGAGTTCGCTTCGCCGATTGCTGTTTTGCTCAAGGGCTCTGCCAAACAAAAAGTTAGGCTGATTGTTCAATAAGCCATTTTTGTGCCAAACCAATAAGTTTGGACCATCTTGCTGGCATATTTGGGAGCTGCAGTAACTCAGGATTGAGCACAGGCACCTTACCTTCTAGAGCCGCATGTGGCCGTAAAAAGTTAAAGTAAGCCACAAACAAGGTCACAAAAGACACGGAGCCATGTTCAGAACCAAACCCGTGTGTAGAGCGATAATTGCCTTTAAATGTGCGATTAAGCCTTTCTATCACTTGTTTGAGTGGTCTGAACTCTTTTGACACTGGATCCTCATTGGTAAGCCCAATCACTTGTGTGATATCGAAGTGAATGTCATGTTGGGCAAAAAAGTGCTGTGCTAAAAGATAAATTGGATTGCCGTCCACCACAAATGTTAGGTCTTCGGGTATCTTTTTGAGCTTTATTAAGACATCATCAATGGCACGGATTGCTGTCCCAGTATCCCGATTAGGTGATACGGGGTAAGACAGAATTATCTTTTTTACGGCATCAAAGAAGAAGAACAAGTAGTGCCAACGCCCATTCACCCTGATATAGGTTTCGTCTCCACAGAACTGATCTGATAGTTCGTAAGGATAGTTATCAACGTAAGGCTTGAGGTAAAGAGCTACGGCATTCTCGTAGTTCAAAATGCTTTGATGCGAAATCGATACTCCATGAACATCTTTCATAAGGGCAGCTGTTTTACGGGCCGAAAGGCCATAGTTGACGTGATAAGTTAAAATGAGCCCCAATGTATGTGGCGAAACATAAAGCCTGGCTAGGTCAACCTTCGGTTTCTTGGGAGAAGATTTAGACAATGGCTGAAAATCTATACGAAACTGCCGGAAAATGTATCTTAGCTTAAAGGCTTGAGGGTCTTTCTTAAACTGGCTCTTTTCTTTCGAAGACATGCCATTTAGCTTCTTTTGATAATAAGGACA